>NZ_JBVKAO010000007.1:0-550995 GCF_055639375.1 Streptomyces sp. NPDC039462
TCGGCCCCACCCCTGGCCGTCCGGGTCAAAGTCAACGTGCGGTGGAGGGGCGGGAGTCAAGGGTGGAGCGGAGCGGAATCGGCGTAGCCGACGCGACCGCAGGGAGCGCCCTTTACTCCCGGCCCGGAACCGCCACACTCCGGAAAGTCCGGGCGGCCCCGGTCACCATCCAAGGCACGGGCCCACCGAAGCCGCGCCGCGCTACTTCGACAGATTCGGCGGAGCCGGGGGTATCGGGGAAGCCGCCAGGGACTGAGGAGACGTGGCGGAGGCGTAGGCGGAGGGGGCCGCCATGGAGGCGGAGGGGTCCGAGGGGTCCTCCTGGACTGCCAGCGGCAGACCGCCCACGATACGGATCCCCGCCTCATCGAACGCCCGTTTGATACGCCAGCGCAGCTCACGCTCGACACCCAAGGACTGCCCGGGCATCGTCTTCGCCGAGACGCGAATCACCATCGAGTCGAGAAGGACGCTGTCCAGGCCGAGGATCTCCACGGGCCCCCACAGCTTCTCGTTCCACGGCTCGTCCTTGGCCATGGCCTCGCCGACCTCCGCCAGCGTCGCCTTCACCTTGTCCAGGTCCTCGTCCGGGCGGACGGTGACGTCGACGCCCGCCGTGGACCAGCCCTGGGAGAGGTTGCCGATGCGCTTGACCTCGCCGTTGCGGACGTACCAGATCTCGCCGTTGTCGCCGCGCAGCTTCGTGACGCGCAGGCCGACCTCTATGACCTCGCCGGAGGCCACGCCTGCGTCGATCGAGTCGCCCACGCCGTACTGGTCCTCGAGGATCATGAAGACGCCGGAGAGGAAGTCCGTCACGAGGTTGCGCGCACCGAAGCCGATCGCGACGCCCGCCACACCCGCGGAGGCCAGCAGCGGGGCCAGGTTGATCTCGAACGCGCTCAGGACCATCAGCCCGGCCGTGCCGAGGATCAGGAACGAGGCGACCGAGCGCAGGACCGAGCCGATCGCCTGCGAGCGCTGGCGGCGGCGCTCCACGTTCACCAGGAGGCCGCCGAGCGCCGTGCCGTCCACGGCCTGCGCCGTGCGGTTCATGCGGTCTATCAGCTTGGTGATGGCGCGGCGCACCAGGACGCGCAGGACGACGGCGATCGTGACGATCAGCACGATGCGCAGGCCGATACCGAGCCACGTGGACCAGTTCTGCTCGACCCAGCTGGCCGCGTTCGTGGCGCTCTCCTGGGCGTCCTCGAGCGTGGGCGGCTTGGTCTGTGGCGTGTCGTCCGGGTCCGTTCCGGCTGCCGACAGGACGGACAAGAACACGGCAGGTACCTCCAGGTATCGCGGCCTGCCCGGCGAACGAAGAACCGCCATCGAAGCGGAACCGGCGGAGTGGGGGGAGCCGGGCAGATTCACCACACTAACGGGGCATCGTGTGTGGATCGTTGTCATGTTCGAGGGAGAGACGGTGCTCACTCGGGAAGAACCAGGGAGAAGAAGAGAGAGACGGCCGCCGCGGCCGCTGTGGTCGAAAACACTTCAAGGCCGTTACGAGTACATGCTGGCGCTACGACCAGGCATGAGGGGAGACTGGCTTGCAGATCGTCCCGGCGCGAGCCACGCGCCGCCGGCGTACAAGGAGGCATCCGTGCCGCATGTCCTGGTCCTCAACGCGTCGTACGAGCCCCTCGGCGTCGTACCGCTCCGCCGCGCGCTCGTCCTCGTCCTGGAGAACAAGGCTCTCTGCCTCGAGGAATCCGGCGCCTTCATGCACAGCGCGACGCGCACCGTCCCCGCACCCAGCGTGGTCCGCCTCAAGCGGTTCGTCCGGGTCCCTTACAGGGGGCCCGTTCCGCTGACCAGACGGGCGCTCTTCGCCCGCGACGGCGGCCGGTGCATGTACTGCGGTGGCGTCGCAACCAGCGTCGACCACGTCATTCCCAAGAGCCGAGGCGGCCAGCACGCCTGGGACAACGTGGTGGCTTCCTGCCGCCGCTGCAACCACGTCAAGGCCGACCGGCATCTCATGGAGCTCGGCTGGCGGCTGCGGCACAAACCCGCGCCGCCGTCGGGTCTCGCGTGGCGCATCATCGGGACCGGACATAGGGATCCGCGCTGGCTGCCGTACTTGCAGCCGTTCGGCGCGGACGACGCGATGGCTCGGATCGACGGCATTTCCGCCTAGCAGTCGATCCGGGCCTTTGTTGTACGTGTGTGCGAACACACTCGGGCCGTACGCGGTCGCCGCTAATCCTCGGCGACCGCGTACGCCTCCACGGACCAGAGCGAGTAGCCGAAGCGGGTGGCCCGCTCGTTGCCCTGCACGCGGATGTAGCGGGTGTCACGCGCGTCCATGCGGACCGCCTCGCGGCCGCCCCTGCCGTCCCGGACGGTGGCCGCCGTGCGCCAGGTCCGGCCGTCGGCGGACGTCTGCACGCGGTATCCCTTCGCGTACGCGTCCTGCCAGCGCAGCACCACCTGGCCGAGCCTGACCGGCTCCGCGAGCTCCACCTGCCACCACGCGCCGTCCTCGGCCGGCGACGACCAGCGGGTCTCCGAGTCGCCGTCGACGGCGCCCGACGCGGGGAAGTCCTTCGTCTCGTCGCCCGACGACGACGCCTTCGCGCCGCGCGCCAGGTCGGGCCCTGCGGTGCGGGGGAAGGCGCGGACCGAGACCGTGCGGGTCTCGCCGCCGAAGGTGAGCGGAATCTCGTACGTCCCCGCGCGCATGCCCGCCGGCACGGTGATGTCGACCGGCACGGCGACCTCCGTGCCGCGCGGCAGCGTGGACCTCTCCGGAACCCGCACCTCGATGCCCTCGGGGGCCTTCGCCCGGAGCCGTCCGCCGACGTCACCGGGGCGCAGCGGGAGCAGCTTCGCGGAGATCCGCAGCGGGCCGCCGCCGATCTCCGCGTCGGCCTCGGTGCGGGACAGCGACAGGCGGGCGGCGGGGGTGTCGGCGAACCAGGGGACGAGGTGGCGGACGGTGCCGACGGCGGGCGCCACCCGGACCGCGTCGGCGCGCACCGGCTCTCCCTTCGTGAGGTCGAGCTCGGTGAAGCCCTTCTCCGAGAGAGCGCCGATCCGCTGCCAGCCCTTCCCCGGGACGTGCGCCTCGACGGCGCCCCGCGTGCCGGGGTCGGTCAGCGCCGTCACCGCGGCGAGCGCCCGGTCGCGGCCGAACCGCGCCGTCGCGCCGTCCGAGGCCCGCTTCCCGTCGGTCCCCGCCCACGCCGCGTACGCCTTCTGCACGCGCGCGAGGAACGGGTCGAGGACGCCCTTGCCGACGGTGACGCCGCTGTGCCCGAGCTCCTTCCTGAGCTTCGCCAGGGTGCGCGCACCGTGCCAGGCCGCCGCGCCGTCGCCGGCGGACTGGGCGGTCAGGAGGTCGACCGCGGTCTCGCCGGCCTCGCCGTAGCGCGCAAGCTGCTCGATCCAGGGGCGCACCTCGTCGTCGAGCGCGCTGTCGGCGAGGCGCTCGGGCGCCTCCCGCATCACGGTGAAGGCGGCGCGCAGGCGCTCGGCGGCGCGCGCGTTCCGCGCCCGGTCCTTCGTCGTACGGGCGCGCCACAGCTCGCTCATGAGCGGCCGCAGGTACGCCGATTCGTCGGCGCCGAGCACGGAAGAGGCGTCGTTGCCCGCGAGGGCCCGCAGCGCGCCCCGCGCCTTCGGATCGCCGCCCGCGAGGTCGTCGATGGCGGCGAGCCAGGACTCGTGGGGGCGGTAGGCGCGCGGGTTCCAGGCGTAGTCGGCGGCCGTGAAGAGGGGGATGCGGGAGGCGGCCGGCTGCTCCATGGCGTTGCCGAGGAGGGCGGCCGAGCCGGTGGCGACGGCGGGTTGGCGGCCGGTGTAGGGGCCGAGGAAGATGCGGTCCTGCGCGAAGTCGTTGACGGGGTAGTTGTCCATCGTGACCAGCGGGTGCGCGCCGAACGCCTCGCGGGCGCCCGCCAGTTCGCGCCCGGTGATGGTCCGCGGGACGACGCCGACGCCGGTCCAGGCCACCTCGACGCGGTGGTCCAGCGCGCGGGACAGGGCCGCGCGGTACTCGGTCGTCCCCTTCTGGAAGTACTCGGTCGGCATCAGGGAGAGCGGGTGCGCGCCCGGGTGGCGGGCGGCGAGGTGCGCGGCGACCGCGTTCGCGACCCGTGCCTGCGCCTTCGCGGCGGCCTCCGGCCCCGACCCGAAGGTCTCGGCGTCCTGCTCGCAGTGCCACTCGCTGTAGCTGACGTTCTGGAACTGGAGCTGGAAGGCGCGCACGCCGAGCGCCCACATGGCGTCGATCTTGCGGGTGAGGTCCTTGACGTCCCGCTCGGACGACAGGCACATGGCCTGGCCGGGGGAGACGGCCCAGGCGAGCGTGACGTGGTTGGCCTTGGCCCGCCGCGCGAGGGCGCGGAAGTCGGCCCGCTGGTCCGCCGGGTAGGGCTCGCGCCAGCGGGCCTGGCGGTAGAGGTCGTCGCCGGGGGCGTAGAGGTACCGGTTCTGCTTGGTGCGCCCCATGAAGTCGAGCTGGGCGAGCCGCTGCTCGCGGGTCCAGGGGGTGCCGTAGAACCCCTCGGCCATGCCGCGCACGGCCGTGCCGGGCCAGTCCCGGATCTGGACGCCGGGGACGAGGCGGGTGCCCTGCGCGCCGCCGACGATCTGCCGCAGGGTCTGTACGCCGTGGAAGAGGCCGTCCGCACCGGCTCCCGCGAGGGCGACGGTGTCGCGTCCGCCGACGCGGCCGACGGCCAGCCGGTAGCCGCCCGCCGGCAGGTCGCCGTGCTCGCGGGCGCCGAGGGAGCGCAGCGCCCGGTCGGCGCCGGTCCCGCCGGCGCGGACGACGAGGGTGCCGCCCGCGGGCAGCGGGTCGCCGTCCCGCACCTCGGTGATCCGGCGGGCGCCCGCGTCGCGCAGGACGGCGCGGAGGGCTTCCAGGGCGTACGGGTCGGCATCGGCGCCGTCCGGCTTCCCCTGGGGTGTCCTGCCGTCGGCCGTGACCAGCACGACGTCGTCGCCGACGGTGACGGCGCTTCCCGCCGCGCTCATCGACTGGGGGCGCGGCCAGACGGACGGCAGGTCGGAGACGGCGGCCCCGCGGCCGTCCTTGCCGCCGCCGTCGGGGGACGTGGCGGGAACGCCGGGCCGGCCGGGCGCTCCCGGGGCCGCGAGGGCGCCGTGCGCGCCGCCGAGCGTGCCCGCGATCACGGCGACCGCGATGGCGGCCGCACCCTTCCTGCGCCGCAACTGCACGGCCCTCGCCCCTGTTCTCGTCCCTCGGGGTCCTTGCGGTCCCTTGCGTCACATGTGGCAGTGAGCCCACCACTGAGGCGGCTGAGGTGTCAACGGGAGGCGGTACCGGCCGGGGGATTCTTCGCGGAACCTGCCCGAATTTCCGGAACGGGGGGCTAGGGGGTGACGACGGTGGACATCTTCCCGGCGGCGGACGGGGCGGAGCCCGTTCTTCCGGGGCGGGACGGGCTGCGGAAGACAACTTCCGTACGGGGAAGTGGATGTGACCAGGGTCACGTTGTGGCAACGTATACGTCTGCGCGTCCGCGCACTGGGTAGGGCTGCCGAGACCTGCCCCCTGAAAAGGAGCTCCCACGTGGCCGCTTCCGCCAACCTTCTGCTCTCCGCGCTCTCCAAACAGGTCTCCCACCCCGACTCGGGCCTCGACGGCTCGTTCTCCTGCGGCTGCGGCGAGCCGCCCCTCACCAGTGAGCCCCCGCTCGCCGACGCCGCGCCGCTGACCAGCGAGCCGCCCCTCGCCGACGCCGCGCCGCTGACCAGCGAGCCCACCTCCACCGGTATGGCCTCGGGCCTGGACACCATGGCGGTCTGATGCCTCTTGCGCGGCTGGCCGCTTCGTACGGCGTGGCCACCTCCTACTCTCCGTCCCCGGGGCACACCGTCCCGGCCTCCGACGCCGCGGTGATCGCCGCCCTGGCCGCCCTGGGTGTGGACGCGAGCACTCCGGAAGCCGCCGGGGCCGCGCTGGCCGCACGCGAGACGGAACTGTCCGCACGCCTGCTCCCGCCGACCGTGGTGCTCTGGACGGACGCCCCCCTGCCCCCGTCCCTCGCGGAACTGCCCGCGGGGTCACGGGTGCGGGTGGACCTGGAGGAGGGCGGAACGGCCGAGTGGACCGTGCCGGACGGCCCAGGCGCGCCGGACGGTGCCGCGCGGCTCCCCGAGCCCCTGCCGCCCGGGGTCCACCGGCTCCGCGTGCGGTGCCCCGGCCGCAGTGACGCCGAGGCCCACCTCATCGCCGCGCCCCGCCGGATCAGGACCCCGGAGCGGCGCGCGCACGGGCTGCTGGTCCAGCTCTACTCCCTGCTGTCCCGGCACTCCTGGGGCATGGGGGACCTGAGCGACCTCGCCGATCTCGCCGCGTGGTCCGGCCGCGTCCTGGGTGCGGGCTTCGTCCAGGTCAACCCGCTGCACGCGGCCGTGCCCGCCGCCCCGGAGGGGCATGGGAGCGATCCCTCCCCGTACCGGCCCTCCTCGCGCCGCTTTCCCGACCCCGTGCACCTGCGCGTCGAGGCGGTCCCGGAGTTCGCGTATCTGCGGGGCGCGGCGCGCGAGCGGGCCGAAGAGCTGTGCCGGCGGGCGGCCCGGCTGCGCGAAGGGGTCCTGGAACAGGACGAGTTGATCGACCGTGACGCGGTCTGGGCCCTCAAGCGCGAGGCGCTCGAACTGCTCCACGACGTCCCCCTAGGCCCCGGCCGCCGCGCCGAGTACAACGCCTTCCTCGCCGAACAGGGCCCCGCCCTGGAGGACCACGCCACCTGGTCGGCCCTCGCCGAGATCCACGGCCCCGACTGGCACTCCTGGCCCGCCGCCCTGCGCGACCCGGACTCGCCCGGCACGGCCCGCGCCCGCCGCGAGGCGATGGACCGCGTCGACTTCCACTGCCGCCTCGCCTGGCTCACCGACACCCAGCTGGCCGCCGCCCAGCGCGCCGCCCGCGAGGCGGGCATGGACATCGGCCTGGTGCACGACCTCGCGGTCGGCGTGCATCCGGGCGGTGCCGACGCCTGGGCGCAGCAGCGGCACTTCGCCCCGCGCATGTCGGTCGGCGCCCCGCCGGACGCCTTCAACGCGCGCGGCCAGGACTGGGGCCTGCCGCCCTGGCGCCCGGACCGCCTCGCCGAGTCCGGCTACGCCCCCTACCGCGCCCTCCTGCGCGGCCTGCTCCGGAACGCGGGCGCGCTCCGCATCGACCACGTCATGGGCCTGTTCCGGCTCTGGTGGGTCCCGGAGGGCCGCGAGCCCACCGAGGGGACGTACGTGCGGTACGACGCCGAGGCGATGCTCGCCGTCCTCGCCCTGGAGGCACACCGCGCGGACGCCCTCGTCATCGGCGAGGACCTCGGGACGGTCGAGCCGGGCGTCCGCGAGACCCTGCGCGAGCACGGCGTGCTCGGCACCTCGGTGCTCTGGTTCGAGCGGGACTGGCAGGGCACGGGCCGCCCGCTGCCCGCCGACGCCTGGCGCGCCGACTGCGTG
The DNA here is from genome assembly GCF_055639375.1 of Streptomyces sp. NPDC039462. Classification (NCBI taxonomy): domain Bacteria; kingdom Bacillati; phylum Actinomycetota; class Actinomycetes; order Kitasatosporales; family Streptomycetaceae; genus Streptomyces; species Streptomyces sp. NPDC039462. The sequence continues at coordinate 7,453 of NZ_JBVKAO010000007.1, forward strand.
GCCACCGCCACCACGCACGACCTGCCCCCGACCGCCGCCCGCCTCACCGGCGAACACGTCCGGCTCCGCCACGACCTGGGCCTGCTGACCAGGCCGCTGGCGCAGGAGCGGGCCGAGGCCGCCGCGGACGTGCGCGAATGGCTCGGGCTGCTCTGCCGGCTCGGCATGCTGCCCGGCGGCATCGGCTGCGAGGAGGACGAGATCCGCGCCGTGCACCGCTTCCTGCTGGCCACCCCGGCCCGCATGATCGGCGTCTGGCTCCCGGACGCGGTCGGCGACCGCAGGCCGCAGAACCTGCCCGGCACCTGGGACCAGTACCCCAACTGGCGCCTGCCCGTGGCCGACGCCGGCGGACACCCCGTCACCCTGGAGGAACTCGCCGCGTCGCCGCGGCTGCACGCCCTCATGGCGGTGTTCCGCGACGGTTCGGCGGAGGGCCGGGGCGCCCGTACGGCACCCCCGGGCGCGCACCCCGTTTAGGAGTTCGCTACGTTGGCACCGTGGACAAGAAGAACGCACTGCGCGCCGGCGCCCTGGCCTCCGGCACGACGCTGATGATGCTGCTCATGTCGTCCCCCGCCCTCGCGGCCGTGCGTGACGACGGTGACGACCCGGGCCCCGGCCTGAGCGTCATCGACACGCTCGGCCTGTACGTCGCCGCGCCCATCGTGCTGTTCCTGGTGATCGCGGGCCTCGTGATGGTCGGCGACAAGTCCCGCAAGCAGCAGAAGCAGGGCTGAACCGCAGCCTCCGGGCTTTCCGCGCCGAGGGCGCCTTCCGACGACGTACCGCAGACGTCGCCGGAAGGCGCCCTCGGCGTGCTCACGGGCGTTCGGCCGTCAGATAGCGCTGGAGCGTCGGCGCCAGCCAGTCCGTGATCTCCTCCCGCGTCAGCGCCGCCGACGGCGGGAACCGCAGGACGTACCGCGTCAGGGCGAGACCCAGCACCTGCGCGGCACAGAGCGCCGCCCGCGTCGGCGCCTCGGCCGGGTCCGGACAGACCTCGCGCGCGACCGGCAGCAGCTGTGCCGCGAAGATCTCCCGCATGCGCTCCGCCCCCGCCTCATTGGTGATGCCCACCCGGAGCAGCGCGGTGAGCACCTCGTCGCCCTCCCACACATCGAGGAAGTGCGTCACCAGGACCCGCCCCACGTCCGCTCCCGGCACCTCGGCGAAGTCCGGCAGCCGCAGGTCGACCGAGGTGGCGGCGGCGAAGAGCCCCTCCTTGTTGCCGTAGTAGCGCATCACCATCGAGGGGTCGATGCGGGCGTCCTTGGCGATGGCGCGGATCGTCGCACGCTCGTACCCGTCCGCGGCGAAGCGTTCGCGGGCCGCGGCGAGGATGCCGGCCCGAGTCGTGTCGGAGCGGCGGGCAGGGGTCGTTTCGGTCATGCCAACAAACGTAGGCCAACAGCCGTTGACAGTCCATGGGCGCGGTCGTACGTTGGCCAACGAGCGTTGACCCACAAGTGTTGACCAACGAGCGTTGACCCGCACGTGTGGCATCAGGAGGCGGCCATGAACGGCACGACCGGCGACACGAAGAAGAACGCAAATCCCACCGAAGGCACCGGCACCGGCAGCAGCCCCGTCGTGGTGGTCGGCGCCGGTCCCACCGGGCTGCTGCTCGCCGGGGACCTCGCCGCCGCGGGCGTCCCCGTCACCCTGGTGGAGAAGCGGGCGCCCGGCATCAGCAACCTCTCCCGCGCGATGGTCCTGCACGCCCGCACCCTGGAGCAGCTGGACGCGCGGGGCCTCGCCGACGAGCTGGAGGCCGAGGGGGAGCCGCTCGACAGGCTCCGCCTTTTCGGCCGCCTCTCGCTGGACTTCTCGCGGCTGCCGTCCCGCTTCCGGCACCTCCTCGTCCTCCCGCAGTATGAGGTCGAGCGCGTCCTGGAGCGGCGCGCGGCCGACGCCGGGGTGCGCTTCGCGTACGAGACCGAGGTGACCGGACTCGTCCAGGACGCGGACGGTGTGACGCTCCGGGTCCGTGGCCCCGGCGGCGAGCCGGGCACGCTGCGCGCCGCCTACGCCGTCGGCGCCGACGGCCTGCGCAGCGCCGTGCGCGAGTCGGTCGGACTGCCCTTCCCCGGCAGGTCCGTCATCCGCTCGCTCGTCCTCGCCGACGTCAAACTCGCCGAGAAGCCGCAGACGCTGCTCACCGCAGACGCCGCCGGTGACGTCTTCGCCTTCATCGCGCCTTTCGCCGACGGCTATTACCGGGTCATCGGCTGGAACCGCTCGCGCGATGTCCCCGACGACGAGCCCCTGGACCTCGACGAGGTCAAGGGAATCGTCCGGCAGGCGCTCGGCCGCGACTTCGGGATGCACGACGCCCGCTGGATGTCCCGCTTCCACAGCGACGAACGGCAGGCGCCCGCCTACCGGGTGGGCCGCGTCTTCCTCGCCGGGGACGCCGCGCACGTCCACTCACCGGCCGGCGGCCAGGGCATGAACACCGGACTCCAGGACGCCGCGAACCTGAGCTGGAAACTGGCCGCCGCGGTCCACGGCCGCGCCCCGCACGGCCTTCTGGACACCTACGAATCCGAGCGGTACCCGGTCGGCAGGGCGGCGCTCCGCAGCAGTGGCGGGATCGTCAGGCTCGCGATGGCCAAGCACCCGTGGACGCGCGCGGCCCGCACCGCCCTCACCGCCTTCGTCGACCGTGTGCCCGCGGTGCGCGCCAAGGCGACGGGCCGGGTCACGGGCGTCGGGATCGCGTACCGGTCCCCGAAGGGCGCCCACCGGCTCGTCGGACGGCGGGTCCCCGACATCGCACTCAAGGAGGGGCGGCTCTACGAGGCCCTGCGCGCGGGCGAGTTCGTCCTCATCACACCGGAGGGCGAGAAGGAGTGCGGGACGGGGCGTGCCGTGCCCGCCCACTGGTCGAGCGGCCGCCGCACGACGGTCCTGGTCCGCCCCGACGGATACGTGGCGTGGGCGGCGGACGACGCGGGGGCGGGGGAGGTGGCGGCGGCGCTGGAGGAGTGGGGCGCGGCGTAGCCCGGACAGCCCCCCACGGAACCCTTCAGTTCCCCTTCAAAGAATCGGCGAAAAGATTCGATGGACCTGATGGGTGTGAGGGTGTCACGGTGGTCCCGCACCGCACCGAGACACCCCACACACCCCGCCACCGCGGGGAGAGAGGCAAGGGATACCCCGTGGCAGTCCTGGACCGGACCCCCGCTCACACCGCGTCGGCCGCCGCGAAGGCGGCCGCGCGCCCCATCGGCGTCGGCCTCGCCCTCGCGGCCCTCGCCACGGTCGTCTGGTCGGGCAGCTTCGTCACCTCCCGGGCCCTGCACGACAGCGTGCCGCCCGTTCAGCACGCGTTCTGGCGCTGGATCATCGCCATCGCGGCGGTCGCGCCGTTCGCGGCGCGCCGGACCTGGCGGCAGCGGAAAGTGCTCCGTGAGCACCTCAAGTTCCTGCTCGTCGCTTCCCTGTTGGGCGTCACCGTCTACAACACCCTCGTGAACCAGGCGGGGATGACGACCACCGCGGGCAACATGGGCATGATCATGGCGGCGTCGCCCGTCCTGATGGCCGGCTACGAACGGCTCGGCGGCGCCCGGCTCGGCGCGCGCCGCGTCACCGGCATGCTCGTCGCCTGCGCCGGCGTCCTGCTCCTGGTCAGCAAGGGCTCGCTCGCCATGGACTTCGCGGTCGGTGACCTCTGGATCATCGCGGCCGCGCTCTCCTTCGGCTCGTACAGCGCGCTGCTCAAGCGCAAGCCCGCCGAGATCGACGGACTCCCCTTCCTCTTCTCGACGTTCGTGCTCGGCGCGCTGATGCTGCTGCCGGTGTTCCTGGTCAGCTACGCGGTGCAGGGCGGTTTCGAGCCCACCGTCGGCACGGTCTCCCCGCTCCTCTACGTCGGCGTGGTGTCGTCGGCGGTCGCCTTCTTCGCCTGGAACAAGGCGATCTCGATCATCGGCGCCGCCCGCGCCGGGGTCGTCTACTACCTCCAGCCGGTCTGCGTCGCCCTGCTCTCCTTCGCGGTCCTCGGCGAGGCGATGGGGTGGCTGCAGGTGCTGTGCATGGGGCTGATCCTGGGCGGGGTCGTGCTCGGCGCGGCCCGCACGAAGTGATGCTCCTGACCAGTCGGTACGTTGGGCTCATGAGCGAGTGGGACATCAAGAAGCTGCAGATCCTGCGCACGTTGAGTGAGCGGGGGACCGTCACGGCGACGGCGCAGACGCTGCGGATGACGCCTTCTGCGGTCTCGCAGCAGCTGTCCAACCTCGCCAAGCAGCTCGGCGTACCGCTCCTGGAAGCGCACGGGCGGCGGGTCCGCCTCACCGACGCCGCACATCTCGTGCTGCGGCACGCGGAGGCGGTGTTCGCCCAACTGGAGCGGGCCGACGCGGAGTTGACGGCTTATGCACAGGGGGAGGCGGGGGAGGTGCGGGTCGGCGCGTTCTCGACGGCCGTGCCCGCGCTGGTCGTGCCCGCGGTGCGGGCGCTGCGGGAGGCGGCGCCCGGCATCTCCGTACGGGTACGGGAGACCGAGGCGGCCCAGGCGTACGAACTCCTCGCGGCCGGTGAGGTCGACATCGCCCTGTCCCTGGCCGTCCAGGCGCCCGCGGAGACCGACGCGGACACACGGTTCACCCGGGAGTCCCTGCTCGCCGACCCGCTGGACGTGGCGCTGCCCGGCGACCACCGGCTGGCGTCGGCGGAGGGGCTGCGCCTCGCCGACCTCGCCGCCGAACCGTGGATCTTCGGCGGGAGCGGGCCCTGGTCGGAGATCACCCGGGCGGCGTGCGAGGGGGCGGGCTTCACTCCGGAGCAGGCGCACTCGGCGTCCGGGTGGACGGCGATCCTGGCGATGGTGGAGGCGGGGATGGGGGTGGCGCTTGTGCCTCGTATGGCTGCGGCGAGTCGCGCCGGTGTGACCATGCGCGCGCTCTCTGACGATCATCCCACTCGGCATGTTGTTGCTGCGGTGCGGAGGGGGGCGGCTGGGGGCACGGCGGTGGCCCGCGTCCTCGCCACCCTCCGGGCGGCAGTCCCCACGCGATCCTCTGCCCCTCACTGACCCGGCTTGCCTGCGGGTGGTGTGTGGCCCCCCGCGCAGTTCCCCGCGCCCCTGGGGTGGCTGCTGTCGTTCTTCGGCTGCCGGTTGTGTGTGGCTGGGCGCGCAGTTCCCCGCGCCCCTGGGGCGGCTGCTGTCGTTTTTCGGCTGCCGGTTGTGTGTGGTTGCTCGCGCAGTTCCCCGCGCCCCTGGGGTGGCTGGCCTCTGTCTTTTCGCCGGCGGTTGTTTGTGGCCGGTCGCGCAGTTCCCCGCGCCCCTGAAGTGGCTGGTCTCGTTTTTTCGCTGCGGCATTGAGGGGCTCCCCCGCCCCTTGGCTGCCGGCAGGCAGTCCAGGGGCGCGGGGAACTGCGCGCGCAACCACATGCGGCCGGTGGGTGGGGGACGGCGGGGGTACCCCCAGGGGCGCGGGGAACTGCGCGACCAGCCATGTGCGGGCCGCAGGGGGAGGGGCCTGCCCGGCCCCCGGTGGGGGCGGGCAGGCCGGGGGAGGTTATGCGTCTGCGGCGCGGGCTCGGAGGGCGCGGTCGATTCCGGCGCGGGACTCCGTGATGAGACGGCGCAACGCGGCCGACGGCTCCGCCGCGGCAAGCCACGCATCCGTCGCATTCAGCGTCTCCTGAGAGACCTGGAGCGACGGATAGAGCCCGATGGCGATCTGCTGGGCCATCTCGTGGGAGCGGGAGTCCCACGCGTCCTTCACCGTGGCGAAGAACTTCTCCGTGTACGGAGCGAGGAGTTCGCGCTGGTCGGTCTGGACGAAGCCGCTGATCACCGCCTCCTGGATGGCGTTGGGCAGCGTGTCGGACTCGACGACCGAAGCCCAGGCCGCCGCCTTCGCCTCGGCGGTCGGCAGCGCCGCCCGGGCGGAGGCGGCGTGCCGCTCGCCGGCCGCCGTCCTGTCCCGCTCCAGCTCCGCCTCGATGCCCGCCTCGTCGAGCCGCCCGGTCGCCGCGAGCCGCGCCACGAACGCCCAGCGCAGCTCGGTGTCCACGGCCAGCCCGTCGATCGACTCCGAGCCGTCGAGCAGGCGCTCGAGGAGCGCGAGGTCCGCGTCCGTGCGTGCCGTCGCGGCGAAGGCGCGGGCCCACGCCAGCTGGTGGTCGCTGCCGGGCTCGGCCGCCCGCAGGTGCTCCAGCGTTGCCTCGGTCCAGCGGGCCAGCGCCGCGTCCCGGCGCGCCGGGGCCGCGTACAGGTCGAGGGCCAGCTTCACCTGGCGGTGCAGCGACTGCACGACGCCGATGTCGGACTCCTTGCCGATGCCGGAGAGGACCAGGGAGAGGTACTCGTGCGTCGGGAGCTCCGCGTCGCGCGTCGTGTCCCACGCCGACGCCCAGCACAGCGCCCGCGGCAGCGACGCCTCGAAGTCACCGATGTGGTCGGTGACGAAGGCGAGGGACTCGCTGTCCAGGCGGACCTTCGCGTAGGAGAGGTCGTCGTCGTTCAGGAGGATGACCGCCGGGCGGGCCTTGCCCACCAGCTCGTCCACGGCGGTCAGTTCGCCGTCGACGTCCAGTTCCACGCGGTCCGTGCGGACCAGCTTGCCGGACGCGTCGTCCAGGTCGTAGAGGCCGATCGCGATCCGGTGCGGACGGAGCGTGGGCTCGCCCTTCGCGCCCTCGGGGAGCGCGGGGGCCTCCTGCTTGACGGCGAAGGAGGTGATGACCCCCGAAGTGTCGACGTCGACCACCGGCCGCAGGATGTTGATGCCCGCGGTCTCCAGCCACTTCTTCGACCAGGTCTTCAGGTCCCGGCCGCTGGTCTCCTCCAGCGCGCCCAGCAGGTCGGACAGGCGCGTGTTGCCGAACGCGTGCCGCTTGAAGTACGCCTGCACGCCCCGGAAGAACTCGTCCTCGCCGACGTACGCGACGAGCTGCTTCAGCACGCTCGCCCCCTTCGCGTACGTGATGCCGTCGAAGTTGACCAGGACGTCGTCCAGGTCACGGATGTCCGCCATGATCGGGTGCGTGGACGGCAGCTGGTCCTGGCGGTACGCCCACGTCTTCATGGAGTTGGCGAACGTCGTCCAGGAGTGCGGCCACTTCGAGTCCGGCGCGTACGCCTGGCAGGCGGCCTCGGCGTAGGTGGCGAACGACTCGTTCAGCCACAGGTCGTTCCACCACTCCATGGTGACCAGGTCGCCGAACCACATGTGGGCCAGCTCGTGCAGGATCGTCGCGGCCCGCACCTCGTAGGCCGCGTCGGTCACCTTCGAACGGAACACGTACTGGTCGCGGATGGTCACCGCGCCCGCGTTCTCCATCGCGCCCGCGTTGAACTCCGGGACGAAGAGCTGGTCGTACTTGGCGAACGGGTACGCGTAGTCGAACTTCTCCTGGAACCAGTCGAAGCCCTGCCGCGTCACCTCGAAGATCGCGTCCGCGTCGAGGAACTCGGCGAGCGAGGGACGGCAGTAGATGCCGAGCGGCACGGACTGGCCGCCGGGACCCTCGTACGTCGAGTGGACCGCGTGGTACGGGCCGACGATCAGGGCCGTGACGTACGTGGACATGCGGGGCGTCGGCTCGAAGTGCCAGACGTCGTCCTTCGGTTCGGGGGTCGGCGAGTTGGAGATCACCGTCCAGCCGCTCGGCGCCTTCACCGTGAACTGGAAGGTCGCCTTCAGGTCCGGCTGCTCGAAGGACGCGAAGACTCGGCGCGCGTCCGGGACCTCGAACTGCGTGTACAGGTACGCCTGTTGGTCGACCGGGTCGACGAAGCGGTGCAGTCCCTCACCGGTGTTGGTGTAGTCGCAGTCGGCGACGACCTTCAGCTCGTTGCGACCCTCGCGCAGGTGCCGCAGCGCGATGCGCGAGTCGCGGAACACCGCGGCCACGTCCAGCGCGTGGCCGTTCAGGACGACCTCGTGGACCGCGGGGGCCACCAGGTCGATGAAGGTCTCGGCGCCCGCCTCCGCGGAGTCGAAGCGCACCGTGGTCACGGACCGGTAGGTGCCTCCTTCCTGCGCGCCGGAGAGGTCGAGATCGACCTCGTACGAGTCAACGGTGAGCAGCTTCGCCCGCTGCTGCGCCTCTTCGCGGGTCAGATTGGTGCCGGGCACGCGGTCATCTCCTCGTACGACGTGTCGCGTCTTCGTGGGTGCGACTTGTGGTGTTTCCGGCCATCCTTCCATGCCCCTCCGGATGGCCGCCCGGGCCATTGTTCTCCCGCTGCGGTGCGGCTACGCTCCGCGCGTCCGCACCGGTCCCGGCAGGCCGCAGACCACGGCCACAAGGGCGGTCAGGAAGCACAGGGGGACACGGAAGATGCTGGGGACCGAGAGACCGGCCGCCACCGGCCGCGCCGCCCGACGGCCATGACCGACGTACTCGTGGCGGGCGCGGGCATCGGCGGGCTCACCGCCGCGCTCAGCCTGCACGCGGCGGGCATCGAGACCCGCGTGGTGGACGCCACCGACCAGCTGCGGCCCGTCGGCGTGGGCATCAACCTCCTGCCGCACGCCGTGCGGGAGCTGACCGAGCTCGGGCTCGGCGACCAGCTCGCGGCGACCGCCGTCGCGCCCGACGTGATGGTCCACTTCGACCGGCACGGCAACCGCATCTGGGCCGAACCGCGCGGCCTCGCCCTCGGCTACCGCTGGCCCCAGTACTCCATCCACCGCGGCGCCCTCCAGCTGCTCCTCCTCGACGCGGTCCGCGAGCGGCTCGGCGACCACGCGGTCCGCACCGGCACCGCCTTCGTCCGGCTCGCCGAGCACGAGGGCGGCAGACTCCGGGTGATCCTGCGGGACATGGCGCGCGCCCGGGAGTACGGCGTGCGGGTCCGCGCCCTGGTCGGGGCCGACGGGCTGCACTCGGCGGTACGGGCCGTGCTGCACCCCGGCGAGGGGCCGCCGCTGTGGAACGGCATCCGGATGTGGCGCGGCATCGCCGAGTGGCACCCGGTGCTCGGCGGGCGGACCGTCGCGGTGGCGGGCAGCAACGCCACCGCGAAGCTCGTCGTCTACCCGATCTCCCGGCGGGCCCTGGAGCGGGGCAGGACGCTGCTCAACTGGGTGGCGGAGGTGCGGTTCCCGCCGACGCACCACCACGGGATGGCGGGGCCCGCCGACTGGAACCGCTCCGGGCGGCTCTCCGACGTCCTGCCGCACTACACGGGCTGGCGCATCGGCGACCTGGACGTGCCCGCGCTGCTCGCCGCCACGCGGCACATCCTGGAGTACCCGATGGTCGACCGCGACCCGTTGCCCCGGTGGGGCCGCGGCCCGGTCACCCTGCTCGGCGACGCGGCGCACCCGATGTACCCGGTGGGGTCGAACGGCGGCTCCCAGGCGATCCTCGACGCCCGCGTCCTCGCCCGCTGCCTCGCCCACACCGCGCCGGACCGGGAGGCGGGGCTGCGGGCGTACGAGGAGGTACGGCGGGAGACCGTCAACGCGATCGTCCTCGCCAACCGCGACATGCCGGCCGACCGCATCCTCCAGACCGTCGCGGAGCGCGCCCCGGAGGGCTTCCACCGCGTGGAGGACGTCCTGACCCAGGAGGAACTGGCCGAACTGGACGCGGCGTACCGCAGAACGACGGGCGCGGACGTGGCGGAACTGAACGGGCGCGGGTCGTGGGGGGTGGGGTGGGGCGGCCAGTAACACGTGGCCAGTAATGCGCGGCCCGTAACGCGTGACCCATGACGCGTGACCCGTGACGCGTCGCCCGTAGCGCGATGTCCGATATCCGCCAGCCCCCTGCCCGTCCCCCGCGCGAGGCTCGTCTCATGAACACCACGCACGCAGGGACCACGGTCCCGACAGCCACCGCCTACACCCCCCTCCCCATCACCCCCGAAGTCCTCGCCCGGCTCCGCGTCACCGACGACGCGGGGCGGCCCTGCCTCCCGTACGTCGACCCGGAGGGCGGCGATCCGCTCCGCTGCTGTCTGCGGCCCGTCGCGCCCGGCGAGCGCATCGCCCTCGTCTCGTACGCGCCGCTGCGCCGCTGGGCCGCCGAGACCGGCGCCACCCCCGGCGCCTACGACGAGCAGGGGCCCGTCTTCATCCACGCCGACCCCTGCGAGGGGCCGGCGGAGGAGCGTGCCGGGTATCCGTTCTCGCGGGCCGGGGCGCTGCGCACGGTCCGCCGCTACAGCGCCGAGGGGCACATCCTCGGCGGCCGCCTCCTGGAGATCCCCGAGGACGAGGAGCGGGGCTTCGACGCCGCGTTCGCCGAGGCCTTCGCCGACCCGCGGGTCGCCCTCGTGCACGTCCGCGCCGTGGAGTACGGCTGCTTCCACTTCGAGGTGCGCAGGCCGGAGCCGGCCGGGGTCTGACAGAGGCTCAGGCGTCGTCCGCGGCCACCGCCCGCGCGAACTCCCTCACCCGCTCCGTCTCCCCGTCCCGGTGCCACACCATCCCGAGCACCGAGTCCGGCAGCCCGTCCACCGGCACGAAGACGACGTCCTTGCGGCCGTGGTACTCCGCCGTCGGACGGCACAGCAGCATCGCCCCCCGGTCCGCCGCGACCAGCGTCAGCCCCTCCTGGAGCGTGCGGACCGCCGGGCCCGGCGCGGCGGAAGGGGCGTGTGCCTCGCGCCAGTACGCGGGCGCCGGCGCCGCCGCCGCGATCAGCGGCGTGCCCGCGAGCTCCGCCGCCGCGAGCGACTCGCGCCCCGCGAAGGCGTGCCGCACCGACACGGCGACGGTCTGCCGCTCGCTGGAGAAGACGGGGCCGAGCACCAGATCGGGCTCGGCGACCGGCAGCAGCACGATCGCCGCGTCCACGGCCTTCTGCCGTACCGCCCCGAACGGGTCGGAGAAGGGGATCTCCACGATCTCCGCGACACAGGCCGGGTGCCGCTCCTGGAAGACCGCGATGGCCCGCATCAGACGGTCGTCCGCCGTCCCCTGGAAGCCGATCCGCAGCGTGCCCTCGACGCCCCGCGCCGCCGCCCTGGCCCGCCCGACCACCGATGCCAATTCGTCGTACGACGGGCGGAGTTCGGCAAGGAAACGTTCCCCTAGTGTGGTCAGTGCGACCCGTCGGCTCGTACGCTCCAGCAGGCGCGCGCCGATCCGTCGCTCCAGGGCGGCGAGCAGTTGGCTGACGCGGCTCTGCGAGACGTACAACCGCTCGCCGGCCCGCCCGAAGTGCAGCTCTTCGGCAAGCACCAGGAAACATTCCAGTTCCCGGATCTCCAGCCCGTTCCCGCTCATGGCGCGCGGCTCCTCTTCCTTGATCGTCCCGGTCGTCGATCATCGCTGATCGATGAACCCGGCTCATACAAGGATGAGATCTTCCGCGTTGTTCCCCGGCGGGCACCCCCACAGGGTGGATGCCATGTCACAGACCACACAACTCCCCACACCGGACGTCGCGTTGCAGCGACGGCGCGGCGGTCCTGCCGTCCTCGCCGTCGCCGCCGCCACCTTCTCCGTCGTCACCACGGAGATGCTCCCCGTCGGACTCCTCACCTCGATCGGCGCCGGCCTGCACGTCTCGGACGGCACCGCGGGCCTCGCCGTCACCCTGCCCGGCCTCGTCGCGGCGCTCGCCGCCCTGCTGCTGCCCGTCGCCGTGCGCCGCGCCGACCGGCGCACGGTCCTCGCCGTCCTGATGGCGCTGCTCGCCGCCGCCAACGTGGCCTCCGCGCTCGCGCCCGCCTTCGGCGTCCTGCTCGCCGCCCGCGTCCTGGTGGGCGTCTGCATCGGCGGCGTGTGGGCCATCGCCGCCGGGCTCGGCGTGCGGCTCGTCCACGAGGAGGGCGCGGGGCGGGCCACCGCGGTCATCTTCAGCGGGATCGCGGTGGCGTCCGTGCTCGGCGTCCCCGCGGGCACGCTCCTGGGTGAACTGGCGGGCTGGCGCTGGGGGTTCGCGGCCCTCGCGGTGCTCGCCCTCGCCGTCGCGGGGCTGCTCGTCGCGGTCCTGCCCCGGCTCCCCGCGGACCGGGGCGTCAGGCTCGGCACCTTCCCCGGCCTGCTGCGCATCGGCAGGCTGCGGGCCGGGCTCCTCGCCGTCACCCTCCTGGTCACCGGCCACTTCGCCGCGTACACCTACGTCCGGCCCGTCCTGGAGCGGGTGCCCGGCATCGGCGCGGGACTGGTCAGCGGGCTGCTCCTCGCCTACGGAACAGCCGGCATCGTCGGCAACTTCGCGGGCGGTGCCGTCGCGGCCCGCGACCCGCGCAGGGCGCTGCTCGCGATCTGTGCCGCGCTCGGCGCCGTGGTGCTGCTCATGGTGCCCGCGGGCGCCTCGCTCGCCGCGTCGGTGGCGCTGCTCGTGGCCTGGGGCCTGGCCTACGGCGGGGTCTCGGTCTCCGCCCAGAACTGGGTGATGGCGGCCGCCCCGCACGCCCGCGAGGCGGCGTCGGCGCTCTTCGCCGGGATCTTCAACGTGGCGATCGCCCTCGGCGCCTTCGCGGGCGGCCGGGTCGCGGACAGCCGCGGGGCCGGTGGCGTGCTGTGGCTCGGCGGCGCGCTCGCCGGGCTCGCGCTGGTGGCGGTGGCGTGCGCAAAGGGGACGGCCACTCAGGAGAAGGGGACGGCCACGCAGGAGAAGGGGGCGGCCACCCGGTGAAGGGTGACCGCCCCCTACGGGACGTACAGGAGGTCAGCCCTTGAGCTCCGCGGCGACCAGCTCCGCGATCTGCACGGCGTTCAGCGCCGCGCCCTTGCGGAGGTTGTCGTCGGAGATGAAGAACGCCAGGCCGTTCTCGACGGTCTCGTCCTTGCGGATGCGGCCCACGAACGAGTCGTCCTTGCCCGCGGCGACCAGCGGCGTCGGCACCTCGGTGACGACGACGCCCTCCGCCTGCTCCAGGATCTCGGTGGCGCGCGCGGGGCTCAGCGGACGCGCGAAGCGGGCGTTGACCTGGAGGGAGTGGCCGGTGAAGACCGGGACGCGCACGCAGGTGCCCGACACCTTCAGCTCCGGGATCTCCAGGATCTTGCGGGACTCGTGGCGGAGCTTCTGCTCCTCGTCCGTCTCGTTCAGACCGTCGTCGACGACCGAGCCCGCCATCGGCAGGACGTTGTACGCGATCGGCGCGACGTACTTGTCCGGCTCGGGGAACTCGACCGAGGAGCCGTCGTGGGTGAGCTTCGGCGCGTCCTCGCCGACCTTCTTGATCTGCTCGAAGAGCTCGTCGACGCCGGCGAGACCGGAGCCGGACACCGCCTGGTAGGTGGCGACGACCAGCGCTTCGAGGCCCGCCTCGGCGTGCAGCGGCTTGAGGACGGGCATCGCGGCCATCGTCGTGCAGTTCGGGTTGGCGATGATGCCCTTGGGGCGGTCCTTGATCGCGTGCGGGTTCACCTCGGAGACGACGAGGGGGACCTCGGGGTGCCGGCGCCAGGCCGACGAGTTGTCGATCACGACGGCGCCCTGCGAGGCGACCTTCTCGGCGAGGGCCTTCGAGGTGGCGCCGCCCGCCGAGAACAGCACGATGTCCAGGCCCGTGAAGTCGGCCGTGGAGGCGTCCTCGACGGTCACGCCGTCGATGACCGTCCCGGCGCTGCGGGCCGAGGCGAACAGGCGCAGCTCGTCGACGGGGAACTTCCGCTCGACGAGGATCTTGCGCATGACCTTGCCGACCTGACCGGTGGCTCCGACGATTCCGACCTTCACGGGGATGTCCTCCATATGTGCGTGCGGCCTCGTGACCTCGGCCGGTCTGTGGGGGGTGGCTCCATGATGCGTCTGTCCAGGGCCGCCTTGTCCAATCCATTGTCCGAGGTGCGGGACGCCACATTCGCCGTGCGCCGCCGTGAACGTTTCGCACGCCCGGGGCGTCCTAGGGGAAACGCGGGGAGGGGAGGGGCACATTGCTGCGCAGAAAAACGCGCCGTGCGCAGACGGGGGCCGGGGGAGCGGACCCGCTGGACGCGGCCCAGGAGGACCGGGTGCGGGCCGTGCTCGCGCTCGGCGGGGTGCCGCACGCCGATCTGCCGGACGGGGTGCAGCAGGTGCGGCTGAAGCTTCTGGAGCGGGCCGCGGACGGGCGCGAGGCGCCGCGTGACGTGTCCGCGTGGGCCGCCGTCGTGGCGTCGAACCTGGCCATGGACTGGCACCGGGCCCGGCGCAGGCAGGAGCGGCTCGGCGAGCGGCTCGCCGTCCTGTGGCGGGAGGCCACCGACGAGGACGGCGCGGAGGCGCGGGCCACCTCGCTGGCCGTCGCCCAGGGCCTCGGCGAGCTGCCGGACGCCCAGCGGCAGGTCCTCGTCCTGCGTTTCTACGCCGACCTGCCGGTCCGGGCCATCGCCGACGAGCTCGGCATCCCGGAGGGCACGGTCAAGAGCAGACTGCACACGGCGGTACGGCTCCTGCGGGCGCGGCTGCACGAAGGGGAGGTGGTGTGACGGTGCGGGACGAGGACTTCGACGCGCTGATGCTCGCGATCACGGACGATCCCGTGCCCGGGGAGGCGCTGCGCGACCCCGACTTCGTGGCCGCCCACGCGGCGGCCGTCGCGGACGTCGCCCTGCTGAGGGAGCGGCTCGGGGCCGTGGGCGACGCGCTGGCGGCCGGCCCCGCCCCGCCGGAGAAGGCCGTTCCGCTCAGGCCCTCGCGCGCGGCGGCCCGGCACCGCTTCACGGTCTCCCTCGGCGCGGTCGCCGCGACGGTGGCCGCCGTCGTGGTCGGCGGGCTCGGCTGGCTGGCGGTGGACGCCGGGCAGGGGACGAGCAGTGACGCGGACGGGGCGAAGGGTGCCGCGTCCGGCCAGCAGCGGGACGGGAAGCAGGAGGGGCAGCGGGACGGGGACGCCGGGGGCTCCGCGGAGGCGGACCTCACCCCCGAGGGCTTCGTCGCGTGCTCGCGGCTCATCGTGGAGGGCACGGTCACGGCGGTCGACGCGGTGCCCGGCGCCGCGCGGGACCGGGTCACGCTCGACGTGACCCGCTATTACAAGCCGAGGACGGGGGACGGCACCGTCACCTTCCCCATGGACCACGACGTCGACCCGCGTCTGAAGGCCGGCGACCGCGTCCTGATCACCATCCCCCGGGGCGGGGCCCAGCCCGACAACTGGGCCGTGGGCAAGGACCGCGACAGCCTGCGCCGCACGGTCCTCAAGGCCCTGCCGGGTGCGGCGAAGACCCGCTGCGGGGAATGATGCGGGGAACGAAAAGAGCCGGTCGGGCTCGGCAGAGCCCGACCGGCGGTACTTCAGGCGCACACCGTTACGGCGTGACCTTCTCGACCTTCACGCTGCCGCTGCCCGCGACCGTGCCGCCCGCGTTGAGCAGGGACACCTCGCCGAACAGCTCACGGCCCGCGGCGGCCGGGGCCTTCGCCTCGACCTTGGCCTCGACCTGCGCCGAGGCGCCGTTGCCGAGCTTCACCGGCTTCGACTCGTCGACGGTCACCTGGCCGAGCGCGTCCGAGAAGAAGACGTCCCGGTAGTCGTACGCGGTCGAGCCGGACGGCACCGAGTAGCCCGTCACCTCGATCGTGTACGTACCGGCGGCCGGCTTCTTCAGGCTCACGGTCTCCTCCGAGTCGCCCTCCGCCGACGAACCGACGACCTGGCCGTCCTTCTTCACGGCGAGGTCCAGGTCGGCGGCGACGTCCGCGGGGGAGCCGATGGCGACGTCGAGACGCTCCGCGCCCGCGGGCACGACGACCTCGGTGGTCTGCGTCTCGTTCTGCTTGATGCCGGGCCGCGCCGACTTGGACGAGCCGAGCGAGCCGCCCTTCAGCTTGCCGTCGACGGCCGCGAAGTTGTTCGTGGCCTTCCAGGAGACGGGCGCGGGCGTGCCGACCTTCGCCTCCGGCAGCGTCTGCACGGCCGGGTCGAAGTCGACACCGAGCGCGGCGACGTTCAGCTTGTACGGGTTGTCGAGCAGCGGCGACGTACGGCGCGACTCGACCTCGATCTCCCAGACACCGGCCTGCGGCTCCGCGTACGAACGCAGGTCGGGGCGGCAGGTGTTGGCCGGGTTCTCGTAGTTCGGGTAGCAGACGATCGACGAGGTGGAGTCGACCGGGACGCCGTACGGGTGGATCGCTATGAAGCGGGTCTGGCTCTTGTCCTTCAGGCCGCTGAGGGAGACCTCAAGGGACTTGGCGCCCTTGGGGACCGTCACGAAGTAGGACTGAGGGGCGCTGCGCTGCACCGTGCCCTCGGCGGAGAAGGTGAACGACGGCTTGGCGAGCGGCGCCGAGACGACGACCGTCGACATGACCTGCTGGTCGATGCCCTCGGTGCGCTCGTCGTCGACGGTGAGGATCGCGCTGTGCAGGCCGGCGGACTTGGCCTTCGCCTGGACCTTGACGGTGATCGGCTTGTTCAGCGGCAGCTTGATGTCGTCGTCGCCGAGCAGACGGAAGGTCTTCTCGTGGTTGTTGACGAGGTCCAGCTCGTGGCTGATGGAGCGGACCGGGCCCGAGGTGCGGGTGATCGTGACGTCGTACGTCCGCTTCTGGCCGGCCTTCAGGCCGCCCTCGCGGTCGTAGATGCCGGTGCCGGGCTTCTTCAGCTCCTGCTCCAGGGCGGTGTCGACCGGGGCCTTCACCGTGTACGTGTGGGCCTTGGCGTCGTCCTCGATGGCCTTCCAGGCGTCGACCACGTTGATGCGGCCGGTGCCCTGGGCGTACGCCTGCTCACCGCGGATGCGGTCCGCGGTCGAGGTCAGCGCGGTGCGCAGCTTCGCCGGGGTGAGGTCGACCTTCTCGCGCTTCGCGGCGGAGAGCAGCAGCGCCGAGGCGCCCGCGGCCTGCGGGGACGCCATCGAGGTGCCCTGCAGCATCGAGTAGCCGGCCGGGAGCTTGTAGCCCGCCTCGGCGACCGGGGAGCCCGGCAGCCAGGTCTGGGTGGTGTTGATGGCCGAGCCGGGCGCCGAGATGACCGGCGCGAAGCCGCCGTCCTCACGCGGGCCGCGCGAGGAGAACGGCATCATCGCGTACGGACGCTCCACCTGGGAGCCGTAGTTGGCGGCCCAGGTCTCCTTGGAGATGGCGGCGCCGACCGAGATGACCTTGTCGGCCAGGCTGGGGTCGCCGATGGTGTTGGCGCCGGGGCCCGAGTTGCCCGCGGAGATCACCAGCTGCACGCCGTAGGTGTCGATGAGGCGCGTGTAGAGCTCGGCGCGCGCGTTGTTGCCGTCGTTGAGGGCCGGCAGGCCGCCGATCGACATGTTGACGATGTCGACGCCGCGCTTCGTCACGAGGTCGATCATGCCCTCGGTGAGCGCGACGTTGGTGCAGCCGCCGGTCCAGGTGCAGGCGCGCGAGGAGACGAGCTTGGCGCCGGGCGCGGCGCCGTTCATCTTGCCGCCGAAGAGGCCGTTGGCCGCGGTGATGCCCGCGACGTGCGTGCCGTGCTCGGACTCGATGACGCCGATGTTGACGAAGTCGGCCTTCTTGCCGACCCAGTCGCCGCCGTACGGGTCGGTCGGCACGTCCTTGCGGATCTCGACGACGAACGGGACGCGCTCGACGATGTCGGTCGCCGGGTCGTCCTTGCCGAAGTAGGCGACCTGGTGGCCGTCCTTGTACGGCTTCATCACCTCGTCGTCGGTGAAGTCCTTGTTGTTGTTCAGGTCGACGCGGACGGTGCCGGCGGCCGGGTCGTAGAGCATGCCCCAGCTGTCGGTGGTGTCGCCGTCGCGGTTGATGTCGCCCTTGGCGTCGCCGCCGGTGGTGGCCGACTCGCGGAAGCGGTTGACCTGGAAGGAGCCCGCCGGGGCCTGCCAGGTCTCGCTGTCCCAGGTGAAGGTGGGGCCGGTGACCGGGTTGGTCATGCGGCGCCAGGTGCCGTCCGCGTCCACGATCGGGTCGGTCGCGGTCACCCAGTCGGTGATCTTGCGCTCGCCGGTGGTGGTCTTCTTCAGCGCGGGGTGGCCGAGGTCGACGCCGGAGTCGAGGATGCCGATGGTGGTGCCGCGGCCGTCCGCCTTCGGGTGCTTCTTCACGAAGTCGACGGCGCCCGTCTCGGCGGCCGGGTTGTACGGGTTGTCCGCCGGGGTGTTCTTGTCCGGGCCCGGGTACGTCCCGCGGGCGGCGGTCTTCCCGCCCTCGGCGCGGTCGGCGGCCGGGGTCGGGTCGTCCAGCTCGATCTCGTGGCGCAGGTCGATGGCGTGCACCGACGACAGCTTCGCGGCCGACTTGATCGCCGCGTCGGCCTTGCCGGTCGGCACGGTCGCGCGGACGTAGCCGAGCTTGTCGTAGGTGCGGCCGACCGAGCCGCCCTTGACGGCGTCGAGCTGGTCGGCGACCTGCTCGGTGGCGCCGGGCGCGGTGGCCACCATCATCGTGACGGTCTTCTCGCCCTCCGCCTTGGCGTCGGCGAGCAGGTCGGCGTCGGCCGGACCGAGCTTGCCGCCCGCGGACTTGGGGGCGGGGACGGGGGTCTCGTCCGCCGCGAAGGCGAGGGGCACGGCCCCGGTCGCGCAGAGCGCGGCGGTGAGACCGACGGCTATCGCGAGACGGGGCGCGCGTCTGGCGCTGGAACTGGATCTGGGCATCGGCATCCCTGTGCGTGAAGGTCGGGAAGGAGGGGCGACCCGGCCCCGGGCTTCCGAAGAGTTCCGGAATGCGGGGCCGGATGACCGCTCAGCCTTACGCAAGTGACAGCTGTTTGGGGAGAGTTGTCCGAGCTGTGATCAGGGCGTGACGCAATTCCGCCATGCGCCATCGAGGACATGGGCGGCTATAGGGGGACATGGGGAGCGGTTGCGCCCCTGGAAGGGGCGCGGGGAACTGCGCGACAAGCCACGGCGAACTCGCAGATGAACGACGGGCAAAGGAAGAACCGCCTAGCGTCAACCTGTGCAGAGAGAACTCCGGGTGGCGGCCTACGCCGTATGCGTACGCGACGGGCAGGTGTTGCTGGCCCGCTGGGTGGCGGGCGACGGCAGCAAACGCTGGACGCTGCCCGGCGGCGGCATGGACCACGGGGAGGACCCCTACGACACCGTGATCCGCGAGGCCGACGAGGAGACCGGCTATGTCGTCGAGCCCGTCACGCTCCTCGGCATCGACTCGCTGCGCCGCCGCTACCCGCGCAGGCTCGGCGCCGTCGCCGACTTCCACGGACTGCGGATCGTGTACGAGGGGCGCGTCACCGGCGGCGAACTGCGCCACGAGACCGACGGGTCCACGGACCTCGCGGCCTGGCACCCCCTCGCGAGCGTGCCGGACCTCGACCGCGTCGGGCTCGTCGACATCGGTCTGGAACTGTGGCGCCGCCGCCCGGCCGACGGACACGGCCGCGCCTCGGGCCCGGCGCGCTGACCTCCCCCGGAGCCTTCCCTTCCCCGCGAGGTGAACGTGGAGTGACCGCTTCCTCTCCGGTCGGAGAGGAGTGCATGACCGCGCAGGGTGCCGGGTGATCCACGTACGGTGATCGGCGCTGCCCGTTGCCGTCTCGTTCACGCGCAGGCCATTCCGGATGCCAACGATCCAGTACGAGCGGAAGTCCGCAGGCCGCAAGTCGGGCCGGGGCGACCGCGACCACTGCCGACGCGTTCGCACTCGGGGAGACCGCGCATGCCGCGCATACGCTCTGTCGCCACCGCAACAGTCACCGCAACCGCCGGCGCGACGGCCCACGCGGCCTCCGCCGTGGCCGGCGCCGCCGCCCGACTCGACCGCCGCGCGTTCCTCGCCGCCACCGGAGCGGTCACCCTCTCCGCGGGCGTCGGCTACGCGATGGGTCCCGGCGCCGGCTCCGGGAACGCCGCACCCGCGGGCCACGCCACCGTCCCGCGCTCCCGCCCGGCGCCCGCCGCACCCCTCATGCCGTACAAGAACGGCACGACCCTGCTCACCGTCGCCGCCCCGCACGGCACCACCGGCTACCGGCGGCTCGGCGACGGGCCCGCCTGGCCGCGCGTCGTGCGCGGCGACCTCGCGGCGGCCGGGGCGGGCCGCGAGGAGCGGCGGACCCCGCTCGCCGCCTTCGTGCAATTCACCGACCTGCACCTCGTCGACGTCCAGCACCCGTTGCGGTACGAGTACTTGCGTGCGCAGACCGCGAGCGCCTGGCGGCCCCACGAGTCCCTGTCCGTGGCGGGCGCCGTCGCCCTCGTCGAACGCGTCAACGCGCTGCGCGGCGCGCCCGCCACCGGCGCGCCCCTGCACTGCGTCGTGACGACCGGTGACAACACCGACAACAACTCCAAGGCCGAGCTCGACTGGTTCCTCAAGGTGATGAACGGCGGCCGCATCACCCCCAACACGGGCGACCCGCGCCGGTACGAGGGCGTGCAGGCGAGCGGCCTCAAGCTGTACTGGCACCCGGACGACACCCTGCGCGACGCCGACAAGCGGCTCGGCTTCCCGCACCTGCACGGCTTCCTCGACGCCGCGATCCGCGAGGTCAACAGCCCCGGCCTCGGCCTGCCCTGGTACTCCACGGTCGGCAACCACGACGCGCTCCCCGGCGGCTGCTGGGCGCCCAAGAACTCGTACTTCACCGACTTCGCCGTCGGGGGAAAGAAGTTGATGTCCCTCGACGAGTCGCGCGGAGCCGCCCTCTGGAAGGCGGTCAAGAAGGGCCGTGACCCCAAGGGCGCGCAGTTCAAGGAGCTCCTGCGGAGCGAGAAGCGGCGGATGCGGTCCGTCACGCCTGACCCGTCCCGGGCGCCCTTCACCCCCGTCGAGTACCTCCAGGCGCACCTCGACCCCGCCCACACCGGCCCCCACGGCCACGGCTACACCCAGCAGAACCTCGCCGCCGCCACCCAGTACTACTCCTTCCGCGTCAGCGACGACGTGCTCGGCATCAGCCTCGACACCACCGACCCCGGCGGCCACTACGAAGGCTCCCTCGGCACCGCCCAACTCCGCTGGCTGGAACGCGAGCTCAAGGCCAACGAGCGGCGCGCCGGCGGCCCGTCGTACGTCGTCGTCTTCAGCCACCACACCAGCAGGACCATGCGCAACCTCCGCCACGACCCGGCACGCCCCGGCGAGGCCCGGCACGGCGGCGACGAGATCGTCTCGCTGCTCGGCCGGTACCGCTCCGTCCTCGCCTGGGTCAACGGCCACAGCCACAAGAACAGGATCACCCCGCACCAGACCCCGCACGGGTCCTTCTGGGAGGTGTCCACCGCCTCGCACATCGACTTCCCGCAGCTCGCCCGGGTGGTGGAGATCGCCGACAACCACGACGGCACGGTCTCCGTCTTCACCACGCTCATCGAATCCGCCGCCCCGCACCGCACGGACTTCACCGACCTCTCGCAGACCGGCCTGGCCGCGCTCTACCGCGAACTGTCCTTCAACGCGCCCGGCGCGAAGCCCGCGCTGGGCGGCGAGGCGGGCGACCGCAACACCGAACTGGTGCTGCGGAAGGGCTGAAACCCGCCCAACCCCCGGGACGCCGCTCAACCCGCCGCCACGGGCCACGGGTCCCACCGGCCAAGGGCGGCGAAGCCCTGCCGAGGCGACCGGAGGGACGGTACGGACATGGCGGTACTCAGGAGACGGCGGACCGGTGTGGCGGCGGCGCTGGCCGCGGCGGCGGTGGCGGGCGCGCTCGCGGCACCCGCGGCGGTCGCGGCCCCCGGGAGCGGGGACCGGCACCGGGAGACCCTGCGCGCGATGGAGGCGGCCCTGAGCGAGGACGTTCCCGGGGTGACGGCGCAGGCCACGGACCGGCGCGGCCCGTGGAACGCCGCCGCGGGCATCGGCGACCTGGACCGGGGCACGCCCCGCGGGGCCCATGACCACTACCGCGTCGGCAGCATCACCAAGACCTTCGTCGCCACCGTCCTCCTCCAACTGGCCGCCGAAGGACGGCTCTCCCTGGACGACACGGTCGGACGGTGGCTGCCGGGCGTGGTCGAGGGCAACGGCCACGACGGCGACCGCATCACGGTCCGCCAACTCCTCAACCACACCAGCGGCATCTTCAACGTCACGGCCGACAAAGGCTTCCGGCAGCGGGTCTTCACCGAGGAGTTCCTCGACCACCGCTACGACACCTGGACACCCCGGCAGCAGGTCGCCATCGCCATGCGCCACGAACCGGACTTCGCCCCCGGCACCGCCTGGAAGTACTCCAACACCAACTACATCCTCGCGGGCATGATCATCGAGAAGGTCACCGGCACGCCGTACGCCCGGCAGATCGAACAGCGCGTCATCGAACCGCTCGGCCTGCGCGCCACGTCGGCCCCCGCCACGAAGCCGACCCTGCCGCGGCCCAGCTCACGGGCGTACACGAAATTCTCCGACGCACCCGGCGCCCCGCACCACGACGTGACGGAACTCAACCCGTCCGTGGCGGGCGCGTCCGGCGGCATGATCTCGGACTCGGCGGACCTCAACCGCTTCTACACGGCACTGCTGCGCGGCAGGCTCCTGCCGAAGAAGCAGCTCGCCGAGATGAAGACGACCGTCCCGAAGGGCGGGGAACAGCCGGGCGGACGCTACGGACTCGGCATCGAACCCGTCACCACCTCCTGCGGCACGGTCGTCTGGGGCCACGGCGGTGACATCCACGGCTCGGAGTCCGTGGCCATGGCGACGGCGGACGGCCGCCACGCGATGGCGTTCAACTTCAACGGTCCCGGTGCGGACTTCATCCCGGTCATGGAGGCGGAATTCTGCGGACGTGACTGAGGCCCGCCGGGAGCCGCCGGGAGCCGTCGTTCACTGTCCGACGGCTCCCGTCCCACGTGTCATCGGGGCAGCACCGCGACATACGCCGCCGGCTCACGGTCCGTCGACGCCATCAACGCGGTCCGCACCACGGTGGCCTGCTGCTCCGCCGAGTCCCTGAGCTTCTTCGGGGTGATGTGGACGACGGTGATGCCGAGCCGCTCCAGGTGCTCCCGCTTGCGGACGTACTCGGACCACAGCATGTCGTCGTCCTGCCGGAGGCCCTGGCGAGGGGCCCGCGTGTCCAGCTCCACCGCCACGGCCTGGTCGGGCCAGTAGGCGTCGACACCGCCGAGCGGCGGACCGCCGGGCAGGCGCAGGTCGACGTTCCACAACGGGGCGGGCAGCCCGTAATCGTCGACCATCCGGTACAGCCGGTCCTCGGCGATGGCCCGCCCCTCGGCGAGCAGCGAGTCGACGGCGTCCACCACGTGCGGCCGGGTCAGCAGCCGGGCGAGGTTCAACTCCCGCACGACGGCGGCCGGTTCGCAGTGCCCGCCGCGCACCGCCTCGGTGAGCAGCCGGCGCACCGCACCCGCCTCGGAGAGCCGCGCCACGGCGTCGGCGATGGCCCGCGGCACGGGCGCGACCGGAACCCCCGTGACCTGCTGCGGAGTCGGCATCGCCGAGGTGCGCACGAGCCGGGCGAAGCCGACCGAACGCAGGCGCCGGGTGCGGGGCACCAGGACGTCGATGCGGTCCAGGGAGAGCAGCGGGGGAGCGGACGCGAAGCGGTGCAGGGCGAGCGCGGCGAGGCCCGTGATCATCGCGTCCGCGTACGCGGCGTGCGGCTCGCCCGCGCGGGGCTGGGCGGGCACGCCCCCGGCCTGCCTGGCCGGCGGCCGCCCCGCGTACAGCAGCGCGCCGTGCAGCCGCTCCTCGCTGGTCGGCGGCCCCGGGTGCAGCAGGCAGACGCCCGGCAGCAGCTGCTGCCAGGGGCCGCCGGGACGGCAGTGGGCCCCGGCGTCCGCCGCGGAGACGCCGTGCTCGCCGAGCTGGGCGGTGCTCATGACGCGGGGCCGGGCGTCGGCGAGGTGCCGGAGCGGCAGGGGGAGAGGGAGGGGGGAGAGCGGGGTGTTGTAGTTCATGACCCGGTCGTTCCTCGCCCGGTCACCCCGCTAACCGCTGTTACAAGCCCGTCGACAAACCCGGACAAGCTCGCCCTAAAGCACGGGCGTTCGACAGCCGATGAGTGTCCGCGCAGACCGGCCCCCCTGACCTGCGCCCGCGGGCGCCCCACCGTGCCCAGGGAGCACCGTGGAACGCCCGCACCTCCTCGGGTGACCCAGGGCGTGTCCTAGGCCGCGGCCCCCGCGTCGCACGCCTGTGCCCGCAGCGCGCGGGCCAGGTCGTCCCGCGCCTCCAGGACCAGGCGGCGCAGGGCCGGCGCGGCCCCCTCGTGGGCGGCGAGCCACTCGTCCGCCGCCGCGAGCGTCGCCGCGTCACCCTGCAGATGGGGGAAGAGGCCCTTCACCACGTCCATGCCGATCTGGATGGACCGCTCCGCCCACACCCGCTCGAGGGCGGCGAAGTACTTCGCCGCGTACGGCGCGGTGAGCTCACGCTGCGACGGCTGCGTGAATCCCGAGATGGTCGCCTCGACCAGCGCGTTGGACAGCGCGTCGGACTCGACCACCGAGGCCCAGGCCTGCGCCTTGACGGCCGCCGAGGGCCGCGCGGCCAGGCACCGCACCTGGTGCCGCTTGCCGGAAGCAGTGTCGTCCCTGGCCAGCTCGGCGGCGAGGACCTCCTCGTCGGCGGCGCCGTGCGCGGCCAGCGGGTTCAGGAACGCCCAGCGCAGCTCCTGGTCGACGTCCAGACCGTCGATCTTCGCGCTGCCCGCCAAAAGCCCCTGCAGCAGCTGCAGATCGGCGGGCGACGACGCCACCGCGGCGAAGAACCGCGCCCACGTCAGCTGGTGCTGGCTGCCCGGCGCCGCGATCCGCAGCTCCCGCAGCGCGCCCTCGGCGAGCGCGCGGCCGCCCTCCTCGCGCCACTCGGGCGCGGCGTAGTGCGTGAGGGCGGACCGCACCCACGCGTGGAGCATCTGGAGCACGCCGATGTCGCTCTCGCGCCCGGCGAAGCGGAGCACGAGCCCGATGAAGTCGCGCGCGGGCATCAGGCCGTCCCGCGTGAGGTTCCACAGCGCCGACCAGCACAGGGCGCGGGCCAGCGGGTCGGTGATGTCGCCGAGGTGGTCCCGCAGGGTGGCGAGGGAGTTCTCGTCGAAGCGGACCTTGCAGTACGTCAGGTCGTCGTCGTTGACCAGGACGAGCTCGGGCGCGGCCTCCCCGGCCAGCTCGGCCACGACGGTGCGCGGCCCGTCGACGTCGATCTCCGCGCGGGCGTACCGCTCCAGGTCGCCGTCCGGCGTCCGGTGGTAGAGGCCCACGGCGACGCGGTGCGGGCGGAGTTCGGGGTGGGACTCGGCGGCTTCCTGGAGGACGGAGAGCTCGGTGATCCGGCCCTCCGCGTTCAGGATGACCTGCGGCGTCAGGGTGTTGACGCCGGCCGTCTGGAGCCAGGACCGCGCCCAGGAAGCCATGTCGCGCCCGGACGTCTCCTCCAGGACCGAGAGGAGGTCGCCGAGGACCGTGTTGCCGTACGCGTGCCGCTTGAAGTAGCGGCGGGCGCCCTCCAGGAACGCGTCACGGCCCGCGTACGCCACGAGCTGCTTGAGCACCGAGGCGCCCTTGGCGTACGTGATCCCGTCGAAGTTGAGCTTGGCGTCCTCCAGGTCGCGGATGTCGGCCGTGACCGGGTGGGTGGAGGGCAGCTGGTCGGCGCGGTAGGCCCAGGCCTTGCGGTTGTTGGCGAAGGTGATCCAGCCGTTGGTGAAGCGGGTGGCCTCCACCATCGAGAAGGAGCCCATGAAGTCGGCGAAGGACTCCTTGAGCCACAGGTCGTCCCACCAGCGCATGGTGACGAGGTCGCCGAACCACATGTGGGCCATCTCGTGCAGGATGACGTTGGCCCGGCGCTCGTACGACGCCTGGGTCACCTTGCCGCGGAAGATGAACTCCTCGCGGAAGGTCACCAGGCCCGGGTTCTCCATGGCGCCGAGGTTGTACTCCGGCACGAACGCCTGGTCGTACTTCCCGAAGGGGTACGGGTAGTCGAAGTTGTCGTGGAAGAAGTCCAGGCCCTGCTTGGTGACCAGGAAGACGTCGTCGGCGTCGAAGTGCGGGGCGAGACCCTTGCGGCACATCGCGCCGAGCGGGATCTCCAGGCGGGTGCCGTCGTCGAGGACGCGGGTGTAGGAATCGGTGACGTAGTGATAGGGGCCCGCGACGACCGCCGTGATGTACGTCGAGATCGGCTTCGTCTCGGCGAACCGCCACACTCCGTCGGACAGTTCGCCCACGCCGTTGGACCACGCGGTCCAGCCCTCGGGGGCCTGCACCGAGAAGCGGTAGGGCGCCTTCAGGTCGGGCTGCTCGAAGTTGGCGAAGACGCGGCGGGAGTCCGCGGGCTCGTACTGCGTGTAGAGATAGACCTCGCCGTCCTCCGGGTCGACGAAGCGGTGCATGCCCTCACCGGTGCGGCTGTAGGCGCACTGGGCGTCCACCACCAGTTCGTTCTCCTCGGCGAGGTCCTCCAGGGTGATCCTGGTGCCGTCGAAGACCTCGGAGGGGTCCAGGTCCTTGCCGTTGAGCGAGAGGGCCGTGACGCTCGGCGCGATCAGGTCCGCGAAGGTCGCGGCGCCCGGCTCGGCGCTGCGGAACCGGATCGTGGTGACCGAGCGGAACGTGCGCGGCTCCTGACCGCTCTCGCCGACCGCCGACCGCAGGTCGAGGAAGACCTCGTAACCCTCGACGGAGAGCAGCGCGGCCCTCTCGCGGGCCTCGTCGCGGGACAGATTCTCACCGGGCACGGGCGGCACTCCCTTGTGACTCGCATGACTGTGATTCGCATGATCGGCACGAGTCGACTCGACTCGCATGACTCACGTGACTCGTACGAATGTCTACGATCCTCGCATGTGCCGTCTGCGGCCGACATCCGGGAATGCCCCGGTGCGCCACTGACGTTTCCCCGGCCAGATGCGAACGGATTCCCTAGGGAGAGACATGTCCGAGAACGGCAGCAAGACCCCCGTCGACTTCTGGTTCGACCCGCTGTGCCCCTGGGCGTGGATGACGTCGCGCTGGATGCTCGAGGTCGAGAAGGTCCGCGACGTGGAGGTCCGCTGGCACGTGATGAGCCTCGCCGTCCTGAACGAGGACAAGCTCGACGAGCTGCCCGAGGAGTACCGCGAGATGCTGGCCACGCAGGCGTGGGGTCCCGTCCGCGTCGTCATCGCCGCCCAGCAGAAGCACGGCGACGAGATCACCGGCAAGCTCTACACCGCGCTCGGCACCCGCTTCCACAACCGCGGCGAGGGCGCGACGCGCGAGGCCGTCGTCGGCGCCCTGGAGGACGTCGGCCTGCCCGCCGACCTCGTCGACTACATGGACTCGGACGCCTACGACACGGAGCTGCGCGCCTCCCACAAGGAGGGCATCGACAAGGTCGGCCAGGAGGTCGGCACGCCCGTCATCGCCGTCCCCGGCGCCGACGGCGGCCAGGTCGCCTTCTTCGGGCCCGTCGTCACCCCGGCCCCCAAGGGCGAGGCCGCGGCGAAGCTCTGGGATGGCACGCTGCTCGTGGCGTCGACCCCGGGCTTCTACGAGATCAAGCGGACCCGCACCCAGGGCCCGATCTTCGACTGATCCGGGGCCGCTCCGGCGGCCGGCGCGTACCGAAAGGCCCCCGTGAGTCACGTCCTCACGGGGGCCTTTCCTTCATTCACCTGCCTCGGTGAAGGTTGAGAAGACGATCACGAGGCAGGATCTTCACGGGCTGTCAGCCGGGGGAGCGGACGACAGCCCTGGCTCACGGGGCGAGCAGCAGGCTGTTGACCCGCTCCTTCGCGGCGGCGTAACGCTTCGCCACGTCCTGCCAGTTGACGACCTGCCACATGGCCTCGATGAAGTCGACCTTCTGGTTCTTGTACTGCAGGTAGAAGGCGTGCTCCCAGGCGTCGAAGACCAGGATCGGCGTCGAGCCCTGGCCGACGTTGCCCTGGTGGTCGTAGACCTGCTCGACGATGAGGCGGCCGCTGAGCGGCTCGTAGGCGAGCACGCCCCAGCCGGAGCCCTGCGTCGTCGCCGAGGCCTTGGTCAGCTGGGCCTTGAACTTGGCGAAGGAGCCGAAGGACTCGGTGATCGCGTCCGCGAGGTCGCCGACACCGTCGGCGGCCAGCGGCTCGCCGCCGCCACCGTCCTTCGGGCTGTTCATGTTGTGCCAGTAAATGCTGTGCAGGATGTGACCGGAGAGGTGGAAGGCCAGGTTCTTCTCCAGGCCGTTGATGGCGCCCCACGTCTCCTTGTCGCGAGCCTCCTCCAGCTGCTCAAGGGTGTCGTTCGCGCCCTTCACGTACGCCGCGTGGTGCTTGTCGTGGTGCAGCTCGATGATCTGCGGGTTGATGACAGGTTCGAGCGCCGCGTAGTCGTACGGAAGTTCAGGAAGCGTGTAAATGGCCATGAGTCCGAGCCCTCCGACTGCTGCTCTGCTGTGGTGCGCTGTTGTGTTGCCCAACTTATTGCAACTATCTCGCAAGTGCAGGCTAGCAGCAGGAACCCTGAGAAGTTGATCAGCCCTTCGTCCTAGGTCCGCAGGGGAATACCGGGACGCGAGAAGGCCCCGGACCACGAGGTCCGGGGCCTTCTCGTACGTCTCGTCTCGGGCTGCGACGCCCTAGGCGGCCGCCGCCCGCTTCTCCGCCATCTTCTGCCGCACGAACCCGATCACGGCGAGCCCCAGCGTCAGCGCGCCCGTGGCGAGCAGCTGCTTGCGCGTGTCCGGCTGGTCGGTCATCAGGTAGAAGACGTACGCCATGGCGGCCAGCGCCACCCAGGTGAGGAACGGGAAGCCCCACATCTTCACGACCAGCGTCTCCGGAGCCTCGCGCTCCGTCCTGCGGCGCAGGATCAGCTGCGAGACGGCGATGAAGATCCAGACGACCAGGATCATCGCGCCGATCATGTTGAGCAGCCAGGGGAAGACGTCGTCGGGGCTCCAGTAGCTGAGCAGGACGCAGACGAAGCCGAAGACCGAGGAGGCGAGGACGGCCAGGCGCGGGACGCCGCTGTACACGCGGCCGAGCACCTTCGGGCCCTGGCCGCGCTCGATCAGGGAGTACGACATGCGCGAGGCGCCGTAGATGTTGGCGTTCATCGCGGAGAGCAGGGCGACCAGGACGATGACGTTCATGATCTCGCCGGCGCCGGGGATGCCCAGGTGGTCGAGCGTGGCGACGTACGGGCCCTTGGCGACGACTTCCTTGTTGTCCCACGGCAGCAGCGTGACGACGACGAGCATCGAGCCGACGTAGAAGACGGCGATGCGCCACATTGCCGTGCGCACGGCCTTGGCGACGCTCTTGACCGGGTTCTCGGACTCGGCGGCGGCGATCGTGACGGTCTCCAGGCCGCCGTACGCGAAGACGGAGGCGAGGAGGCCGATGATCAGGCCGTCCGTGCCGTTCGGCATGAAGCCGCCCTCACCGGTGAGGTGGGCCGTGCCGGGGGCCGGGACGTCCGAGCCCGGCAGGATGCCGAGGATCGCGAGGGCGCCGATGCCGAGGAAGAGCGTGATGGCGCCGACCTTGAGGGCGGCGAACCAGAACTCGAACTCGCCGAAGTTCTTCACGGCCGTCAGGTTCGCGCCGCAGAACACCAGCATGAAGAGGGCGACCCACATCCACTTCTCGGTGTCGGGGAACCAGCCCACCATGATCTCCGCAGCGCCGATGCCCTCCAGGCCGACAGCGACGCAGAGCAGGAACCAGAAGCCCCAGCCCGCGGTGAAGCCCGCCCACGGGCCGATGGCCCGCTCGGCGTGGACCGAGAAGGAGCCCGACGCCGGGTTCGCGGCCGACATCTCGCCCAGCATGCGCATCACGAGCATGACGAGCGCGCCGGACAGCGCGTAGGCGAGGACGATCGAGGGGCCGGCCGCGGCGATGCCCGCCCCGGACCCCACGAAGAGACCGGCCCCGATCACGCCACCGAGAGCGATCATGGAAAGATGCCGCTGCTTGAGGCCGTGCACGAGCGGCGAGTCGGCCTTGGGGACCTCTTCGGGTGCTGCGTCCTGCTGGGTGGACGTCCGAGACATGGGCGTGCCCTGTTCAGTAGCCGAGACGGGGGAGCGAGCGGCCCACAGTCTGAGGTCCGGTACCGCTGACAGGGAACACTTGACCGCTATACGGACACGACGCTCACACGTCGTGAAGAAATGCGCACAACAAGTTCATCTGCCGTTCACACGTGCCGCGTGCCACTCCCGCAGCCCCGCGATCGCCAGGACGAGCCCCGTCGCCCCCGCCGACCACAGCAGCTGTGGCCGCGCCCCCTCGTCCGTCAGCATCAGGCCGAGCACGGCGGCCATCGCGGCCAGCGCCGCCCACGTCAGATACGGGAACGCCCACATCCGCAGCACGAGCCGCTCAGGGGCCTCCCGCTCGATGCGCCTGCGCAGCCGCAGCTGCGAGACCGCGATCAGCGCCCATACGAAGAGGAGCACCGCCCCGACGGAGTTGAGCATGTAGAGGAAGACGGAGTCCGGCCACTTCAGATTGAGGACGACCGACACGAAGCCGAAGGCGACGGACGCGAGGACCGCGCGGCGCGGCACCCCACCGCCCGACACCTTCAACAGGGCCTTCGGCGCCTCGCCGCGCTCCGCCAGCGAGAAGACCATCCGGGACGAGCCGTAGAGGTTGGCGTTGAGCGCGGAGAGCAGCGCCACGAACACCACGATGTTCATGATGGTCCCGGCCGACGGCACTCCGATCGAGTCGAGGACCGTCACATACGGACTGGCACCGGCCCGCTGCGCCGTCCAGGGCAGCACCGTCACGATGACGAGCATCGACCCGACGTAGAAGAAGAGGATGCGGTAGACCGCGCTGCGCACCGCGCGGGCGACCGAGCGCACCGGGTCGTCGGACTCGGCGGCCGCGATCGTCACGACCTCCAGGCCGCCGAACGCGAAGACGACGGCGAGGACGCCCGAGACGACGCCCTCCCAGCCGTTCGGCAGGAAGCCGCCCTGCCCGGTGAGGTGGGTGAGGCCCACCGGGTCCGTGTCGGGCAGCACGCCGAAGACCGCGAGCAGCCCGAGGACCAGGAACGCGACGATCGCGAAGACCTTCAGGGCCGCGAACCAGAACTCGAACTCGCCGAAGTTCTTCACCGAGGCGAGGTTGGCCGCGGTGAAGACCAGCATGAAGATCAGCACCCAGGCCCACTGCGGCACCGCGGGCGCCCAGCCGTGCGCGATCTGCGCGGCGCCCGTCGCCTCCACGGCGAGCACGACCACGAGCAGGAACCAGTAGAGCCAGCCGACGCTGAACCCGGCCCACCGGCCGAGCGCGCGCTCGGCGTGCACGGAGAAGGAACCCGAGGCGGGCATCGCGGCCGACATCTCGCCGAGCATCCGCATCACGCACATCGCGAGCGCGCCCGCGATCAGGTACGAGACGACGATGCCGGGGCCCGCGACCGAGATCCCCGCCCCCGACCCCACGAACAGTCCGGCGCCGATGACGCCGCCGAGCCCGAGCATGGTGAGGTGACGCTGCTTGAGGCCGCCGGAGAGCGGCTCCGACACCGTCTCCGGCATGCCCCCGGTGCCGGGTACCGAGCGGTCGGGGGGTGCGTCGTGCATGGTGCTCAGGCTGCTCTCGGGGTCACAGGACTTTGGCGGGACTCCACAGTCTCCCCGGGCGGCCGCCCCTCGCGCAAAACGGGGCACCCACCCGCCGACCTCCGTGACGAGCGTCACGCCGCCCGAGGTGTACGAGCACCGCTTTGTACGGAGCCCACCAAGGCCCCGCCCCCGGGTTGTCGGCCGATGACCGTGTTCCCGCGCCACCGCCTGGGATAGCGTCGACGCGTTCCCCACCTGCCCACGTCCCCGCGGAGTCCCGATGAGCATCGCCGCTGCCACCACCCGTCCCGGCCAGGTCCTCGCGGACCTGCTGCCCGCGTCCCGCGTGAAGGACGCGGCGCTCGTGCTCGGCGGCGCCGCGCTCACCGGGATCGCCGCCCAGATCGCGGTGCCCGTGCCGGGCTCCCCGGTGCCGGTGACCGGCCAGACCTTCGCCGCGCTGCTCGTCGGCACGTCGCTGGGCGCCCGCCGCGGCTTCCTGTCGCTCGCGCTGTACGCCCTCGTGGGCATGGCGGGCATGCCGTGGTTCGCCCAGGCGGGCTCCGGCGTCGCCGCCCCGTCCCTCGGCTACGTCCTCGGCATGCTGCTCGCCGCCACGGTGGTGGGCGCGCTGGCCCGCCGCGGCGGCGACCGCTCGGTGCTGCGCACGGCGGGCACGATGGTCCTCGGCTCGGCGATCATCTACGCGGTCGGCGTCCCGTACCTGGCCGCCGCCACCGGCATGTCGCTGACCCAGGCCGTCGCCGCCGGCCTCACGCCCTTCCTGATCGGCGACGCCCTGAAGGCCGCGCTCGCGATGGGCGCGCTGCCCACGGCGTGGAAGCTCCTCGACCGCTGACAGCGGGCGTCTAACCGACGTTGTGGTTCCGCCTGAAGAGGTTCGCCGGGTCGTACGTGGCCTTCAACGCGGCGAGCCTCTTCAGCGTTTCCGGGTCGTACAGCCCCTCCGGCCGGTCGTTGCCGCCGAAGACGAAGTTCAGGGAGCGCCCCAGGGTCTGCGGTGCCAGGAGCCCGAACGCCTCCGCGTGCACCTTCCGCTGGGCCTCGACGTCCGTCCCGTCCAGCGGCGACAGGAGCCGCAGGAGCCAGCCCGCCTCGCGGTAGGGCACCGCGTTCCGCGCGGGCCGGGCCAGGGCTCCGCCCAGGTGGTTGAGCTGCAGGACGTGCATGGTGGCCGCGCCGGGCCCGGCGAGCGCGAGGACGTCGGCGGCCGCGTCGACGTCGAGCTCGCTCAGGAGCACGTTGTCGCCGTAGAAGGCGTGCGGGAAGTCCGGGTCGCCGTGGATGGAGGGGCTCTCGGCGTACGGCATCTCGCGCAGCGTGTCCGAGACGGTGGGGCCGATCTCCCGCAGGGGTGCCACGAGCCGCTCGCCGTCGGCCGCCGAGCCGGTGGAGGCGACCCGGATCAGGAGGAGGTAGCGGCCCTTCAGATGCGGCGGGAGCTGCGGCAGGTCCGGGTAGACGAGCGCCGCGAGCGACGAGGTCACCTCGTCGGGCAGGGTCCGCGTCCACTGCTCGTAGCCGCGCAGCACGGCGGCCGGGTCGACCACGCCGCCGTCGAACGCGAGAGCGCCGCCGTACAGCCTGGCCACCGGCACCAGACCGATCTCGAGCCCGGTGACGACGCCGAGGTTCGCGCCGCCGCCGAGCAGCCCCCAGCAGAGCTCGGGGTCGCTGTCCGCCGTGACGTGGCGCAGGACGCCATCCGCGGTGACGACGTCGAGCGAGCGGACGTGGTCGGCCGCGTATCCGAACTCCCTGCCGAGGATGCCGAGTCCGCCGCCGAGGGTGTACGAGACGGCGCCCACGCTCGGCGCCGTGCCGTTGAGCGGGGCGAGGCCGTGCCCGACCGCGGCCTCGACGACCTGGCCCCAGCGGGCACCGGCGCCCACGGTGACGGAGCGCGCTTCGGGGTCGACGCGCACGGAGTCCATCCGCCGCGTACTGATCAGGACGCCGCCCTCCGACGCGCCCGGCACGCCGTGCCCGGTGGCCTGGACGCCGACGGGCAGGCCGGCCCCGGCGGCGTACGACACCGCGGCGACGACGTCGTCGGCGCTCTCCGCGCCGAAGACGATGGCGGGCCGCGTCGCGAAGCCGGTCTGCATGCCGGCGAGTTCCTCGTCGTATCCGGGATCGCCCGGCCGGAACACGAGTCGCTGTGCGGTGAAGTCCACGGGAGCCTCCGTTGAGCGGCCGGGCGGCGTCCGACCGCCGCCCTGCCTGCATACGTTGAGACGGGTGTCTCGTCT
Source organism: Streptomyces sp. NPDC039462 (assembly GCF_055639375.1). Classification (NCBI taxonomy): domain Bacteria; kingdom Bacillati; phylum Actinomycetota; class Actinomycetes; order Kitasatosporales; family Streptomycetaceae; genus Streptomyces; species Streptomyces sp. NPDC039462. The sequence goes on from NZ_JBVKAO010000007.1 coordinate 41,019, forward strand.
GACAGGGAGAGCATCCCTCACAGACGTGAACACCCGTCGTCAACTGTCCCGGCGCTCCACCGGAATTCAGGTCAGGCGGCCGTCCGGGGCCGCACCTTCTCGCGGACGAGCGAGAAGACGACGACGAAGGCGGCGGCGAGGAGCGAGAGCAGTACCTGCTTGCGTCCTGCCTCGTCGGTCAGCATGTAGACGAGCACGAACGAGATCATCGCGATCGTGACCCACGTCAGGTACGGGAAGAGCCACATCTTCACGACGAGCTTCTCCGGCTCCTCGCGCAGGATGATCCCGCGCATCCGCAGCTGCGTGAAGCTGATGATCAGCCACACGAAGAGGGCCACCGCGCCCGAGGAGTTGAGCAGGAAGTCGAAGACGGTGTCCTTCCACTGGTAGTTGAACCAGACGGCGACGAAACCGAAGACGACGGAGCCGAGGATCGCGGCCATCGGCACGCCCCGCGCGTTGGTGCGCGCGAAGGACTTGGGCGCGTCGCCGCGCTGGCCGAGCGAGAAGGCCATGCGGGAGGCGGTGTAGAGGCCGGAGTTGAGGCAGGAGAGCACGGCCGTGAGGACGATGACGTTCATGACCTGGCCGGCGTGCGGAATGCCGATCGAGTTCAGTGCGGCGACGTAACTGCCGTGCTCGGTGATCGACTTGTCGTTCCACGGCAGGAGCGTGATGACGACGAAGATCGAGCCCAGGTAGAAGACGCCGATGCGCCAGATGACGCTGTTCGTCGCCTTGGTGACGGCGCGCTGCGGGTCCTCGGACTCGCCCGCGGCCAGGGTGACGATCTCGCTGCCCATGAAGGAGAAGACGACCATCAGTACACCGGTGAGGATGGCGCCGGCGCCCTTGGGCATGAACCCGCCCGCGTCGGTGAGGTGCGCGAATCCGGCGCCGGGGTTGTCGGAGCCGGGCAGCAGCCCGAAGACGGCGAGCAGACCGATGACGACGAAGCCGCCGATGGCGACGACCTTGATCCCGGCGAACCAGAACTCGAACTCGCCGTACGAGCCCACCGAGACGAGGTTCGTCGCGGTGAGGACGACCATCACGATCAGCGCCCAGCCCCACTGCGGGACGGCGGGTATCCAGCCGTTGAGGATGACGGCGCCGGCGGTGGCCTCCACGGCGAGCACGACGACCCAGAAGAACCAGTACAGCCAGCCGATGGAGAATCCGGCCCAGCGGCCGAGCGCCTGGTCCGCGTAGGTGGAGAAGGAGCCGGAGGCGGGCCGGGCGGCGGCCATCTCGCCGAGCATCCGCATCACGAGGACGACCATCGTGCCGACGAGGGCGTACGAGATCAGGATCGCGGGCCCGGCGGCGGCGATGCCGGAGCTGGAGCCGACGAAGAGGCCGGCGCCGATCACGCCGCCGATGGCGATCATCGAGAGGTGGCGGTTCTTCAGACCCGCCTTGAGGCCGTCGCCGGTGTCACCACTCTGGCCTGACTGCGGATCCCCAGGGGATGCGGGGCTGCTGTCTGCCTTCGCAAGGGAGGGTTGCGAGGTCATGGACGAATCCTTAAGTTCTCGGGTCACGAGCCCCCGCATTCAAACTCAGGGGCGAACGGGACGGAAGTCCTGAATCCGGATCGTTGTATTCCGGCCAATGGCCTGGACCAAGGTCCCGTCCGGAGTGATTCCGGGGAGATCTCGACAAGATCAAGGTCCTGCCCGCTCGCGGCCACCCGCCCCGCGACATGCCACACTCGGTCCCATGCGCGTGTACCTCGGCTCGGATCATGCCGGCTACGAACTCAAGAACCACCTGGTCGAATGGCTCAAGAGCCACGGCCACGAGCCCGTCGACTGCGGGCCCCACATCTATGACGCCCAGGACGACTACCCGCCGTTCTGCCTGCGCGCCGCGGAGAAGACCGCCGCGGACCCGGAGGCCCTCGGCATCGTCATCGGCGGCTCCGGGAACGGCGAGCAGATCGCCGCGAACAAGGTGAAGGGCGTGCGGGCGGCCCTGGCCTGGAGCGAGCAGACCGCGGCGCTCGGCCGCGAGCACAACAACGCCAACGTGATCTCGATCGGCGGCCGCATGCACACCCAGGAAGAGGCGACGAAGTTCGTCGAGATCTTCCTGGCCACGCCGTACTCGGGTGAGGAGCGTCACACGCGCCGCATCGAGATGCTGTCGCGGTACGAGGAGACGGGCGAGCTGCCGGAGATCCCGGCGCACCACCCGCAGCCGTAGCGAGGCCACGGGGCCCTGCCCCGGACCCCGTCCTCAATCGCCGGAGGGGCTGATCCTCAGCCCCTCCGTACTCACGTCCGGAGGGACACCGTGCCGGAGGGGCACACCATTCACCGGCTGGCGGCCGACCACCGGGAACGCTTCCTGGGCCGCCCGGTCCGGGCCACCAGCCCGCAGGGCAAGTTCTCCGACAGCGCCGCCCTCCTCACCGGCCAGGTGCTGGACAGCGCCGAGGCCCACGGCAAGCACCTCTTCCTGGGCTTCGCCGAGACCGGCTGGGTCCACATCCACCTCGGCCTCTTCGGCAAGTACGCCCTCGGCGAGTGCCCCGCCCCGCCCCCCACGGACACCGTCCGCCTGCGCCTGCAGACCGAGTCGTACTACTCCGACCTGCGCGGCCCCACCACCTGCGCCCTCATCACGGACGAGGAGAAGCGGGCGATACACGACCGCCTCGGCCCCGACCCCCTGCGGGACGGGGACGACCCGGAGAAGGCCTACCGCCGCATCTGCCGCAGCCGCACCACCGTCGCCGCCCTCCTCATGGACCAGAAGGTCATCGCGGGCGTCGGCAACGTCTACCGGGCCGAGGTCCTCTTCCGGCACGGCATCGACCCGTACACCCCCGGCAAGGACCTCACCGAGGCGCGGTGGACCGCGATCTGGGCGGACCTCGTGGAGTTGATGCGCGAGGGGGTGCGGCTGAACCGCATCGACACCGTCAGGCCGGAGCACACCCCGGAGGCGATGGGCCGCCCGCCGCGCGTCGACGACCACGGCGGCGAGGTCTACGTCTACCGCAGGGCGAACCAGCCCTGCCACCTCTGCGGCACCGACATCCGCACCGCCGACCTGGCCGCCCGCAACCTCTTCTGGTGCCCGACCTGCCAGCGCCCGGCCTGACCCGGGCCTTTGCCCCGCTTAAGATCCACTGACCGCTTTCACCAGTTTCACCGGCTCAACGGGGGCTCTCGCATGTTCGGCACCACATGGATCGACGGACCGATCGCCATCGCGATCGGCGTGCTCTTCGTCGCCTTCTTCCTGCTGCCGTCCCTCATCGCCTTCAACCGGGACGCCGAGAACCGCTGGCTGGTCCTCGTCATCAACCTCGCCTTCGGCGCCTCGGTCATCGGCTGGCTGATCGCCCTCTACCTCGCCACCCGCCGGCCGAAGGCGGCCCGGTCGCCCCGAACCGCCTAGCGTCTGCCCGGCAGATCCTAGAACCCGTGCGGCAGCCACGGCGCCACGTCGGAGCCGAAGGCCACCGAGGCCTCGGTCAGGGCGCCCTGGCGCAGTTCCCGCACCCGGCCCGCGCCCGCCAGTGACGTCAGGGATGTGCCGCCGAGGTAGGCGGCGCCCAACTCCCGTACGGACAGGGTGAGATCGGCCGCGTCGTCCGTGCGCTCGCACGAGGCGCCCTTCGTGTCGCCGGTGAGCCGCCAACGCCCCGCGTTCCAGGGGCAGAAGGCGTCCTCGACCTCGAACACCACGTCCAGGGGCGTCTGATACGTCCGCGCCTCCAGCGCCGCGCCCACCTCGACGAGCCGCACGTGCAGCGAGTCGGCCACCCGCAGGTCGCACCGGCGGACGTCCGAGACGAGCTGGAGCAGCGGGTCGTCCACCGGCCGGTTCCGGGCGACGACCGACGACGTCAGGTCGATGTCGAAGAGGAACCGCCACAGCGCCGCGTACGCCGCCGGGTCGAGCGCCTCGATGTCGCGCACCCTCACCACGCCCTTGGGGCCCTTGGTGTCCCACTCCGGCTTGATGGCGTACCGCACATAGCCGACGAGCTCCCCCGCGCGCTCGGCGACCACGCACTGCAGCGGTGACGCGCCGTCCCTGCCCTCCTTCGGGTCGAGCAGCCCGAGCCGCTCCCAGCCCGGCTGCCGGGCCAGCATCCCAGGACGCCCGGTGACCCGGCGTGCGTACAGCGCCTCGCACGCGTCGTGGACATCGGCGGCCTTCGCGTACCGGAGAGATACGTCATCCGTGCCGACGGGGACGGACAGCCGCACCCGGGTCGTGTCGATGTCGGCCCGCAGTATCTGGGTGGCCGCGCCGTACCCGAAGCGGCCGTAGATGGCCGGCTCCGACGCGGTGAGCACGGCCAGCGCCTCGCCCCGCGCGCGCACGTCGTCGAGCTGCCGCCGCATCATCGACGTCAGGATCCCGCGCCGCCGGTGCGTCGCCGCGACGCCCACCATGGTCACGCCCGCCGCGTCCACCAGCGCGCCGCCCGGCACGGAGATCCGGAAGGAGAACGCCCCCGCCGCCCCGACACAGGCGTCCCCGTCCCACACGCCCATCGACCGGTCGAACTCGACGAGCTCGTGCCACAGCTCCTGCTCCTCCCGGGACTCCGGCACGCCGCCGAACGCGACGTCCAACGCCCCGTACCAGGTGTCCCATTCGGTCTTCGCGAGCGTGCGCAAGTCTGTCGTCATATGCCATGCCTACCAGGGCGATACGCCCGGTGCGACAGGATTTCCACGCCCGCGGCCCGCCTCCGACGGGGGACAACCGGGACCTCCCGTGCGAAGTACGCGGCCCGCTGGATAAGGTCCACGAGCAATGGTGGTACGACGAGAAGGGCGCGCGCACCGCGAACGGCGCGCGGAAGCCGACACGTTCACGGCCCGGATGAAGAAGAGGGTGCACCGGGCCCGTATCGTGCTGCGCAAATCCGGGGTCGACTACTTCCGCGGCGACGGCTCCGACTGGGTCGCGCTGGCCGGACTGCTCCTCACCGTGCCGGTGATCACCTTCTGCACGATCGTCAACAACGTGTGGTTCTCACCGGCCGCGCTCGTCCTGCCCATCGTCGCGGGCGGCCTGCTGCTGCGCCCCGCCAGCCTGCTCGGTCTCTACGCGGCGTCGGCGGTGGCCCTCATCGTGGAGTCCGTCCGGCTCGGCCCGTACACGGAAGGCGCCTCCCGCGTCACACCCGGCGTCGTCCTGGTGGTCGCCGCCTGCGGTTTCTTCGGACTCCTCATCGCCCAGTTCCGCAGCCGGGTCGGCGTCCCCTGGCGCGGCGGCGGCACCATGCTCTTCGACCTGCGCGAACGCATCCGCGTGCAGAGCAAGCTGCCGAAGCTGCCGCGCGGCTGGCACCGTGAGATGGCGCTGCGCCCGGCCGGCGGCCAGTCCTTCTCCGGCGACTTCGTGGTCGCTGCCCGCACGAACGGCGGCCGCACCCTGGAGGCCGTCCTCACCGACGTCTCGGGCAAGGGGATGGACGCCGGGTCGCGGGCGCTGCTGCTCTCCGGCGCGTTCGGCGGGCTGCTCGGCTCGCTGCCCCCGCACGCCTTCCTGCCCGCCGCCAACGGCTATCTGCTCCGCCAGGACTGGGACGAGGGCTTCGCGACCTCCATCCACCTCGTCCTCGACCTGGAGACCGGCGACTACGAACTGTTCTCCGCGGGCCACCCGCCGGGCCTCCAGCTCAGCGCGGGCAGCGGCCGCTGGGAGGAGAAGGCCGGGCAGGGCCCCCTCCTCGGCGTCTACGACGGCGCGCAGTTCGACCCCGTCAAAGGCGTCCTGCGCCCCGGCGACGTCCTGATGCTCTTCACGGACGGACTCGTCGAGACGTCCGACCGGGACATCGCCGAGGGCATGGACCGGCTGACGGGCGAGGCCGACCGGTATGTGGCCGGGGGCTTCCACGGCGCGGCCTGGCATCTGATCGAGGCGGTCGCGAAGGACGTGAACGACGACAGGGCGCTGCTGCTGATCTGCCGGGAGGCGTGAGCCGCCCCCGGGCACGGCCTAGGCCGCGTCCGCCAAGGCGTGGTCGCGGCCACCCGGCAGGATCCGCGCCAGCCACTCCGACCGTCCCGCGGCCAGCGGTCCGAGGACCGCGAGCAGCAGCACGTACCCCGCGATGAAGGGGGAGAGCCGCTCGTCGAGGCCCGCGCCCGCCGCCATCGTGGCGAGGATCAGCGCGAACTCGCCGCGGGCGAGCAGCGTCGTGGAGATGTTCGCCGCGGGGCCCGCCCCGAAGCCGTACACCCGCGCCGCCCCGAGGCCCGCGAGGACGTTCATCAGGAGCGTCACCGCGACCGCCGCGAGGACGGGCCAGAGCACGACCGGCAGGTCGCCGGGGTCGATGGAGAGTCCGAACGCGAAGAAGAAGATCGCCCCGAACGCGTCGCGCAGCGGATGCACCAGCTTGCGGATGCGGTCGCCGGACGCCGTGCTGCCCAGCATCAGACCGACCATGAACGCGCCGATCGCGTCGGCCACGCCGAACCACTCGGAGACTCCGGCGACGAAGACGGCGGCGCCGAGGAAGGAGATGACGAGCAGCTCGTCGTCGCGGGTGTCCATCAGCCGGCCGACGAGCCGGGTGCCGAAGCGGGCCGCGAGCGCGAGGAGCAGCAGGAAGCCGAAGGCCTTGCCGCCGTCGAGCACGGCCGCCGAGAGGCTGTCGGCGCCGGACAGGATCGGCTGGAGCGCCGCGAGGTAGAGGGCAAGGAAGATGTCCTCGACGACGATGATGCCGAGGATCGGCTTGGTCTCCGGATTGCCGAGGCGGCCGGTGTCGACCAGGACCTTCGTGACGATCGCGGAGGACGAGATGCCGAGCACTCCGGCGAGGACCAGCGCTTCGGAGGTGCCCCAGCCGAGCGCGAATCCGAAGCCCAGGCCGGCGCCGACGTTCAGGGCGAGGTAGGTGCCTCCGGCGACGGCCATCCTGCGGCCACCGGTCTTGAGGTCGTCCATGTGGAACTCGAGGCCCAGATAGAAGAGCAGCAGGACCAGGCCGAGCGCCGAGAGCATCTCCAGGTCGTGGGGGTCGGAGACCAGGACCACGCCGGGGGTGTGCGGGCCGAGGAGGATCCCGGCCAGGATGAACAGGGGAATGGTGGGAAGTCCGATGCGGCCGCCGAGGCGGGCGAGGACGGCGGCGGCCAGAAAGGCACCGCCCATGGCTATCAGGGTGTCTGCGTGTCCGATGGGCCCGCTCCTTCGAGATATCGGGTCAAGGATTCGTAAAGAACGCGTCAATAGTTAGCTTACCAAAGGGTTTCCCGGGGGTGCCGGTGAGTCGCCCCCGGGGGTGCGGACGAGCCGAGGGGTGGGGTTTCCCCTACCTGGCATCGGCCGGGAGCCGTCATGGTCCACAGCACCCCCTTCTCCGTACGTTCGAGAGGTCGAATTCGTACGGAGAGGTGGACAGGAACATGGGGCTGCGGCGGAAGAAGAACCAGGTCGTCGAGGAGGACGTGCGCGTCGTCGGCGCGTCGGCACACGGCGACTGGGCCGTCGAACTCCGGGGCGTCCGCCGCCAGTACGGCCGTGGCTCCGGCGCCGTGCACGCCCTCGCCGGCATCGACCTCGCCCTGCCCCGCGGCAGCTTCACCGCCGTCATGGGACCCTCCGGCTCCGGCAAGTCCACCTTCCTGCAGTGCGCCGCGGGCCTCGACCGGCCGAGCGCCGGCACCGTCCGCCTCGGCGGCACCGAGATCACCGGCATGAGCGAGAACAAGCTCACCGCCCTGCGCCGCACCCGCCTCGGCTTCGTCTTCCAGGCCTTCAACCTGCTGCCGTCGCTGACCGTCGAGCAGAACGTAGTCCTGCCGATGCGCCTCGCCGGACACCGCCCCGACCGCCGCAAGGCCGCCGAGATGCTCACCCGCGTCGGCCTCGGCGACAAGGCGCGCCGCCGCCCCGGCCAGCTCTCCGGCGGCCAGCAGCAGCGCGTCGCCATCGCCCGCGCCCTGGTCACCCAGCCCGACGTGATCTTCGCCGACGAGCCGACCGGCGCCCTGGACACCACCACCGCCACCGAGATCCTCGCCCTGCTGCGCTCCGCCGTCGACGGAATGGGCGCCACCGTCGTCATGGTCACCCACGACCCGGCCGCCGCGGCCTACGCCGACCGCGTCCTCTTCCTCGCCGACGGCTCCCTCGTCGACCGCCTGGAGCGCGCCTCCGCCGCACAGATCGCCGCCCGCATGACGGCCCTCACCGCGCCCTCGTACGCGGGGGTGGCCGCGTAATGGCGTACGTGCCCAACGGCCTCGCCCGCGCGGCCGTCCGCTTCAAGCCCGCCGCGTTCGCCGGCACCTTCGTCGCCCTGATGATGGCCTCGCTGATCGTGGCCGCCTGCGGCATCCTCCTGGAGACGGGGCTGCGCGCCTCCGTGCCGCCCGAGCGCTACGCGGGCGCCCCCGTGGTCGCCGCCGCCGACCAGTCCGCCCACTTCGTCAGCGGCAGCGGCGACAGCAGGTCCGAGTCGAACACCCCGCTGCCCGACCAGGCCCGGCTCGACGACTCCCTGGTCGCCAAGGCCGGTGCGGTGCCCGGCGCCCGAGCCGCCGTCCCCGACGTCACCTTCCCCGTGCACTCCGGCGGCAAGGACGTCACCGCACACGGCTGGGGCTCCACCGCCTTCACCGGCGAGAAGCTGACCGCGGGCCGCGCCCCGCAGCCCGGCGAAGTCGTCCTCGCCGCACCCGGCGCCTCCGTCGGCGACCGCACCACGCTCACCACCGCGGACGGACCGCGCGACTTCCGCGTCTCCGGCACGGTGAAGGCCCAACAGGGCGCGCCCACCGCCTGGTTCGCCGACGCAGAGGCCGTCCGCCTCTCCGGCCACCCCGGCCGCGTCGACGCCATCGCCGTGCTGCCCAAGGCGGGCGTCCCCGCCGACACCCTCAAGTCACAGGTGGCGCACGCCCTCGGCAAGAAGGCCGACGTCCACACCGGCGACGACCGCAGCGCGGCCGAGGGCTCCGAGCTCGCCTACGCCAAGGAACTGCTCACCGCCCTCGGCGGCTCCTTCGGCGGCATCGCCGCGCTCACCGCCGTCTTCACCTCGGCCGGCACCGTCGCGCTCTCCGTCGGCCAGCGCGCCCGCGAATACGCGCTGCTGCGTGCCATCGGCACCACCCCGCGCCAGGTCCGCCGCACCATCGCCACCGAGACCCTGCTCGTCGCACCGGTCGCGGGCGCGGTCGGCGTGCTGCCCGGCATCGCCCTGGCCACCTGGTGGTTCGGGCAGCTGAAGGAGAAGGGCGCGGTCCCCGAGGCCGTCGACCTGTCCGTCTCCTTCATCCCGCTCGTCTCCGCCGTCGGCGTCGCCGTCCTCACCGCACTCGGCGCCGGGTACATGGCCGCCCGCCGCCCCTCCCGCATCAAGCCGGGACAGGCGCTCAGCGAGGCGTCCGTGGAGCGGGTGCCGCTCGGCTGGATCCGTACGCCGCTGGGCGTCGCCGCCGCCGTCGGCGGCGCGGTCTTCGCGGGCTTCGCCGCGCACAACACCGGCGAGGACGCGGCGAACGCGGCGCTCGGTGTCGTCATGCTCTTCATGCTCGCCGTGGCCCTGCTCGGCCCGCTGGTGGCCCGCGGCTGCGCCGCCCTGTTCGGCCTCCCGCTGCGCGGCGCCGGAGCCCCGGCCGCACTGGCCGCCGCCAACTCCCGTACGAACGCCCGCCGCCTCGCCTCCGCGATCACCCCGATCGTCCTCGCCATGGCCTTCTCCTCCGTCCTCGTCTTCATGCACACCAGCGAGGACCGGGTCGCCGCCGACCAGCAGCGCGCGGGCATCACCGCCGACCACATCGTCACCTCCGCGTCGGGCCTCGCCCCGGGCGCGGTGACGAAGGCAGCCGACGCCGACGGGGTCACCTCCGCCGTCGGCCTGCTCAAGACCTCCGTGCTCGTCCCCGTCGGCTCCGGCGGCGACCGCTGGCTGGAGTCGGCGTCGGCGCAGGGCGTCACCGGCACCGCCGCCGACCTCGCGAAGGTCCAGGACCTGAAGGTCGAGACGGGCGCCCTGCGACTCGGCAGGGGCGAGATCGCGGTCGACGCCAACCTCGCCCGGTCCGCGCACGTGAAGGCCGGCGACCGCATCGACATCCGCCTGCCCGACGGCACCAAGGCCGCGCCGAAGGTCGTGGCGACGTACGGCAGGGGGCTCGGCCTCTCCCAGGCGACCCTGCCCGCGGCCGACCTGAAGCAGCACGTCACCTCGTCCTTCGCCACCGAGATCTGGACGAAGGGCGGCTCGGAGCGGTCCCTCGCCGGCCTCGGCACCCTCAGGGACCGCGACGGCTACGCCACCGCCCAGTCCCTCGACCGCGAGCTCAACGCCTGGGCCAACACCACGATGGCGGCCGTGCTCGGCGGCTTCGCGGCCGTCGCCGCGGTCAACACCCTGGTGATGACGGTCCTCGACCGCCGCCGCGAACTCGGCACGCTGCGCCTGATCGGCTCCACGCGCCGCCAGGTGATGCACATGATCCGCTGGGAGGCGCTGCTCGTCGCCTGCGCGGGCATCGTGATCGGCTCGGCGATCGCCCTCGCCACGCTCGTCCCGATGATGAAGGGCCTGACCGGCGAGTCCCCGTACATCCCGCCGCTGACGTACGGCTCCTTCGTGGGCGCGGTCCTGGTCCTCGGCCTGGCCTCGGCGACGATCCCGGCGCGGGCGGCGCTAAAGTCGGCCGCATGACGTCCGTCGGCCGAGGTCAGCAGCTCCTGTCCCTTCCCGAGGTGGAGGCCCTCGCCCGCGAGGCCCACGCCACCCAGACCGACAAGGCGGGCCGCCCCTACGCCGAGCACCTGCGGGCCGTGGCCGACGGGGTGCGCGCGAGGGGCGGCGACGACGAGCAGATCGCCGCGGCCTGGCTGCACGACTCCGTCGAGGACGACGCCCTGTCGGAGCGGTGGCTGCGCGAGGCCCCCCTCGCCCCGCGCACGAAGGACATCGTCCTGGCGCTCACCAAGCGCGCCGGGGAGTCCAAGGAGTCGTACGCGGAACGCATTCTCGCCACCCCCGGCGCCCGCCTGGTGAAGGAGGCGGACCTGGCCCACAACGCGGACCCGGCCCGCCTCGCGGTGCTCGACGCGACGACAAGGGCGCGCCTGACGGCGAAGTACGCCACCATGCGCGCCCTGTTGGGGATCCGCTGAGGGTCCGCTAGCCGGACCTGCCCCGTTCCCGGGCGAGCTGCGCCGCGTCCCGCCTGAAGGCCCACTCCATCTTGGGCTCCATCGCGAAGCGGAACATCCGCTGCACCGGAGGCGTGCACAGCAAGGTGACGACCGTGGCGGCGACCACCGTCACGAAGATCTCGCCGAGCGGCTTGTGCAGCCATGCGTAGTCCTCGAACCAGCCCCAGAAGCGGGAGCCCTTGGCGAGGAAGCCGTGCAGCAGGTAGCCGTACAGCGTGCCGGCGCCGAGGATCGTGAACCACATCTTGCGGCGCGGCACCCATGCGAAGAAGCACGCGGTGAGGACGACGGAGCAGCCGAAGAGCGCCAGCGTCATCACGATGCCGACCCACCACGGCACGCCCAGCTCCTGGGCGCTGTCGCGGCGGTAGAACCACACGGAGGTCATCCGGGGCGCCGCCCAGTAGGCGAGGAGCACCGCGGCGGCGAAGACCGGCACGGACAGGATCCGCACCTCACGGCGGCGCACCAGCTGGAAGTACTCGGGCTTCATGAAGAGGCCGAGCACGAAGAACGGCATGAACTGCAGGACGCGCTGCAGATCGAGGTCGTCGCCGATGTCGGGCGAGATCACGGCGAGCATGGCGACGGCCAGCGCGAGCGGCACCGGCCAGCGCACGATCTTCCACAGCGGCACGGTGAGCCGCCACACGAAGAGCGCGACCAGGAACCAGGTGAGGTACCAGGGGTCGAGCAGGCTGATCGGATGACCGGGATCGTCGTCGGCCCAGCGCTTGAAGAGGCTGTACGCGACCTCGAAGATGACGTACGGCACGGCGACGCCGGTCACGAGCCGCTTCAGCCGGTCGGGGCGCATGTCGAAACTGCGCGAGAAGTAGCCGGAGATCACGATGAACGCCGGCATGTGGAAGGTGTAGACGGTCATGTACAGCGCCTCGGCGGCGCGGCTGTGATCCGTCAGCGGTTCCCATGCGTGGGCCATCGCCACGAGGACGATCGCCAGGTACTTGGCGTTGTCGAAGAACGCGTCCCGCTGCTTGGCGGGCTTCGACGTGCTCTGGGCGGTGCTGCGGCCGACCGGGGTGGGGGGAGCTGTGGCGGTGGCCTGCTGGGTCGTCGGGTGGGGGGCGCGGGGGATGGTGACTCCGGCCGCCGGCGCCTGGGCCGGGGGGAGCGGCGCCCGGTGGCGTCCGTGCGGGTGCACCGAGTTGGTCACAGGCCCTCCCACCACGAGCTCGGTGAGACGATCCGGGACCGCACTGCGCCTGCGGGGGTGGTGGCAGCGTGGAACATCTGAGGCACCCTAGCGTCGCCCCGGTGTATTCGTAAAACCCCCGTCGCTTTCGTCGGCTCAATCCCCGGGAATCGGTTGAGGCGACAAAGAGAGTCGACAAAGAGATGTGCCAGTATGCGCGCGCATCGCGTCCGGTACGTCACAACTCATCCGGTTTAAATGGTGCATAACACCCCCGGCCGACTCCGGTGAAATGTCCGGTTGGCCGAATGGGAATTTCTTGCGAACGTCGTGTGTGGCGGTGGCAACGATCACGTCGAATTCACGTGTCCGTACGTCGTCGAATTGCTGTGCGACCGTGCGCCGCGCGGGCCCCCGCGGGGCGCCCCCGCGCGCCGGGGTCGGAAAGCGTTGGCCGACGATGTGTCACCGGCCGCATGGAGGACGCCTGTTGGTGGCACGATGGTTTCTGGCGGGGGTGTGCGGGGCCGTACCCCCCGGGCCGGGAGAGCGACCGACCTAGGGTGTGATCAGTGTGGCCATTTCGCTGTCAGTGGTGCTGCTGTTGGCGATCATCCTTGTGGTGCTGATCCGCGGGGGATCGCTCAAGACGGGCCCCGCGATCGTCGCGGTGCTCTTCGGCTTCTTCCTCGCCTCCACGGGCATGGCTCCGTCCATAAACCGCTTTCTTAACGAAGTGGCGGAGACCATCAACTCGATCAGCTTCTGACCGATCGGCTTCTGACCGATCGGCTTCAGAAACGGCGAAACCCCAGACCGTCGCCGACCTGGGGTTTCCTCGCAAGAGCGGGCGACGGGAATCGAACCCGCGTAGCTAGTTTGGAAGACTAGGGCTCTACCATTGAGCTACGCCCGCACAGTTCGCGCCACGGGCGGAAGCCGCGGCACGACAGGCATCGTAGCGGGTCCCCGGGCCCGGGCGCACGTGCCCCCTCACATCCGGCCCCGTTTAACCGGGAGCCGCACTGCCTGCGGGCATGTACCCTACGTGTCGCACCGACGGGGTGTGGCGCAGCTTGGTAGCGCGTCCGCTTTGGGAGCGGAAGGCCGTGGGTTCAAATCCCGCCACCCCGACCACCTTGTTCCTCCCCGCGAGGCCCACCGTTCCTCTCCGCGAGCCTCCGGCGAAGATCGCATTGTGGCTCGGCTCCCGCTTGCCGTTACTATGCAAGTTGTGTGCCCGTGTGTCTCTGAGCCGGGCAGAATCCCAAGAAGTCAGCCCCAAGGAGACCGAACCGTGAAGAGCGCCGTGGAGACCCTGAACCCGACTCGGGTTCGGCTCACTGTTGAGGTGCCCTTCGAGGAGCTCAAGGACAGCCTCGACGCGGCCTACAAGAAGATCAACCAGCAGGTCACGGTGAAGGGCTTCCGCAAGGGCAAGATCCCGGCCCGAGTCATCGACCAGCGGTTCGGCCGTGGCGCCGTCCTCGAAGAGGCCGTCAACGACGCGCTCCCGAAGTTCTACACCGAGGCCGTCAACGAGGCCGAGCTCAACGTCCTGGGCCAGCCCGAGGTCGACATCACCGAGCTCAAGGACAACGAGACCCTCAACTTCACCGCTGAGGTCGACGTCCGCCCCACCATCGAGATCCCGGACTACTCCGGCATCGAGGTCGAGGTCGACGCCATCGAGGTCAGCGACGAGGACGTCGACAAGGCCGTCGAGGAGCTGCGCGAGCGCTTCGCCTCCACGTCCCCGGTCGAGCGTGCCGCCGAGGACGGCGACGTCGTGACGATCGACCTGCAGGCCAAGGTCGACGGCGAGGTCCTGGAGGACGGCGTCGCGAAGGACGTCTCCTACACGATCGGCTCCGGCGAGCTCCTCGAGGGCATCGACGACGCCGTGAAGGGCCTGGAGGCCGGTGGCGAGGCCACCTTCACCTCCGAGCTCAAGGGCGGCTCGGCCGCCGGCAAGGAGTCCGAGGTCACCGTCAAGGTCACCCAGGTCGCCAAGCGTGAACTGCCGGAGCTGGACGACGACTTCGCGCAGCTCGCCTCCGAGTTCGACACCCTCGACGAGCTCAAGGCCGACAGCCGCAAGCGCCTCGAGAACATGAAGCAGTACGACCAGGCCACGCAGGCCCAGGAGCGCGTCCTGGAGAAGCTGCTCGAGCTGGTCGAGGTCCCCGTCCCCGAGAAGCTCCTCGCGGACGAGATCCAGACCCGCAAGCACAACCTGGTGAACCACCAGCTCGGCCAGATGGGCCTCGACCTCGCGAAGTACCTGGAGATCCAGGGCAAGACCGAGGAAGAGTTCGACGCCGAGACCAAGGAGCAGGCCGAGAAGGGCATCAAGACGCAGTTCGTCCTCGACGAGCTCGTCAACAAGGAGAAGCTGAACGTGAACCAGGAGGAGCTCACCGAGCACCTCATGCGTCGCGCGCAGTCCTCCGGCATGTCCCCCGACCAGTTCGCCCAGGCCGTCGTCGAGGGCGGCCAGGTCCCGATGCTGGTCGGCGAGGTCGCCCGCGGCAAGGCCCTCGCGGTCGTCGTCGAGGCCGCCACGGTCAAGGACACGAACGGTGAGGTCGTCGACCTCGAGGACGACGAGGACGAGACGGCCGAGACCGTCGAGGCTTCCTCGGACGAGGCCGCCGAGGAGAAGACCGAGGCGTAAGCGCTGCCGCTCGGCTGAACGCACACCGGGGCTCCCAGGACTTCACGGTCCCGGGGGCCCCGGTGCCGTTCAGGGGCGCGGGGAACTGCGCGAGCAACCACGCACAAGCCGCACCCGCCGTGAAACCTGGCCCGGCAGACGCGCCTGCGGCCCGGCGGGGGCTGGCCGCGCCCACGCGGCGGAGCCGCAAATCGATACGGCCCCGCGCCCCTGACGGGGCACGACCTGCGCTCACAGCGAACAGTCAGGCCTCCGGGATTCCCGGAGACCCCCCGCGCGTTAGGGTCCATGAATACGAGGGCAGGGGAGTCCCCGACGCCGCCCCGGAGCGGCGCCGCACGCGGGCCCCCGGCCCCAGCTGAAGACGTGAGACGGCCCGGCGCCGTCGTAAGACGAGCAGGTGGATACGTGACGAATCTGATGCCCTCCGCCGCCGGCGACCCCTCCATCGGTGGTGGCCTCGGCGACCAGGTCTACAACCGGCTGCTCGGCGAGCGGATCATCTTCCTCGGCCAGCCGGTCGACGACGACATTGCCAACAAGATCACCGCACAGCTGCTGCTCCTTGCCTCCGACCCGGACAAGGACATCTACCTCTACATCAACAGCCCCGGCGGCTCGATCACGGCCGGCATGGCGATCTACGACACCATGCAGTACATCAAGAACGACGTGGTGACGATCGCGATGGGCATGGCCGCCTCCATGGGTCAGTTCCTGCTCAGCGCCGGCACGCCGGGCAAGCGCTTCGCCCTGCCGAACGCCGAGATCCTGATCCACCAGCCGTCCGCGGGCCTCGCCGGCTCCGCGTCGGACATCAAGATCCACGCCGAGCGCCTCCTCCTCACCAAGAAGAAGATGGCCGAGCTCACGGCGTTCCACACCGGGCAGACCGTCGAGCAGGTCACGCGCGACTCGGACCGCGACCGCTGGTTCGACCCGCAGGAGGCCAAGGAGTACGGCCTCATCGACGACATCATGTCCAGCGCCGCCGGCATGCCGGGCGGGGGCGGCACCGGAGCCTGAGCCCCTTGGTTCAGCGCCCCGAAGCCAATACCCAAGCCCCTCCCTCCTCAGGAGAATCAGAGATGAACCACTTCCCCGGCAGCGGCCTCCTCGGGCGTGCGCAGGCCGAGAGCGGCCAGGCCGAGTTCACCGGCGCCAGCGCCGAGTCCCGTTACGTCATCCCGCGCTTCGTCGAGCGCACCTCGCAGGGCGTGCGTGAGTACGACCCGTACGCGAAGCTCTTCGAGGAGCGCGTGATCTTCCTCGGCGTGCAGATCGACGACGCGTCCGCCAACGACGTCATGGCGCAGCTCCTGTGCCTGGAGTCGATGGACCCGGACCGCGACATCTCGATCTACATCAACAGCCCGGGCGGCTCGTTCACGGCCCTCACGGCCATCTACGACACGATGCAGTTCGTGAAGCCCGACGTGCAGACCGTCTGCATGGGCCAGGCCGCGTCCGCCGCCGCCGTGCTCCTCGCGGCCGGCACGCCCGGCAAGCGCATGGCTCTGCCGAACGCGCGGATCCTGATCCACCAGCCCTACAGCGAGACCGGCCGCGGGCAGGTCTCCGACCTGGAGATCGCCGCCAACGAAATCCTCCGGATGCGTGCGCAGCTGGAGGAGATGCTGGCCAAGCACTCCACGACGCCGATCGAGAAGATCCGCGACGACATCGAGCGCGACAAGATCCTCACGGCCGAGGACGCGCTCGCGTACGGCCTGGTCGACCAGATCATCTCCACCCGGAAGATGAACAATTCCTCGGTGGCCTGACGCAGCGCTGTAGCATCTGCCGCTCCTCGGCACGGTTCGCGCACGACTCGCGTCGAAGTGAACCGTGCCAAGGGGGGCCCGAACGGGGGGCCCGGCAAGGTACCGTCGGATAGAGGCACCAGGAGCCGCTGAACGTGGCGTCTCCCAGGCGAAGGGGAAGCACCTCGTGGCACGCATCGGTGACGGCGGCGATCTGCTCAAGTGCTCGTTCTGCGGAAAGAGTCAGAAGCAGGTCAAGAAGCTCATCGCAGGCCCCGGTGTGTACATCTGCGACGAGTGCATCGACCTCTGTAACGAGATCATCGAGGAAGAGCTCGCGGAGACGAGCGAGGTGCGCTGGGAGGAACTCCCCAAGCCTCGCGAGATCTACGAATTCCTTGAGGGCTACGTCGTGGGCCAGGAGCCCGCGAAGAAGGCCCTCTCGGTAGCGGTGTACAACCACTACAAGCGGGTCCAGGCCGGAGAGAACGGCGGCGCACAGGGCCGTGACGACGCGATCGAACTCGCGAAGTCCAACATCCTGCTGCTCGGCCCGACCGGCTCCGGCAAGACACTCCTCGCGCAGACACTCGCCCGCATGCTGAACGTCCCGTTCGCCATCGCGGACGCGACGGCGCTGACGGAGGCGGGCTATGTCGGCGAGGACGTCGAGAACATCCTCCTGAAGCTCATCCAGGCCGCTGACTACGACGTCAAGAAGGCCGAGACCGGGATCATCTACATCGACGAGATCGACAAGGTGGCCCGCAAGAGCGAGAACCCGTCGATCACGCGCGATGTGAGCGGCGAGGGCGTCCAGCAGGCCCTGCTCAAGATCCTGGAGGGCACCACGGCCTCCGTGCCTCCGCAGGGCGGCCGGAAGCACCCGCACCAGGAGTTCATCCAGATCGACACGACGAACGTGCTCTTCATCGTGGGCGGCGCCTTCGCCGGCCTCGAGAAGATCATCGAGTCGCGGGCGGGCGCGAAGGGCATCGGCTTCGGCGCCACCATCCGCTCGAAGCGCGAGCTGGAGGAGAAGGACCAGTTCGAGGACATCATGCCGGAGGACCTGGTGAAGTTCGGGATGATCCCCGAGTTCATCGGCCGCCTCCCCGTGATCACCTCGGTCCACAACCTCGACCGCGAGGCCCTGCTCCAGATCCTGGTCGAGCCGCGCAACGCGCTGGTGAAGCAGTACCAGCGCCTGTTCGAACTCGACGGTGTGGAGCTGGAGTTCGAGCGCGAGGCGCTGGAGGCCATCGCGGACCAGGCGATCCTGCGGCAGACCGGCGCCCGAGGGCTCCGCGCCATCATGGAAGAGGTTCTCCAGTCGGTGATGTACGAGGTGCCGTCCCGCAAGGACGTGGCCCGCGTCGTCATCACGGCGGACGTCGTCCGTTCGAACGTGAACCCGACGCTGGTGCCCCGCGAGGCGCGCGGTCCCGGCGCCGGGGAGCAGAAGTCGGCGTAGGTCCGGCACACACGCACAGGGGCGCCCGGCGATTCGCTCGCCGGGCGCCCCTCTGTGCGTACCGCAGGATTACTTGATCTCGACGCGGACGTCGTCGCGCAGGTTCGCGACCTGGGTGGCGACGTCGTCCAGGGAGATCTCCTCGCCGCTGCCGGTCGCGGCGACGTCGGAGTACGTGGCGGACGCGACCGTGCTGTGGTCGCCCCAGACGCACACCGGCGTCTGGAAGCTGCCCGGGACGCCTTCGTCGTTCGCGCCGGTCTCGCCCATCTTGAACTCGGCCTTCTGGCACTTCATGATGCCGTTCTCGAAGCCGTCCGGCGTGAACTCCTCGGGGCTGCCGGTGAGCTTGAAGCCGCCCTCCGAACCGTTCGCCTGGTTCTTCTCCATCTCGGCGAACATCGCGTCGACGACCTTCTCCGGGTCGTCGATCTCGCCGTACACACCGGAGTAGTTGAGGGACTTCATCGTCGCGCCCTTGCCGTAGTTGTACGCGGCGTGGGCCTCCTTGGGGTTCTTGACGCCCTGCTTCTCCAGCTCCGCCAGGTCGCTCGACGACATCCCGCCCCCGTCGCCGGCCGACGTGTCCTTCTTGTAGCTGCCGAGCACCGTCTCGGGCGCCGTCAGCTTGTACGTCTTGCCGTCGTCGGAGACGGAGGAGGCGCTGACCTTGTCGTAGACGAAGTACCCACCCACCGCGAGCGCGGCCACGACGACCACGGCGCCTACGACAAGCCCGGTCTTCTTCTTGCCGCCGCCCTGCGGGGGGACGGGGCCGTAGGGGGCCTGCGGGTACTGGCCGTACGGCTGCTGCGGCGGGACCCCCTGCGGCGGCTGGCCGTACGGACCGGGCTGCTGAGGCTGTCCGGCGTACGGACCGGGCTGGTTGTAGCTCACTGCGTGGGTTCCCCTCGTTGGTCTTGCGGTGGTGCGGTGGTGCGGTGGTGCGGTGGTGCGGGTGTCGTGGTGCGGGGCGCGTCAGGCCTTCACGCGGACTTCCTTGCGGACCTTGAGCGCGGTGGCCGAGGCGCTGCTGAGCGAGGTCTTGCCGGCCATGGCGTCGACGACCTTGACGGGGACCACGACGGCGACGGTGCTGTGGTCGCCCCAGATGCAGACCGGCATGTGGATCTCCTTGGGGCCCGAGGCCGATCCGCCGCCCGCGTTGTCGTTCTTCAGTACGGACTCCTGGCACTTGATGACCACGTCGTCCGTGCTGAAGTCCTTGGGGCTGCCGACCATCTTGCCCGTCTTCGCGCCCGGCTTCTCGGAGTCCTTCTTGACCTTGGCGAACATGCCGTCGACGACCTTGCCGGGGTCGTCGATCTCGCCGTACACGCCCATGAACTGAATGAGCTTCTGGGACAGGGGGTTGCTCTCGTCCCCCGCCTGGTACGCGGCGTCGACGTCCTCGGCGTTCTTCACGCCCGCCTTCTCGGCGGCCTTCATGTCACTGGAGTTGAAGCCACCGGCCGGGCCGTCGCCCTTCTTGTACTCGCCGAGGATCGTGTCGGGCGTCGTCAGCTTGTGCGGGCCGTCGTCCGCCACGGAGCCGCCCCCGCCCCCACTGCCGCTGTCGCTGCCGCCGAGGACGAAGTACGCGCCGACGCCGAGCGCGGCGACCACGGCGACCGCGCCGATGATGATCCCGGTCTTCTTCTTGCCGCCGCCCGGGGGCGGGGGCGGGACCTGGCCGTAGGGGGCCTGGGGCTGCTGGCCGTACGGGGGCTGCGGGGGGACCTGCCCGTAGGGGCCCGGCTGCTGGGGCTGGCTGTAGCCGCCCTGCTGCGGGGCCTGCTGCGGGTAGCCGTAGCCGGGCTGGGGCTGCGGCGGGGGAGCCTGCTGGGGGTAGCCGTAGCCGGGCTGCGGAGCCTGCGGCGGCTGGCCGTAGGGGCCGGGCTGCTGCGGCTGCTGGCCGTACGGCCCGGGCTGCTGGGGCTGCTGCCCGCCGTACGGGCCCGGCTGGTTGTAGCTCATGGAGTTCCCCTCCGAAATGCTGATGTGTTCCCGACATCCTGACGCAACCGGGCCGGGCCGGATGACCGAGCCCGGTCGCTCGGCGACAACAGGCGTCAGATCTTCACGCGGACTTCCCCGCGGAACTTCGCGGTGGTGGTCGCCGCCTCGTCGAGGTCGGCCGACGTGCCGGACACCGCGCTCGCGACATCCGTCGTGACCACGTAGCCGAGGGTGCTGTGGTCGCCCCAGATGCAGGTCGCCGCGGACATCTCGCTCGGGCCTGACGAGCCGGCAGTGGAGCCGGACGTGCCCGCGCCGCCGCCCAGGTCGACCTTCATCTCCTGGCACTTCAGGACGGCGCCGTCGAGCTCGGCGGGCTTGTACTCCTTCGGCTCGCCGACCAGCGTGACGCTCTCGCCGGTGCCGGTGCCCGCCGAGGACTCCTCCTTCTGCTTGGCGTTCGTGAACATGTAGTCGACGACCTTCTCCGGGTCGTCGATCTCTCCGTAGACGCCGCCGAAGCTCAGCACCTTCTGCGCCATCGGGTTGTCCTTGCTGCCCGACTGGTACTGCGCCTGGACGTCCTCGGGGTTCTTCACCCCGGCGGCCTCGGCCCGGTCGGGGTCGACGCTGTTCAGACCGCTGGAGCCCTGCGGGTCCTTCTTGTACTCGGTCAGGACCGTCATCGGCGTCGTCAGCTTGTGCGGACCGTCGTCCTTGATGCCGGCCTCGCCCCCGCCCCCGCCGCCGTCCGCCACGTTCGACGAGCCGCCCTTCTTGCCGCCCTTGTCGTCGTCGCCGCCCGCGAGGACGAAGTAGCCGCCGACGGCCGCGGCGGCGACCACGGCGACGGCGGCTATGACGAGACCGGTCTTCTTCTTGCCGCCGCCCGGGGGTGGGGGCGGGACCTGCCCGTAAGGGGCCTGGGGCTGCTGGCCGTAAGGGGCCTGCGGAGGGACCTGCCCGTAGGGGCCCGGCTGCTGGGGCTGGCTGTAGCCGCCCTGCTGCGGGGCCTGTTGGGGGTAGCCGTAGCCGGGCTGGGGAGCCTGCGGCGGCTGGCCGTAGGGGCCAGGCTGCTGCGGCTGCTGGCCGTACGGCCCGGGCTGCTGGGGCTGCTGCCCGCCGTATGGGCCCGGCTGGTGGTAGCTCATTGCTGGGGTTCCCTCCCGATGCTTATGCGTTCCGAACATCCTGGCGGATGGGCATACGGGGTCGGGGCATCGGACCGGATCGATGCGGAGTTGTTGAAGGGCTGTTCCCGAGCGCGGACGTACGAGGGCCCGGGGCGGTCCGACCGCCCCGGGCCCTCGTACGTCCGCGCTCCACTCCCCGGCGCTACGCCTTCACGCGGGCCGCCTTGCGCAGGTCGGCCGCGAAGGAGGCGACGTCGTCCGTGGACATGCCGCCGCTGCCCTTCATCATCGCCTCCACATCGATTCCGAAGACGATGCCGTACGTGCTGTGATCAGCCCAGATGCAGATCGGCAGCCTCGTCTCCTTGCCGTCTTCCTCGATGCTCGCGGTCTGGCACTTCATGACGGCGTTGTCGAGTCCGTCGGGCTCCACGGTCTCGGGGCTGCCGACGAGATCGAACTTCTCGTCGTCGCCCGCGTTGTCGCTCGACTCCTTCGCCGCGTTCTCGTCGGCCTTGGCGAAGCCGTCGTCGACGGACTTCTCCGGGTCGTCGATCTCGCCGTACATGCCCTGGAAGCTCATCTGCTTCCCCTTGAGGGCTTCACCGAATTCGTACGACGCCGCCACATTCTCCGGGTTCTTGATGCCGATCGCCTCGGCGTTCTTCTTGTCGCCGGAGCCGAGCGGCCCCTCGTCGGGGGATTCGGAGTCGCGGCCCTTCTTGTACTCGCCCACCGAGGCAGGCGGCACCAGCTTGTGCGCCCCGTCGTCCTCGACCGACGTCGAGCCGCCGTCCCCGCCGAGGACGAAATACGCGCCGACGCCGAGCGCCGCGACCACGGCGACCGCGCCGATGACGAGGCCGGTCTTCTTCTTGCCGCCGCCCTGCGCAGGCGGGGGAGGCGGCACCTGGCCGTAGGGCTGCTGCTGGCCGTAGGGAGGCTGCGGCTGCTGGCCGTAGGGCCCCGGCTGCTGCGGCTGGCTGTAGCCGCCCTGCTGGGGCGCCTGCTGGGGAGGCTGCGGGAAGCCGTACCCCGGCTGCGGCTGCTGCGGCGGCTGTTGCGGCGGGACCCCCTGCGGTGGCTGCCCGTACGGGCCGGGCTGCTGTGGCTGCTGCCCGTACGGGCCGTTGTTCGGGCCGTTGTACGGGCCTGGCTCGTTGTAACTCATTGCGTGGTCCCCCTCCGAACGCCGACGTGTCCCGGTCATCCTGAACGAAGTTCAGGCCTCATGGCGGCCCGGGCCACAAGCGATGTCGAACATTCCGGTTTCGGGACCGCTCCACGACCCCTCTAAACTGGCCGCGTGACCGAGAACGCTCAGCAGCAGCCCCCAGCGACCACCCCCGAACTGCCGACCCAGTACGCGCCGGCCGAGGTAGAGGGGCCGCTGTACGAGCGCTGGGTAGAACGCGGTTACTTCTCCGCGGACGAGAAGAGCGAGAAGCCTCCGTACACCGTCGTCATCCCCCCGCCGAACGTCACGGGCGCGCTCCACCTGGGCCACGCCTTCGAGCACACGCTCATCGACGCCCTCACCCGCCGCAAGCGCATGCAGGGCTTCGAGACGCTGTGGCAGCCCGGCATGGACCACGCCGGCATCGCCACGCAGAACGTCGTGGAGCGCGAGCTGGGCAAGGAGGGCAAGTCCCGCCACGACCTCGGGCGCGAGGCGTTCATCGAGCGCGTCTGGAAGTGGAAGGGCGAGTCCGGCGGCCAGATCTCCGGCCAGATGCGCCGCCTCGGCGACGGCGTCGACTGGGACCGCGAGCGCTTCACCATGGACGAGGGCCTCTCGCAGGCCGTCCAGACGATCTTCAAGAAGCTCTACGACGACGAGCTGATCTACCGCGCCGAGCGCATCATCAACTGGTGCCCGCGCTGCCTGACGGCGATCTCCGACATCGAGGTCGAGTACCAGGACGACGACGGCGAGCTCGTCTCGATCAAGTACGGCGAGGGGGAGGAGACGCTCGTCGTCGCCACCACCCGCGCCGAGACGATGCTCGGTGACACGGCCGTCGCGGTCCACCCCGACGACGAGCGGTACAAGCACCTGGTCGGCAAGCAGATCAAGCTGCCGCTGACCGACCGCACGATCCCCGTCGTCGCCGACGAGCACGTCGACCCCGAGTTCGGCACCGGCGCCGTCAAGGTGACCCCCGCGCACGACCCGAACGACTTCGAGATCGGCCAGCGCCACAGCCTGCCGAACATCGCGGTCATGGACGAGCACGCCGTCATCACCGCGCACGGCCCCTTCCAGGGCCTTGACCGCCTGGAGGCCCGCTCCGCCATCGTCGGCGCGCTGCGCGCCGAGGGCCGCATCGTCGCCGAGAAGCGCCCGTACACCCACTCCGTGGGCCACTGCTCGCGCTGCAAGACCACCATCGAGCCGCGCCTGTCGATGCAGTGGTGGGTCAAGGTCGGCCCGCTCGCGAAGGCCGCCGGTGACGCGGTCCGCGACGGCAAGGTCAAGATCCACCCGCAGGAGATGGAGAAGCGGTACTTCGACTGGGTCGACAACCTCCACGACTGGTGCATCTCGCGCCAGCTCTGGTGGGGCCACCGCATCCCCGTCTGGTACGGCCCGAACGGCGAGGTCGTCTGCGTCGGCCCCGACGAGGAGCCCCCGACCGGCGAGGGCTGGCGCCAGGACAACGACGTGCTCGACACGTGGTTCTCCTCCGGCCTGTGGCCGTTCTCCACGCTGGGCTGGCCCGAGCAGACGGAATCGCTCGCGAAGTTCTACCCGAACTCGGTGCTCGTCACCGGCTACGACATCCTCTTCTTCTGGGTCGCCCGGATGATGATGTTCGGCCTGTACGCGATGGACGGCACCCCGCCGTTCCACACGATCGTGCTGCACGGCATGGTCCGCGACCAGTTCGGCAAGAAGATGTCGAAGTCCTTCGGCAACGCGGTCAATCCGCTGGACTGGATGGACAAGTACGGCTCGGACGCCCTGCGCTTCACCCTGGCCCGCGGCGCCAACCCGGGCACGGACGTGCCGATCGGCGAGGACTGGGTCCAGGGCTCGCGCAACTTCGCCAACAAGATCTGGAACGCCACGCGCTTCGCGATGATGAACGGCGCCACGATCGAGGGCGACCTGCCCCCGGCCGAGCAGCTGTCCGCCACCGACCGCTGGGTGCTCTCCCGCCTGAACGCGACCGTCGCCGAAGTCGACGCGCTCTACGACGACTTCCAGTTCGCCAAGCTCTCCGACGCCCTCTTCCACTTCGCGTGGGACGAGGTCTTCGACTGGTACGTCGAGCTGTCCAAGACGACGTTCATGGCGGGCGGCGACGGCGCGAAGGTCTCGGCCCGCGTCCTCGGCGAGGTCCTGGACGTCACGCTGCGCCTGCTCCACCCGATCGTCCCGTTCGTGACGGAGACGCTCTGGACGGCGCTGACGGGCCGCGAGTCCCTTGTCATCGCCGACTGGCCCTCCGACAGCGGCTTCCGGGACCCCGCCGCCGAGCAGGAGATCGAGACGCTCCAGCAGGTCATCACCGAGGTCCGCCGCTTCCGTGCCGACCAGGGCCTCCAGCCGGGCCAGAAGGTCCCGGCCCGCCTGACCCTGGACGGCACGGCGCTCGCCCCGCACGAGGCCGCCATCCGCCAGCTCCTGCGCCTCCAGCCGGAGGGCGACGCCTTCACGGCGACGGCGACGCTGCCGGTCTCGGGCGCCACGGTCGCGCTCGACCTGTCCGGCACGATCGACGTCGAGGCCGAGCGCAAGCGCCTGGCCAAGGACCTCGCCGCCGCCGAGAAGGAGAAGGCACAGGCCGAGGCGAAGCTGGGCAACGAAGCGTTCCTGGCGAAGGCCCCCGACCAGGTCGTGGACAAGATCCGCGGCCGCCTCACGAAGGCGGAGACCGACATCACCCGCCTGACGGCACAGCTGGAGACGCTGCCGGCCGCATAACCGCGCACGCACACAAAGGCCCCGGGACCGCCACTGGCCCCGGGGCCTTCGCGCGCCCGCTGGTCTCGCGTGCCCGTTGGGCCTTGTGCGCCCGCTGGGCCTCGCGGCCCGCTGGGTCTCGCGTGCCTGCAGAGTCCCACGTGTCTCTTGGGTCCCGCGTGCCCACGGGTCTTCACGCACCTGCTGGGCCTTGTGCGTCTCTTGAGCCTCGTCGCGCATAGGGGCTCCCGTGGCCGCAGAGTCCCACGCGTCTCTTAGGCCTCGCGTGCCCGCAGGGCCTCGCGTGCCGAAGAGCCCCAGCGCCTCTTGGGTCTCGCGTGCCCGCAGGGCCTCGTGCCCGCGGGCCCAGGGCCCCGTGCGTCTCCTGAGCCCCTCGCGTCTTCTAGACCTCGCTGGCCACCGGGCCCACGATCGTCTCCGTGGCCTGGGCCGGGACCGGGTGTCCTAGGGGGCCGTAGTCGGGGCGGTGAGGGAGGAGGTCGAGTCCCAGCCGTTCCAGTTCCGCCGCGGCCAGCGCGTCCAGTGTCTCCGGATCGCCGTGCCGCCAGCCCCAGGCGAGGCTGCCGGGCGTCGCGTCCGGGATCTCCGACGCGGTGGCGGCCACCTCGTGGAGCGGCCGCAGCAGCGTGCGCAGGGCGAGCAGCTCGCGGCCGTCGTCCGACGCGGCGAGGTCACGGGCGGCGCCCGCCTGCCGGACCCACCGCAGCCGGCGCGGCAGCCACGCGTTCAGGAGCAGGCCGACGGGCACGACGAACAGAGCGACGGCGCCGACGGCCACGGCGGCCCTGACGACCACCGGGTCCATGGCGTCGACGGCCCCCGCGACGCGCCGCAGCGCGAGGTCGACACGGCCGCCGACCAGCGGCAGCGGCGCGCTGTGTTCCCGGAGGGCGCGGGGGAGGGCGAGCGCGCAGGCCAGCCGGTACGCGATGACGGCCGCGGCGGCCCACAGCGCGGTCCAGACGAGGACCCCGGCGTCACCGGCGAGCTGATGGGTCCTCTTGGCGGGATTCTGGGCATACCACATGGTCCGATTTGACCCCCGGCGCGCGTCGGGACCGGGCAGCCGCGCCGGAAATACACCCTCACCGCGCCGGAAGTACACCCGCCCGGGGTGCGGCAAATCACCAAAACAGGGACGTAAGTCCGGCGGTACGGGCCGAAAGACCTTGGATGATGGAAGGCATGCGCACCCTGCCCGCCACCCAGGCGATTCGCCAGGCGGCGGCCACGGCCGGCCGCCTCTGCGGGCACTGGTCGCAGGCGCCGCGCGCCCTCGACGTGCTCGCGGCACTGAGCGCCTTCGCGCTGATGAGCCTCGACATCCCGGGCCTCGCCGAGGCGGAGGACAACGGCCTCAACGGCCCGCTGGCCGCACTCGCCCTCGTGGGCGGCGCGTCCTCGCTGCTGCTGCGCCGCAGGTGGCCCTGGCTGACGTACGGGGTCGCGCTCCTCTTCCTGGGCTGGCTGCACGAGCTGACGCTGGCCCAGTTCGCGCTCTACTCCCTCGGCCGCTACCGGGGCCGCGCGGCGGGGACGCTGGGCGTCGTCGGCTACGTCTCGTTCGCGTACGTGATGTTCAATCTGCCGGGCTGGCCGGTGCACCGCGGGGACACGCTCAGCTCGTTCCTGAGCCTGGTCGTCCCGATCGGCGTGCTCGCGGCGGGCGTCGGCGTCGCCGCGAACCGGCAGGACCTGGTCGGCGCGCTGGAGGCGCAGCGCGCCGAGACGGACACGCTGCACGCCGTCCAGCAGGAGCGCACCCGCATCGCGCGGGACGTGCACGACTTCGTGGGACGCGAGCTGACGCTGTTGAGCGTGCGCTCCCAGGTCCTTGCGCGGAGGGCCGAGGGCGGGCCCTTCGAGGAAGGCTTCGAGGAGCTCTCGGAGACGGCGCGCAGCGCGCACCGGATGCTGAACGAGATCATCGTGCAGCGCGGCACGGACGGCGCCCCGACCCCCGGCCTCGACGCCCTCCCCGAACTCGCCGAGCGCAGCGTCCGCGCGGGCAGTCCCGTCGACCTCCTGATCGACGACGCGGCCCACCGCCTCTCGCCGCTCCGGCAGGCGGCGGTGCACCGGGTGGTCCAGGAGTGCCTGACGAACGCGGCGAAGCACGCGCCGGGCGAGCGGGTCACGGTCCACGTGGCCCTGAACGGCCCCCGCCTGGAGATCACGGTCCGCAATCCACTCCCCACCAGGACCCCGCCCTCCGCCCCCGTCTCCGCCGGCACGGGCACCACGGGCATGGCGGAGCGGATCCGCGCGGTGGGCGGCACCTTTGCCGCGGGGCGGCGGGGGGCGGTCTACGAGGTCCGGGCGACTCTCTCGCCCGGCGAACTCACGTAGGTCCGACGCGCCGACGCCTGCTGCGGGCCGTGGGGGCTTGTCGCGCAGTTCCCCGCGCCCCTTTGGCGGCACCTTCGGCATCCGGCGGGGGAGGACCACCCAGGGGCGCGGGGAACTGCGCGAGCAACCCCCACCGGCCCGCAGACGACAAAGGGCACCCCGCGCCGCAGGCTCACGCCGCGGTCATCACCCGCTCCAGCCCGTCGAAGTCCTCCACGCACTTCCCGCACCCCATCGCGACGCTGTCCAGCGGATCGTCGGCGACGAAGACGGGAATCCCCGTGCCGGAGGCGATCCGCAGGTCGAGCCCCGGCAGCAGCGCACCGCCACCGGTCAGCACGATCCCGTGCTCCATGATGTCGCCGGACAGCTCCGGCGGGCACTCCTCCAGGGTCGCCTTCACCGCGGCGATGATCTGCTCGACGGGCTCGTCCAGCGCGGCCCGCACCTCACGCGCGGTGAGGTCTACCGTCTTAGGCAGCCCGCCCACCTTCTCCCGCCCGCGCACGGTGAACGTCCGCATCTCCAGGGCGTCGTCGCCCGGCACGGGCCACGCCGATCCGATGGCGACCTTGATGTCCTCGGCGGTGCGCTCCCCGATGAGGAGCGTGTGCTCCTTGCGCACGAAGTCGGTGATGGCCGAGTCCAGCCGGTCACCGCCCACCCGCAGCGACTGGGCGGTGACGATGCCGCCCAGCGAGATGACGGCGACCTCGGTCGTCCCGCCCCCGATGTCGACCACCATCGACCCCCGGGGCTCGGAGACCGGAAGCCCCGCCCCGATGGCCGCCGCCATCGGCTCCTCGATCAGGTGCACGGCCCGTGCCCCGGCCCGCTGCGACGCGTGCACGATCGCGCGCCGCTCGACGGGCGTGACCCCGCTCGGCACGCACACGACCATGCGCGTACGGGGCCGGCGCCCCGGCAGGGCCTTCCGCACGAAGTGCCGGATCAGTTCTTCCGCGGCTTCGTAGTCACTGATCACGCCGTCCCGCAGCGGGCGGATGGCGGTGATGGACCCGGGCGTCCGCCCGATGGTCTCCTTGGCCTCCGCCCCCACGGCGAGCACCCCGCTCTTGCCGCCCCGGTCGGCCCGCACGGCGACCACGGACGGCTCGTTGAGCACGATCCCCTTGCCGCGCACGTAGAGGAGTGTGTTCGCAGTGCCGAGGTCGATACCTATGTCCATGATCGCCAAGTTTGCCCGGCGGCCGCCCGAAGCGGAGGGACCAAAGTCCCGAATCGGACGGGCCTAAAGTCCCGACGAGTGGATCCTGGGCCCTCTCGGAGGTCCTGACGGCGAGTGTCGGTGCCGCTCCGTAGACTGGCGTACGTGAGTGATCTCCCCCCGTACGACGACAGCGCCGACCGACCCGCCGACGGCGACCCCTTCGACGAGATCGTCGGTGCCGAGACGGACCGCGACCCCGACCTCGCGGTGATCGAGGCGGGCAGCCGTACCCTCCGCGCCCAGGGGGGCCCGCCGCAGGGTGACGTCCCCACGCGCCCCACCGATCCGGAGGTGGACAGGGCGTTGCGCGAGGTGGAGACGGAGCTCGCGTCCCGCTGGGGCGAGACCAAGCTGGAGCCCTCCGTCAGCCGCATCGCCGCCCTGATGGACGTCCTGGGCGAGCCCCAGCGCGCGTACCCCTCGATCCACATCACGGGGACGAACGGCAAGACGTCCACGGCCCGCATGATCGAGGCGCTGTTCTCCGCCTTCGAGCTGCGCACCGGCCGGTACACCTCGCCCCACGTCCAGTCGATCACCGAGCGCATCAGCCTGGACGGCGCCCCCGTCGAGGCCGAGCGCTTCATCGAGACGTACAACGACATCAAGCCGTACGTCGAGATGGTCGACGACCGGCAGGAGTACCGCCTCTCCTTCTTCGAGGTCCTCACCGGCATGGCGTACGCGGCCTTCGCGGACGCCCCGGTGGACGTGGCCGTCGTCGAGGTCGGCATGGGCGGCAGCTGGGACGCGACGAACGTGATCGACGGCTCGGTCGCCGTCATCACCCCCATCGACCTGGACCACACGGACCGCCTCGGCTCCACACCGGGCGAGATCGCCAAGGAGAAGGCCGGCATCATCAAGCCGGACGCGACGGTGATCATGGCCCAGCAGCCGGTGGACGCCGCGCAGGTGCTCCTGAAGAAGGCCGTCGAGGTCGACGCGACGGTGGCCCGCGAGGGCCTGGAGTTCGGCGTCGTCGCCCGCCGGGTCGCGGTCGGCGGCCAGCTCCTGACGCTCCGCGGACTCGGCGGGGAGTACGAGGAAATCTTCCTGCCCCTCCACGGCGAGTACCAGGCGCACAACGCCGCCGTGGCGCTCGCCGCCGTCGAGGCGTTCTTCGGCGTCGGCTCGCAGCACGCGCGCACGCTGGACATCGACACCATCCGCAAGGCCTTCGCCTCGGTCTCCTCGCCGGGCCGTCTGGAGGTGGTGCGCCGCTCGCCCACCGTCGTCCTCGACGCCGCGCACAACCCGGCGGGTGCCCGCGCCACCGCCGCCGCGATCAGCGAGGTCTTCGACTTCAGCCGGCTGATCGGCGTGATCGGCGCGAGCGACGACAAGGACATGAAGGGCTTCCTCGAAGCCTTCGAGCCGATCTTCACCGAGGTCGTCGTCACGCAGAACTCCAGCCACCGCGCGATGGACGCCGACACGCTGGCCGCGCTCGCCGTGGAGGTCTTCGGCGACGAGCGCGTGCAGGTGGAGCCGCGCCTGGACGACGCGCTGGAGGCGGCGATCACCCTCGCCGAGGAGGAGGGGGAGTTCGCCGGCGCCGGCGTGCTCGTCACTGGTTCCGTCATCACGGTCGGCGAGGCCCGACTGCTCCTGGGGAGAGGCTGAATTCCTGTGCGTATGCTCTGCGCTTCGACGCTGATCGGCGAGTTCTTCGTCATCGGCTTCGCGGGTCTGGTCGCCATGAAGGACGACGACCTGTCGATGGGCACGGTCTGGACGGTCTGCGGCATCGCGATGCTGCTGAGCCTCCTGCTCTGCGGCATGATCACCCGGCCCGGCGGCATCCAGCTCGGCTGGGCCCTGCAGATCGCGCTGATCGCCAGCGGTTTCGTGGTGCCGACGATGTTCTTCCTGGGCGCGGTGTTCGCCGCCCTGTGGTGGGCGTCGGTCCACTTCGGACGCAAGATCGACGAGGCGAAGGCGCGCTTCGCGGCCATGGCGGAGGGGCAGCCGGAGGCCGGAGGTAACGCCGCGTAGCCGACCCCGGTATCGTGCGGCCCAATCCCCCGTGATCGCAGAGATCGTACGAACACCTCTTGGAGCCGCACATGAGCCAGCGCACCCTCGTCCTGCTGAAGCCCGACGCCGTCCGTCGCGGCCTGATCGGTGAGATCATCGGCCGCATCGAGCGCAAGGCGGGCTGGACGATCTCGGCGCTGGAACTGCGCTCGCTGGACCAGGAGACCCTGGAGCAGCACTACGGCGAGCACAAGGGCAAGCCCTTCTACGAGCCGCTGGTCGCCTTCATGTCGTCCGGGCCCGTCGTGGCGCTCGTCGTCGAGGGCGAGCGGGTCATCGAGGGTGTCCGCGCGCTCGCCGGGCCGACCGACCCGATCGCCGCGGCGCCCGGTTCGATCCGCGGTGACTTCGGCACGATCGTCCGGGAGAACCTGATCCACGCTTCGGACTCGGAGGAGTCCGCCGAGCGCGAGCTGAAGATCTTCTTCCCGGGCGTCGCCTAGTCCACAGGACGAGAGACCGAAAGTGCGACATACGGTTTTCTGACCGCACGTCAGCAGCGCGCCGCCCGCCCCTGGACGGCCGAAGGAATTCGGCCGTCCTTTGGCATATGCGCCCCAATTGGGGGAACCCGTGCCTCCGATGGCACGTCTCCAAAGGCGAGGCGGCACATCATCTGCTGACAATGGCGAAGACCCTCGCGCCGTCTTCGCGCGGCCGAGACTACGATGGAAGCCTCCACTGCCACTCAGCACCCACCTCGCCTACCTAAAAAGCCATCACAAGCTCCAATAGGGAAGGCCAGACGCATCCTCATGGGGAACAACATGTCGTTCATCGGCCGTGACATGGCTGTCGACCTCGGGACCGCCAACACGCTGGTGTACGTCAGGGGTCGGGGGATCGTACTCAACGAGCCGTCCGTCGTCGCGATCAACACCAACACCGGCGGCATCCTCGCGGTCGGTGCGGAAGCCAAGAAGATGATCGGGCGCACCCCCGGCAACATCGTCGCGGTGCGTCCGCTGAAGGACGGCGTGATCGCCGACTTCGAGATCACCGAGCGGATGCTCCGCTACTTCATCCTGAAGATCCACAAGCGGCGCTACCTGGCCCGCCCGCGCGTGGTCGTCTGCGTGCCCTCGGGTATCACGGGCGTCGAGCGCCGCGCCGTCATCGAGGCCTCCTCGCAGGCCGGCGCGCGTCAGGTGCACATCATCGAGGAGCCCATGGCCGCCGCCATCGGCTCCGGCCTGCCGGTCCACGAGGCCACGGGCAACATGGTGGTGGACATCGGCGGCGGCACCACCGAGGTCGCCGTCATCTCGCTCGGCGGAATCGTCACGGCACAGTCGATCCGCGTCGCCGGCGACGAGCTGGACAACGCGATCATCCAGCACATCAAGAAGGAGTACTCCCTCCTCCTCGGCGAGCGCACCGCGGAGCAGATCAAGATCACCATCGGTTCGGCGTACGACATGGACGCCGACGAGCACACCGAGATCCGCGGCCGCGACCTGGTCTCCGGGCTGCCCAAGACCGTCGTCATCTCCGCCGCCGAGGTCCGCAAGGCCATCGAGGAGCCGGTCAACGCGATCGTCGACGCGGTCAAGACCACCCTCGACAAGTGCCCGCCCGAGCTGTCGGGTGACGTCATGGACCGCGGCATCGTGCTGACCGGTGGCGGCGCCCTGCTGCGCGGCCTCGACGAGCGGCTGCGCCGCGAGACCGGCATGCCGATCCACATCGCCGAGGACCCGCTGGACAGCGTGGCGCTCGGCTCCGGCAAGTGTGTCGAGGAGTTCGAGGCGTTGCAGCAGGTGCTGGACGCCCAGCCGCGCAGATGATCTGACGCGAGAACATCCGCCGTACGAGTGCCTGCCACTTCGTGCGGCGGATCGTTGATATAGAGGCAAGACACACAATTCCCGCAAGGCACGACAATTCCCCAGAACCTCGTGGAACCCGCAGTTTCCACGGAATCCGATTGAGGAAGGCACGCCGCCGCACGTGAGGGACACACGAGAGAGCCGGCTGCTTCTTGTGCTGCTGGTCGCCATCGCGTTCGCTTTGATCACGGTGGACATCCGCGGCGGTGAGGACTCGCCGGTCGACGGCGCCCGCCAGGCCGCCGCCACGGTCTTCGGTCCGGTCGAGGAGGGCATGTCCTCCGCCGTCGACCCGATCGGGAACGCCATCGGCGCGGTCCGCGACTCGGGCGAGCGCCACAGCCGCATCGCCGAACTGGAGCGCCAGAACGCCGCGTTGAAGGCCAAGCTCGGCAGCGACGACCGCAACCGCAGCCGCGTGCGCCAGCTCGACGGCATGCTCAAGAAGGCGGGCGCCGGGCAGTACGGCATCAAGGGCGCCGAGGTCATCGGGATAGGAGCGGCCCAGGGCTTCTCCTGGACCGTGACGATCGACGTCGGCGCCAAGGACGGCATCAAGCGCGACATGACCGTCCTGAACAGCGACGGCCTGGTCGGCCGGGTCACCACGGTCGGCCCGGGCACCGCGACCGTCCTGCTCGCCAACGACCCCGACTTCACCGTCGGCACCCGCATGGAGAAGACCGACGAGCTCGGCTTCGCCACCGGACAGGGCGACCGTCCGCTCTCCGTCCAGCTGCTCAACGGCAAGGCCGAGGTCAAGAAGGGCGACCGGCTCGTCACCTTCGGCTCGCAGAAGGACCGGCCGTTCGTGCCGGGCGTCCCGGTCGGCGAGGTCGTCCGCGTCGACCCCTCGGGCGGCGACCTCACCCGCAACGTCTTCGTGAAGCCGTACGTCGGGTTCACCAAGCTCGACATCGTCGGTGTCGTCGTCGAGGCGCCCCGTGAGGACCCGCGCGACACGGTCCTGCCGAAGAAGCCCGAGAAGCCCAAGCCGACCCCGACGGTGACCGTGACGGCCACCCCGTCGGGACAGCCCCCGGCCGACGGCGCCGCCGCCGACGAGCAGTAGGAGACCGGACCCATGCGCTTCAACCGAATCCTGCTGTCCACCACCCTGGTCGTCGTCGCCCTGGTCATCCAGGTCAGCGTCCTGGCCCGGCTCCAGCTGCCGGGCGCCGTGCCCGACCTGGTGCTGCTCACCGTCCTCGGCCTCGCCCTCGTCTACGGCCACGTCGGCGGCGCCCTCGTCGGCTTCGGCGCGGGCCTCCTCGCCGACCTGGCCCCGCCCGCCGACCACGCCGCCGGGCGGTACGCCCTGGTGCTCTGCGTCATCGGCTACCTCGCGGGCCTCGCCAAGCCCGACGGCGGCAGACTCCGCTCCGCCACCGGGCCGCTCGTCGTGGTCGTCAGCGCCGCCATCGGATCGACGCTGCTCTACGCGGGCGTCGGCTCCCTCGTCGGCGACACCGCAGCCCGCCACGTGGGCCTGGTGGGGCTGCTGTTCACCGCCGCGCTCTACGACCTGCTGCTCGCGCCCTTCACGGTGCCGCTGATCATCGCGCTCGCCCGGCGCGCCGACAACGACCCGCTCGGGGAGAACGGACCCGCCAACAAGGCGGCCGACGTCTCCTCCGGCTGGCTCTCGTCCGGCACCGGACTGCGCATCGGCGACCAGCGCGGCGGCGGCCTGCGGGCGAAGGCGGCCAAGGCCCGCGTCGCCCGCGCCGGACGCATCAAGGGGGTCAAGCGCCTGTGACCAACATCCCCGAGACGGGACGCACGCCCCGCGTGCAGATCCGTCTCGTCATCATCCAGATCCTCGTCGTCTCCCTGCTCCTCACCCTCGGCGGCCGCCTCTGGTACCTCCAGATCCGCAACGGCGACGAATACGCCGAGGAGGCCTCCGGCAACCACGTCCAGCAGGTCGTCCAGCCCGCCGTGCGCGGCTCGATCCTGGACGCCCGCGGCGTGCCGATCGCCGACAACGAAACGCGGCTCGTCGTCTCCGCGTCCCGCACGGACCTGATGAAGATGAAGGACGACGGCAAGGCGGTCCTCGCCAAGCTCGCCGACGTCCTGGAGATGGAGCCCAAGGAGGTCTCCGACAAGGTCCGCCTCTGCGACTCCAAGACGCCGCAGCCCTGCTGGAACGGCTCGCCGTACCAGCCGATCCCGATCACCGACGAGGCGACGCCCAAGCAGGCCCTGCAGATCCGCGAGCGCTCCGAGGACTTCCCCGGCATCACCGCCGAACCCACCGCGGTCCGCCGGTACGCGGCCCCCGGCAAGTCCAACACCGCGCAGGTCCTCGGCTACCTCTCGCCCGTCACCGACGAAGAGATCAAGAAGGCCGAGCACACCGACTCGCCGTTCCTCCGCTCCGACCAGGTGGGCCGCTCCGGCCTGGAGCGGACGTACGACAAGCAGCTGCGCGGCAAGGCCGGCGTGACCCGCTACGAGGTCGACAACCTCGGCCGCGTCATCGGCAAGGCCGAGTCCGACGCGGCCCAGCCCGGCGCCAACGTCGTCACCAGCATCGACGCGCGCGTGCAGGCCGTCTCCGAGTACTGGCTCAACGACGCGATGAAGAAGGCGCGCCAGGAGTTCGACAAGAACACCGGCGAGAACTACAAGGCCGACGCGGGCGCCGTCGTCGTCATGGAGAACAAGACAGGCCGCGTCGTCTCCATGGCCTCCAACCCGACGTACGACCCGAACGCCTGGGTCGGCGGCATCTCCGGCAAGGACTACGCGAGGCTCACCGGCAAGAAGTCCAACTACCCGCTGCTCAACCGCGCCATCCAGGGCCAGGCGGCCCCCGGCTCCATCTTCAAGGTCATCCCGACGACCGCCGCGGTCAACGCGGGCTACGACTTCAACGGCCGCTACCCGTGCCCCAGCTCGTACTCCATCGGCGGCCAGACCTTCAAGAACTTCGAGTCCAAGGGCCACGGCTCCATCACCCTCGGCCAGGCCCTCGAGGTCTCCTGCGACACCGTCTTCTACAAGCTGTCGCACGACCAGTGGGCGAAGGACGGCGGCAACAAGCCGAAGAAGGACGCCAAGGACTGGTTCTACAAGACCGCCCACCAGTTCGGCCTCGGCAAGGAGACCGGCATCGACCTGCCCAACGAGGTCACCGGACGCGTCCCCGACCGCCAGTGGAAGAAGGACTACTGGAAGGCCAACAAGGACGCCTGGTGCAAGCAGGGCAAGAAGAGCGGCGGCGACTACGCCGAGCGCATCGCGTACGAGAACTGCCTCGAAGGCATGAAGATGCGCGCCGGTGACTCCGTCAACTACTCCATTGGACAGGGCGACACCCTCGTCACGCCGATACAGATGGCGACGATCTACAGCGCCATCGCCAACGGCGGCACCATGTACGACCCCACCGTCGGCAAGGCGATCATCAGCGCCGACGGCAAGCGGATCGAGGAGATCAAGCCGAAGTCACACGGCAGGCTGCCGATGGACGCCAAGCTCCGCAAGGACATAGACGGTGCCCTCGCGGACGTCGCGACGCGCGGTACGGCCGCGTGGCGGTTCGGCGGCTGGCCGCAGGACAAGATCCCGATGCACGCCAAGACGGGTACCGCCGAGGTCTACGGCAAGCAGACCACCTCGTGGTTCGCGACGTACACCAAGGACTACACGATCATCATGACGATCTCCCAGGGCGGTACGGGTTCCGGCGCCTCAGGACCCGCCGTCCGCAAGATCTACGACGCGATCTACGGCCTGGACGAGAACGGCAAGCAGGACCTGAAGAAGGCGCTCCTGCCCGAGCCGCAGAAGTCCCTGCCCAGGATCAAGGGCGACGGCTCGATCCACTCCCCGAAGATCAAGCCGTACAAGCCCGAGCCGCCCAAGGAGCCGGCCGAGCAGCAGGAGCTGGCCGGTGCCCCGGCGAACTGGAGGCGGGACTGATGACCGGAAGTGGCTTCTCCGTCTCCGGCTACGGCCCCGAGCGCTCCGGCATGTCGCGGCTCCTGGCCCGCGACTCGGTGGTGCGCAGGCTCGACTGGGTGATACTGCTCTGCGCCCTCGCGCTGTCCGTGATCGGCTCCGCGCTCGTCTACTCGGCGACCCGCAACCGCACGGAACTCGTCGGCGACGACCCGTACGCCTTCCTGCTCAAGCACGTCATGAACATCGGCATCGGGCTCGCCCTGATGGCCGGCACGATCTGGCTCGGCCACCGCACCCTGCGCACGGCCGTGCCGATCCTCTACGGCATCTCCGTCTTCCTGGTGCTGCTCGTCCTCACCCCGCTCGGCGCCACCATCAACGGCGCCCACGCCTGGCTCGTGATCGCGGGCTTCTCGCTCCAGCCCTCCGAGTTCGTGAAGATCACGATCATCCTGGGCATGGCGATGCTGCTCGCGGCGCGCGTCGACGCCGGCGACCGCGAGCACCCCGACCACCGCACGGTGGTGCAGGCCCTCGGCCTCGCCGCCGTCCCGATAATGATCGTCCTGCTCATGCCCGACCTCGGCTCGGTCATGGTGATGGCGATGATCGTGCTCGGCGTGCTGCTCGCCTCCGGCGCCTCCAACCGCTGGGTGTTCGGACTGCTCGGCGCGGGCGTCGCGGGCGGCATCGCCATATGGCAGCTGGGCGTCCTCGACGACTACCAGATCGCCCGCTTCGCCGCCTTCGCCAACCCCGCCCTCGACCCGGCGGGCGTCGGCTACAACACCAACCAGGCGCGCATCGCGATCGGTTCGGGCGGCCTGACCGGCACCGGACTGACCAAGGGCTCCCAGACCACCGGCCAGTTCGTCCCCGAGCAGCAGACCGACTTCGTCTTCACCGTCGCGGGCGAGGAGCTCGGCTTCGTGGGCGCGGGCGCCATCCTGGTCCTGCTCGGCGTCGTCCTGTGGCGCGCCTGCCGCATCGCCCGCGAGACCACCGAGCTCTACGGCACGATCGTCGCCGCGGGCATCATCGCGTGGTTCGCCTTCCAGGCCTTCGAGAACATCGGGATGACCCTCGGCATCATGCCGGTCGCGGGCCTGCCGCTGCCCTTCGTGAGCTACGGAGGCTCGTCGATGTTCGCGGTCTGGGTGGCCGTCGGACTACTCCAGTCGATCAAGGTGCAGCGGCCGATGTCCGCGTAAGCCGTCGCCGGAAGTCCTGTCGCGGGCATGTTTGGCCTCGCGTTTCGCGTCTAGATTCAATTCATGGCGGAGACGAAGCGCGAGATCGAGCGGAAGTACGACGTCGGGGCGGGCGCGACGCTGCCCGACCTGTCGGGCGTCGCCGGGGTCGAGGACGTCGTCGACAGAGGCGTCGTCGAACTGGACGCCGTCTACTGGGACACCCCCGACCAGCGCCTCGCCGCGGGCTCGGTCACGCTGCGGCGGCGCACCGGCGGGGACGACGCGGGCTGGCACCTGAAACTGCCGGTGTCCCTCGCGGAGGGCGTGCGCGACGAGATCCACGCCCCGCTCTCGGACACGGTGCCGCGGGCCCTCTCCGGCCTCGTGCGCTCCCGGGTGCGCGAGGCCGAACTGGTCCCCGTCGTCAGGCTCCGGTCCGCCAGGAACCTGTGCCACCTCCTCGACGCCGATGGCACCCTGCTCGCCGAGGTCAGCATCGACGGCGTGCGGGCCGAACGGCTCGACGGCGGCACCGGCACCGCCGAATGGTCCGAGGCCGAGGTGGAACTGGCGGACGGCGGCGACCCCGCGATCCTCGACAAGATCGAGAAGAAGCTGAAGAAGGCCGGCGCGCGCCGCTCCTCCTCACCGTCGAAGCTGGCCA
The DNA here is from genome assembly GCF_055639375.1 of Streptomyces sp. NPDC039462. NCBI lineage: Bacteria > Bacillati > Actinomycetota > Actinomycetes > Kitasatosporales > Streptomycetaceae > Streptomyces > Streptomyces sp. NPDC039462. Next base: position 79,511 of record NZ_JBVKAO010000007.1, read on the forward strand.
GGGCTCTCGCCGAGACCGCTCCGAAGAAGAACGGGACGCAGAAGAACGGGACGAAGAAGAACGGGACGGAGCGGGCCGAGCCCGAGACCGCGACCCGTAGCGGCAAGAAGGCCGGCAAGAGCGAAGCCGTGGCCCACGTGGTGCGCGAAACCGTCGGGGAAGGCCCCGGAACCGCGGGCGACCACGTCGTCGCCTACCTCCGCGCCCAGCGCGACGCGATCGTCTCGCTCGACCCCGCCGTCCGCCGCGACTTGCCCGACTCCGTGCACCAGATGCGGGTGGCCACCCGCCGGATGCGGAGCGCACTCAAGTCGTACCGAAAACTCCTGGACCGGACGGTCACCGACCCCGTCGGCGACGAGCTCAAGTGGCTCGCGGGCGAACTCGGCGTCGACCGCGACCAGGAAGTCCTCGCCGAGCGGCTCACCACCCGCATCGACGCGCTGCCCAGGACCCTGCTCCTCGGCCCGGTGCGCGGACGGCTCCGCATCTGGAGCGTCGCCCGCCGCGCAGGCTCCCGGCGCAGGACCGTCACCGTGCTCGACAGCAAGCGCTACCTCGCCCTCCTGGACACCCTCGACGCCCTCCTTGCCGCGCCCCCGCTGCGCCCCGCCGCCTCCGCCCCACCCGCGAAGGCGCTGTCCAAGGCCGCCCTCAAGGACTACGCCCGCCTCGCCGCCCGCGTCGAGCACGCCCTGGAGCTGCCCCCGGGCAAGCAGCGCGACGTCGCCCTGCATGACGCCCGCAAGGCCGCCAAGCGCGCCAGGTACACGGGCGAGTCGGCGGTGCCCGCGCTCGGCAAGCCCGCCAAGCGGTTCGCCAAGAGGATGAAGGCCGTGCAGAGCGTGCTCGGCGACCACCAGGACAGCGTCGTCGCGCGGGAGGCCCTGCGCGCCCTGGCGATCCAGGCGCACCTCGCGGGGGAGTCCGCCTTCACCTGGGGATTGCTGTACGGCCAGGAGGAGGCGGCGGGCGCCGACCGGGAGCGCGAGCTGCCCGAGGTGTGGGCCGAGGCGTCCCGGGCGAAAGTGCGGGCGGCGCTGGGCGGGTGAACGCCGGGGTACGCTTGATGGTCACCCCTGCCCGCTCATGAAGGTTCGCGATGTCTGCCGAGTCGGTCTTCCCACAGCTCGAAGCTCTGCTCCCGCATGTGCAGAAGCCCATCCAGTACGTCGGCGGTGAGCTGAACAGCACCGTCAAGCCGTGGGAATCCTGCGACGTCCGCTGGGCGCTCATGTACCCGGACGCGTACGAGGTGGGCCTGCCCAACCAGGGCGTCATGATCCTCTACGAGGTCCTGAACGAACGCGAGGGCGTGCTCGCCGAGCGCACCTACAGCGTCTGGCCCGACCTGGAGGCCCTGATGCGCGAGCACCAGGTGCCCCAGTTCACGGTGGACAGCCACCGCCCCGTCGGCGCCTTCGACGTCTTCGGGCTCAGCTTCTCCACCGAGCTGGGCTACACCAACATGCTGACCGCCCTGGACCTCGCGGGCATCCCGCTGGAGTCCAAGGACCGCACCGTCGACCACCCGATCGTGCTCGCCGGCGGCCACGCGGCCTTCAACCCCGAGCCGATCGCCGAGTTCATCGACGCCGCGATCATCGGCGACGGCGAGCAGGCCGTGCTCGACATGACCGAGATCATCCGGGCCTGGAAGGCCGAGGGCCGTCCCGGCGGCCGCGAGGAGGTCCTCTTCCGCCTCGCCAGGACCGGCTCGGTCTACGTCCCGGCGTTCTACGACGTCGAGTACCTCCCGGACGGCCGCATCGGCCGCGTCGTCCCGAACCGCAGCGGTGTGCCGTGGCGCGTGTCCAAGCACACCGTCATGGACCTCGACGAGTGGCCCTACCCCAAGCAGCCCCTCGTCCCGCTCGCCGAGACCGTCCACGAGCGCATGTCCGTGGAGATCTTCCGCGGCTGCACCCGCGGCTGCCGTTTCTGCCAGGCCGGCATGATCACGCGTCCCGTGCGGGAGCGAAGCATCACCGGCATCGGCGACATGGTCGAGAAGGGTCTCAAGGCGACCGGCTTCGAAGAGGTCGGCCTGCTCTCGCTCTCCTCCGCGGACCACAGCGAGATCGCCGACGTCGCGAAGGGCCTCGCCGACCGGTACGAGGAGGACAAGATCGGCCTGTCCCTCCCCTCGACCCGCGTCGACGCCTTCAACGTGGACCTGGCCAACGAACTGACCAGGAACGGCCGCAGGTCGGGCCTGACCTTCGCCCCCGAGGGCGGCTCGGAGCGCATGCGCAAGGTCATCAACAAGATGGTGTCCGAGGAAGACCTCATCCGCACCGTCTCGACCGCGTACGGCAACGGCTGGCGCCAGGTGAAGCTGTACTTCATGTGCGGCCTGCCCACCGAGACCGACGAGGACGTCCTGCAGATCGCCGACATGGCGACGAAGGTCATCCAGAAGGGCCGCGAGGTCTCCGGCTCGAACGACATCCGCTGCACGGTGTCGATCGGCGGCTTCGTGCCCAAGCCGCACACCCCCTTCCAGTGGGCCCCGCAGCTCTCCTCCGAGGAGACCGACGCCCGCCTGGAGAAGCTCCGCGACAAGATCCGCGGCGACAAGAAGTACGGCCGCTCGATCGGCTTCCGCTACCACGACGGCAAGCCCGGCATCGTCGAGGGCCTGCTCTCGCGCGGCGACCGCCGCGTCGGCGCCGTCATCCGCGCCGTCTATGAAGAGGGCGGCCGCTTCGACGGCTGGCGCGAGTACTTCAGTTACGAGCGCTGGATGCGGTGCGCCGAGAAGACGCTGCCCGAGATGGGCGTCGACGTCGACTGGTACACCACGCGTGAGCGGACGTACGAAGAGGTCCTGCCCTGGGACCACCTGGACTCCGGTCTCGACAAGGACTGGCTCTGGGAGGACTGGCAGGACTCGCTCGACGAGACCGAGGTCGAGGACTGCCGCTGGACGCCGTGCTTCGACTGCGGTGTCTGCCCGCAGATGGACACGCACATCCAGATCGGCCCCACCGGCAAGAAGCTCCTGCCGCTCACCGTCGTCAAGTAGGGCCGGGACGCTCCGTTGCCCCGACTCGCCCTGCCCACCGGCCTGGTGCACCGCTCCTACCTCACCGCGATGGAGGAGTTCCGGGCCGAGGGGCGGGGCGGGCCCGACGACGACACGACGCTCGGCGCCACCCTGCGCGACTACGGCAGCCGCTGGCGCGACCGGGCCGTCTTCGACGCGTACGTCGCCGAGGTCCGCGCCGCCGCGCACCCCGCCGAACCCTTCGCCGTCCCCGTCACCACCCTCTGGTACGTCGACGGCGCCGACTACTTCGGGCGCGTCAGCATCCGGCACACCGTCGCCACCCGCTTCCTGCGCGAGTACGGCGGCCACATCGGCTACGACGTCCGGCCCACCGCACGCCGCCGCGGCCACGCCACCCGCATGCTGCTCGGCTGCCTCCCGTACGCCGCCCGACTCGGCCTGGAAGCCGTCCTGGTGACCTGCGACACCGACAACACCGGCTCGCGGAAGGTCATCGAGGCGGCGGGCGGCACGTTCGAGGACGAGCGGGGCGGCAAGCTGCGGTACTGGATCCGAACCGGCGCCATGAGCGTCTAGGACTACATGGACCTGGAAAAGCGGCCTCCCCAGGAGGCCGTCCCGCAGCCCTCGCCGGGGCGGACCGACCGGCAGCCCCCGCAGGCCGAAGGGTGTCTCGCCGTCGCGATCCGCATCCCGGTGCGGATCGTCGTGCTCGTGCTCGTCGTCCCCGTGCGCCTGGTGTGGGACGCGCTCGCCGTGTGCGGCCGCTTCGTCCACCGCACCGTGCTGCGGCCCGTCGGACGCGCCATCGGGACGGTACTGACCTGGCTGTTCAAGGCCGTCTTCGTGTGGCCGTGGGTGGGCCTGTGGCGGTATGTGCTGGTGCCGGTCGGCAAGGGCCTCGCCTGGCTGGCCCGCATGCTCATCGTGGTTCCCGTGGCATGGCTCTACGCGCGCGTGCTGACGCCCGTCGGCCGCGGCATCGCCTGGCTCGGACGGGTCCTGTTCGTGATCCCCGCGGGCTGGCTGTACGCGCGCGTGCTGACGCCGATCGGGCACGGACTCGCCTGGCTGGCACGGCGGTTGGGCGCCGGGGCCGCCGCTGCCGGGCGCGGCATCGGTGCCGTCCTGGTGTGGCTGTTCAAGGCGGTCTTCGTGTGGCCGTGGGTGGGTCTGTGGCGGTACGTGGTCGTGCCGGTCGGCGTCGCGCTCGCCTGGCTGGTGCGGACGCTCGTCGTGGTGCCCGCGGTCTGGCTGTACCGGTCCGTGCTCACACCGGTCGGACACGGCATCGCGACGCTGCTCCGCTGGATCTTCGTCGTGCCCGCCGTCGCCCTGTGGCGGTGGGTGCTCGCCCCGGTCGGGCGGGCGATCGCCGTCGTCGCGCGGGAGGTCGGCGACGCGTTCGGACACGCCTGGCGCATCGCCGGGCACATTTCCCTCGCCGTCGGCCGGTTCCTCGGCAAGCTCCTGCGGTGGATCTTCGTCGAGCCCGTGCGGTGGGCGTACCGCTCGATCCTCACGCCCGTCGGGCACGTGGTCCGCGACGCGATATGGCGGCCCGCCGCCGCGGCGGCCCGGAGCGTCGGCCGCACGGCACGCCAGGCCCTCGCGTCCGCGCGCGACAGTGTGCGCCAGGCCAGGGCCGACGTACGGCGCATGCTCTTCGGCGCTCCGAGGGAGCCGGTGCCCGTACCGGTGGCCCGGCGGGAACCTGACGCGCCGGAGACACGTACTCTAGGTAGCAGTACGACGGCACTCATGAAGGACTGACGACACTGGGCAAGCGACAGCCCGTAGGCCCGCCGCCCGCACCCGCGGTGCAGCGCATCCGACTGCGCTACACCAAGCGCGGCCGCCTCCGGTTCACCAGCCACCGCGATTTCCAGCGCGCTTTCGAGCGTGCGCTGCGCCGCGCCGAGGTGCCCATGGCGTACTCGGCGGGGTTCACCCCGCACCCGAAGGTGTCGTACGCCAATGCCGCACCCACCGGCACGGGCAGTGAGGCCGAGTACCTGGAGATCGCGCTCACCGCGCCGCGCGACCCCGACAAGCTCCGTGAGCTCCTCGACGAGTCGATGCCCGCCGGGCTCGACATCATCGACGCCGTCGAGGCCCGCACCTCGGGACTCGCCGACCGCCTCACGGCCTCCGTCTGGGAGCTGCGCCTCGTCGGTGTGGAGCCCGCGGAGGCGGAGCGTGCCGCCGGGCTCTTCGCGGCCGCGGACAAGGTCGAGGTCCAGCGCCGCACGAAGAACGGCATGCGTACCTTCGACGCACGCGAGGCCGTCGTGAGCCTCGCACTCGCCGACGGCGAAGCAGTCGCTCACGACGCTGATAGGCCGACCGACAAGCCCTGTGCGATACTGCGGCTGGTTGTTCGGCACGTGACACCTGCCGTACGACCTGACGACGTCCTGTCCGGTCTCCGAGCTGTGGCCGACCTGGCGCCGCCGGTCCCCGCAGCGGTGACCAGGCTGGCGCAGGGGCTTTTCGATGAAGAGACCGGCACGGTGACCGACCCGCTCGCGCCCGACCGCGAGGCAGACACGGCCGCCCCACCCACGGCCGCCGTACCTGCCGCCGCGAAGGCGCCGGTGCCGGAAGGCCCCCGTTAGGGACGTACGTCGACGCGCAGCCCTCGTACTCGGGAGCCACCTGGGTCGGGCAGCGCACTGACCGAGACTTTCGCCAGGCCGTCCGCACATGGGCGTACGGAACCGGCGAGACAAGACATAGAGCTCCCGTGCGGCGCCCCGCCCCCGGATGGCGGCCCCGCGCACAGCGCGAGCCGCGGACATCACCGGACCAGGCGCGGCGCCCGGGAGCGTGACGGGAGAACAGCCCGCATGCTTGAGCCGAACGACCCCACTGAGGGTTCGCAGAACAACACCCCCAGCGACACCCTGCCGCCGCGCCGCAGGCGCCGTGCCGCGTCGCGTCCGGCGGGCCCGCCGACGGGCGCCGCCGAAGCCGCGGCCCCGGCCATAACGGCCACCCCTGCCGCCGAAGAGGCCCCCGAGGTCGACGAGACCGAGGAGACGACCGAGGCCGCCGAGGTGTCGGCGCCGGTCGCCGAGCCGGAGCCCGAGGCCGCACCGGCCGCGCGCCCCCGCCGCCGCGCCACCCGCCGCGCCTCCGCGCCGGCCGGTACGCCGCAGGCCGCGGAGGTGACGGAGCCCGCCACCGAGACCCCCGCGCCCGCCGCTGCGGAGCAGGAGAGCGCCGAGGAGGCCGCCCCGGCCGCGCGCCCGCGCCGCCGTGCGACCCGCCGCGCCTCCGCGCCCGCCGGTGCCCCGCAGGCCGCCGAAGAGACGGCGACGGCTGCCGCTGTCGTGGAGACTCCCGCGCAGGCCGAGCCGGTCGCCGAGGAGGACGCGCCCAAGGGGCGCACGCGTCGCCGCGCCACCCGCACCGCTTCCGCGCCCGCCGGCACGCCGAAGGCCGCCGAGGAGACCCCCGCGCAGGCCGAGCCGGCCGCCGAGCCGGTGGCCGAGGAGGACGCTCCGAAGGGGCGTACGCGCCGTCGCGCCACGCGCACCGCCTCCGCGCCGCAGCCCGTCGAGGAGACGGCCGCCGCTGTCGTGGAGACCCCCGCGCAGGCCGAGCCGGTCGCCGAGGAGGACGCGCCCAAGGGACGCTCGCGTCGCCGCGCCACCCGCACCGCTTCCGCGCCCGCCGGCACGCCGAAGGCCGCCGAGCAGGAGGTGGCCGCCAAGCTCGCCGAGCAGCCGGCCGCCGTCGAGAAGGCGACCGCCGAGAAGGCCCCGGTCGAGGACGCCGCCGAGGCCGCCGACGAAGAGCCCCGTGGGCGTCGCCGCCGCGCCACCCGCAAGACCGCGGCCACCGGCTTCTCCGCGCCGTCCGGCCACAAGGCCCGCAGGGCCCAGCGCGCCGAGGAGTCCGGCGAGGACGGCGGGCGCAAGCCCCGCCCGGCCGTCGCCGTCTTCCAGGCGCCGGTGTTCGCCGAGCCGATGTTCCAGACCCCGGAGCGCGCCGCAGCCGCGGCCGCCGCCGAGGCCGCGGAGGAGAGCGCCGAGCCCGCCCCCGTGGCGGAGGAGGAGCCGACGCCGCGCAGGCGCCGCCGCCGTCGGGCCGCGGACGAGCAGCCCGCCGTCGAGGAGCGCGAGTCCGCCAGGCCCGTCAAGGCCGCCGACGAGCAGCCCGCCGACGAGCCCGAGGACGCCGCCGACCAGGCCGAGCAGGCCGACTCCGACGACGACACGGAGGAGTCCGGCGAGCGCCAGGGCCGCCGTCGCCGTCGCGGTGGCCGCCGCCGTCGCCGCGGTGACTCCGCCGACCAGGACGCCGAGCAGCACGAGTCCGCGCGCCACGCCCAGGATTCCGACGACGCCCACCACGCCGACGACGACGCCGACACGGTCGCCGCCGAGCAGGCGGAGCAGGACGCCGAGGACAGCGCCGAGCAGGAGGCGGAGGACGCCGAGGAGTCGGAGTCGAACGGTTCCGGCTCCAGCAGCAGCAGCCGTCGCCGTCGTCGCCGCCGGCGCCGTGCCGGTGACTCCGTCGAGGGCGAGCCGGCCGACGGCGACCCCGAGCGCACCGTCGTGAAGGTCCGCGAGCCGCGTGAGCGGCGCGCGAAGGACACCGAGCGCGAGCCCGGCACCGGCGCCGACGAGGTCCAGTCCATCAAGGGCTCGACCCGCCTTGAGGCCAAGAAGCAGCGCCGCCGCGAGGGCCGCGAGCAGGGCCGCCGCCGCGTGCCGATCATCACCGAGGCCGAGTTCCTGGCGCGCCGCGAGGCCGTCGAGCGCGTGATGGTCGTCCGTCAGAACGGCGAGCGCACCCAGATCGGCGTCCTCGAGGACAACGTGCTCGTCGAGCACTACGTCAACAAGGAGCAGGCCACCTCGTACGTCGGCAACGTCTACCTGGGCAAGGTCCAGAACGTGCTGCCGTCCATGGAGGCCGCCTTCATCGACATCGGCAAGGGCCGCAACGCCGTGCTGTACGCCGGTGAGGTCAACTTCGAGGCGCTCGGCATGGCCAACGGCCCCCGTCGCATCGAATCGGCCCTGAAGTCCGGCCAGTCGGTCCTCGTGCAGGTCACGAAGGACCCGATCGGCCACAAGGGCGCCCGCCTCACCAGCCAGGTCTCGCTGCCCGGCCGCTACCTGGTCTACGTGCCCGAGGGCTCGATGACCGGCATCAGCCGCAAGCTGCCCGACACCGAGCGCGCGCGTCTGAAGACCATCCTCAAGAAGATCGTCCCCGAGGACGCGGGCGTCATCGTGCGCACCGCCGCCGAGGGCGCGAGCGAGGACGAGCTGCGCCGCGACGTCGAGCGGCTCCAGGGTCAGTGGGAGGAGATCCAGAAGAAGGCGAAGGCGATCTCCACGAGCTCGCCGAGCCTGCTGTACGGCGAGCCGGACATGACGGTCCGCGTCGTCCGCGACATCTTCAACGAGGACTTCTCCAAGGTCATCGTCAGCGGCGACGAGGCGTGGGAGACCATCCACGGCTACGTCTCGCACGTCGCGCCCGACCTGGCGGACCGCCTCTCCCGGTGGACGTCCGAGGTCGACGTCTTCGCGACGTACCGCATCGACGAGCAGCTCGCGAAGGCCCTGGACCGCAAGGTCTGGCTGCCCAGCGGCGGCTCGCTGGTGATCGACAAGACCGAGGCGATGATCGTCGTCGACGTCAACACCGGCAAGTTCACCGGCCAGGGTGGCAACCTCGAAGAGACCGTGACGAGGAACAACCTCGAAGCGGCCGAGGAGATCGTGCGCCAGCTCCGGCTGCGCGACTTGGGCGGCATCGTCGTCATCGACTTCATCGACATGGTCCTGGAGTCGAACCGGGACCTGGTCCTGCGGCGCCTGCTCGAATGCCTCGGGCGGGACCGTACGAAGCACCAGGTCGCCGAGGTCACCTCGCTGGGCTTGGTCCAGATGACCCGCAAGCGCGTCGGTCAGGGTCTCCTGGAGTCCTTCTCCGAGACCTGCGTCCACTGCAACGGCCGCGGCGTCATCGTGCACATGGAGCAGCCCACCTCCGTGGGTGGCGGCGGCAAGCGCAAGAAGCGCGGCCGCGGCGGCTCCGACCACCAGGACCACGGTCACGAGCACACGCACGAGCTGGAGGCGGCGGACGACTCGGCGGAGACCGAGACCGCGGCCGAGGTCGCGGCGGAGGTGGCCGCTCCGGTGGCGCTGCCCGAGCCCGAGTTCGTCGCGGACGAGGAGCTGTACAGCAGCGCGGCCGAGGCCGAGGCGGCTGCTTCCCGCGGCCGTTCGCGGCGTCGTGCCACGCGGCGCGCGTCGGCTCCGGCGGGCGCTCCCCGTGTGGAGGCCGCTCCCGAGGAGGAGGCCGCGCAGGCCGACGCCCCGCAGGCGGAGGCTCCCCAGGCGGACGCTCCGAAGGCCGCGAAGAAGTCCGGCAAGCGGGCGGCCAAGGCCGCCGAGCGCGCCGAGCGGGCCGCGAAGGCCGAGGCGGAGGCCAAGGCCGCCGAGATCCCGGCCGTCGAGGCCGAGACCGCGCGCACGGTGGCTCCGGCCGTCGAGGACCCGATCGTGGGCAGCCCCGAGGCCGTCGAGGCGGCCCACGAGGCCCACGACGCCCACGAGGAGGCTCCGGCGGCTCCGGTGGACGATGCCGCGCCGAAGGGGCGTACGCGCCGCCGTGCGGTCCGCAAGGCGACGTCGCCGGCCGGTTCGCCCAAGGCCGCCGAGGGCGCTGCGGGCGCCGACAGCGCCGAGGTGGTCGTGGAGGCCCCCAAGGCCGAGCCGGTCGCCCCTGCGGTCACCGAGCCGGTGTCCGAGCCCGTCGCCGAGGCGCCCGTCGCCGACGCCGCGCCGCCGCGTCCGCGCCGCCGTGCGGTGCGCAGGGCCACCGCGCCGACCGCGTCCGCGGAGGCGGCCATCGTGGTCGTCCCGTCGGCGGAGAAGGCCGCTGAGAAGCCCGCCGAGAAGCCGGCCGAGGCCGAGCAGGCCGGGACGGAGACCGAGGCCCCCGCCGAGGAAGCCGCTCCGGCCAAGAAGACGGCGCGCAAGGCGGCCAAGAAGGCGCCCGCCAAGAAGACGGCGGCGACCAAGACGGCAGCCAAGAAGACCGCGGCCAAGAAGACGGCCGCAAAGAAGACGACGGCCAAGAAGGCGTCGAAGGCGACGGCGAAGAAGGCCGCGGCGGCGGAGCAGACGCCGTCCGGCGTCTCCGCGAGCGCGACCAGCGAGGACTGACCTCTTCGCGACCGGTGCCCCCCGCTCGGCGAGAACGCCGGGCGGGGGGCACCGCTGTGTCCGGGAAACGGCGTCGCACACCCCGAAAGCGTGAAGTGGGAGGGCCCTCCTTGGAGCTCCGGGGGGATACCTGTAAAACTCATGCGGTCTGATGAACGAACAGGGACGTGTGCGTGCGTTTGGGGAGACTGCGCGCCTTCGTCAGGGGAGGGATGACATATGGCGCACGGGCGCCTGCGAGGCACGGGACGGCACCGTGCGGTGAAACCGGTCAAGGGCGGCCGCCAGGCGGTGGCCCTGGCCACGGTCCTGTCGGCGGCGGGAATCCAGGCCGCGGGCTCCGTGGGGACCGCTTCGGCGGACCCGCTGCCCACCTGGACGGAGGGGCCGATCTTCAACGATCCCAAGGGCTCCGTCGACCAGCAGCACGCCATCAGGACCCGGCTGATCGAGCTGACGAACGCCGCCGTGCCCGGCTCGACGATCAAGGTCGCGGTCTACCACGTCTGGGAGGCGTCGGTCGTCGACGCGCTCGTCGCCGCCAAGAGGCGCGGCGTGCGCGTGCAGGTCCTGCTCGACGAGACGAGCAGGAGCGACCGGCCGACGAACACCTCGTACAACACGCTGAAGTCGGCACTCGGCACCGACAAGACCAAGTCGTCGTTCGTGTCCCTCTGTCCGACCGGCAAGTCCTGCCTGGGCAACCCCCAGTACGGCAAGTCGATCATGCACAACAAGTTCTGGCTGTTCTCGGAGGTCGAGGGCGCCAGGGACGTGGTCGTGCAGACCACGTCGAACTCGACGCCGTCGGCGCACACGAAGTTCTTCAACGACGCGCTGCTGCTGCCGGACAACCCCGCCATGTACGACGCGTACGCGGAGTACTTCACGGACATGCTCGGCAAGCGCTGGGCGGACTGGGACTACCGCACGGTCAGCAGCGGCCGCTACAAGGCCTACTTCTTCCCGCGCAACGGCACGGTCAACGAGACCGACACCATGTACTCCGTCCTGAACAACGTGAAGTGCACGTACAAGGACTCGGCGGGCGTGACGCAGCACACCAAGGTGCGCGCCGCCATCTTCAAGATCACGCGGAAGCAGATCGCCGACAAGCTCGTCTCGCTGAAGAAGGCCGGCTGCTCGGTCAGCATCCTGTACGCGGAGACGGACAGCGCCAAGAGCCAGGGCGGCACCCCGGGCACCTGGGAGCAGCTGCACACGTCGGGCGGCCCGTCCGTGCGCTGCTACAACGACGACCGGGACCCGCTGCACCCCGGCTCCCGCCTCACGACGCCGTACATCATCCACTCGAAGTACCTGCTGGTCGACGGCGTGTACGACGGCAAGCGGAACAAGGTCTCCTTCACGGGCTCGCAGAACTACACCGCGCCCGCGCTGAGGGAGAACGACGAGGCGATCGTCAAGATAGACGACGACTCGGTGCACGACACCTACCGCTCGCACTTCGACCGCACGCGGGCCGTGGCGTGGCCGGGCAGCGCCGACAAGACGGACCTGTGCAAGGGCGTCAAGCCGCTGCCGCCGGACGGTGAGAATCCGGTCAGGTGAGCGGGGGTACGGGGCCGGTTTGACCCGCCAGGACCGGCCCCGTAACCTTGACCGTCGGCGTGTTCCTATGCACGTCCGCCCTCTGTAAACCTATTTCCTCTCGTGGCTCCGGGCCGTGAGAGAGGCTGTTCCGCTTCTGCGGGCGGCTGGACTGCAGGGGTCCCGTTCCGAGCGAGAGAGAGATCCGCGTGTACGCCATCGTGCGCAGCGGTGGTCGTCAGCACAAGGTTGCTGTCGACGACATCGTTGAGGTTGACAAGATTTCCACTGCCAAGGTTGGCGACACGGTCGAGCTCTCGACCCTGCTCGTGGTCGACGGCGATGCCGTGACGAGCGACCCGTGGGTGCTTGCGGGCATCAAGGTCCAGGCCGAGGTCGTGGACCACCACAAGGGCGCGAAGATCGACATCCTTCGCTACAAGAACAAGACCGGTTACCGCCGTCGTCAGGGTCACCGCCAGCAGTACACGGCGATCAAGATCACCGGTATCCCCACGGCTGCGAAGTAAGGGACTGAGACAAGATGGCACACAAGAAGGGCGCATCGTCCACTCGGAACGGTCGCGACTCCAATGCTCAGCGGCTCGGCGTGAAGCGCTTCGGCGGTCAGGTCGTCAACGCCGGTGAGATCCTGGTCCGCCAGCGCGGCACGCACTTCCACCCGGGCTCGGGCGTCGGCCGCGGCAAGGACGACACCCTGTTCGCGCTGGACGCGGGTGCGGTGGAGTTCGGCACGCACCGCGGCCGCAAGGTCGTCAACGTCGTTCCGGTCGCCTGATCCAGGCTTCCGTAGAACACGTTCTTCGCGAGGGCGGACCTCTCTTCCCGGTGTCGGGAAGAGGGTCCGCCTTTCGCGTGTTAGACGTAAGACATTTCCGTTCTTTTCTGGAGGCACCGAACCATGACCACCTTCGTGGACCGCGTCGAGCTGCACGCCGCCGCGGGTAACGGGGGCCACGGCTGTGCCTCCGTCCACCGTGAGAAGTTCAAGCCGCTCGGCGGCCCGGACGGCGGCAACGGCGGCCGTGGCGGCGACGTGATCCTGGTCGTCGACCAGGACGTCACCACCCTCCTGGACTACCACCACAGCCCGCACCGCAAGGCCACCAACGGCCAGCCCGGCGCCGGCGACCACCGCTCCGGCAAGGACGGCCAGGACCTGGTCCTGCCCGTCCCGGACGGCACGGTCGTCCTCGACAAGGAGGGCAACGTCCTGGCGGACATGGTCGGCCAGGGCACCACCTTCGTCGCGGGCCAGGGCGGCCGCGGCGGCCTCGGCAACGCGGCGCTGGCCTCGGCCCGCCGCAAGGCCCCCGGCTTCGCGCTGCTCGGCGAGCCGGGTGAGACGCGGGACGTCGTCCTGGAGCTCAAGACCGTCGCCGACGTCGCGCTCGTGGGCTACCCGAGCGCGGGCAAGTCCTCGCTGATCTCCGTGCTGAGCGCCGCGAAGCCGAAGATCGCCGACTACCCGTTCACGACGCTCGTCCCGAACCTCGGCGTGGTGACGGCGGGCTCGACCGTCTACACCGTCGCGGACGTCCCCGGCCTCATCCCGGGCGCCAGCCAGGGCCGCGGCCTCGGACTGGAGTTCCTGCGGCACGTCGAGCGGTGCAGCGTGCTCGTGCACGTGCTCGACACGGCGACCCTGGAGTCCGACCGCGACCCCGTCTCCGACCTTGACGTCATCGAGGCCGAGCTGCGGGAGTACGGCGCGGGCCTGGAGAACCGGCCGCGCATCGTCGTCCTGAACAAGATCGACGTACCGGACGGACAGGACCTCGCCGAGATGGTCCGGCCCGAGCTGGAGGAGCGCGGCTACCGCGTCTTCGAGGTGTCGGCCGTCGCCCACAAGGGCCTCAAGGAGCTCTCCTTCGGGCTGGCCGAGCTGGTCGCGGCGGCGCGTGCCGCCAAGCCGAAGGAGGAGGCGACCCGCATCGTCATCCGTCCCAAGGCCGTCGACGACACCGGCTTCACGGTCACCCGCGAGGAGGTCGGCGGCGAGCCGCTGTACCGCGTGCGCGGCGAGAAGCCGGAGCGCTGGGTGCGCCAGACCGACTTCCAGAACGACGAGGCCGTCGGCTATCTCGCCGACCGGCTCAGCCGTCTCGGCGTCGAGGAGGCGCTGATGAAGGCCGGTGCGCGCAACGGCGACGGCGTCGCCATCGGCCCCGAGGACAACGCGGTCGTCTTCGACTGGGAGCCGACGATGATGGCGGGCGCGGAGATGCTCGGCCGCCGTGGCGAGGACCACCGTCTGGACGCGCCCAGGCCGGCCGCCCAGCGGCGCAGGGACCGCGACGCGGAGCGGGACGAGGCCCAGAAGGAGTACGACGACTTCAAGCCCTTCTAGTACGGGCAGGGCGATCCCCTGGGCAACGTCTCAGGGCGGCGCATACGAAAGGGCCCCGGAGCTTGGATCCAAGCTCCGGGGCCCTCTCGTATGCGCTCAGTCGGTCAGGCCGAGATCGAGTCCTCCGCGCCGTTCGGCTCGTTCGACTCGTTCGGGTCCTGCTCCGTCTCCTCCGCCGCTTCCTCCGCGACGCGCTGGCCCGGGATGTCCGCGTCGATGCGGGACGTCATGCGGGCGCGACGGGCGTCGGCCTTGGCGCTCAGGGCGAGGGCCGCGGCGTTGAAGCGGACCAGGGAAGGCGGGTCGGAGGGGCCCAGGAGGTGCTCCTTGAGCTCCGCGCGGGCCTCCGCGTGCGGGTCCAGCTCCGGGGCGCGCACGGCCTTCAGGAGGGCCGCCACGCCGTCCGCCTCGGGGGTGAGGATCGTCGCCGCGGACGCCGTCGGGAAGCTCGCGCGGAACTCCGCCTCCGACATGCCCGCCGTGTTGGCGACGGCGTACGGCTTCTCGCTGCTCAGCCAGTCGGAGACGACCGAGGAGACATCGCTGATCAGCAGGTCCGCCTGGTTGAAGCAGGCGAAGATCGCCGGGCGCGCGGACGTGATGATCTGGTGCTCCCACTCGGGGAAGGAGGCCCAGAACGCGGCCTCCCACGCGGCCGTCGCCGCGGCCACGGCCGCCTGCTGGCCGCCGTCCGGGGAGCCCTGGAGCATCATCCGCTCCTGTTCGTCCGCGCTCTTGCGGAAGCGCCGCGCGGTCAGCCGGTCCAGCTCCTCGGTGCGCCGGACCAGCTCGGCGGCGGCCTCGGGGCCCGGACGGGCGCCGGAGCGCTTCGCGTTCGCCGCGAGGATCATCGCCTTGATGCGCTCGTTGGCGGCGCCCGCGCGCGGGTCCTGCGAGCCGGTCATCGGATGCGGCTTGTACAGGAGGCGTACGCCCGGGTCCGCGAGGAGCTCGCGGACGATGTTCTCGCCGGCGAGGACCACCGAGGTGTTGCCGGGGTTGCCGTCCCAGCCCTCCCAGGTGGGGGCGTACAGGACGGTCGTGTACGGCCCGGTGGGCGCGCCGGAGAACGGGCGGATCGGGGACAGCTGGGGGCGGCCGACCTCGACCACGTCCTTGTCGTCCACGCCGATGTCCGCGAGCTGGTAGCGGTCGCGGGCCGCGGGGCCCGCCACCCACACCTCGTCGTACGCCTTCGCGTAGGGGTTGCAGGAGGAGAGCTTGTCGCTCTCGCCGTGGTTGATGAAGGCGTGCTTGATCGTGGGGATGCGCAGCACCTGGGAGGTCTTCGCGGCGTTCGCCGGGTGCAGCATCATCTTCAGCGTCGACGTCTCCAGGGAGAACATCGTGGCGACCTTCGGGAAGCAGATGATCGGGACGTCGGTCGCGTCGATCTTCTGCACCATGAACCGCTCGCGCAGCACGATCAGCGGCTTGCCGTCGAGCGCGGCGAGCGTGGAGAGCCACATGTTCGCCTGGTACGCGGACGTGGTGCCGCCGGAGAAGTACATGGCGACGGTCGGCTTGTACTCGGCGAGCCACGCGTCGAGCCACTCGATGACCTTCTGGTCGTTCTTCGCCCGCTTCTTCGGCAGCAGCCAGGTGGCGAGGTAGAGCGCGCCGGCGCCGATCAGGGTGATGGAGACGGCGAGCCCGATGCCGCCCCAGTACGCGTCGGTGGTGGCCGCGGTGAGCAGCAGGCCGACCGTCGTCGGGACCGAGAAGGTCAGCAGGCGGTGGGCCTGGCGGCGGGAGAGGATCCGCGGCGGGGCCGCGGTCAGGTGCAGGTCCGACGCGTCGATGTTGCGGGTGACGATCGGCAGCGAACGGGTGCGGCGCACGAGCACGGCGACGGCCTGGCAGGCGAAGTGCAGGGCGTAGAAGCCGAGCAGCGCGATGGTCAGCGGCGACTGCTCGGCGAGCGGCTCTATGCCGTCGATGCGGAGCAGCCCGACGAGGATCAGCATGTCGCGCAGGAGCTGGCGCACCGTGACGTCGAAGCGGATCTTGCCAAGGAGGGAGAGGAGGCCCGGCTGCTTGTACTGCAGATAGATGTCGAGCGCGAGATTCGCGGCGGCCGCGGCGATGAACACCGGGACGATGGGGATCAGCGCGGTCGCGAGCTGTGTCGCGAAGAGCGCGAACATCGCGAACAGCGCTGACAGCTGCACGATGCGTCGGGGGGCGAGTCCGGCAGAGGGCACGGGCTTGGGCTCCTGGCGGGGATGAAGGGGGATGAAGGGAAACTGGGGGGAAGTCGACCACTGACCGTATGACGCGCAGTGGCTCCCTAGCAATCTTCCGTGACATCAATCACCGGATAAAGGGGCAAAGGAGACTGAACCCCGAGGCCGTTTTCTGCCTCTGACTCGAATACGCCTTCCCGCGCCACGTAGATTGCACATCCGGAGCATCGGATCACTTGGGGAAAAGCGTGACAGCGGCAAGGCAGTCAGTGGCAGAGGCCCGGCGGGTCGTCGTCAAGGTCGGGTCGTCGTCCCTGACCACCGCGGCGGGAGGCCTGGACGCCGACCGTGTCGACGCCCTCGTCGACGTACTGGCGAAGAGCAGGAGCGGCGGCGAGCGCGAGATCGTGCTTGTCTCGTCCGGTGCCATCGCCGCGGGCCTTGCCCCGCTGGGGCTCGTGCGGCGCCCCAAGGACCTCGCCCGCCAGCAGGCCGCCGCCAGCGTGGGCCAGGGCCTGCTCGTGGCCCGCTACACCGCCTCCTTCGCGCGCTACGGCGTACGCGTCGGGCAGGTGCTCCTCACCTCCGACGACATGGCCCGCAGGGCCCACCACCGCAACGCCTCGCGCACCCTCGACCAGCTGCTCGCGATGGGCGCGCTGCCGGTCGTCAACGAGAACGACACCGTGGCGACCGACGAGATCCGCTTCGGCGACAACGACCGGCTCGCCGCCCTCGTCGCCCACCTCGTCCACGCCGACCTCCTCGTCCTCCTCTCCGACGTCGACGGGCTCTACGACGGCGACCCCGCCAAGCCCGGCACCTCCCGCCTCGACGAGGTCAGGGGCCCCGCCGACATGGCGCACGTCGAGATCGGCAGCGCCGGCAAGGCGGGCGTCGGCACCGGCGGCATGGTCACCAAGGTCGAGGCGGCGCGGATCGCCGCGGCCGCAGGGATCCCCGTCGTCCTGACCTCCGCGAGCCAGGCGGGCGACGCCCTCGCGGGCCGCGCCACCGGCACGTACTTCCACCGCACCGGACGCCGCTCCGCCGACCGCCTCCTGTGGCTGCAGCACGCCTCCGAGCCGCGGGGCGCCCTCACCCTCGACGAAGGCGCGGTGCGCGCGGTCGTGGAGGGCCGCAAGTCGCTGCTGCCGGCCGGGATCGCCGCCGTCGAGGGCGACTTCACCGCGGGCGACCCCGTCGAGCTGCGGGACGCCGCGGGCCGGCCGGTGGCGCGCGGCCTGGTGAACTTCGACGCCAAGGAGATCCCGATGCTCATCGGTCGCTCCACCCGGGATCTGGCCCGCGAACTCGGACCTGCGTACGAGCGGGAGGTCGTGCACCGGGACGACCTCGTCCGGCTGCACGGATAGCGCCCGGAAAGCCCCAGGTCGCGTCGGACCGTCCGTCCCACACGCCTCACGCGCCCCGGCTGAAAACCGTCGTGGACGGCCCCGGCCGTCCAGTCCGCGGAAGGTAAAACTCCCCAAAACCGCCCCGCGGGACTGCTTGGCCTGCTCAACTTTGTTGAAGACAGTTCTGCACGACCGTTGCGTATCAGCACCACCATTGCGTAAAGGAGGCCGTCGTGAGACGAGTGCGCCCAGGGGCGGCGTCCCGCGGCTCGGCTGAGCGGACGCTGACGAGCGTCGCCGCGGGTACGGCGTACGAGAGCGACCCGCACGACGCCCGGGAGAGCGCCGCGGGCGAGAGCCAGGAGGGCGAGAGCGCGGCGACGCCCCGGCTGTGGCACGTCACGCTGAGCGTCTCGGGCGCCGAGGCCCCGCTCGACGAGCTCAGGCGCGGACTCGAACAGCTCGCCCACGACCACCCCTTTCTCCTCACCAGCAGGTACGCGCCGGACCACGCAGAGATCCGCTACTGGGAAGAGGCCCGCGATCTGCACGACGCCGCCGCGGTCGCGCTGCGGCTGTGGGGCGAGCACCGGCAGAGCGCGCAGCTGCCCCCGTGGGAGATCGTGGGGCTCGAAGTGATCGGCCGCGACACATACCACCAACGCATCGCAGAGGGTTACGGTCCGTTACCGGCCGCCCCCGTCGGCGTACACCCCTTTTGAGCCGTCGTCCCCCGGAGGTGCCGTACCGGTCTCGGGGACTGGAACACCGGGTGGACGCCCCGCGCGCGGGGATTACCCTGCGGGCATGACGTCGCTCTCTCCCGTCTCGCCCTACGACAACCTCTCACCGGTCGCCCAGGCCGCCTACCGCGCCCGCGGCGCAGCCGCCACGCTCGCCCCGCTGCCGCGCTCCGCCAAGGACGACGCGCTGCTCGCGATCGCCGACGCCCTCGAGGTGCGGACCGCCGAGATCGTCGAGGCCAACGGCAAGGACACCGAGCGCGCCCGCGAGGCCGGGACCAGCGAGTCCATCGTCGACCGCCTCACCCTCACCCCGGAGCGGGTCCGCGCCATCGCCGCCGACGTGCGCGACGTGGCCGCCCTGCCCGACCCGGTCGGCGAGGTCGTCCGCGGCTCCACCCTCCCCAACGGCATCGACCTGCGCCAGGTCCGCGTGCCGCTCGGCGTCGTCGGGATCATCTACGAGGCCCGCCCGAACGTCACCGTGGACGCCGCCGCCCTCTGCCTGAAGTCCGGCAACGCCGTCCTGCTGCGCGGCTCGTCGTCGGCGTACGCCTCGAACACCGCCCTCGTGCGCGTCCTGCGCGACGCGGTGCACGGCGCGGGACTGCCCGCCGACGCCGTCCAGCTCGTCCCGGGCGAGAACCGCGACTCCGTGCGCGAGCTGATGCGCGCCCGCGGCCTCGTCGACGTCCTCATCCCGCGCGGCGGCGCCTCGCTGATCAAGACGGTCGTCGAGGAGTCCACCGTCCCCGTCATCGAGACGGGTACCGGCAACTGCCACGTCTACGTGGACACCGCGGCCGACATCGACACGGCCGTCGACATCCTGATCAACTCCAAGGCCCAGCGCCCCAGCGTCTGCAACGCCGCCGAGACCCTGCTCGTGCACCGCGACATCGCCGACGCGTTCCTGCCGCGCGCCCTGGACGCCCTCGCGGAGGCCGGGGTGACCGTGCACGCCGACGAGCGCGTCCTCACGTACGGGGACGCCTCCAAGGCCACCGTCGTGCCCGCGACCACCGAGGACTGGGAGACCGAGTACCTCTCGTACGACATCGCGGCCGCCGTCGTCGACACCCTGGAGCAGGCCGTCGAGCACATCCGGCTGTGGACCTCCGGGCACACGGAGGCCATCGTCACCACCTCGCAGCAGGCCGCGCGCCGCTTCACCCAGCTGGTGGACTCCACGACGGTCGCCGTCAACGCCTCGACGCGCTTCACCGACGGCGGCCAGTTCGGCTTCGGCGCCGAGATCGGCATCTCCACGCAGAAGCTGCACGCGCGCGGCCCGATGGGACTGCCCGAGCTGACCTCCACCAAGTACATCGTGACGGGCGACGGCCACATCCGCTGAATTCCCTTTCCGGCTGCCCAGATTGCCCCTTCCAGGGCTACGCTGGAGGGGTGCCGGAGGACGTGGGGGGCACGCCGTCGTTCCCTGACGGCTGGGAGCCCGACGACGACCGCGACCGCGGGGGTGCGGACGAAGAGTTCGCCTCCGTGGTCTTCGACGAGGACTTCGTGCGGGCCGCGGAGATTCACGAACCGACCGCGGTGGAGCGGCTGTTGGCCGCCGCCCAGGCGCGCGCCGAGGCCTCCGAGGCCGAGGCCCGCCGGGCGCGCACCCGCGGCCGCGGCCCCGACGCCACGGACGACGAGCTCCACGACGACGGCTTCGGCCCCGACGACGGCAGCGAGTTCGGCCGCGACGACGAGTTCGACGACGCCTACGAACACATCGCCCGCGGCGAGGGTTACGGCCGCCCCGGCCGCCACCCCGGCCAGCTCCGCTGGCACCGCCCCATCGCCTGGATGCTCGCCCTCGTGATGGGCATCGGCATGGTCGCCCTCGCCTTCACCGCCGTGTACCGCGGAGCGTCGTCGGGCCGCCAGGACCAGGTGCCCGCACCCGCCTCGACCGAGGTCGGGCAGGGCGCAGGCAAAGACACGCCGCCCAGCCCTTCCGTCTCCGCCGAGTTCGGCAGGTCGACGGTCCCCGCCGAGCCGCGCACACCGTGAGGACCGGGCCGCGCACACCGTGAAGAGTTGACTGAACTTGTCGTGTACCAGGGCGTTTACCCGGCGTCCCGGAGACCTACTCTGAAGGTATGGGCGGGCCAGGAGACCCACCCGCAGGGACACCCGAGGGCGCTCCCGGCGGTGGCGACGACGAGTACGGGTCGGTTGTCTTCGACGAATCGTTCGTGCGCGCTGCCCGCCTCCAGGAGTTCTCCGCACAGGAGCGCATGGGCGACCACACGCGCGCCGTGCGCCGCCGCCCCGGACTCCACCGGAGCCTCTCCCGCCAACTCGTGGTCCTCGCCGTGCTGATGGCCGTCGCCTTCGGCACGGCGATCTACATGGGCGTACGACACCCCTACCAGTCCCCGGCGGCCAAGCGCCCCGAGCCGCTGCGCATGACGGTCATACCGCTCGCCCCAGCGGGCCGCGTGCCCGGCTCGGCCAGCGTCCCCGACCTCTACGCACGCAGCCCGGCCGCCCAGCTCCGGGTGGGCGCCGCCGGCATCAACCTCCCCGGCGCGCGCCGCACTTCACACTTCTCGGACAGCCAGGTGATGGCCGCGCTCGTCACCGCGAAGGACTATCTGGTCGAGTCCTCGCTCGACCCGGACGTCCTCACCGGCGGCTCCGCGCGCTCCGTGCGGATCCTGGTCGACCCGCAGCAACTGGCCCAGTTCGACCGGAGCTTCGCGCACCCGACGGCCGACGGGCGGCACGCGGCCACCGGGTGGCTGGTGCGGTTCGACCCGGCGAAGACCGCGCTCGCCGACAAGCGGGTCAGGGCCGAGGGCACGATGCGGGTCGAGGAGGCCGGCAAGAACGCGCTGGAGGTCACCTCGGACCACACGTTCGTGTACGCGCTGCGGCCCGCGGGCACGGCGGCCGGCGGGGACCGCGTCGAGGCGTCCCTGTTCACCGTCCGCCGCGAGCTGCGCTTCCGCTTCGACCGCGACGACCTGCGGATGCACCGGGCCGAGCTGGTCACATCCGCCACCCAGGCGGGCCCCCTCGCCTGCGGGGGCGAGACGGCGAACCACCTGCGGCCGCTGCTCGCCGGGCAGAAGGCGAAGGCGGCGGGCCCGGCGGGCACCGATCCGTACGCGACGGGGGACGCGACGGCGCTGTGCGGATCGCTGGCGGCCTCGGCCCAGCCCTCGCTCGCTCCGTCGTGACCTGAGATCTCGCTCGCGACCTGGGCCGTTACGGCTGCTTGTCGTCGGTCGTGGAGCCGGGGCCGGAGCCCGTGAACCTCCCGCGGAGCTTGCCGCCCAGGTCGCCCGCGCCGCCCGCGATGTCGTTGACCAGCTTCATCAGCGGGTCCTTGCTGTTGCGCACGTCGTCGGCGTACGCGGAAGCCGACTGCCGGAAGGAGTCGGAGACCGAGGTGTCCTTGTCCTCGTCGCGGCGCGGGTAGTGGCCGTCCATGATCCGCTGGTAGTCGCGCGATTCGGCCCACTTCTTCAGCTCGGCGGCGCGGACCGTGGCGAAGGGGTGCGTGCGCGGCAGGACGTTCAGGATCTTCAGGACGGAGTCGCGCAGGTCGCCCCCGGCCTCGTACTCCTCGGCCTGCTCCAGGAACGCGTCCACGTTCATCTCGTGCAGGTGGTTGCCGCCGGCGAGCTTCATCAGGCCGCGCATCGAGGCCTTCAGGTCCTGCCCGACCAGCAGCCCCGCGCGGTCCGCCGACAGCTCGGACTTGCGGAACCACTCGCGCAGCGCCGTCACGATCGCCATGATCGCGACATTGCCGAGCGGGATCCACGCGACCTTCAGGGCGAGGTTCGTGAGGAACAGCAGGATCGTGCGGTAGACGGAGTGGCCGGAGAGGGCGTGGCCCACCTCGTGGCCGACGACCGCCCGCATCTCCTCCTCGTCCAGCAGCTCGACGAGGCCCGTCGTCACGACGATGATCGGCTCGTCGAGGCCGATGCACATCGCGTTCGGATTCGGGTCCTGGTTGACGTACATCGGCGGGACCTTCTCCAGGTCCAGGATGTAACAGGCGTCCCGCAGCATGGTGTTGAGGTGCGCGAACTGCGCGTCGGACACGCGCACGGAGTCCGACAGGAACAGGAGCCTCAGGCTCCGCTCGGGCAGCAGGCCGCTGAGCGCCTTGAAGACCGTGTCGAAGCCGGTCAGCTTGCGCAGGGCCACCAGGGCCGAGCGGTCCGCCGGGTGCTCGTAGGCCCGTGACGAGATGCCGGGGAAGCGCCTGCGCTGCCGGCTCGGCACGCGCTCGTAACCCTCGCCGCTCCCGCCGTGGTCGTTGTCGTCGGTCATGCCGCATCCCCCATGTCTCGTCCTCTCGTGCCCCCGAGGTGGGGCCCAGCCTAGGCGGAGATACCGTGACAGGGCAGCACACAGAAGGAGTCTTCCGTCATGGAGCACAGTCCTGGAGCCGTCTGGCTCACGGAGGCGGCCAAGGCCGCGGAGCAGCAGGGACCGGGCAATCTGCTGCGGATCGTGCTGATCGTCATGGTCGTCGGATGCGTACTCGTCGGCTGGTTCCTGTTGCGCGGTTACCGCCAGGGCGCCGACACCGGGGCGCGTACGGCCGAGAAGGGTGCGGAACGTACCCCTGAAGAGCGCAATGAGAGCAGCGACAGCGACGGAGCGAGCGCGGAACGTACGCCCGACAAGGGAGCGGACAACCGCAACGGCTGAGTCGGCGTAAGCAGGAGCGAGCCCCCCGCTTACGATGGGCCGGAAATCTTTATGTCCATCCCACCTCCGGATAGGTCCTGCCTGAGATGAGCCTCCACAGCAACGCCGCCCAGCTGGTCACTCTCGCCTCCGAGGGCGGCGAGCACGGCGGCAACCACGAAAGCCTCAGCCCTCTCCTCACCGGCGGCGGCGCCTTCGTCGTCCTCATGCTCCTCCTGTGGATCACCACCCTCTTCAACCGGGACCGCTAGGACCGGAGCAGGGCCCCTCGACCGGGCCGGTAGGGTCTGCACGCATGGGAGAGCAGGACATGCCTACCGGTCCGGTGAGCAACGGCAAGCGCCGCCTGGGCGTCATGGGCGGAACGTTTGATCCGATCCACCACGGACACCTCGTGGCGGCCAGTGAGGTCGCCGCGCAGTTCCACCTCGACGAGGTGGTGTTCGTGCCGACCGGACAGCCGTGGCAGAAGAGCGACAAGCAGGTGTCACCTGCCGAGGACCGTTATCTGATGACGGTCATCGCGACCGCCGAGAACCCGCAGTTCTCGGTCAGCCGCATCGACATCGACCGCGGCGGGGCCACCTACACGACGGACACGCTGCGCGATCTGCGTGCCCTCAACCCCGACACGGACCTCTTCTTCATCACGGGCGCCGACGCCCTCGGCCAGATCCTCACCTGGCGGGACACGGAAGAGCTGTTCTCCCTCGCGCACTTCATCGGGGTCACCCGGCCCGGCCACACGCTGGCCGACCCCGGGCTGCCCAAGGGCGGTGTCTCCCTGGTGGAGGTGCCGGCCCTGGCCATCTCCTCCACGGACTGCCGCGCGCGGGTCGCCAAGGGAGACCCGGTCTGGTATCTGGTGCCCGACGGTGTGGTGCGTTATATCGACAAGCGTGAGCTGTACCGCGGCGAATGAGCCGAGAGGGGCACCGGTGAACGACCGACAGTACGACCCTTATGCGGGCAGCGATCCGTATGCGGGCGAGTACGCGGGTGAGTACGCGGCCGACCAGTACCAGGTCGTCGGGTACGACGAGTACGGGCAGCCGGTGTACCAGCAGGTGCAGCAGCAGCCGCAGGTGCAGCCGCAGCCACAGGTGCCTCAGCAGTACCAGGGGTACGGGTATGGGTACGACCCGTACGCGGGTGGTCAGGGCGATCAGCAGCAGGGCGTCGCCGCGACGTCGTACGACACCGCCTGGGTCCCCCAGCAGCAGCAATATCAGCCGCAAGCGGCCCCGGCTCCTGCTCCTGCTCCTGCTCCTGCTCCGGAACCCCGACGTGCACCCGAACCAGAACCAGAACCGGCACCGGAACCGAAGCCCGAGTACAAGACCGAGCAGTTCTCGTTCATCGAGGAGCCGGACGAGGACTCCGAAGACGTCATCGACTGGCTGAAGTTCACCGAGAGCCGCACCGAGCGGCGCGAGGAGGCCAAGCGGCGCGGGCGGTCCCGGGTCGTCGCGCTCGTCGTGGCCCTCGTGCTGGTGATCGCGGGCGGCGTCGGCTACCTGTGGTTCGCGGGCATGCTGCCCGGCCAGTCGGACGGCGAGGACGGCGCGGCCGCGGCGACCGGGCCGCAGAAGCGCGACGTGATCGTCCTGCACCTGCACAACACCAAGGGCAAGGGCACCTCCACCGCGCTCCTGGTGAACAACACCACCACCAAGCAGGGCGCCACCGTCCTGCTGCCCAACTCCCTCGCCGTGACGGACGACAACGGCACGGCGACCACGCTCGGCAAGTCCGTCGACGACGACGGCTCGACCGGCACCCGCGAGTCGATCGACACGGTGCTCGGCACCCAGGTCGAGGGCACCTGGCGCCTCGACACCCCCTACCTCAACAACCTCGTGGAACTCGTCGGCAACATCGACATCGACACGAACACCGACGTGCCCGACCCCAAGGGGAAGAAGGGCGAGGCGCCCCTCGTGAAGAAGGGCGAGCAGCAGACACTGAGCGGGCCGATGGCCGTCGCGTACGCCACCTACCGCGCGCCCGGCGAGACCGAGACCGACCAGCTGAACCGCTTCGGAGAGGTCATGCAGGGCGTCCTGCGCAAGCTCTCCTCGGACCCGCAGGCGGCCACGACCACCGTGCAGTCCCTCGCGCAGATCCTCGACCCCTCGCTGGAGGAGAAGGACCTCGGCGCCTTCCTCGCCAAGCTCGCCGACCGGGCCAAGGGCGGCGACTACAAGACGTCGCTGCTGCCGGTGCGGCAGGACGGCACGCTGACCGAGCAGGCCGGCGAGACCGTGGTCAAGGACGTCCTGGGCGGCACGGTGAAGAGCCCGGAGAAGGGCGAGGCCCTGCGGGTCGGTGTGCAGAACGCCTCGGGGAAGAAGGCAGCGGGCGAGGACGCCCGGGTCTCCCTCGTCAACGGCGGCTACACCTTCATCGACGGCGGCACGGGCTCCGCGGCCCGGCCCACCTCGCAGGTCACCTACGCCGAGGCGAGCAAGAAGGCGCAGGCCACCGAGGTCGCCAAGACCCTCGGCCTGCCCGCGAGCGCGGTCCGCAAGGGGAAGACGGCGGCGAACGCGGACGTCTCCGTGGTCCTCGGCCAGGACTACCGGACCGGGTAGCCGGGGGGCGCCCCGAGGCGGTGACGTAATCGTCTGGGGCGCTGTCGGCGGTCCGTGAGACCCTTGGGGTGTATCCACCAGCCGAAGGAAAGCTCTCTAGTGACCGCCACGGACCGCTCCATCGAGCTCATCAACGTCGCCGCCCAGGCGGCTGCCGACAAGCTCGCGCACGACATCATCGCGTACGACGTCAGCGACGTGCTGTCGATCACGGACGCGTTCCTGCTCGCCTCCGCTCCCAACGACCGCCAGGTCAAGTCGATCGTCGACGAGATCGAGGAGCAGCTGAACAAGCAGCTCGGCGCCAAGCCGGTCCGCCGCGAGGGGGACCGCGACGCCCGCTGGATCCTCCTCGACTACGTGGACATCGTGGTGCACGTCCAGCACAGCGAGGAGCGTGTCTTCTACGCCCTCGAGCGCCTGTGGAAGGACTGCCCCGAGATCGGCCTGCCCGAGGACGCCAAGGCCACCCGCGGCAAGGCCGCCGAGCACGCCGAGCAGCGGGCCGCGGAGGAGGCCGACCTGGACGGGGAGCTGCGGTGAGCAACCGCGGCTGCCGGATCATCCTGTGGCGGCACGGCCAGACGGCGTGGAACCTGGAGCGCCGCTTCCAGGGCTCCACGGACATCGAGCTGACCGAGACGGGCGTCGCCCAGGCCAAGCGCGCCGCCCGGCTGCTCGCCTCCCTGAAGCCGGACGCCATCGTCGCCTCCGACCTCAGGCGCGCGGCGGCCACGGCCGCCGAGCTCTCCGCGATCACCGGCCTCACCGTCACCCACGAGGAGTCCCTCCGGGAGACGTACGCCGGTGAGTGGCAGGGCCTGACGCACGACGAGATCATCGCCCGCTTCGGCGAGCAGTACGCCGCGTGGAAGCGCGGCGAGGCCGTGCGCAGGGGCGGCGGCGAGCTGGAGACCGAGGTGGCCGACCGGGCCGCCCCTGTCGTCCTGCGCCATGCCGAGAAGCTGCCCGAGGACGGCACGCTGGTGGTGGTCAGCCACGGCGGCACGATCCGCACCACGATCGGCCGTCTCCTCGGCCTGGAGCCCCACCACTGGGAGGGGCTCGGCGGCCTCACCAACTGCTGCTGGTCGGTCCTCGGCCAGGGCGCGCGAGGCTGGCGCCTCCTCGAGCACAACGCCGGCACGCTGCCGGAGCCGGTGCTCGGCGACGACGACTGAGCGCTCCCGCGGCCGCTTCCGGGCGGCTCCGGAGCCGCTCCGGCGGGCGGCCCGACCCGGATTTCACATTCCGGCTGGTCGCAGGCTAAAGTTCTTCTTGTTCGCCCGCCGAGCGGGAAGAACGCAAGGGGCTATAGCTCAGTTGGTAGAGCGCCTGCATGGCATGCAGGAGGTCAGGAGTTCAATTCTCCTTAGCTCCACAGTCCCGGAAATCCCGTCCCCACCAGGGGGCGGGATTTTCTTTTGCCGCCGCCCGTCAGCGGGTGCCGTGTCCGGACTGGTACGAATGCGTCGCTGACCGGGTCGCTCGTGCCGTGGCAGAATCGGACGGCCGGAAGGGGACGCAGCCCGACGGGAGGGAGAGCGCGATGCCTGCGAGCATCCTCGGAGAGGTCGACCGCCTCTCCGAAGCGGCGGACGTACGAGAACGGCCCGTGCCCCGCACGCTCCTCGACTGCCCTTCCTGCGGCTCGTCCCACGTCGCTCAAGTGCTCGGTGACAACGGCGGAATCTCGTACGTATGCACCGCCTGCGGCCACAGCTGGAGCTGATCGATGGGTGCACACAGGCGGAAATGCGACTGGTGCGACAGTGGCACACCGATCGTCCGCGACATGGAACCGGTCAACCAGGAGTACCAGTACTGGTGCGAGGAGTGCGCACGGGCGCTGATCATAAAAGGCGACCCCATCGAGACGTACCGCGAACTCGAAGGGGAGCCGATCTACGGCCGGCTGCTGGACGAACACTGCACGCTCAAACGGTTCTACTCGTTCGCGACCGCGTGATCCCCGCTGTCGTCACTGACGTCACTGTCGTCACTGCCGTCGCCAGGAGAAACCCGAAAGCGGTCACTACGTAGAGGGCGGACAGCGTCATCTGGCCATGGTCCTGGGCGAGTTCGAGCCGTCCTCCGCCGTGCGGCACCCACCACAGGGCGTACGAGCAGAAGACCAGGGACGCGGCCCCGACGGCCGCCCACCTCCACCGCCCGCCCCGGCGCCTGGCCTCCGCGCCCAGGAGCAGCACCATCGGCACGCACCACACCCAGTGGTGCGACCACGACACGGGACTCACCAGGAGCGCGGTGGCCGCACAGGCGAGGACGGCCCGGGCGCGCTCCCCGCGCAGCGCCGCGGCAACCGCGACCGCGAGGCCGAGCGCGCCGGCCGCGGCGGCGGCCAGGGCCCAGTGGGCGCCGGGCTCCCCGGTGTGCAGGAGCCGGGCCAGGACGCCGCGCAGCGACTGGTTCGCGGTGTCCTCGGCGAACCCGACCCGGCCCGCCTCGAAGACCATCCGGGTCCAGAAGCGCCACGAGTCGTACGGCAGGACGGCGGCCGCGAGGACCGTCGCACCGGCGAAGGAGACGGCCGCCACGCACGCGTGCCGCACGGCCGCCCGCCACGGCCCGTGCCGCAGGGCCTCCACGGCCCCCGTGAGCAACAGGAACGCCGCGAAGAGCGCGGGCGTGAGCTTGACCGCCGCCGCCAGCCCGATGCCCACGCCCGCCCAGCGGTGACCGGGGCGCCGGGTCAGGTCCCACAGGACGAGGACCGCGAGCAGCAGATTGACCTGTCCGTAGCGCAGCGTCGTCCACACCGGCTCGCACCAGACGGCGAGGGCGGACGCCCACAGGACGCTCTCCACGCGCGTGTGCCGCTCGCCGTGGATCAGCCTCAGGGAGAGGTGCACGAAGACGATGAGGAGCAGCAGGTTGCCCAGCGTCGCGAGCGTGCGCATGTCCGCCGGGTCCAGGAGCGTGAGCGGGGTGAAGAGCAGCGCGGCGAACGGCGGGTAGGTGGTGGGCAGCTGGGCGCCGGTGGCGCGCAGCGCGTAGAGGTCGCCGCCCGCGCGCACCGTCTCGCCCTCGGCCCGGTAGACCATCAGGTCGATCATCGACACGTCGGCGGCGCGCTGCGCGAGCCAGAAGGCCGTGAGGGAGAGCAGACAGCCCCCGGCGGCCAGCGGCACACGGCGACGGGCGGTGGCGAGCGCGGTCGCGGTCACGGGCACGGTCACGAAGGCTGACAGTACCGGTCGTATCGACCGGTATCCGCCCAGACCGGAAACGATTTGGTGGAGCACGGGTATGACCGTGTAATGTTGGCGGAGCCGCCGGGGAAACCGGGCGGACAAGCAAGGGGCTATAGCTCAGTTGGTAGAGCGCCTGCATGGCATGCAGGAGGTCAGGAGTTCAATTCTCCTTAGCTCCACAGGATATGAGCGGGCCACCCGGATCGGGTGGCCCGCTCTTTCGTTGTCACGGCCGTTGTCCCGGCTTTCGTTGTCACACCCTTCTTGCCGTCGCTACTGTCTGCCGCTGCCGAGTGCGCGGCGGCCCCGGCCCGGCGGGAGCACGGCCGGCAGCGTCCGGGGCGCGGGAAGGGCCGTCTTCGGGGCCTCCTCGATGCGCAGGGCGAGCGCGGGACAGCGGCGCACCGCGCGGGTGGCGCGTGCTTCGGAGTAGCGCGGTACGGACGCCTCCGCCACCGAGGGGAAGCCGTCCGGGCCCAGTTGGATGAGTTCGGGGACGATGTCCGCGCACAGCCCGTGGCCCTGGCAGAGCGTCCAGTCGACGGCGAGCTTGCGGCCACTGGGTGTCTCCGCCCGGGGCGCGTCCGCCTGGAGGGGCAGGACTCCCTCGACGGGGCGGCCGCAGCCGCCGCCCAGGACATGGGCCGCGAGGTCGTCCGTGAACGCCGAGATCGACGACTCCAGGAAGGCCGCCGAGCCGTCCGGGTGCTTGCACGCGCCGCGCCGCTTCACGGCCCGGGTCACCTCGCGCAGCGCTTCGAGAGCGGTCGGCCCGCCGCCCTGGAGGACGTCGGCGAGGCCGCGGGCCGCCGCGGGGAGGCCGAGGTAGCAGGGTCCGCACTGCCCCGAGCTCTCGGCGGCCAGCCAGTGCGCGACCCGCAGCGACTCCCCGAGCGGGCAGGTGCCCGCGCCGATCGGCAGGATCGCGCCCGCGCCGAGCGCGCCTCCGCAGGCGTCCAAGGAGGCGCGTGAGACGACCGCGTCGTGTGCCGTCATGCCGTCGAGCCACTTGCCGTGATAGCCGCCCGTCAGCACGCCCTGCGGGAGCGCGGGCGCGCCGGCGAGTTCGAGGACGTACCGCAAGGGCACTCCGGTGGGGACCTCGACGACCATCGGCCGTGCGACCGCTCCGGAGAGGGTCAACAGGACCGTGCCCGGCTCGTCGCGCAGGCCGGTGCGGCAGTAGCGGTCGGCGCCGGCCCGGGCGGCGACGGCGAGCTGCGCGAAGGTCTCCGCGTTGGAGAGCAGGGTGGGGGCGCCGCCCACTCCGGAGTCGGCCGTCCGCACCTTGCGGCCCGGTGGCAGGGGAGGTCCGCCGTCCGCCGAGCGGACGAGCGCGGAGGACTCTCCGGTGACCATGCGTACGGGATTGCGCTGCACGCGCGCGCGGAGGGCGGGCCCGCGCCGGTTGCCGAGGCCGCGCTCGGCCAGCGCGGTGCGCATGGAGTTCTCGGTGGAGTCGCGGGTCACGCCGACGACCAGCGTGCGGGCTCCCAGGGCCTCGGCGGCGAGCAGGGCGCCGTCCAGGATGAGGTGCGGGGCGCGGTTGATCAGGACGGTGTCCTTGCGGCAGGCGGGCTCGTCCTCGCTGCCGTTGACGACGACCACGGGGCGTACGCCGCGGCGTATCGCCGCGTCGGCGACGGCCCGCAGCTTCTGGGCGAAGGGGAAGCCCGCGCCGCCCCTGCCGCGCAGCGCGATCTGCTCGGCGAGGCGGGCGAGAGGTTCGCCCGCCATGGGTTCCAGAGGGCCGTGGACCTTCAGGTGCATGGCGAGGTCGAGGCGTTCGACCAGGTCGAAGCCGGAGGTGAGCAGGGGCAGGCCGACGACGCGGACTTCCGGGACATCGGGCAGCGGGGCGTTCACGGGTGGCCTCCGGTGGCGGCGTTCCAGGGCTCGCCCGCGCCGGGGGCCTGAAAGGGCCGGGGCAGCGGTTCGGTGGCGGGGCCACTGTCGTACGCGGGGTCGAGGGGCGCGTCGTACGAGGGGTCGTAGACGGGCTGAGGGGTGGTGTCGTACGTGGGCGCGGGCGCGATGTAGGGCGACTCGGCGGGTGGTGGCGGGGAGGGCGCCGGCCAGCGGCCTGTGGGGTCGGCGCGGGGTGGTGGGACGGTGGGGTGCGGGGGAGCGTTCGGGGTCAGCGCGCGGTAGGCCGCCGAGATGCCGGCGACCGGCTCCGGAGAGGGGGTGGGGGCGGAGGTGCCGGGCAGCGGGGTGGAGGCGGTGTCCCGCGCGGGCGGCTCGGCCCGGAGTGCGGTGTCGCGTTTTGACCGTGGTGCGGCGTCGCGGTCCGGTTCGAGCAGGGCGAGGATCCGGGCGGCGACCTTCCGCTTGACCGGGCGTGGGGCCGCACGCAGCGCGACGGCACCGGCGACCCCGACCAGGCACAGGGCGTACAGCGCGATCACCCACCCCGCCGGCGGGCGGCCCGCGTACAGGCCGTGGATCAGCCCCGCACACCAGGCGGGATAGGCGAGCATGTGCAGCGACCGCCAGCGCGATGCGATCCGCGCGGGAGAGGCGAAGGCGCTGCGCAGGGCGCCGGTGACGGCTGTGGCGATCATGAGGATGCCCGCGAGCGAGCCGAGGCCGATGAGTCCGGCGCTGCCGGAGACACCGAGCCCGAACGGCATGAGAGCGCCGAACAGCGACACGTGGTCGAGTGCCACCTTGACGGTGCCGTGCAGCAGCAGGAAGCCGACGGAGGCGATCGCGGTGGTGCGGTGCACGGCCTGGGCGAGCAGGCGCTGGCGCGGATGCAGGAACAGGCGGTCCGTGGCGACCAGGCCCCAGACGACGGCGGCGGTCAGGCAGACCAGGGAGAGGACGCCGGTGGTGAAGTCGATGGCGGCCCGTAAGCCGTCGCTGCCCGCGAGGACGAGCAGGGGTATCAGCAGCAGGGCTCCGGTACCGAGCAGAGCACTCTTGCGGTGGAGGTGCAGAGGGTTCATGGGGGCGGCTCCGAAATGGTTCGGTCCCGCCGCATGCTAAGTCGCTCCATACCGGTGGGTACGGGATTTGAGTTATTGCGTTGTTATCAAAGTGCGACACGATCTTGGTGTTGCCCCGATAGTGGGCGGTACGCGGAGTAACCCATGGCCAATGGTTGGGGATCGGCCAGGGCCGGCAGGGCGCCGCTCGGGAATCGACCGGTTCTCAGGCCGCCCGGGCGGCGTGGGCGGAAGCTCGTCGCGGGGCGCGGGAGGGCTGCGGTACCCTGACGCCATGCGTGCCGTACGCCTTCTGCTTAGCGGGCCGCGCTGATCAGTCCCGACCGCCGGTGATCGCGGTCGGAATCGGCGCGGCGTCCCCTCCTGTGCGAGGGGCATTTTTATTTGGCCCAGCAGGCCGATTCCGTGGGCAGAGACGATCGATGGAGCTTTGAGGATCATGAGCGAGACGAATTCTGCTGCCGCCTCCGAGGTGGCCGCGCCGCACCGCTATACGGCCGCTCTGGCCGCCGAGATCGAGGCACGCTGGCAGGACTTCTGGGACGCCGACGGCACCTACGAGGCGCCGAACCCGAGCGGAGACATGGCCGCGCGCGACGAGGCCGAGACCGCGCTGGTCGGCAAGCCCAAGAAGTTCATCATGGACATGTTCCCGTACCCCTCCGGAGCGGGCCTGCACGTCGGCCACCCGCTGGGCTACATCGCCACGGACGTCTTCGCGCGCTTCCAGCGCATGACCGGACACAACGTCCTGCACACCCTGGGCTTCGACGCCTTCGGCCTGCCCGCCGAGCAGTACGCCGTGCAGACGGGCACCCACCCGCGCGTCTCCACCGAGGCCAACATCGAGAACATGAAGGCCCAGCTGCGCGCACTGGGCCTGGGGCACGACAAGCGGCGCTCGTTCGCGACGATCGACCCCGAGTACTACAAGTGGACCCAGTGGATCTTCGTCCAGATCTTCAACTCCTGGTACGACGCCGACGCCGAGAAGGCCCGCCCGATCGCCGACCTGGTCGCGCAGTTCGACAGCGGTGACCGCGCCGTACCGGGCACCACGCGCGCGTGGAGCGAACTGGACGCCGCCGAGCGCGCCGACGTGCTGAGCCAGTACCGCCTGGCCTACGCCTCCGACGCGCCCGTCAACTGGTGCCCGGGCCTGGGCACCGTCCTGGCCAACGAGGAAGTCACCGCCGACGGCCGCTCCGAGCGCGGCAACTTCCCCGTCTTCAAGGCCAAGCTGCGCCAGTGGAACATGCGCATCACCGCGTACGCCGACCGCCTGCTGGACGACCTGGACGCGCTGGACTGGCCCGACGCCATCAAGCTGCAGCAGCGCAACTGGATCGGCCGCTCCGAAGGCGCCCGCGTGAACTTCCCCGTGGGCACCGAGGGCGACGCGATCACCGTCTTCACCACCCGCCAGGACACCCTGTTCGGCGCGACCTACATGGTCCTGGCGCCCGAGCACGACCTGGTCGACAAGGTCGTCCCCGCGGCCTGGCCGGAGGGCACCCACGAGACGTGGACCGGTGGACACGCCACGCCCGCCGAGGCCGTCGCCAAGTACCGCGCCTTCGCCGCGTCGAAGTCCGACGTGGAGCGCCAGGCCGACGCCAAGGAGAAGACCGGCGTCTTCACCGGCGTCTACGCCACCAACCCGGTCAGCGGCGGGCAGGTCCCCGTCTTCATCGCCGACTACGTCCTGATGGGCTACGGCACCGGCGCGATCATGGCCGTCCCGGCGCACGACAGCCGCGACTTCGCCTTCGCGCGCGCCTTCAACCTGCCGATGCGCTGCGTGGTCGAGCCGTCCGACGACCGGGGCACCGACACCCGCACGTGGGACGACGCCTTCTCCTCGTACGAGGCGAAGCTGATCAACTCGTCGAACCAGGAGATCTCCCTGGACGGCCTGGACGTGGCGAGCGCCAAGGCCCGCATCACCGGCTGGCTGGCCACCCGCGGCATCGGCGAGGGCACCGTCAACTTCCGCCTGCGCGACTGGCTGTTCAGCCGCCAGCGCTACTGGGGCGAGCCCTTCCCGATCGTCTACGACGAGGACGGCATCGCCCACTCGCTGCCCGAGTCGATGCTGCCCCTGGAGCTGCCGGAGGTCGACGACTACTCCCCGCGCACCTTCGACCCGGACGACGCGGACACCTCTCCGGAGACGCCGCTGTCCCGCAACGAGGACTGGGTCAACGTCACCCTGGACCTGGGCGACGGCCCCAAGCAGTACCGCCGCGAGACCAACACCATGCCCAACTGGGCCGGTTCCTGCTGGTACGAGCTGCGCTACCTGGACCCGCGCAACGACCAGCAGCTGGTCGACCCCGCCGTCGAGCAGTACTGGATGGGCCCCCGCGAGGGGCAGCCGACCGGCGGCGTCGACCTGTACGTGGGCGGCGCCGAGCACGCCGTGCTGCACCTGCTGTACGCGCGCTTCTGGTCGAAGGTCCTGTTCGACCTGGGCCACATCTCGTCCGCCGAGCCGTTCCACAAGCTGTACAACCAGGGCATGATCCAGGCCTACGTCTATCGGGACAGCCGCGGCTTCCCGGTGCCGGCCGCCGAGGTCGAGGAGCGCGACGGCAAGTTCTTCTTCGAGGGCGAGCCGGTCAAGCGCGAGCTGGGCAAGATGGGCAAGTCCCTGAAGAACGCGGTCACGCCGGACGAGATCTGCGACGAGTACGGCGCGGACACCCTGCGCCTGTACGAGATGGCGATGGGCCCCCTGGACGTGTCGCGTCCCTGGGACACGCGCGCGGTCGTCGGCCAGTACCGTCTGCTGCAGCGGCTGTGGCGCCTGATCGTCGACGAGTCGACCGGTGAGGTCACCGTCGCGGACGTCGCCGAGGCCGACATCGACGAGGCCACCCTGCGCGCCCTGCACAAGGCCATCGACGGCGTCCGCCAGGACCTGGACGGCATGCGGTTCAACACCGCCATTGCCAAGATCACCGAGCTGAACAACCACCTGACGAAGGCGGGCGGCACGGTGCCGAAGTCCGTCGCGGAGCGCCTGGTGCTGCTGATCGCGCCGCTGGCCCCGCACATCGCCGAGGAGCTGTGGCGCAAGCTGGGCCACACCGACTCGGTCGTCCACCAGGACTTCCCGGTCGCCGACCCGGCGTACGTCGTGGACGAGTCCGTGACCTGCGTCGTGCAGATCAAGGGCAAGGTCAAGGCGCGCCTGGAGGTCTCCCCGTCGATCTCCGACGCGGAGCTGGAGAAGGTGGCGCTGGCCGACGAGAGGGTCGTGGCCGCGCTGGACGGCGCGGGCATCCGCAAGGTGATCGTGCGGGCGCCGAAGCTGGTGAACATCGTTCCTGCGTAACGGCACGCGCCGGGCGGTGCGTAACGGCACGCGCCGGGCGGCATAGGGGTCTTCCCTTACGGGCAGGTTGGGGGTTCCGCTGGAACCTCCGACCTGCCTTCTCCGTTTACGGTGGAGGAGTCGCTGAAGCGGACCTCGCCGGCGCACGCTGGACTGGACCGGATGCGGAGAGGAGCGTCATGGAAGCCGTGGGCGCGATCGTGGCGCTGCTTTTCGTGCTGTTCTTGGTGCTGGGCGTCTATCTGACGGTGAAGGCCGTGCGGGCGGCCAAGCGGGGCGTGGACCGCACCATCCAGGAGGCCCGCCGGACGGTGGAGGACACCACGCTGCGGGCGAAGAGCTTCGCGGTCGGCCCCGCTGCCGAAGTGGCCCAGCTGCGCCTCTCCTT
Source organism: Streptomyces sp. NPDC039462 (assembly GCF_055639375.1). NCBI lineage: Bacteria > Bacillati > Actinomycetota > Actinomycetes > Kitasatosporales > Streptomycetaceae > Streptomyces > Streptomyces sp. NPDC039462. The sequence continues at coordinate 115,112 of NZ_JBVKAO010000007.1, forward strand.
GCGCACCTCCATGCGCGCCACACAGGACGTCCTGCAGGCGGGCGCCGCCGACGACGCGTCGCTGAAGGAGACCCTGCAGCTCTTCGACCGGCTCAGCGTCCACGGACACGAGCTGGACGACGACCTCCGGCGCCTGGAGCGAGACCCGGACAAGGCCGCCCTGGCCGAGCGGCTCCCCGAGATGCGGGAGCGCACGGAGCAGATCAAGAAGGCCGCCGACTCCCTGCGCTGGTCGGCGCGCGACCGGGCCCGCCGGTTCGCCAACGACGACCTGGACTCGCTGAGCACGCAGATCGACATGGAGGCGGGCGCCCTGCGGCACTGGACGACGGAGCCGCCGTCCGCCGAGGCTCCCGCTGCCTGGCCCGAGCCCGCGGCGGACACCGACAAGGACGCCGAACAGGCCTGGTCCGAGCCGTCCGGGTCCACCCGGCAGCCGGACCGGGAGCAGACGCGGCCCGCGATCACTCCGCCCACCGCCAGGCCGGCGTATCCGTGGGAGAAGAAGACCAAGCCGGAGAGCACGACCTGAGGTGCGCGGGGGCCGGGCTGCCACCCGGCGGCGCAGACAGGTAATCTCCAGCTCATGTCCCGCCATGTCGCGATCGTCACGGATTCAACGGCCTACCTGCCGCAGCCGACGATGGACCGGCACGGCATCACCGCGGTGCCCCTGACCGTGGTCCTCGGGGACCAGGCGCTGGAGGAGGGCACCGAGATCTCGGCCCGCTCGCTCGCCCTGGCGCTGCAGAAGCGGAAGCCGGTGACGACCTCCCGGCCCAGCCCCCAGCTCTTCGCCGAGACGTACCGGAAGGCGGCCGAGGCGGGCGCCACGGCCATCATCTCGCTGCACCTGTCCGCCGAGTTCTCCGGGACGTACGACGCCGCGGTCCTCGCCGCGCAGGAAGCGCCCGTGCCGGTGCGGGTGGTGGACACCGGCATGGTCGCGATGGCCCTCGGCTTCTGCGCCCTCTCGGCGGCGCAGGCCGTGGAGGCGGGCGACTCGGTGGAGGAGGCGGTGGCAGCCGCGGAGAAGCGGGCCGCCGGCACGTCCGCGTACTTCTACGTCGACACCCTCGACTATCTGCGCAGGGGCGGCCGCATCGGCGCCGCACAGGCGTTGCTGGGCTCCGCGCTCGCCGTCAAGCCGCTGCTGAAGCTGGACGGCGGCCGCATCGACATGCTGGAGAAGGTGCGGACGGCGTCAAAGGCGATCGCCCGCCTTGAGGAGATTGTGGTCGAGCGCGCGGGCAGCGGCCGGGTCGACATCGCGGTGCATCATCTGGCGGCGCAGGAGCGGGCTTCGGTGCTCGCCGAGCGGCTCAGGGAGCGGGTGCCGGGCCTCGCGGAGCTGCACGTCAGCGAGGTCGGCGCGGTGATCGGGGCGCACACTGGGCCGGGGTTGCTGGGAGCAGTGGTCTCGCCTCGATGAGGCGCCGTTCAGCCTTGGGCTCTCCCGCTTGAACCCCCTCCCTTTGGGCTCTCTTGCTTGAGCTCCCTCGTGTGGGTGACGGAGTTATCCACAACTGCCGAGTAATCCACGGAATTTGAGCAAGATCAACAGCTTTCTGCCGCTGTGCCTAACGTCGTCGGCATGGCGATTCGATCACTTTCCAGTTCCAGGACAGCTTCCGCGACGAGCGGCCCCGGCCGCGCTCCCGCGTCCGACGGCCGAGCCAACCACCGTCAGGCCCGTGAGCGGGCCCGCCGCAGACGAGCCTCGGCCGCCTCCCCGGCCGCCTCTGCGGAGGCGGTCCGGCTGCGGGCGGAAAGCCTCTTTGCCGAGCCGCAGTCGCCCTCGCGACTGTCGGGGTCTCCGCGGCTGGACGTGGCGGCTGCCGACGCCGAGTTGGTGGGCGGGGCTCCGGTCGGGGGCGGATCGGTACCGCGTGCGTCCCTGCCCGCGCCGGGGTGGGCGCGGGAGGCGGAGGTGGGGGCGAAGGTGGGGGAGCCACCTGACCCAGGTGGGGAGGCCAGGCCGGGGCCCTCGCGGCGGGAGCGGATGGGGCTCGCCCTGCGGGAGCGGCTGCCCGTGTGGCTGCAGTCGCGGTGCGGTCTGGAGCGGCGCAGCGTGGTCGCTCTCGTCGTGGTCCTCGCCGTCGCGGCGGTGTTCGCGGTGCAGCACTTCTGGTCGGGGCGGACCCAGCCCGTGCGGCCGCCCGAAGTGGTGCGTGCGGCGGGCGCCGCCACTGACCGGGGCGCGGAACCGGCTCCGTCGCCGGGCCCTCCGGCGCACGCGGGACGGGCCTCGGGGAGCGGGGGCGGTGCGGGCGGCCCGGGCGGCCCGGGTGGTGCGACGGCCGCCGGTGGCGCCGCGGGCGTGATCGTCGTGGACGTCAGCGGGAAGGTCCGCCGCCCCGGGGTGCATCGGCTGCCCGCCGGGTCCCGGGTGGCCGACGCCCTGCGGGCCGCCGGCGGGGTCAGGCCCGGCACGAAGACGGACGGTCTCAACCGGGCGCGGTTTCTCATGGACGGCCGACCGCCGAGCAGCTCGACCAACTCCCTGGCGTCGGCCCCGTGTTGGCGCAGCACATCCTCGACTACCGCGCGGAGCACGGCGGTTTCCGCTCCGTCGAAGAGCTCCGCGAGGTCAATGGCATCGGTGACCGGCGCTTCGCCGATCTCCAGGATCTCGTACGGCCATGACGCGCCCGGCAGTTCACCTCGCGTCGGGTCACCGGCTCGGTGCCTCGAACCCCCGGCAGGAAGGCCCGGTCGACCTCAGGCTGGTGCCGCCCGCACTGGCGGCATGGGGAGCGGCGGCACTGATGCTGGACGCCCCGATGCGGTGGGCGGTCACCACGGTGGCGGTCTGCGTGCTCGTGGCTGGAGCGCTGATGGTGACGTGGACGGTGGGGCGGCGGCAGTCCGTGGGGCGGCGGGAGCGGACGCGGCGGCGGCAGTGGGGAAGACTCTCGGTGGCCGCGGTTCTGCTCTGCACCGCCGGGGCGACGGTCTCCGCGGCTCTGCACGGCGCGGACCTGAGCCGTGGCCCCGTCCCCGTGCTGGCCGCTGAATACGCGGAAGCGGAGGTGGAGTTCAAGGTCATGTCCGACCCCCGGCGCTCCCGGCCTCCCGTCGCGCGTGCGCACACGATGCCACCCACGGTCGTCCTGGACGCCGAGGTCGTGCGGGTCAGGGAGGCGGACGGGACATCGACCGCGACGCGCACGCCGGTCCTGGTCGTCGTGCGGACGGGGAGCCCGGACTCCGCGAGGAGCGTGGGCAGGGGTGGTGTGGCCGCGCAGCGGGGAGCGGGCTCCGGTGGCGGCGGCGGGGTGGTGGGGCGGGGTGCCGGTCCCGGTGACGTGGCCGGGGAGCGAGGAGGCGGTCCCGAGGGAGGCTGGCTCGCGTTGTTGCCGTCGACACGGGTGCGTGTGCAGGCACGGCTGGCGCCGCCCTTGTCGAAGGGGGAGCGCGTTGCTGCGGTGCTGCGGGTGTCGGGGGAGCGGGCGCCGCGGGTGGTCGGGGCGCCGTCCGGTGCGCAGCGGCTGGCGGGGCAGTTGCGGGGCGGGCTGCGCGAGGCCACGGACGGTTTGCCGGCCGACGCCCGCGCACTGCTCCCCGGACTCGTCATCGGGGACACGTCACGGGTGCCGGCCGAGCTGGACCAGGCCTTCCGGGCGACCGACCTCACGCACCTGCTCGCCGTCAGCGGTGCGAACCTCACGATCGTCCTGGTCCTGCTCATCGGACCGCAGGGCACCGCCCAGCGGGTCGAGCGGCGCGGTCTGGCACCGAAGCTGGGCATTCCGTTGCGGACGACGGCGGTACTCGGCGGGGCGCTCACCCTCGGATTCGTCATCGTCTGCCGACCGGACCCGAGCGTGCTGCGGGCCGCGGCGTGCAGGCTGATCGCGCTCCTCGCCATCGCCACCGGGCGACGCAGGTCCCTCATCCCCGCGCTCGCCGCGGCGGTTCTGCTGCTCGTCCTGTACGACCCCTGGCTGGCCCGGAGTTATGGGTTCCTGCTCTCCGTCCTGGCCACCGGCGCCCTGCTCACCCTCGCGCCGCGCTGGGGGGCCGCACTGTGCGGCCGAGGGGTCCCGCCGCGGTTCGCCGAGGCGCTGGCCGCCGCGGCCGCGGCGCAGGCGGTGTGCGCGCCCGTCGTCGCCGTCCTCGCGGCCCGGGTGAGCCTGGTCGCGGTGCCGTGCAACCTCCTCGCGGAGTTCGCGGTCGCGCCCGCCACCGTGCTCGGCTTCGCGGCGCTGGCGGCGGCGCCGGTCGCGATGCCCGTCGCCAAGGCGCTGGCCTGGGGCGCGAGTTGGCCCACGGAGTGGATCGCGGAAATCGCCCGCACCGGGGCGGCGCTCCCCGGGAGCGGGGTCGACTGGCCGGGCGGCTGGCGCGGCGGCCTCCTGCTCGCGGTGGCCACCGTGGTCGTCGCCCTGGTGGGACGCAGGATCGTGCGGCACCCCTGGCTCATTACGGCCTGTGCCGCGCTCCTCTTCCTCGTGATCGTCCAGCCGCCACCCGTCACCCGGGTGATCGCGGGCTGGCCGCCACCGGGATGGCGCATGGCGATGTGTGATGTCGGGCAGGGCGATGCCATGGTGCTCGCGGCGGGCGACGGCGCGGGGGTGGTGGTCGACGCGGGGCCCGACCCGGTGGCCGTCGACCGCTGTCTGCGTTCGCTCGGGATCACGCGCGTGCCGCTCGTCCTGCTCACGCACTTCCACGCCGACCATGTCGCGGGCCTGCCGGGGGTGCTGCGAGGGCGAGCGGTGGGAGAGGTCCAGACGACGGGGTTCCAGGAACCGCCGGAGCAGGCCGCGTTCGTGCGGGAGCAGGCTGCGGCGGCACGCGTTCCGGTGGTCCCGGCCGTGGCGGGGGAGCGGCGCCGGGCGGGCCCCTTGGACTGGCAGGTGCTGTGGCCCACGGCGGGGCCGGTGCCGCGACCCGAGGGGCCGAACGACGCGAGTGTCACCCTGCTCGTGCGGACGGGAGGGCTGACCTTGCTGCTCCTCGGGGATCTGGAGCCGCCCGCCCAGCGAGCCCTGCTGCGCACCCCGGCCGCCGCGTCGCTCGCCTCCGTGGACGTGCTCAAGGTCGCCCATCACGGCTCCGCCCACCAAGACCCGGAGCTCCTGCGCAGGGCGGCACCGCGGCTGGCCCTCATCTCCTGCGGCGCCGACAACTCGTACGGACATCCGTCGCCGGTCACGCTGGCGGCGCTGCGGGCCGGGGGAGCGCAGGTGATGCGTACGGACACGCAGGGGGCGATCGCGGTGGTGGGGTCGGGGTCCCGGTCGGCGGCACCACGGCTCGAAGTGGCCACCCGGCCGCCTTGAGCAGGGCCTAGCCACCTCCGCGCCCCGCCCAGGCCTCTTGCCAGCGCCTCCCGCCCCCACCTCTCGCCCAGCCTGGGGCTACCGCGGGGAACCCGTCGTGAGCAGGCACGATGTGGAGGAGGGAGGGCCAATTCGGGCCAGTCGCGACACTTCGCGGCGCATCGGCAGCATTCCCGTGATCTGGGTCCGTGTTGCATCGAAAGCCGCAACGGTGATCGAATGCCTCTTCGTTGCAGTTTGCAGGTGTTGTGGTGTTGTCAAGCAAGGCGGGGGTGTGTCGCACGTGTTCGGCCGTTGGCTGGGAAACCGTACGAATCGGGCTGGACGGACGAGACCGTTGTCGGCGCTCACGGTTCCGTCGAGCGCGGGGGTGCTCAGCTGCCGGGTGCTCGACCCGGTCAACGAGCCCGTGCGGAACGCGGAGTTCGCCGTCAGCGACGCCATGGGCCGCAAGGTCGTCAGTGGGGGCACTGACCCCTTCGGATCGTTCGTCACCGCTGTTCCGGCCGGGGACTACCGTCTCGCGGTCTCGGCGGAGGGGTTCACTCCGTACCGGGCGAGCGCCACGGTCGCGGAGGACGCGCACGCCTCGCTCGGCGACGTCACCCTCCAGGTCGCCCCGCCCCCGGCGCTCCCCGAGCCCGGCGACTGGGAGATCGACCCGCTGCACTCCTCGGTGGCCTTTACCGCGCGGCACATCGGGCTCGCCCGCATTCGCGGCCGGTTCAACAGCTTCGCGGGTGCGATCAGGCTGGGCGAGCGGATGGAGGAGTCCGCGATGCACGTCGTCATCGACGCGGCCTCCATCGACACCGCGGTCACGATGCGCGACGACCATCTGCGGTCCGGTGACTTCCTGGACGTGGCGCGCTACCCGACGATGGAGTTCTACAGCGACCGCTTCGTCCACAAGGGCGGCAGCCGCTGGGCGATATCCGGCGGCCTGACGCTGCACGGCGTGACGCGTACGGTGACGCTCGACACGGAGTACCTCGGCATCGGCAAGGGCCTCGAAGGCGAGACCCGCGTCGCCTGCCGCGCCACCACCGAACTGCACCGCGACGACTTCACGATCAGCTGGCAGACGATGCTCGCTCGCGGTATCGCCGCCGTCGGGCACAGCATCACGATCGACCTCGACATCCAGGTCATCCCCAAGACCGGCTGACTTTCCCCAGCGGGGGACCTACGGGGCCTCCAGCCAGCCCTCGTGCTCGGCGGCCAGTTCGTCGAGGGCCGCGGGGTCGAGGCGGGACGCGGGGTCCTCGACGACCACCAGCCACTGGGCGTCCTCGGCGTCGTCCTCGCCGGCGAGGGCGTCGCGGACGAGCTGGGGTTCCTCGGTCACGCCGAAACGGTCGGGGAGCTCTTCGGCCACCGTCTCCGCGGCATCGCGGTCGGGCAGCACCAGGACATGTCGTACGTCGGTCACCGGACCATTCTCCGACAGGGGCCGGGCGGGGTCGGGACGGGGCGGGGTGTCAGTGCCGCGTGGGATGCTTGACCGCGATGGCCAGGAAGACAGATACCGCAGCGTCGGACCCGCTCGCTCCCCTCACGCTCGCCGTGGGGCAGGAGGAGCTGCTCCTCGACCGCGCCGTGCAGCAGGTCGTCGCGGCCGCCCGCGCGGCCGACGCGGACACGGATGTGCGCGACCTCACCTCCGACCAGCTGCAGCCCGGCACCCTCGCCGAGCTGACCAGCCCGTCGCTCTTCGCCGAGCGCAAGGTCGTCGTCGTGCGGAACGCGCAGGATCTGTCGGCGGACACGATCAAGGACGTCAAGGCGTATCTGGCGTCGCCCGTCGAGGAGATCACCCTCGTCCTGCTGCACGCGGGCGGTGCGAAGGGCAAGGGCATGCTCGACGCCGCGCGCAAGGCGGGCGCGCGCGAGGTCGCCTGCCCCAAGATGACCAAGCCCGCGGACCGGCTGTCGTTCGTGCGGAGCGAGTTCCGGACCCTGGGGCGTTCGGCGACCTCGGAGGCGTGCCAGGCGCTCGTCGACTCGATCGGCAGCGATCTGCGGGAGCTCGCCTCGGCGGTCTCCCAGCTGGCGGCTGACGTCGAGGGCACGATCGACGAAGCGGTCGTCGGGCGGTACTACACGGGCCGTGCGGAGGCCTCCAGCTTCACGGTCGCCGACCGGGCCGTCGAGGGGCGGGCCGCCGAGGCGCTCGAAGCGTTGCGCTGGTCCCTTGCGACCGGGGTCGCTCCCGTCATGATCACGAGTGCTCTTGCGCAGGGGGTGCGGGCGATCGGGAAGCTTTCGTCCGCGCGTGGTGGCCGTCCCGCCGATCTCGCCCGTGAGCTGGGCATGCCGCCCTGGAAGATCGACCGTGTCCGTCAGCAGATGCGGGGGTGGACGCCGGATGGCGTGGCTGCGGCGCTTACCGCCGTTGCGGCGGCGGATGCGGGGGTCAAGGGGGGCGGTGATGACCCGGAGTATGCGTTGGAGAAGGCCGTGGTCGCGATTGCTCGGGCGGCGCGGGCCGGGCGCCGCTGAGCGCTGCGCTTGGCTTGGGCGGGGGTGCCTTGCCTGGCTGGCAGTGCCTTGTCGTCTGCGGGCCGTCGTGGCTGTTTGCGCAGTTCCCCGCGCCCCTGGGTGGGCTGGTGGTGCCCTGTCGTCTGCGGGCCGTTGTGGCTGGTCGCGCAGTTCCCCGCGCCCCTGAAGGGGCCCAGCCGCGCCCAGTCACGGCCCCGCGCCACACAACCCCGACGCGAGACTTACCCCCCACACCCCAGCCCCCCAGACCCCCAGACCCCCGGGCACAGCAATGCCCCCGGAGTGGGTCCGGGGGCATTGGCGCAGCGTGGCGTACTGCGTGCGTCTGTCCGCGATTCGAGGTAGAGGGCTCGAATTACCCTCGCGGGAGGATTGATCACCGCCCCGGCGTACTGCGTACTAGCCGGGGAAAGGGCTTCAGCCCTTGAGGGCCGCGGCCTTCGTCGCAAGCGCCGACTTCTTGTTGGCGGCCTGGTTCTTGTGGATGACACCCTTGGAGACGGCCTTGTCGAGCTGGCGCGTGGCCTCACGCGTGAGCTCGGCGGCCTTCTGGGTGTCACCGGCGGCAACGGCCTCGCGGGCCTTGCGGATCGCGGTCTTCAGAGAAGACTTGACCGCCTTGTTGCGCTGACGCGCCTTCTCGTTGGTCTTGATCCGCTTGATCTGGGACTTGATGTTCGCCACGAAAGAGCCTTTTCAGGTTCAGGTACTGCAGAGGTACTGCAGATGAATTTGATGACACGCGCCTCGACGCTTGAGAGGGCTACGAGACACAGCTGTCCACGGTACCAGCCGCCCTCGGACCGGCCCAAACCGAGCGCAGTGCGCCACCCATGGGACGATGGAAGCTACGTATAGATCCGACCCGAGGCTACAGGCGCCTCAAGAGACAGGACCCTGCGTGCCCGCGACCCCTAACAATGTGCCCGAGCCGAGCCGTACCGACCCGGCTCTGATCCGCAATTTCTGCATCATCGCGCACATCGACCACGGCAAGTCCACGCTCGCCGACCGCATGCTCCAGCTCACCGGGGTGGTCGAGCAGCGGCAGATGCGTGCTCAGTACCTCGACCGGATGGACATCGAGCGCGAGCGCGGCATCACGATCAAGTCCCAGGCGGTGCGTCTGCCCTGGGCCCCGAACGAGGGCCCGGACCAGGGCAGTACGCACATCCTCAACATGATCGACACCCCGGGCCACGTCGACTTCACATACGAGGTCTCGCGTTCGCTCGCGGCCTGTGAGGGCACGATCCTCCTCGTCGACGCGGCCCAGGGCATCGAGGCGCAGACTCTCGCCAACCTCTATCTGGCGATGGAGAACGACCTCAAGATCATCCCCGTACTGAACAAGATCGACCTGCCGGCCGCTCAGCCGGAGAAGTTCTCCGAGGAGCTCGCCAACCTCATCGGCTGCGACCCCGCGGACGTGCTGAAGGTCTCGGCGAAGACCGGCATGGGCGTCGAGGCGCTGCTCGACAAGGTCGTCGCCGAGATCCCGCCGCCGGTCGGCGTCGCGGACGCGCCCGCCCGCGCGATGATCTTCGACTCGGTCTACGACTCCTACCGCGGCGTCGTGACGTACGTACGAGTCGTCGACGGCCAGCTCAACAAGCGTGAGCGGATCCGGATGATGTCCACCGGCGCCACGCACGAGCTGCTCGAGATCGGTGTGTCGTCCCCCGAGATGACCTCGGCCGACGGCATCGGCGTCGGTGAGGTGGGCTACATCATCACCGGCGTGAAGGACGTCCGTCAGTCCAAGGTCGGTGACACGATCACCTCCCTGCACAAGGGCGCCACCGAGGCCCTCGGCGGCTACAAGGACCCGAAGCCGATGGTCTTCTCGGGTCTGTATCCGCTGGACGGCTCGGAGTACCCGGACCTGCGCGAGGCCCTGGACAAGCTCCAGCTCAACGACGCCGCGCTCGTCTACGAGCCGGAGACGTCCGCCGCGCTCGGCTTCGGCTTCCGCGTCGGTTTCCTGGGGCTGCTGCACCTCGACGTGATCCGTGAGCGGCTCGAGCGCGAGTTCGGGCTCGACCTCATCGCCACCGCTCCGAACGTGGTCTACCGCGTGATCATGGAGGACGGCACCGAGCACACGGTCACCAACCCGAGTGAATTCCCCGAGGGCAAGATCGACGAGGTGTACGAGCCCGTCGTGCGCGCCACGATCCTCGCGCCGAGCGAGTTCATCGGCTCGATCATGGAGCTGTGCCAGAACCGGCGCGGCGTCATGCTCGGCATGGACTACCTCTCCGAGGACCGCGTCGAGATCCGCTACACGCTGCCGCTCGCCGAGATCGTCTTCGACTTCTTCGACCAGCTGAAGTCCAAGACGCGTGGTTACGCCTCGCTGGACTACGAGCCCACGGGCGAGCAGTCCGCGCAGCTCGTCAAGGTCGACATCCTGCTGCACGGCGACAAGGTCGACGCGTTCTCCGCCGTCACGCACAAGGACGCGGCGTACGCGTACGGCGTGCGGCTCGTCGCCAAGCTGCGCGAGCTCATCCCGCGCCAGGCCTTCGAGGTGCCGGTGCAGGCCGCGATCGGCTCCCGGGTCATCGCCCGCGAGACCATCCGCGCCATCCGCAAGGACGTCCTCGCCAAGTGCTACGGCGGTGACATCTCCCGTAAGCGCAAGCTCCTGGAGAAGCAGAAGGAGGGCAAGAAGCGCATGAAGATGGTCGGCTCCGTCGAGGTGCCGCAGGAAGCCTTCATCGCGGTGCTCTCCAGCGACGACAGCGGCCCCGGCAAGGGCAAGAAGTAGTCGCCCCGCCGCGGTGGAGCGGCAGCCACGCGGGCCCGGTGCGCAGACGCACCGGGCCCGCGGCGCGTTGCGGCGGGCCTGCTCGTTCCGTTTGGGTGTCTGGAGGAAGTGACAGGCAGCTGCCCCTTACGCACGACGCGTCGGAGCTCTACTCTGATCACCACTCGTAGGTTACTCACAAGTTAAACAAGTAGCCGCAGGGACATAAGCAGAGCCAAGAAGCAGACACAAGAAGCAGATACAAGAAGCAGCCGCCAGCCAGTTCGCCGCACCGTCGTGGGCCCGGAGGATGTCGTGAGCGACACACAGACCTTGATCGAGAACCGTCCGCCGTCCGTGGCGCATCTCTTCCTGGAGCGCGTGGCGGCCACGCCGGATGCCGAGGCCTACCGCTACCCCGTCCCGGCGGCCTCCGGCGAGGGCCCCGACGACTGGAAGTCGCTCAGCTGGGCGCAGGCCGCCGAGCGCGTCCACGCCATCGCCGCCGGGCTCGTCGAGCTCGGCCTGCGGTCGGAGGACCGGGTCGCCCTCGCCTCGTCCACGCGCGTCGAGTGGATCCTCTGCGACCTCGCCATCATGTGCGCCGGCGCGGCCACCACGACCGTCTATCCGCAGACCAACGCCGAGGAGTCGGCGTACATCCTGGCCGACTCCGGCAGCCGGGTGCTGATCGCCGAGGACGCCGCGCAGCTCGCGAAGGCCCGCGAGAAGCGGGCCGACCTGCCCGAGCTGCGGCACGTCGTGGTGCTCGACCCCAAGGGCGCGGACCCCGTCGACGGTGACCCCGAGGGCTGGGTGCTCACGCTCGCCGACCTGGAGGCCCGCGGCGCCGCGCACCTGGAGAAGAACCCGGAGCTCATCAAGGAGCGCATCGCGGCGATCACCAAGGATCAGCTCGCCACGATCATCTACACCTCCGGCACCACGGGCCGCCCCAAGGGCGTGCGCCTGCCGCAGGACAACTGGTCGTACATGGCCAAGGCCATCGCCGCGACCGGCCTCCTCGGCCCGGACGACGTGCAGTACCTGTGGCTGCCGCTCGCGCACGTCTTCGGCAAGGTGCTGACCTCGGGCCAGATCGAGCTCGGGCACGTCACCGCCGTCGACGGCCGCGTCGACAAGATCATCGAGAATCTGCCGGTCGTGCAGCCGACGTACATGGCGGCCGTGCCCCGCATCTTCGAGAAGGTCTACAACGGCGTCGCGGCCAAGGCGCGCGCGGGCGGCGGCGCCAAGTACAAGATCTTCCTGTGGGCCGCCGAGGTGGCCCGCGAGTACGCGAAGGTCAGCCAGGACAACTTCCGCAGGACCGGCACGGCCTCGGTGCCCTTCGGGCTGCGCGCCAAGCACAAGGCCGCCGACACTCTCGTCTACTCCAAGCTGCGCGACGCCTTCGGCGGCCGGCTGCGCGCCGCCGTCTCCGGGTCGGCCGCGCTCGCGCCCGACATCGGCTACTTCTTCGCGGGCGCCGGCATCCACATCCTGGAGGGGTACGGCCTGACCGAGTCCTCCGCGGCCTCCTTCGTGAACCCCGGCGAGGCCTACCGCACCGGCACGGTCGGCAAGCCGCTGCCCGGCACCGAGGTGCGCATCGCGGACGACGGCGAGATCCTGCTGCGCGGCCCCGGCATCATGGAGGGCTACCACGGCCTCCCCGACAAGACCGCCGAGGTCCTGGAGTCCGACGGCTGGTTCCACACCGGGGACATCGGCGAGCTGTCCGTCGACGGCTATCTGCGGATCACCGACCGCAAGAAGGACCTGATCAAAACGTCCGGCGGCAAGTACATCGCGCCCGCCGAGGTCGAGGGCCAGTTCAAGGCCGTGTGTCCGTACGTCTCCAACATTCTCGTGCACGGCGCCGACCGCAACTTCTGCGCCGCCCTGATCTCCCTCGACGAGCCCGCGATCCTGGAGTGGGCCAAGGAGAACGGCCTGGAGGGCAAGTCCTACGCCGAGGTGTGCGCGGCTCCCGCGACGGTCGAGCTCATCGACGGCTATGTGCGGCAGCTCAACGAAGGCCTGCAGCGCTGGCAGACCATCAAGAAGTTCCGGCTCCTGCCGCGCGACCTCGATGTCGAGCACGGCGAGCTGACGCCCAGTCTGAAGCTGAAGCGTCCGGTGGTCGAGCGGGAGTACAAGCACCTGATCGAGGAGATGTACGCGGGTTCGCGCGAGGCCTGAACGCGCGGGCACACGGCCCGGGGTCCTGGGGCCTCTCGTGCGCGGCCGGGGCGTCGGCCTAGGCGCCCCGGCCGCGGCGCATCTCCTGCACCAGTTCTTCCATGTGCGTCACGTGGCGGCGCAGTTCGAGGACGTCCTTGAGGCTGCTCGCGGCCATATGGGTCTCGATCGCCGAGAGCCGCGCGGCCAGCTCGTCGAACTGGCGCTGCTCGCGGGCCAGGATCCGCTCCAACTGTCTGTTCTTACGGTGCAGTTCGAGGAAGACGGTGACCTTGGCGCGCAGCACCCAGGGGTCGAACGGCTTGGTGAGGTAGTCCGCCGCTCCCGTCGCGTAACCGCGGAAGGCGTAGCCGGCGTCGTTGTCGGTGCCCGTCAGGAAGATGATGGGCACGTCCTTGGTCTGGTCGAGGCGTTTGATGTTCGACGCGGTCTCGAAGCCGTCCATGCCGGGCATGCGGACGTCCAGCAGGATCACGGCGAATCGTTGCCTCAGAATCGCCTTCATGGCCTCCTCGCCCGAACGGGCCCGCACCAACGGCTCGTTCAGTGATCCGAGGACGGCTTCGAGCGCCATCAGGTTGTCCTCCATGTCGTCGACCAGGAGGATGCTCGCGCGGTTGTCGGTTGGGGCCTCTGCACTCATGGTCACGGTGCCTCACTCGGTTGTCGGCGGAACAGCGCCTTCTCCTCGAGTGCTGGTCTGTTCCGGAGCGACAGTCTCTGGATCGGGGGATTCGGCGGAAGCGGGCTGCTCGGCGGTGGCCGAGCCGGCGGGGTCCAGGAGGGCACAGACGACGCCGAGCAGCTGGTCCACGTCCACGGGTTTCGGTACGTAGTCGGTGGCGCCCTGGGCGATGGCCTTCTCGCGGTCCCCGGGCATGGCCTTGGCGGTGAGGGCGACGATGGGCAGGCCCCGCCAGCGCGGACTGCGACGGATCGCGGCCATGGTTTCGTAGCCGTCCATCTCCGGCATCATGATGTCCATCAGGACGATGTCGACGTCCGGATTGCGCTCCAGCGTCTCGATGCCCTCGCGGCCGTTCTCCGCGTACAGGACGGGCATGCCGACGCGGCTCAGCACATGGGTGAGCGCGAAGACGTTGCGGATGTCGTCGTCGACGATGAGCACCCTGCGGCCCGGCAGTATGCGGCCCGGGCGCCCTTCCTTCCACTCCTCCAGCTTGGTGGGCGCGGGCCAGCTGTCGTCGGGTTCCAGGCTGGTGTGCGGCCGCAGCGCGGCCTGTTCCATCGGCTCCGGCAGGTGCTGCGTGTGCGTCGCCGCGTACGCGATGGCGGCCGCGCCGTGGCCCGGATGCACCACGGGAACGTACAGCGAGAAGGTCGAACCCTGGCCGGGGGAGCTCTCCGCGGTGATGCGGCCGCCGAGCAGGCCCGCGATCTCGCGGCTGATGGAGAGGCCGAGGCCGGTGCCGCCGTACTTGCGGTTGGTGGTCCCGTCGGCCTGCTGGAACGCCTCGAAGATGACCGGCAGCTGCTCGGCGGGGATGCCGATGCCGGTGTCCCTGACGGCGAAGCAGAGCAGGTCTTCGTGGTCGTGCACCAGCCGGTCGCGGGCGGTCTCCTTGACGCGGCTGACGCGCAGCTCGACGCTGCCCGCCGAGGTGAACTTCACCGCGTTCGACAGGAGGTTGCGCAGGATCTGCTGGAGGCGCTGCTCGTCCGAGAACATCTCGCGCGGCACGTCCTCGCCGACCGACACGTCGAAGGCGAGCCCGCGGTCGAGGGTGAGCGGGCGGAACGTCGCGTGGACGTAGTCGAGGACCTTGATGAGCGGGAGCTTCTTGGGGCGCACGTCCATGCGGCCGGCCTCGATCTTCGACAGGTCGAGGATGTCGTTGATGAGCTGGAGCAGGTCGGATCCCGAGCGGTGGATGGTCGTCGCGAACTGCACCTCTTGGTCGGAGAGGTTGTTGTCGGGGTTGTCGGAGAGCAGCCGCGCCAGGATCAGCAGGGAGTTGAGCGGGGTGCGCAGCTCGTGCGACATGTTCGCGAGGAACTCCGACTTGTACTGCGAACTCGTGGCGAGCAGCGCCGCCTTCTCCTCCAGCTCCGCGTTCGAACGGCGCAACTCGGCCTGCTGGCGCTGGAGTTCGTCCGAGCGCTCCTGGAGCTGGGTGGCCAGGCGCTGGGACTCGCCAAGCAGCGACTCCGTACGGGAGTTGGCGATGATGGTGTTGATGGCGACGCCGATGGTGTTCACGAACTGGTCGAAGAACGCCAGGTGGACGTCGGAGAAGCGGGAGAACGTGGCCAGCTCGATCACGCCGAGCAGCTTGTCCTCGAAGAGGATCGGGATGATCACGACGGTGGCGGGAGCCGCGTCGCCGAGCCCCGAATGGATCTTGATGTAGTCCCGCGGGACCTCTTCGACGAGGATGCGCTTCTTCTCCAGCGCGGCCTGGCGCACCAGGCCCTGCGCGGGCATCCCACCGGTGTCGACGACCGAGCCCTGCGCCGCGCCGTACCCCGCGATGAACGCGAGGCCCTTCGCGGTGACCTGGGTGGGCGCCGGGCTCTCCGCGGTGTCCGGGTCGGCGAGGAAGAACGCGCCGTACTGCGCGTTCACCAGCGGGGTCAGCTCGCGCAGGATCAGGTCGGCGACCTCCATCAGGTCGCGGTGGCCCTGCATCAGGCCCGCGAGACGGGCGAGGTTGGACTCCAGCCAGTCCTTCGCACGGGTGGTCTCGCGGAGGTTGGACACCATCAGGTTGATGTTGTCCTTGAGGTCGGTGACCTCGCCGCGCGTCTCGACCGTGATGGCGCGGGTCATGTCGCCCTGGGCGACGGCGGAGGCGACCTCGGCGATGGCACGGACCTGGGTGGTGAGGTTCAGCGCCAGTTCGTTCACGTTCGTCGTCAGGCGCTTCCACGTGCCGTACACGCCCTCGACCCGGGCCTGGCCGCCCAGCTGCCCCTCGGAGCCGACCTCGCGGGCCACACGCGTGACCTCGGAGGAGAACGAGGACAGCGTGTCCACCATGGTGTTGATGGTGGTCTTCAGCTCCAGGATCTCGCCGCGTGCGTCCACGTCGATCTTCTTGGAGAGGTCGCCCTGGGCCACGGCCGTCGCGACCTGCGCGATGTTGCGGACCTGACCCGTGAGGTTGTCCGCCATGTAGTTGACGTTGTCGGTGAGGTCCTTCCACACGCCCGATACGCCGAGGACCTGCGCGCGGCCGCCGAGCCTGCCGTCCGTGCCGACCTCGCGGGCGACGCGGGTCACCTCGTCGGCGAAGGCGCGCAGCTGCTCCACCATGGTGTTGACGGTGTCCTTCAGCTCCAGGATCTCGCCGCGCGCCGTCACCGTGATCATCTTGGAGAGGTCGCCGTTGGCGACGGCGGTGGTGACCTGGGCGATGTTGCGGACCTGGGAGGTGAGGTTCGACGCCATGAAGTTGACGTTGTCGGTGAGGTCCTTCCACACGCCCGAGACGCCGCGGACCTGGGCCTGACCACCGAGGTTGCCCTCGGTGCCGACCTCGCGGGCGACGCGGGTGACCTCGTCGGCGAAGGCCGACAGCTGGTCGACCATCGTGTTGATCGTCGACTTCAGCTCCAGGATCTCGCCCTTCGCCTCCACCGTGATCTTCTTGCCGAGATCGCCCTGGGCGACGGCCGTCGACACGAGCGCGATGTTCCGCACCTGGGAGGTGAGGTTGTCGGCCATGAAGTTGACGTTGTCGGTGAGGTCCTTCCAGACACCGGAGACGCCCCGCACCTGGGCGCGCCCGCCCAGATTCCCCTCGGTGCCGACCTCGCGGGCGACGCGGGTGACCTCGTCGGCGAAGGCCGACAGCTGGTCGACCATCGTGTTCACCGTCGACTTCAGCTCCAGGATCTCGCCCCGGGCGTCGACGGTGATCTTCTGGCTCAGGTCGCCGTTGGCGACGGCGGTGGTGACCTGGGCGATGTTGCGGACCTGGGAGGTGAGGTTGGACGCCATGAAGTTGACGTTGTCGGTGAGGTCCTTCCACACGCCCGAGACGCCCCGCGCCTGCGCGCGGCCGCCCAACTGCCCCTCGGTACCGACCTCACGCGCCACGCGCGTCACCTCGGCGGCGAACGCGGAGAGCTGCTCCACCATCGTGTTCACGGTCAGCTTCAGTTCGAGGAGCTCACCCGTGGCCTCCACGGTGACCGTGCGGGTCAGGTCGCCCTGCGCCACCGCCGTGGTGACGAGGGCGATGTCCCGCACCTGGGCCGTCAGCCGGGCCGCCATCGTGTTGACGGCCTCCGTCACGTCCCGCCAGCTGCCCGAGAGCCCCCGCACCTTGGCGCGCCCGCCGAGCCGCCCCTCCGTGCCCACCTCGCGGGCGACACGCGTGACTTCACCCGTGAAGAGGGACAGCTGATCGACCATCGTGTTGACGGCACGTCCCAGACGGCGTAAATCTCCCCGGAGTTCACGGGTGCCGTCGTGCAGGTCCACGCGCTGCGTCAGATCGCCGCCCGCCACCGCGTTCAGCACCCGGGTGGCGTTCGCCGCCGGCGCGACCAGCGCGTCCAGCAGGGTGTTGACCTCCGAGACCCGCGCCGCCCAACGGCCCTGTCCCGGGCTCGCGCCGAACCGCTCGTCCAGACGACCGTGCCGTATGATCTCGCGGCGCACGCGGACCAGTTCGCCGTCGAAGTGGAGCGAACGGTCGAGCATTTCGTTGAAGACCGCGTACAGCTCGGCGGTGATGCCCTCGCCGACCGGTGCGACCTTGGTGAAGTCGCCGTCCCGTGCGGCGCGCATGGCAGCGAGAAGCGGACGCAGCTGACTGGTGACCGATTCCGTGCCGGAGCCGGTCATCTGCGCCGGAACCGGAAGCCGATCTCGCGGGGACACAGGCATAGCACTGTTCTCACTCATAACGGCCCACTTCGGTGACTCGGTGCTTATGGGCGTGGCCAGTCTGTCACTCTGTCGGTGTCGCCTGAGGCGCATTCGCCCGAACTGCTCAGGAGCCGCACCGTGGGGTCCATTCCGATGCAACGGAAGAACGATTTCCGTGCCTCCGCCACGGACCCGGACCCGGCCGGGCCACCGGCGGTGGTGCGCACCTCGCTGCCCGGGAACCCGCTGGCGCCCGCCGCCGCGCGCCGGTTCGTGCGGGCGGCGCTCGCCGACTGGACCGAACTGGGCGTGCCCGCCGCCGCGGGCATCACCGACCGCCTTGCCGACGACTCCGTGCTGCTGGTCAGCGAGTTGGTGACCAACGCCGTCGTGCACGCGGGCACCGCCGTCGAGCTGCTGTGCCGGCTCGACGACGCGCTGCCCGACGAGAGCTCGGACGCCGTCGTCATCGAGGTCTCCGACCACCACCCCTCCCGCGCCGTCCGCAGCGAACAGGGCCCGCCGCCGTCCTCCGGCACCCCCGAGTACGGCCGTGGCCTGCAACTCGTCGCGACCCTCTCCGGCTCCTGGGGCATCACCTACCGCACGGGCGTCAAGACGGTCTGGGCCCGGCTGCCCGTCGAAGGCGTCCGGGCCGCCCACGAGATCGAGTCGTACGCGAGCGAGCAGGCCCTGCAGCGCGGCCTGCGCGCCGCCGAGATCCTCGCCCCGCTGCCCAAGCGGATCTCGAACGACATGGAGTGGGTCAACAGGGGCGCGCTGACCTTCCTCGCCGAGGCGTCCGACCTGCTGGCCGGACAGTTCGACGAGGACATGGTGGCCGCCCTCGCCGGGCAGCTGCTCGTGCCGCGCCTCGCGGACTGGTGCGCGGTGTGGCTGGAGGACGCCTCGGAAGGGCCGGCGCGCGGGGGCCCGGGGGCGTCGGGGGCGCGCCTCGCCCGTGTGTGGCACACCAGCGAGCACCGGATAGAGGAACTGCGCCGCGTCCTGGAGAAGGAGCCGCCCCGGCTGCCCGAGGCGGCGGGCTCGGGCGCGTTTCCTGTTCCCTGGCCGGGGGAGGCGCTGGTGGGCGGGGCGGGTGAGCCGGCGCCCGGTGGGTCCGGTGGGTCCGGCTCCGGGGCGACCGCTGTGTTCGACGCTTCCGCGGCGTCCGGCTCGTCCGGCGCGGCACTCGCGTACCGGCTGACCGCGGGCGGGCGCGCGCTGGGCACGCTCCTCATCGGCCGGGCCGGTCTCGTCCGGTTCCCCGACGAGGTCACCGGCCTCGTCGAGGACTTCAGCCGCCGGGTCGCGCTGGCGATCAGCACGGCCCGGCGCTACCAGCGCCAGGCCAACATCAGCCAGGTCCTCCAGCGCGGGCTGCTGCCCAGCAAGGTCGCGGAGATCCCCGGCGTCGAGAGCGGCCTGGTCTACGAACCCCGGGACAAGGGCGGCCCGGGCGGCGACTTCTACGACGTGTTCCAGGCGGGGGAGGGCCGCTGGTGCTTCGCGCTCGGCGACGTGCAGGGCAAGGGGCCGGAGGCGGCCGTCGTCATCGGGCTCGCCCGGCCCTGGCTGCGGCTCCTCGCCCGCGAGGGGTACCAGGTCGCGGAGGTCATGGACCGCCTCAACCAGCTCCTCCTCGACGACGCGACCGAGGCGGCGGACGCGGCGGCGGCGGTCGTCGCGGTGGCGGGCGGGCAGGGCGTGCCCCCGGACGGGCCCACCTCGCGCTTCCTCTCGCTCCTGTACGGGGAGCTCGTGCCGTACGAAGGGGGCGTGCGCTGCACGATCGCGTGCGCCGGGCATCCGTTGCCACTCCTGCTCTCCCCGGAGGGGGAGGTGCGGGAAGCGGCCACTCCGCAGATGCTGCTCGGGGTCGTCGACGACGAGACGTACACGAGCGAGAGCTTCGAGCTGCGGGCCGGCGAGACGCTGCTGTGCGTCACGGACGGCGTGACCGAGCGCCGGACGGGGCGGCGCCAGTTCGACGACGGGAACGGGCTCGCGGCGGCGCTGGCCGAGTGCGCGGGGCTCGACGCTCCGCTGGTGGCGGAGCGGATCCGCAGGCTCGTCCACGAGTTCTCGGAGCGGCCGCCGGACGACGACCTCGCGTTGCTGGTGCTTCGGGCTCAGGGAGCGAATGAGTGAGCGGCGCGGGGTTGCCCGAGGGTGCGGGACAATCGAAGACATGCCTTCCGCACTGCCCGATGGTGAGCCCATGCCCGAGGACGGGGCGCTGCCCGCGTCCGCCCTGGACGGCGCGGCCTCCCGCCCGCTCGGCTTCTACCTGCACGTCCCGTACTGCGCCACGCGCTGCGGCTACTGCGACTTCAACACGTACACCGCCACCGAGCTGCGCGGCTCCGGTGGCGTGCTCGCCTCCCGGGACAACTACGCGGACACCCTCGTCGACGAGGTGCGGCTCGCCCGGAAGGTCCTCGGGGACGACCCGCGGCCCGTGCGGACGGTGTTCGTCGGGGGCGGTACGCCGACGCTGCTCGCCGCCGGGGATCTGGTGCGGATGCTGGGCGCCGTGCGGGACGAGTTCGGGCTCGCGGTCGACGCCGAGATCACGACCGAGGCCAATCCGGAGTCCGTCGACGCGGCGTATCTGAGCGAGCTGCGGGAGGGCGGGTTCAACCGGGTCTCCTTCGGCATGCAGAGCGCGAAGCAGCACGTCCTGAAGGTGCTCGACCGTACGCATACGCCCGGGCGGCCCGAGGCATGCGTCGCCGAGGCGCGGGCGGCCGGGTTCGACCACGTGAACCTGGACCTGATCTACGGCACCCCGGGCGAGACCGACGACGACTGGCGGGCCTCGCTCGACGCGGCGATCGGGGCCGGTCCCGACCACGTGAGCGCCTACGCGCTGATCGTGGAGGAGGGCACGCAGCTGGCTCGGCGGATCCGGCGCGGGGAGGTGCCGATGACCGACGACGACGTCCACGCGGACCGGTACCTCATCGCCGACGAGGTGCTGGGCGGCGCGGGCTTCGACTGGTACGAGGTGTCCAACTGGGCGACGTCCGAGGCCGGGCGGTGCCTGCACAACGAGCTGTACTGGCGCGGGGCCGACTGGTGGGGCGCCGGGCCGGGCGCGCACAGCCACGTGGGGGGCGTGCGGTGGTGGAACGTCAAGCATCCCGGGGCGTACGCGGGGGCGCTGGCGGGCGGGGGCTCGCCCGGGGCCGGGCGTGAGGTGCTCTCCGCCGAGGACCGGCGGGTGGAGCGGATCTTGCTGGAGCTGCGGCTGCGGGAGGGATGTCCGTTGTCGCTGCTGAGGGAGGCCGGGCTGGCCGCCTCCCGGCGGGCGCTGACGGACGGGCTGCTCGAGGCCGAGCCCTATGCCGCCGGGCGGGCCGTGCTGACGCTTCGGGGACGGTTGCTGGCCGACGCGGTGGTGCGGGACCTGGTCGACTAGCTCCCGCACCACCGCGTCACGGCAAGGTGACGAAGTCGATCAGTTCTTCCACCCGGCCCAGGAGCGGGGGCTCCAGGTCCTTGTAGGAGTGGACCGAGTTCAGGATGCGCTGCCAGGCCGCGCCGGTGTTCTCCGGCCAGCCCAGGGCTCTGCACACACCCGTCTTCCAGTCCTGGCCGCGTGGCACGCGGGGCCAGCCGGGGATGCCGACGGAGGCGGGTTTCACCGCTTCCCACACGTCGATGTAGGGGTGGCCGACCACCAGGGCGTGGGCGCTGGTGACCTCCGCAGCGATGCGGGACTCCTTGGAGCCGGGGACCAGGTGGTCGACGAGGATGCCGAGGCGGGCGTCGGGGCCGGGGGCGAACTCGGCGACGATCGCGGGCAGGTCGTCGATGCCTTCCAGGTACTCGACCACGACGCCCTCGATGCGGAGGTCGTCGCCCCAGACGCGTTCGACGAGCTCGGCGTCGTGACGGCCCTCCACGTAGATACGTCCCGCGCGGGCGACCCGGGCCCGCGCCCCGGGGACGGCCACCGAACCGGAGGCGGTGCGGGAGGGACGTACAGGAGCAGAAGCCCGCGTGGGCCGGACCAGGGTGACCGGGCGGCCGTCCAGGAGGAACCCGCGGGGCTCCATCGGGAACACGCGCTGCTTGCCGAAGCGGTCCTCCAGCGTCACCGTCGGGCCCTGCGCCGTCTTCTCGCAGCGGATCACCGCCCCGCAGAAACCGGTGCTCAGCTCCTCGACCACGAGGCCGGCGTCCGCCGCCACCTCCGGTACGGGCTTCGGCTTCTTCCAAGGGGGCGTGAGGTCGGCGGAGTACTGGCGCATTCCGGTGACGATAGGAAGAGCGGAAGGCGTTGCGGTCACGACACGCCGAAGCGGGCTGCCAGTGTGGCGCGTTGCGCGCGGACAAATGCCGCATTCACCGTGGCGCCGTGTCCGGGGACGTACAGCGCGTCCTCGCCGCCCAGGTCGAGGAGGCGGTCCAGCGCCGCAGGCCACCGCTTCGGCACCGCGTCCGGGCCCGCCTGCGGTTCGCCCGACTCCTCGACGAGGTCGCCGCAGAAGACGATCTCCGGTGCGCCGTCGCTGCCGGGGACGAGGACCGCGAGGTCGTGGCCCGAGTGGCCGGGGCCGATGTTCGCGAGCAGCACCTGGAGGCCGCCCAGGTCGAGCGTCCACTCCCCGCACACCAGGTGGTGCGGGTGGACCAGCAGGTCGGCCGCCTCCGCCGCCGCGTCCGCGTCCAGGCCGTGGCGTACCGCGTCCTCGCGCAGTTCCTCGTGGCCCTTGGTGAAGACCGTCTCGATGCCCACCGCCCCGTACACCTCCACGCCCGCGAAGGCGGCCGCGCCGAGGACGTGGTCGAAGTGCGGGTGGGTCAGCGCGAGATGGGTGACCCGGCGGCCCCCGCCGAGGATTTGCCGGGCCTGAGTCCGCAGGGCCGCGCCCTCCGCGAGGCTCGACCCGGCCTCGATCATGAGGGCCGCGTCGTCCCCGACGACCAGCCCCGCCGTACAGTCCCAGCGGGGCAGGCGGCGCCGCCCCACGCGCGGTGCGAGCCGCTCCCAGCCCGCCGCTTCCCATGCCGGCGTCACGTTCATACGGTGACGCTATCCGCACGCGCGGTGTTCGGCAGCCGCTGTCTTGCCGGGGCCGTACCCGACGGCCGTACACTGACCCTTTGAAAGGCTGGCACTCGCCCGCGGTGAGTGCCAGGCGGGGCTCACAGAGACAGCTGGAGGTGTGCGCGATGCTCAGTGAACGCAGGCTCGAAGTGCTGCGCGCCATCGTCCATGACTATGTGGGGACGGAGGAGCCCGTCGGCTCGAAGGCGCTCACCGAGCGGCACCGTCTGGGGGTCTCCCCGGCCACCGTCCGCAATGACATGGCGGCGCTGGAGGAGGAAGGGTTCATCGCCCAGCCCCACACCAGCGCGGGGCGCATCCCGACGGACAAGGGGTACCGCCTCTTCGTCGACAAGCTCGCCGGCGTCAAGCCGATGACCGCGCCCGAGCGTCGCGCCATCCAGAACTTCCTCGACGGCGCCGTGGATCTCGACGACGTCGTGGGGCGTACGGTGCGGCTGCTCGCGCAGCTGACCCGGCAGGTCGCCGTCGTGCAGTACCCGTCGCTCACCAGGTCGACGGTGCGGCATGTGGAACTTCTCTCGCTCGCTCCGGCCCGGCTGATGCTCGTACTGATCACCGACACGGGACGGGTCGAGCAGCGCATGATCGACTGCCCGGCGCCGTTCGGCGAGAGTGCGCTCGCGGACCTGCGGGCCAGGCTGAACAGCAGGGTCGCGGGGCGCCGGTTCGCGGATGTGCCACAGTTGGTGCAGGACCTGCCCGAGGCCTTCGAGACCGAGGACCGCGGCACGGTCGCGACGGTCCTCTCCACCCTCCTCGAAACGCTCGTGGAGGAGACCGAAGAACGGCTGATGATCGGCGGCACCGCCAATCTCACCCGCTTCGGACATGACTTTCCCCTCACCATCCGGCCCGTTCTCGAAGCCCTTGAGGAGCAGGTCGTGCTCCTCAAGTTGCTTGGTGAGGTGCAGGATTCGGGCATGGCCGTACGGATCGGTCACGAGAACGCCCATGAGGGGCTCAGCTCCACGTCCGTGGTCTCGGTCGGCTACGGTTCGGGAAGCGAGGCAGTCGCCAAACTCGGCGTGGTCGGACCGACCCGCATGGACTATCCGGGAACGATGGGAGCAGTACGCGCAGTGGCACGTTACGTCGGACAGATCCTGGCGGAGTCGTAAGTGGCCACGGACTACTACGCCGTACTCGGCGTGCGCCGCGACGCTTCCCAGGACGAGATCAAGAAGGCCTTCCGGAGGCTGGCGCGTGAGCTTCACCCGGATGTGAATCCGGATCCGAAGACTCAGGAGCGCTTCAAGGAGATCAACGCCGCGTACGAGGTGTTGTCGGACCCGCAGAAGAAGCAGGTCTACGACCTCGGCGGTGACCCCCTGTCCCAGTCGGGCGGCGGCGGAGGCGCGGGTGGCTTCGGCGCCGGCGGCTTCGGCAACTTCTCCGACATCATGGACGCGTTCTTCGGGACGGCGTCGCAGCGCGGCCCGCGCTCGCGCACGCGTCGCGGCCAGGACGCCATGATCCGTCTGGAGATCGACCTCGAAGAGGCCGCCTTCGGGACCACCAAGGACATTCAGGTCGACACGGCTGTCGTCTGTACGACCTGCAGCGGCGAGGGTGCCGCGCCGGGGACGTCCGCCCAGACCTGTGACATGTGCCGCGGCCGCGGCGAGGTGTCGCAGGTCACGCGGTCCTTCCTCGGGCAGGTCATGACGTCGCGGCCGTGCCCGCAGTGCCAGGGCTTCGGCACCGTCGTGCCGACGCCGTGTCCCGAGTGCGCGGGCGACGGGCGGATCCGCTCGCGCCGGACCCTGACGGTCAAGATCCCGGCCGGTGTCGACAACGGCACGCGGATCCAGCTCGCGGGCGAGGGCGAGGTCGGCCCCGGCGGCGGCCCCGCCGGTGACCTCTACGTCGAGATCCACGAGCTGCCGCACGCCGTCTTCCAGCGGCGCGGCGACGATCTGCACTGCACGGTGACGATCCCGATGACCGCGGCGTCGCTCGGCACGAAGGTGCCGCTGGAGACGCTGGACGGCCTGGAGGAGATCGACATCCGGCCCGGCACGCAGTCCGGCCAGTCGGTACCACTGCACGGGCGCGGCATCACGCACCTGCGCGGCGGCGGACGCGGCGACCTCATCGTGCACGTCGAGGTCCTCACGCCGACGAAGCTCGACCCCGAGCAGGAGCGGCTGCTGCGCGAGCTGGCGCAGCTGCGCGGGGAGGAGCGGCCCACGGGGCAGTTCCAGCCGGGGCAGCAGGGGTTGTTCTCCCGCCTCAAGGATGCGTTCAACGGGCGGTAGCGCCTTGAGCGGTTCTCCGGTGCCCCCGGGGCGGGATCTTCCCGTGCCGGGGGCTCTGTCGTTCGCCTGCGGGGCGGTGGGGGCTGGGCGCGCAGTTCCCCGCGCCCCTTGAAGGCCCGTTCCGGGCCCCTTCAAGGGCGCGGGGCGGTTGTCTTTAGGGGCGCGGGGAACTGCGCGAGCAACCCGGGACGGCCCGCAGTCGCCGACGGCGGTCGATGGGGCAGACGAGGCGGCGCACACCCGGCGCGGGGCACGCGATTCGGCGCGACCGAAGGACCGTGGCACGATGCGTGCATGTCCTCCGCACTGACCGCTCTCTGCCGCCATCCGATCGTGCAGGCCCCCATGGCGGGCGGCGCCTCCGGGCCGCAGCTGGCCGCGGCCGTCGCCGAGGCCGGCGGGCTCGGGTTCCTCGCCGCCGGGTACAAGACGGCCGACGGGATGTACCAGGAGATCAAACAGTTGCGGGGGCTGACCTCGCAACCCTTCGGCGTCAACCTCTTCATGCCGCAGCCCGACACCGCGGACCCCGCGGCCGTCGAGGTCTACCGCAGCCAGCTCGCCGGCGAGGCCACCTGGTACGAGACGGAGCTCGGCGACCCGGACAGCGGGCGGGACGACGGGTACGACGCCAAGCTCGCGATCCTCCTCGACGACCCGGTGCCGGTGGTCTCCTTCACCTTCGGGTGCCCCACCCGCGACGTCCTCGACGCCTTCGCGCGCGTCGGCACCCTGACCGTCGTCACCGTCACCACGCCGGAGGAGGCCCAGACCGCGCAGTGGGCCGGCGCCGACGCCGTGTGCGTGCAGGGCATCGAGGCGGGCGGACATCAGGGCACGCACAAGGACAACCCCGAGGCCGACGGCTCCGGGATCGGGCTGCTCTCCCTCATCACCCAGGTCCGCGAGACCGCGCAGATCCCGATCGTCGCGGCCGGCGGGCTGATGCGCGGCGCGCAGATCGCCGCGGTGCTCGCGGCGGGCGCGGACGCGGCGCAGCTCGGCACGGCGTTCCTCGTCACCCCCGAGTCGGGCGCCAACGCCCTGCACAAGCAGGCCATGACCAACCCGCTGTTCGTACGGACCGAGCTGACCCGGGCGTTCTCCGGGCGCCCCGCGCGCGGCCTCGTCAACCGCTTCATGCGCGAGCACGGCCCGTACGCCCCCGCCGCCTACCCGCAGGTCCACCACCTCACCAGCGGTCTGCGCAAGGCCGCGGCGAAGGCCGGTGACGCGCAGGCCATGGCGCTCTGGGCCGGACAGGGCCACCGGCTCGCCCGGGAGCTGCCCGCCGGGCAGCTCGTGGAGGTCCTCGCCGCCGAACTGGCCGAGGCCAGGGCCTCGTCGACGGCGGAGGGCGCCGCGTGACCGCCCCCGTCTTCGTCGTCGAGGACCTCACCGCGGGCGCCGACGGGCGGTACGTACTGGACGGCCCGGAGGGGCGGCACGCCGTCTCCGTGAAGCGGCTGCACGCCGGTGAGGACGTCGTCCTGACCGACGGCGCCGGGCGGTGGGCGCAGTGCGTGGTCCTCGACACCGAGGGCAAGGACCGGCTCGTCGTGCGGATGGACTCCGTGGCCGAGGAGCCCGAGGAGTCGCCCCGCATCACCGTCGTGCAGGCGCTGCCCAAGGGCGACCGCGGCGAGCTGGCCGTGGAGACCATGACCGAGACCGGCGTCGACGCCGTCGTGCCGTGGACCGCGTCCCGCTGCATCACCCAGTGGAAGGGCGACCGCGGCCTCAAGGCCCTCGCCAAGTGGCGGGCCACCGCACGCGAGGCGGGCAAGCAGTCGCGCCGGGTCCGCTTCCCCGAGGTCGCCGACGCCGCGTCGACCAAGCAGGTCGCGGCGCTCCTCGCCGGCGCCGACCTCGCGGCCGTCCTGCACGAGGAGGGCAGCGAACCGCTGGCCACGGCGGAGCTCCCGACGGCCGGGCACATCGTGCTGGTGGTCGGCCCCGAAGGGGGCGTGTCCCCGGACGAGCTCGCGGTGTTCGCCGAGGCGGGCGCGAAGCCGTACCGCCTCGGGCGCAGCGTGCTGCGCACCTCGACCGCGGGGACCGCGGCGACGGCGCTGCTCCTTGGGCGTACGGGGCGCTGGTCCTGACCCCACCTCGCGTCAAGCGGCGGGGGTTGAGCCGTTTCCGGTCGACGTGGCTCCCGGCCGGAAGGGGACAGATGGCCGCAAGGGGCCTACCGCACCGGCGTACGCGGTGGCACTCTGCCGCCCATGGGGGCATTGAGACGGTTACGCGGCCGGGTGACGGGCAAGCGGCGTCCGACGATCCTGTACGCCGTCGGGCTGGCCGGCGCCGCCGCGCTCGGCGTCACCGCGTGCGATCCCGTGGACGGTGAGCTGAACACCTCCGCGGTCGCGCTCACCACGGACGAGATGGCCACCAAGGAGCTGGAGCGGCAGAAGGCCGACGTGGCGTGGCTCAGCTGTACCGCCAGCTTCGACGACAGGGTCACCCCGCGCGGCAGGTCGGCGTCGGCGGACGCGGTGGTCGACGTGGACTGCCAGGGCGAGACCGACGACGGCAAGGACATCGGCGTCAAGGGCAAGGTGCACTCCGTCGCCGACGGCCGCTGTGTACGCGGCGACCTCACCGCCAAGGTCGACGGCAAGCAGTGGTTCCGCGTCGACGTGCTGGGCAACTGCGGTGCGGACGACGGCAATGGCGACGGTGACGGTGGTGACGACCAGCCCTCCGACCAGCCCTCCGATCCGCCCGACTCCCACCGGCCGCCGCCCTCCCACGACCCGCCCGACCCCGCACCCACCACCACCGTCACCGTGACGGTCACCCCGGACCCGCCGCCCCACCCGACCTGCCACTGCGTCCCCGGCAAGTGATCCGCCCTCTGTCGGCCACCGGGTGATCCGCCCTCTGTCGGCCCGCCGAGACCGTGCCTAGGCTGGTCGGCGTGACAGAGGCAGCGCACTCCGCGTATCTCCGGTTCCCGCACATCCACGGCGAGTTGGTCGCGTTCACGGCCGAGGACGACGTCTGGGTCGCGCCCCTCGACGGGGGCCGTGCCTGGCGGGTCAGCGCCGACAACGTGCCCGTGAACCACCCCAGGATCTCCCCGGACGGCACGACCGTCGCCTGGACCTCCCGCCGCGACGGGGCACCAGAAGTGCACATCGCGCCCCTTGAGGGCGGCCCTTCCAAGCGGCTGACGTACTGGGGGAGTTGGCAGACCGCCGTGTGCGGCTGGACGCCCGACGGGCAGGTGCTCGCCGTCAGCGCGGCGGGGCAGGCCTCCCTGCGGCGCAGCTGGGCACGGGCCGTCCCGCTCGACGGCGGACCCGCGGCCACCCTGCCGTACGGCATCGTCGGCGACGTCGCGCACGGCCCCGACGGGCAGGTCCTGCTGCTCTCCGCCCCGATGGGCCGCGAGGCCGCCCGGTGGAAGCGGTACCGGGGCGGCACCGCGGGCAAGCTGTGGATACGTCGGCCCGCCGGGGGCGACGAGGACGGCGGCGAGGGGCTCGCGGAACCCTTCGTGCGCGTCCACGAAGAACTCGACGGGAACATCGAGTACCCGCTCTGGGTCGGCGACCGCATCGCCTTCCTCTCCGACCACGAAGGCGTCGGCGCCCTCTACTCCTCGCTGCCCGACGGCACCGACCTGCGGCGCCACACCCCGCTCGACAGCGGCTTCTACGCACGGCACGCCGCCACCGACGGCACCCGCGTCGTCCACATGTCCGCCGGTGAACTGTGGCTCCTCGACGACCTGGTGGACGCCGAGCCGCGCCGCGTCGGCCTCCGCCTCGGCGGGCAGCGCACCGACCTGCAGCCGCACCCCGTGTCCGCCGCCCGCTGGTTCGGGGCGGCCGCGCCCGACCACACCGGGCGCGGCAGCGCCGTCTCCGTGCGCGGCTCCGTGCACTGGGTCACGCACCGCGAGGGCCCCGCCCGCGCGCTCGCCGCCGAGCCGGGGGTGCGCGCCCGGCTGCCCCGCACCTTCCGCGTCGAGGGCGAGGAACACGTCGTGTGGGTGACGGACGCGGAGGGCGACGAGGCGCTCGAATTCGCGCCGGCCACCGGCCCCGCGCCCGGCACCACCCCGCGCAGGCTCGCCGCGGGACAGCTCGGCCGGGTCCTCGGGCTCGCCGTGGCGCCGGACGGTTCCCGGGCCGCCGTCGCCTCGCACGACGGCCGGGTGCTGCTCGTCGAGCGGGAGAGCGGCGAGGTCCGCGAGGTCGACCGGAGCGCCGACGGCGAGGTCACCGGGCTCGTCTTCTCGCCCGACTCCGCCTGGCTCGCCTGGTCGCACCCCGGGCCGAGCCCGCTGCGCCAGCTGAAGCTCGCCAACACCGCGGACCTGTCGGTCGCCGAGGCGACCCCGCTGCGCTTCCGCGACTACGCGCCCGCGTTCACCCTCGACGGCAAGCACCTCGCCTTCCTGTCCGCGCGCGCCTTCGACCCGGTCTACGACGAACACGTCTTCGACCTCGCGTTCGTCGGCGGCTCCCGGCCGCACCTGCTCACCCTCGCCGCGACCACACCGTCCCCCTTCGGACCGCAGCGGCACGGCAGGCCCTTCGACGCGCAGGACTCCGGCTCCGAGACGCCCGACAGCGAGGGCGCCCCCGTCACCCGCATCGACTTCGACGGGCTCGCCGACCGCATCGTGCCGTTCCCCGTCGAGGCCGCCCGCTACACCACGCTGCGGGCCGCCAAGGACGGGCTGCTCTGGCTGCGCCACCCGGTGCGCGGCGTGCTCGGCGCCTCCCGCGCCACCCCGCACGACCCCGCCCCCAAGACGGAGCTGGAGCGGTACGACCTCGCACAGCACCGCGTGGAGGGGCTCGCCGCGGACGCCGACCACTTCGCCGTCACCGGTGACGGCAAGCGGGTCCTGCTGTGGACCGACGGCAAGCTGAAGGTGGTGCCGAGCGACCGGCGCGCCTCCGGCGACGAGGACAGCGACTCGAACATCACCGTCGACCTCTCCCGGGTCCGCTACACCGTCGACCCGGCCGCCGAGTGGCGTCAGATGTACGAGGAGACGGGCCGCCTCATGCGCGACAACTTCTGGCGGCCCGACATGGGCGGCGTCGACTGGGACGCCGTACTGGACCGCTACCGTCCGGTCCTCGACCGCGTCGCCACCCACGACGACCTCGTCGACCTGCTGTGGGAGGTGCACGGCGAGCTCGGCACCTCGCACGCGTACGTGGTCTCCGGCGGCGGGGGCGGCGCACACCGGCAGGGGCTCCTCGGCGCGGACCTCTCGCGCGGCGAGGACGGGCTGTGGCGCATCGACCAAATCCTGCCCTCGGAGACCTCCGACCCGGCCGCCCGGTCCCCGCTCGCCGCGCCCGGCGTCGCCGCCCGCCCCGGCGACGCGGTCATCGAGGTCAACGGCCGGCCCGTCGACCCGGTCGCGGGCCCCGGGCCGCTGCTCGTGGGCACCGCGGGCAAGCCGGTCGAGCTGACCGTCTCGCCGTCCGGCGGCGGCGACCCGCGGTACGCCGTGGTGATCCCCGTCGACGACGAGGAGCCGCTGCGCTACCACGCCTGGGTCGCCGGCCGGCGGGCGTACGTCCACGAACGCTCCGGCGGCCGCCTCGGCTACCTCCACGTGCCCGACATGCAGGCGCCCGGCTGGGCGCAGATCCACCGTGACCTGCGTATCGAGGTCGCCCGCGAGGGCCTGGTCGTGGACGTGCGGGAGAACCGCGGCGGGCACACCTCGCAGCTCGTCGTGGAGAAGCTGGCGCGCCGGGTCGTCGGCTGGGACGTGCCGAGGGGGGCCCGCCCGTTCAGCTATCCGATGGACGCGCCGCGCGGCCCCGTCGTCGCCGTCGCCAACGAGTTCTCCGGCTCCGACGGGGACATCGTCAACGCCGCGATCAGGGCGCTCGGCATCGGACCCGTGGTGGGCACCCGCACCTGGGGCGGCGTCGTCGGCATCGACAGCCGCTACCACCTGGTCGACGGGACGCTGGTGACGCAGCCGAAGTACGCGTTCTGGCTGGAGGGCCACGAGTGGGGCGTCGAGAACCACGGCGTCGACCCGGACGTGGAGGTCGTCACCACCCCCGACGACCATGTGGCGGGCCGCGACCCGCAGTTGGACGAGGCGGTCCGCATCGCGCTGGCCGCTCTGGAGGAGCACCCGGCGAAGACACCGCCGCTCCTGCCCGGCACGGAGTGACCCGGCCGGGGCCCGGCCCCCGGCCTCTTGACGCGGCGGCCGATAGCATGCCGGACGTACTGATCTTTCCGTTTCCAGGAGGCGGCCCATGGCGGGCGAAGCGCAAAGCGACTGCTTGTTCTGCAAGATCGTCACGGGTGAGGTGCCCGCGACCGTCGTCCGGGAGACCGAGACGACCGTGGCCTTCCGCGACATCAACCCGCAGGCGCCCACCCACGTCCTGGTGATCCCCAAGGCGCACTACCCGGACGCGGCCTCCCTCGCCGCCGCCGAGCCGCAGATCGCCGCGGACGTGTTGCGCGAGGCGGGCGAGGTCGCCGCGCAGGAGAAGGCGGAGAGCTACCGCATCGTCTTCAACACCGGCGCCGGCGCGGGCCAGACCGTGTTCCACACGCACGCGCACGTCCTGGGCGGCCGCGGCCTCCAGTGGCCTCCCGGATAGCGGGGCCGCACTCCTTGTCCGTACGTGAACTGGTGGTGCTCGGCACCGCGAGCCAAGTCCCCACCCGGCACCGCAACCACAACGGCTACGTCCTGCTCTGGGACGGCCAGGGCATCATGTTCGACCCCGGCGAGGGCACGCAGCGGCAGATGCTGCGCGCCGGGGTCGCCGCCCACGACCTGCACCGGATCTGCGTCACGCACTTCCACGGCGACCACTCCCTGGGGCTCGCCGGGGTGATCCAGCGCATCAACCTCGACCGGGTCCCGCACCCCGTCACCGCCCACTACCCGGCGTCGGGGCAGCGCTTCTTCGACCGCCTGCGGTACGCGACGGCGTACCGCGAGACCGTGCGGCTCGCCGAGGAACCGGTCGCCGCCGACGGACCGCTGGCCGTGACGGACTCCTACACCCTCGACGCGATCAAGCTCTCGCACCCGGTCGAGTCGTACGGCTACCGGATCACCGAGCCCGACGGGCGCCGGATGCTGCCCGCACTGCTCGCCGAGCGCGGCATCAAGGGGCCCGACGTCGGACGGCTCCAGAAGGAGGGCAGCCTCGGCGACGTGACCCTCGACGAGGTCAGCGAGGTGCGGCGCGGGCAGCGGTTCGCCTTCGTGATGGACACCCGCCTCTGCGACGGCGTGCACGCGCTCGCCGAGGGCTGCGACATGCTCGTCATCGAGTCGACGTTCCTCGACGAGGACGAACAACTGGCCACCGACCACGGCCATCTGACGGCCGGGCAGGCCGCCCGCGTGGCCGTCGACGCGGGCGTGCGGCACCTCGTCCTCACCCACTTCAGCCAGCGCTACCCCGACCCGGCCCTCTACGAACAGCAGGCCCGCGCCGCCGGCTTCGACGGCGAACTCACCATCGCGCGCGATCTGTCGCGCGTACCCCTCCCCAAACGAACCTGAACCACCCCCCCGAACTGAGCGAGACCGCACCATGCCGATCCCCAAGGCCGAACTCCACCTCCACATCGAAGGCACCCTCGAACCCGAGCTCGCCTTCGCCCTCGCCGCGCGCAACGGCGTCGAACTGCCCTACGCCGACACCGAAGAGCTCCGCAAGGCCTACCTCTTCGACGACCTCCAGAGCTTCCTGGACCTCTACTACAGCCTCATGGCCGTGCTGCGCACCGAGGCCGACTTCGAGGAGCTCGCGGACGCCTACCTCGCCCGCGCCGCCGCACAGGGCGTCCGGCACGCGGAGATCTTCTTCGACCCGCAGGCGCACACGGCCCGCGGCGTCCCCATCGCCACCGTCATCGAGGGCCTCTCCCGCGCCCTGGACCGCAGCGAGGAGCGGCACGGCGTCTCCACGCGGCTGATCATGTGCTTCCTGCGCGACCAGTCCGCCGACTCCGCCCTGGAGACCCTGAGGGCCGCCGAACCCCACCTCGACCGGATCATCGGCATCGGCCTCGACTCGGCCGAGGTCGGCCACCCGCCGGCCAAGTTCAAGGAGGTGTACGAGGCCGCCGCCGCGCTAGGCCTGCGGCTGGTCGCCCACGCGGGGGAGGAGGGCCCGCCCGCGTACATCACGGAGGCCCTCGACGTCCTGCGCGTCGAGCGCATCGACCACGGGCTGCGCTGCATGGAGGACCCCGAGCTGGTGGAGCGGCTGGTCCGCGACCGCGTGCCGCTCACGCTCTGCCCGCTCTCCAACGTCCGGCTGCGCGCCATCGACGTCCTGGAGGAGCACCCGCTGCCGCAGATGCTGGACGCCGGCCTGATGTGCACGGTCAACTCCGACGACCCGGCCTACTTCGGCGGGTACGTCGACGACACCTTCCACGCCGTGCGCGAGGCGCTCGGGCTCGACCAGGAGCGGCTGCGCACGCTCGCGCGGAACTCCTTCGAGGCGGCCTTCCTGGACCGCGACGCGGCGGACGAGGCGCTGCGGGCCCGGTACCTCGCCGAGGTCGAGGCTTATTCGTTCGACTGACCGTCGGTGCCGGGTTACGGTCCTCGGCATGGACTCCATCGCGCAGATCTACGGCTGACACGGCCTCGCAGGCCCCCGCCCGCCCCTCAGGGGCCGAGGCGGCGGGCCGCCGTGTCCCCGTCAGATCCACAGCTCTCTTTAGCTGTCCGTACGCGAAGGAATTCCCATGTCATCCCGACGGCTCTCCCGTCGCCCTGCCCACATCGCCATGATCGGCGTGCCGATGGTCAGCCACGTGCTGCCGGGCCTCGAGGTCGTCCGCGAGCTCGCGGCCCGCGGCCACCGCGTGACCTACGCCAACGACCCGGCCACCGCGGGCCTCATCGAGCCCACCGGCGCCGAGTTCGTCGCGTACGAGTCGACGCTCCCGCACCGCGACAACATCTGGCCCGATGACCCGATCGAGGCGAGTGCGCTCTTCCTCGACGACGCGATGGCGGTGCTCCCGCAGCTCCACGCGGCGTACGACGACGACCCCGCCGACCTGTACCTGTACGACATCGGCGCCTACGTCGCCCGTGCGCTCGCCGAGGCGCAGGGGCGGGCGCTCGTGCAGCTGTCGCCCACCTTCGTGGCGTGGGGCAGCTATCAGGAGGACGTCGGCGCGCACCTCGCGCAACTGCCGGGCGCCGACGCCCTGGAGGCCCGCTTCAAGGAGTGGCTCGCCGGGTGCGGGGCCACCACGCCGGACGTGGCGGAGTTCTCCGGCGTGCCGCCGCGCGGCATCGCCACGATCCCGCGCGCCATGCAGCCCCACGCCGACACCGTCGACCCGGAGCGGATCGACTTCGTGGGGCCCTGCCTCGGTGACCGCGCCCGGCGCGAGAGCTGGACGCGGCCCGAGGGCGCGGAGAAGGTGCTCCTGGTCTCGCTCGGCTCGGCGTACACCGTGCAGCCGGAGTTCTACCGGCAGTGCGTGGCCGCGTTCGGGGACCTGCCCGGGTGGCACGTCGTCCTCCAGATCGGCAGGCACGTGGATCCCGCGGAGCTGGGCGATGACGTTCCGGGCAACGTCGAAGTCTGCTCCTGGGCACCGCAGTTGGCGATCCTGGAGCAGGCCGACGCGTTCGTCACCCATGCGGGCATGGGGAGCAGCGGGGAAGGGCTGTTCTGCGGGGTGCCGATGATCGCGGTGCCGCAGGGAGCCGAACAGCCCATGAACGCGGACCGGTTGGTGGAGTTGGGGGTGGCTCGGCGTGTCGACACGGCCGACGCGACGGCGGCCGTGCTGCGGGGTGCGCTGCGGGAGCTGACCTCTGACCCCGAAGTCGCGCGCCGGTGTGCGGAGTTGCGGGAGCAGGTCCGTGCCGAGGGCGGGGCGCGGCGGGCCGCCGACCTGATCGAAGCGGAACTCTAGAGCTCCGCTGGGGCGGTGACTCCCCCCATTGACGCTCGCTGTTCGCGTACCTAGTCTCCGTTCTCATGTATGGACACCGCTCCGGCAGTCTCGTCATCACGGACGTCCGTCTCACGCCCGTCCTCGTCGCCGATCCGCCGCTCCTCAATACGCAGGGCGTGCACCAGCCCTACACGCCCCGGCTGATCATCGAGGTGGTCACGGCCGGTGGGGTGACGGGGATCGGGGAGACGTACGGGGACGGGAAGTACCTGGAGATCGCGCGGCCGCTCGCCCGGCGGCTGGTCGGCCACGCGGTCTCCGAGCCGAACCGGCTGTTCACACTCGCGGACGAGACGGCCGTCGACGCCGCCCGCGTCGACGACTCCGTGGACGTCGGAGGCCTGCGCGGCGTGCAGACCGCCGACAAGCTGCGGCTCTCCGTCGTCTCCGGGTTCGAGGTGGCCTGTCTGGACGCCCTCGGCAAGACGCTCGGGCTTCCCGTGCACGCGCTGCTCGGCGGCAAGGTGCGCGACGCCGTGGAGTACAGCGCGTACCTGTTCTACAAGTGGGCCGAGCACCCGGCGGGGATCGCCAGCGAGAAGGACGACGGGTGGGGCGCCGCGCTCGACCCGGCCGGGATCGTCGCCCAGGCCCGGCTCTTCGCCGAGCGGTACGGCTTCTCGTCCTTCAAGCTCAAGGGCGGCGTCTTCCCGCCGGACGAGGAGGCCGCCGCGATCCGCGCCCTGGCCGACGCGTTCCCCGGCCGCCCGCTCCGGCTCGACCCCAACGGCGCCTGGTCCGTGGAGACTTCGCTGAAGGTCGCGGACGAGGTCGGTGACG
The DNA here is from genome assembly GCF_055639375.1 of Streptomyces sp. NPDC039462. Lineage (NCBI taxonomy): Bacteria > Bacillati > Actinomycetota > Actinomycetes > Kitasatosporales > Streptomycetaceae > Streptomyces > Streptomyces sp. NPDC039462. Next base: position 150,789 of record NZ_JBVKAO010000007.1, read on the forward strand.
TACTGGAGTACCTGGAGGACCCCGCGCTCGGCACGCCCGCGATGGCGGAGGTCGCCGCGGGCACGCCGGTGCCGCTCGCCACGAACATGTGCGTGACGACCTTCGAGGAGATACCCGAGGCCTTCGCGAAGAAGGCCGTGCAGGTGGTGCTCTCCGACCACCACTACTGGGGCGGGCTGCGGCGCACCCGCGAGCTGGCCGCCGTCTGCCGCACCTTCGGCGTGAGCGTGTCCATGCACTCCAACACGCACCTGGGCATCAGCCTCGCCGCGATGACACACGTGGCCGCGACCGTGCCCGGACTCGACCACGCCTGCGACACGCACTACCCGTGGCAGGCCGAGGACGTGCTCACCTCGCGGCTGCGGTTCACCGACGGGAACATCGCCGTCACCGACACCCCGGGCCTCGGCGTCGAGCTCGACAGGGACAGGCTCGCCGCCCTGCACGCACGCTGGCTGGACGACGACTTCCGCGCGCTGCGGGAGCGGGACGACGCGGCGGCGATGCGGGTGACCGACCCGGCGTGGACCACCCCGGCCGTGCCGCGCTGGTAGCCCCTCGTCCGTTACGTTGCCTGCATGGTCGTACCCGAACAGCCCACCGTCGACCCGCTGAAGGCGGCCCGCAGAGCCGGGGATCCGGACTGCGACGTCTACCTCACCGGCACGGTCTTCCTCGACATCATCTTCACCGGCCTCGACTCCGCGCCCGTGCGCGGGACCGAGTCCTGGGCGCGCGGCATGGGGTCGAGCCCCGGCGGCGTCGCCAACATGGCGACCGCGCTCGCCCGGCTCGGCCTGCACACGTCGCTCGCCGCGGCCTTCGGCGACGACCACTACGGGGAGTACTGCTGGGACGCCCTCGAACAGGGCGAGGGCATCGACCTCACCCCGTCACGGACCGTGCCGGGCTGGCACTCGCCGGTGACGGTCTCCATGGCGTACGAGGGCGAGCGGACCATGGTCAGCCACGGCCACGAGCCGCCGCCGGACGCCGACGCGCCGGACGGGGGCGCCCCCTCCTGCCCGCCACGCGCGCGTGCCGCCGTCGCCTCGCTGACGCCCGGCGTCCACGCCCCCTGGATCGAGCGGGCCGCGCGGAGCGGCACCCGCATCTTCGCCGACGTCGGCTGGGACGACACCGGGCGGTGGGACCTCGCCGCTCTGCCCGACCTGGAGCACTGCGAGGCGTTCCTGCCGAACGCGGAGGAGGCGATGCGGTACACGCGCACGTCGTGCCCCCGCGCCGCGGCCCGGGCGCTCACCAAGCACGTGCCGCTCGCCGTGGTGACGCTGGGAGCCGAGGGCGCGTACGCCGTGGACGGGCGGACCGGCGAGACCGCCGAGGTCCCCGCCATCGAGGTCGAGGCGCTCGACCCCACCGGCGCGGGGGACGTCTTCGTCGCGGGATTCGTCACCGGGACGCTCGCGGAGTGGCCCCTCGCGGACCGGCTCGCCTTCGCGGGCCTCACGGCGGCGCTCTCGGTGCAGGAGTTCGGCGGGTCCCTGTCGGCGCCCGGGTGGGCGGAGGTCGGCGCCTGGTGGCGCCGGGTGCGGGAGCTGGACGGCCAGGATCCGGTCGCGCTGCGGCGGTACGCGTTCCTGGAGACGCTGCTCCCCGCGGCGAGCCGCCCGTGGCCCCTGCGGCGGGCCGTGCCGACGATCGGCTTCCGCTCGGCATGACGGGCCGGGCCCGGGGGGACGTGTGGGACGGACGGGGGAAAAGGCCTACGGCCTCGGGCGTGGCGCGTCGTACTCTTGGCAGTGCAAGGCTGTCGAGCGGCCACCGAGCCCCGCATGAGGAGGATGAGCAGGCCTTCAGAGCCGGCCCATGACTCAGACACCCACAACTCACACCGATGCCCAGGGCCAGTCCCGAGCGCACTTCACCGTCCCGGCGAAACATCCCATGGTGACGGTCCTCGGCTCCGGCGACGCCCTGCTGCGGGTGATCGAGAAGGCCTTCCCGGCGGCCGACATCCACGTCCGGGGCAACGAGATCAGCGCCGTGGGCGCGGCCCGCGAAGTCGCCCTCATCCAGCGCCTGTTCGACCAGATGATGCTGGTGCTCCGCACCGGTCAGCCGATGACGGAGGACGCAGTGGAACGCTCGATCGCCATGCTGAGGGCGGACGAGAACGGCGACGGCGCGGAGGAGACCCCCGCCGAGGTCCTCACCCAGAACATCCTCTCGTCCCGCGGCCGCACCATCCGCCCCAAGACGCTGAACCAGAAGCGGTACGTCGACGCGATCGATAAGCACACCATCGTCTTCGGGATCGGCCCCGCCGGCACGGGCAAGACCTACCTCGCCATGGCCAAGGCCGTGCAGGCCCTGCAGTCCAAGCAGGTCAACCGCATCATCCTGACCCGCCCCGCGGTCGAGGCGGGCGAGCGGCTCGGCTTCCTGCCGGGCACGCTGTACGAGAAGATCGACCCGTACCTCCGCCCGCTCTACGACGCCCTGCACGACATGCTCGACCCGGACTCGATCCCGCGCCTGATGGCGGCGGGCACGATCGAGGTGGCGCCGCTCGCGTACATGCGCGGCCGGACGCTGAACGACGCGTTCATCATCCTCGACGAGGCGCAGAACACCAGCGCCGAGCAGATGAAGATGTTCCTCACCCGCCTCGGCTTCGACTCGAAGATCGTCATCACCGGTGACATCACCCAGGTCGACCTGCCGGGCGGCACCAAGAGCGGTCTGCGCGAGGTGCAGCAGATCCTCGACGGCGTGGAGGACATCCACTTCTCGCGGCTCACCTCCCACGATGTCGTTCGGCACAAGCTCGTCGGCCGTATCGTCGACGCGTACGAGCAGCACGACAGCCGCGACGGGAAGTAGACGAGCACCACCATGTCGATCGACGTCAACAACGAATCCGGAACCGAGGTCGACGAGCAGGCGATCCTCGACATCGCCCGCTACGCCCTCGCGCGGATGCGCATCCACCCGCTCTCCGAGCTCTCGGTGATCGTCGTGGACGCCGACGCCATGGAGCAGCTGCACATCCAGTGGATGGACCTGCCGGGGCCGACGGACGTCATGTCCTTCCCGATGGACGAGCTGCGGCCGCCCATGAAGGACGACGGCGAGCTCCCGCAGGGCCTTCTCGGCGACATCGTCCTCTGCCCCGAGGTCGCCACGCAGCAGGGCAAGGACGCCCCGACGCAGCACTCCATGGACGAGGAGCTCCAGCTCCTCACCGTCCATGGGGTGCTGCACCTGCTCGGGTACGACCACGAGGAGCCCGACGAGAAGGCCGAGATGTTCGGTCTGCAGGCCGCGATCGTCGACGGCTGGCGTGCCGAGAAGGGCCTGACAGGCCCGTCTCCGGCGCCCACCGTCTCGTAGCGCCATGAGTCCTCAGCTGATCGTCGGTGCGGTCGCCCTCGTCGTCGTGGCCTGGCTCGCGGCGTGCGCGGAGGCGGGCATCGCCCGGGTCTCCAGCTTCCGCGCGGACGAGGCGGTCCGCTCGGGGCGGCGCGGCAGCGCGAAGCTCGCGCAGGTCGCCGCCGACCCGACCCGCTATCTGAACGTGGCGCTGCTCGTGCGGGTGGCCTGCGAGATGGCCGCGTCGGCCCTGGTGACGTACGCCTGTCTGCGGGAGTTCGACGAGACCTGGCAGGCCCTCGCGGTCGCCATCGGCGTGATGGTCCTCGTCAGCTATGTGGCGGTGGGTGTCTCCCCGCGCACCATCGGCCGCCAGCACCCGCTGAACACGGCGACCGCCTCGGCGTACGTCCTGCTGCCGCTGGCCCGCGTCATGGGCCCCATCCCGCCGCTCCTGATCCTGATCGGCAACGCCCTCACGCCCGGCAAGGGCTTCCGGCGCGGCCCGTTCGCCTCCGAGGCCGAACTGCGCGCCATGGTGGACCTCGCCGAGAAGGAGTCCCTGATCGAGGACGAGGAGCGCCGCATGGTGCACTCCGTCTTCGAGCTGGGCGACACCCTGGTGCGCGAGGTCATGGTGCCCCGCACCGACCTCGTCGCCATCGAGCGGTTCAAGACGATCCGCCAGGCCCTCACCCTCGCGCTGCGCTCCGGCTTCTCGCGCATACCCGTGACGGGGGAGAGCGAGGACGACGTCGTCGGCATGGTGTACCTGAAGGACCTGGCGCGCAAGACGCACATCAACCGCGACAGCGAGTCCGACCTGGTGTCGACGGCGATGCGCCCGGCCACCTTCGTCCCGGACACGAAGAACGCGGGCGATCTGCTGCGCGAGATGCAGCAGGAGCGCAACCACGTGGCCGTGGTCATCGACGAGTACGGCGGGACGGCCGGCATCGTCACCATCGAGGACATCCTCGAGGAGATCGTCGGCGAGATCACCGACGAGTACGACCGTGAGCTGCCCCCGGTGGAGGAGCTGGCGGACGGCTGCTACCGCGTGACGGCGCGGCTCGACATCGGCGACCTGGGGGAGCTGTTCGGCCTCGACGAGTTCGACGACGAGGACGTCGAGACCGTCGGCGGTCTGCTCGCCAAGCGCCTCGGCCGCGTCCCGATCGCGGGGGCGTCGGCGGTGGTGCCGCTGCCGGACGGGCGGGATCTCAAGCTCACCGCGGAGTCCGCGGCCGGCCGCCGGAACCGCATCATGACGGTCCTTGTGGAGCCCGCCCCGGCCGATGCCGAAGGCGGCGCCGTGAAGGCGGAGGATTCCGGGTGACGCCCGAGAAGCTGCGCGCCTTCTGCCTGTCCTTCAACGGCGCGGTGGAAGACTTCCCGTTCAATCCGGAGACGTCGGTCTTCAAGGTGGCCGGGAAGATGTTCGCGCTCACGGCACTCGACGCGCGTCCGCTCACCGTCAACCTCAAGTGTGAGCCGGACATCGCCGTCCGGCTGCGGGCCGAGCACCCGGAGATCGTGCCGGGCTGGCACATGAACAAGCGCCACTGGAACACCGTGACGGTCGACGGCGGACTCACCGACCGGCAGGTCAGGGAGCTCATCGAGGACTCGTACGACTTGGTGGTCGCGGGTCTGCCCCGGGCGGAGCGCCTGCGGCTCGACCGCCCCTGAGGGGCGTACGCGGCGCGGGGTGCTCCGCGCAGAGTGTCCCCAACAGCCCCTCGCCATCGGGGTGGTGGGGCGGGCAGAATGGAGTGAAGGGCGGATCCGAAACGCTCCCACTCCGGGCTGCCGGCCAAGGGAACTCGGAGTGGAAACGTCAGTGCGATGGCGTCCGCCGCAGCTGGCCCCGGCCTCAGGTCGGGGCCAGTTCGCGTTCACACGTGGGGCAGCACCCACTTGTCGATGATCTCCTGGACCATCACCAAGAGGCTCACCCACGGGGCCGACAGTGCGACCCGATCGGTCCACGTGCGGATGGTGCGGCGCCCGTCAGGCTCCTCGGCCATCGGGCTGTACTCCTTCCTGGTTCCACACACGTCGTGGATACCGCGGCGAGCCACGAACGGGTGGCGCCAGGAAGGGGGAACTCGGCGGTGTCGACGGCCCTCGATGGAGTGAGGCCGCATCGAATCGACTCTGCTCTCAACCTCCTTGCGGCGGCGGACAGTTGGCAGGCTACCCTCTGCCATATCGTAGCTCGGACGTGGCGACATGGGTAGTACTGTCGGACACATCGCGCTTCGTGGGCTCGCCAAGTGCGATATAGCTACTCGGCAACTGTCGGCCTCGGCTCGCCCGCTGCGGTTGCGCGCCCCCGCGCTTCGAGGTCTCCTGACAGTGGCGTGAACTGTCGTCCCGGAAGGTCTCGATGAGTAAGCTGCTAGTCTGCTATGTTGCACCTCGCACGGTCCGGTTGGGGGTGGAGCCATCATGAGCGCGCCAAGTGCGGCACTTCAGCGGCTGCGGCTGCGCACAGAGCTCCGAAAGGCGCGGACCGCCGCGCAGCTGACCCAGCGCCAGGTCGCCGCGAAGATGGAGTGGAGCCCCTCCAAGCTGATCCGCATCGAGGCCGGCGAGGTCGGTATCTCGGTCAACGACCTGCGGCCCCTCCTGGAGACGTACGGGATCCGGGACCGCCGCAAGATCGAGGAGCTGCTCGACCTCGCCCGGGGCAGCCGGAAGATGCCGTACGCGGAGTACCGCGACCTGTACAGCAAGGAATTCCTGCAGCTCCTCGCCCTGGAGTCGTCGGCATCCATCGTCCGGGCGTACAACTCGCTCCAGGTGCCGGGACCCTTGCAGACCGAGGAGTACGGCCGCGCCATCATGCAGGCCTACGACAAGGGCATCGACAACGAAGCCGTCGAGCGGGCCATCGAGGTGCGGCTCTCCCGCCAGGAGACGCTGACATCGGGCGACCGCGAGGTCTTCTACATCCTCGACGAGTCGGTCGTGCGCCGTCAGGTCGGTGGACGCGGCGTCATGCGCGCCCAGTTGGAGCGCCTCGCGGAGCTGGCCGCCCTGCCGAAGGTCAGCATCCAGATCCTTCCCTTCAGCGTCGGAGCGCATCCCGGGATCCAGGGCCCCTTCATGCTCTTCGAGTTCGAGGCGGACGAGATGCCGGACACGCTCTACCTGGAGAACCCGCGCGGTGACTCCTACAGCACCAACGCGCCCGAGGAGAGCGGGCGTTACCTGGAGCGGTTCTGGGAGCTGGAGGACCTCGCCATCAAGGAGCGCAACGTGGACATGCTGAGAATGCTGGCGGCCAGGGCCGAGGAGGGCGTCGACGACCTGGAGCGGCTGTTCTCGCCCGTCGAGGTGACCTGACACACCATCAGTCCCGCGTGTCACAAGGGACCTTGGCGCGAAACGGGCCGTACAGATCTGTGTGACGCGCCGTTATTCTGGAAGAGGTGCTGCGTCCCTCTGCACCAGCCGTGCTGGGCCGGCTGGCCTTCCGCACCCGGGGTGGAGGAGAAGCGTGGTGAGTACGTGGGCATGGCGCAAGAGCAGTGCGAGCGGGTCGGCCAACGACGAGTGCGTGGAGATCGCCTGGACCGGCAGGACAGTCCTCGTCCGTGACTCCGCGCGGCCCCGGGGCGCGGTCGTCGCGGTGGGCCCGGACGCCTGGGACGCCTTTCTCTCCTCGGTCGCCGGCAACGACCCGGCGCATGACGTGGCAGCGGCCCGGCCCTGACGGGGCCGGGCCGGTTCGCGCCGCTCGCGGGGCTCAGGCGCGCTTGCGTCCGCCGAGCCCGACCGCCACCGCGGCCGCCGTCACCAGCACCACCGCCGCGTCGATCGCGAGCACCGTCCGCGTGCCCGCCAGCAAGTCCGTGTTCGTCGTCGCGAGGACGCCGAGCAGGGGGATGCCGATGGTGATGCCGACCTGCTGGGTGGAGGTGACCAGGCCCGTGGCCAGGCCCTGCTCCTCGTCGGGGACGCCCGACGTGACCGTCAGGCCGTACGAGATGATCGCGCCCAGGTGGCACATGCTCGCCAGCGACACCGCGGCCGTGGCGAGCCAGACCGACCAGCCGCTCTCACCGATGCCGAGCAGCGCCGCGCCCAGCACGCCCTGACCGGCCAGCGAGCCGACCAGGGTGCGGCGGGCGCCGAAGCGGCCGATGACCTTCGGCGCGTACACGCCGGCGACCACCGAGAGGACGCCCTGCACGCCGAAGACGAGACCGGTCTCGAAGGCGGAGAGGCGCAGGACCTCCTGGAGGTACAGCGTCAGCACGAACACGACCGTCGACATCATCGAGAACGTGACCAGGCCGCCCAGATTGCCCCACGCCACCGTGCGGCGGCGCAGCATCGGCAGCGAGACGAGCGGGGACGCGGCGCGCGACTCGACGTATCCGAACGCCACGAGCAGGGCGACGCCCGCCACCATCGCCACGATGACGTCCGTGCCGCCGAAGCCGCGCTCGGCCGCCGTGGAGAGGGCGTAGATCAGGGAGAGCAGTCCGCCGGTGACCGTCACGGCACCCGGGATGTCCAGGCGGGGGCGGTCCGGGGTGCGGGACTCCGGCAGCAGCCCGGGGGCCAGCGGCAGCACGATCAGCGCGAAGAGCGTAAGCAGGCCCATCGTGGAGCGCCAGCCGAGCGTGTCGGTCAGTACGCCGCCGAGCACCATGCCGACCGTGAAGCCGAGCGACAGGAGCGTGCCGGAGATGCCGAGCGCCCGGTCGCGCTGCGGCCCCTCGGGGAACGTCGTCGTCAGGAGCGACATGCCGGTCGGCACGATCGCCGCCGCGCCGATCCCCTGCAGCGCACGCGCCGTCAGGAACGACGCCGGGTCCCACGCGAACGTGGCGAGCAGCGAGGCGAGGCCGAAGAGCGCGAGGCCCGCGAGGAACAGCTTCCGGCGCCCGAAGAGGTCACCGGTCCTGCCGAAGAGGAGCAGGAACCCTCCCGAGGGCAGGGCGAAGGCGGTCACCGCCCACTGCAGCGCGGAGTGGCTCATGCCGAGGTCGGCGCCGAGCACGGGCAGCGCCACGTTCAGTACGGAGAAGTCGAGCGCGACCATGAACTGTGCGGCGCAGAGCACGAAGAGGACGAGCTTGTCGCGGACGGAGAGCCTGGGTCCTGGCTCGGATTTCCGCGGTTGCGGCGCCGGCGGCGCGGCCTGGGGGGACGGGGCAGTGGTGGTGTCGATCGCCATGGTCAAGAGCTTGCGGCGGCCGGAATAGACGTGGGGAGCGGGAACTTATGCTGGTGGTCGGAACACCAGTCAGGGCTTGGGGGAGCGCCACATGGCAACACCGTCGGTCGCGGCGTCGGACACGGAGGCGTCCAAGGCGCGCCGCCTCGGGGAGCTGCGGGAGTTCCTGATGAGCCGCCGCGCGCGGATCAGCCCCGCGGAGGCCGGACTCCCGGACGGCGGGGCCCGGCGGCGCACGCCGGGGCTGCGCCGCGAGGAGGTCGCCGTGCTCGCCGGCGTCGGGGCGTCCTGGTACCAGTGGCTGGAGCAGGGCCGCGACATCTCCGTCTCGCCGCAGGTCCTGGACTCCGTGGCGCGCGTGCTGAAGCTGAGCGGCGCCGAGCGGCGGCATCTGTACGTCCTTGCCGGGCTCAACCCGCCGCGGCCCGAGGTGGCCAGGGACGACGCGGAGATGTGCGAGGGGCTGCACCGGCTCATCGACACGTGGATGCCGCAGCCGGCGCACATCATGGACGCGTACTGGAACTGCGTCATGTACAACGACGCGGCCGCTTCGGTGCTCGGCATGCGCTCGGAGACCTCCGAGAACTGTCTGCTCACCTTCTTCACCGACCCCATCTACCGTGCACGCACGAAGAGCTGGGAGCGGAACGCTCCGGGGCTCGTGGCGATGTACCGGGCCGCGTGCTCGGAGCACCCCGACGACGACGGCTTCGCCGCGGTGATCGCCGAGGCGCAGTCGGTGAGCCCCGAGTTCGCGGAGCTGTGGGAGCGGCGGGACATCCTGCCCGGCGGGCAGGTCGCCAAGGAGATCGAGCATCCGGTGGTGGGCGCGCTGTTCCTGGAGTCGACGCAGCTGAAGGTGCCGGCCAGGCCCGACCTCACCATCGTGCTGCACACGCCGCTGCCGCACGCCGAGGTGGACACGGCGGGCAAGCTGGCGTGGCTCGCCTCGCCCGAGGGGCGCCGGGGCTCGATCTATCCGGTGGCGGTGTGAGCAGGTCTGCGAGCGGTCCATCCGGTGGCGGGGCGGCGGTGCCTGCTCCGTATGCTCGGGGCATGACTGAGAGCGCCGCGCTTGGCCCCGAGGACCGCAAGATCGTCACCCTGGCCCGTTCCGCCCGGGCCCGCAATGGCGTGCCCGAGGGGGCGGCCGTGCGGGACGAGACCGGTCGGACGTACGTCGCCGGGACGGTGGCTCTCGACTCGCTCCAGCTGTCCGCGCTGCGGACGGCGGTGGCGATGGCGGTCGCGTCGGGGGCGGAGTCCCTTGAGGCGGCGGCGGTCGTCTCCGGCGCGGAGAAGGTTTCCGACGAGGATCTGGCCGCCGTGCGGGACCTGGGCGGGGCCGGTACGCCCGTCTTCCTGGCGGGGCCCGACGGCGAGGTCCGGGCGCGGGTCGAGGCGGGCTGAGCGCTCCGCTCCCGCCTCCGGGCAGGTCCCGGCTTCCCCCCTTCGGGCCGGGCGGTGCGGCGGGGCTCCGGGGATCAGGGACAATGGGCGCCATGAGCGTTCGTACCCCGTCATCAGCCGAGCCGTCCGAGGCCGCCCACCGGGCCGGCTTCGCCTGCTTCGTCGGCCGCCCCAACGCGGGCAAGTCCACCCTCACGAACGCTCTGGTCGGCAAGAAGGTCGCGATCACCGCGAACCAGCCGCAGACCACGCGGCACACGGTCCGCGGCATCGTGCACCGGCCGGACGCCCAGATGATCCTGGTGGACACCCCCGGGCTCCACAAGCCGCGCACGCTGCTCGGCGAGCGGCTGAACGACGTCGTGCGGACCACCTGGGCCGAGGTCGACGTGATCGGCTTCTGCCTGCCGGCGAACGAGAAGCTCGGCCCCGGTGACCGGTTCATCGCCAAGGAACTCGCGTCCATCAAGAAGACGCCGAAGATCGCGATCGTCACCAAGACCGACCTGGTCGACAGCAAGACGCTCGCCGAGCAGCTCATCGCCATCGACCAGCTCGGCACGGAGCTGGGCTTCGAGTGGGCCGAGATCGTGCCGGTGTCGGCCGTCGGCGACCAGCAGGTCGGCCTGCTCGCCGATCTCATCGTGCCGCTGCTGCCGGAGGGCCCCCCGCTCTACCCCGAGGGCGACCTCACGGACGAGCCCGAGCAGGTCATGGTCGCCGAGCTGATCCGCGAGGCGGCGCTGGAGGGCGTGCGGGACGAGCTGCCGCACTCCATCGCGGTCGTCGTGGAGGAGATGCTGCCGCGCGAGGATCGCCCCGCCGACAAGCCGCTCCTCGACATCCACGCGTTCGTCTACATCGAGCGGCCCAGCCAGAAGGGCATCATCATCGGCCCGAAGGGCAAGCGCCTGAAGGACGTCGGCATCAAGTCCCGCAAGCAGATCGAGGCGCTCCTCGGCACGCCCGTCTTCCTCGACCTGCACGTCAAGGTCGCCAAGGACTGGCAGCGGGACCCTCGCCAGCTCCGCAAGCTCGGGTTCTAGGGCGCGTCTATCTGACCCCCTTGATGCGGCGTACCAGCACCGCCCCCGCCAGGCCGATCACCGCCGCCGTCAGGTACAGCGTCCGGTAGCCGCCCAGGTGGGTGACGAGCGGGGCCGCCAGGGCGGGGGCCGCGACCTGGGGGAGTGAGTTGGCGATGTTGATGATGCCGAGGTCCTTGCCGCGGTCCATGGTCGTGGGCAGGACGTCCGTCATCAGGGCGAAGTCCACGGACGTGAAGACGCCGAAGCCGACGCCGAGGACCGCCGCCGCGACGAGCGCGCCGGGCCAGGTCTGCCAGAGCGCGAGCAGTCCCGTCGCCGCCGCCATCAGCGCCCCCGACCAGAGCACGAACGGCTTGCGGCGGCCCACCCGGTCCGACCAGGCCCCGCCCACCACCACGGTGGCCAGCATCGTCGCGCCGTTCACGGCCGTCAGGATCAGCACGCCCTCCTCCGGGTCCCCGTACTCCAGGCGGTCCCGCAGGAAGTAGAGAAGGTAGAGCAGCACCAGCGCGTTGCTGACGTTGATCAGGAAGCGGGTCAGCCAGGCCCAGGCCAGGTCGGGGTGGCGGCGCGGGCTCAGCAGGAAGCCGGCGAGGAAGTCGCGCCGGTTCCACGGCGGACGGTCGGCCGGTGACAGGCGCAGGTCCCGGTGGCGTACGACGTAGGGCAGCACGCCCGCCACGGTGAAGAGCGCACACGCCGCGTACCCCGCGACCGTCCCGCCCGCCACCGTCGCGAGCCCTGTGCCGACGACCACGCCGAGCAGCTGTGCCGCGCCGAGCCAGCCGCCCACCGAGCCCCGCTGCCGGTGCGGCACCCGGTCCGGTACGGCCGCCGTGACCGCGGCGAACGCGGCGTTCAGGGCGAGTTGGACCAGGCACCAGCCCGCCGCCAGCCACCACACCGAGCCCGCCGCGGAGAGCAGCAGGAGCGCGGCGGCGCCGCCCGCCGCCCCCGCCACGATCCACGGGGTGCGCCGGCCGAGCCGGGACGTGGTGCGGTCCGAGAGCGCGCCGAAGAGCGGGTTCGCGGCGAGGGAGACGACCGCGCCCACGCCCGTCACCCAGGCCAGGACCGTCTCCTTCGACGTGCCCGCGGGGGCGAGCTCCTCCGCCTGGACGGCCAGCAGGATCTGCAGCGGGCCGTACCAGCCCACCCAGATCGCGCCGTTGGCGAGCGACAGCGAGGCCGTCCAGCCGCGGCCGACCCGCTCGGTCGGCTCCCGCAGCGCGGTGGCGGTCATGGGCGGCGCGCCCGCAGCACCTCGCGCAGCCAGTGGTACGACGCCTTCGGGGTGCGCCGCTGCGTGGCGTGGTCGACGTGGACGAGGCCGAAGCGCTGCCGGTAGCCCTCCGCCCACTCGAAGTTGTCGATCAGGGACCAGACGAAGTAGCCGCGCACGTCGACGCCCGCCTCCAGGGCGCGGTGCAGGGCGCGGAGGTGACCGTCCAGGTAGGTGATGCGGTCCCGGTCGTCGAGTCCTTCGTACGAGCAGCCGTTCTCGGTGATGACCAGGGGCGGCAGCCGGTCGCCGTACCGGTCGCGGAAGGCGGTGAGGAGTTCGGTGAGGGCGTCGGGGGCGACGGGCCAGCCGAAGTCCGTGACCGGATAGCCCTCGATCCGCCGGGGGGAGAAGGGGAGTTCGGGCGGGAGCGTGACGCCGGCGAACTCGGCGGCCGTGCCCTCGGGGAGCGGGGCGCCCACCTTCGTCGGCTGGTAGAAGTTGATCCCGTACCAGTCGAGGGGCTCGGAGACGACCTTCAGGTCTGCCGCGAGGTCCTTGGACGGCATCAGTTCGCCGATGCCCTCCGGGTAGGCGCCGAGCAGCAGCGGGTCCGCGAAGAGGCGGTTGAGGAGCACGTCGTAGAAGTCCGCGGCGGCGGTGTCCTCCGCGCCGGCGGAGGCGGGCCAGGTCGGGCCGTGCGAGTTGGCGATGCCGATGTCGTCGGCGCCCGCCGCGCGCAGCGCCCGTACGGCGAGGCCGTGCGCGAGAAGTTGGTGGTGGGCGGCGGGCAGCGCGTCGAAGAGGAGCCGCTCGCCGGGGGCGTGCTGGCCGAGGGCGTGGCCGAGAAGGGTGTGTTCCGCCGGTTCGTTGAGGGTGATCCACTTCGTGACGCGGTCGCCGATGCGGGCCGCGACCACGGCCGCGTAGTCGGCGAACCGCTCGGCGGTGCTTCGCTCCAGCCAGCCGCCCGTCTCCTGCACGGCCAGCGGGGTGTCCCAGTGGAAGAGGGTGGGGACGGGGCGCACGCCCGCCGCGCACAGCTCGTCGACGAGCCGGTCGTAGAAGTCGAGGCCCGCCCGGTGCACCGCGCCCGCGCCGGTGGGCAGCACGCGCGGCCAGGAGACCGAGAAGCGGTAGGCATCCACGCCGAGGTCGCGGATCAGCGCCACGTCCTCGCGGTAGCGGTGGTAGTGGTCGCAGGCGACCGCGGCGGTGGTGCCGTCCTTCACGTTCCCCGGCACGGCCGTGAACGCGTCCCATACCGAGGCGCCGCGCTCGTCGACGGCGCCCTCGATCTGGTGGGCCGATGTGGAGACGCCCCACAGGAAGTCGCGGGGGAAGTCGGGTATCGGGCTCGCCGCAGTCGCTGCCATGGGCGGGATCCTCCGTACCGGCGAGTACGGAAGTCAATGGGCGTGCCGCAAGAAGATGAACAAAGCTCAGGTTTTATCCGGGGTGCGTCACGAGCCCTCCTTCAGCACCCGCGAGATCAGCTTCCGCTGCGGCTCCGTCAGCCGCGGGTCCGCGCAGTACACCGTCCGCCCGTCCACCGTCAGCTGGTAACTGAAGCCGTCCGGCACCCCTATGGGCGGCGTGCTCCGCCCCTCGGCCACGGCCTGTTCGGCCAGGGCATGCCATTCCGGGGCATCGGCCAGCTGCGAGGTGTCCACCTCGGCATGCCGGTCGATGCCCGCGAATCCTCCGGTCCGCTTCACCTGGATACGCATGGGTCCTGTCTACTCCACCGGGCGGGCGGCCGGTAGCACGCCGTCAAGCCGTCACTCGCTCGTCGGCACCTTGACCGTCGACCAAGCGTCGACGACGGCCTTGAGCTCGTCGCCGTCGCCGAACTTCTGGCGCGCGGCGGCGACCGTCAGCTTGGCGAAGTCGGTGAAGGACGCGTCCTGCGCCAGCTCGCCGCCGGTCAGGACGGCGTACCAGATCTGTCCGGCCCGCTCCCACGAGTGCCCGCCGAGGGCGTCGGCGACCAGGTAGAACGCGCGGTTGGGGATGCCGGAGTTGATGTGCACGCCGCCGTTGTCGCGGCCCGTGCGGACGTAGTGGTCCATGTCGGCGGGCTGCGGGTCCTTGCCGAGCACGTCGTCGTCGTAGGCCGTGCCGGGCTCCTTCATGGAGCGCAGCGCCTTGCCGGTGACGCGCGGGGCGAGCAGGCCCGCGCCGATCAGCCAGTCGGCCTCCTGGGCGGTCTGGCCGAGCGTGTACTGCTTGATCATCGAGCCGAAGACGTCCGCCATCGACTCGTTCAGCGCGCCGGGCTGGCCGAAGTACGTCAGGTTCGCCGTGTACTGCACGACGCCGTGGGTGAGCTCGTGGCCGATGACGTCCACGGGGATGGTGAAGTCGAGGAAGATTTCGTTGTCGCCGTCGCCGAACACCATCTGTTCGCCGTTCCAGAAGGCGTTTCCGTAGTCCTCGCCGTAGTGGACGGTCGCGTTCAGCGGGAGGCCGTTGCCGTCGATGGAGTTGCGGTCGTACGACTTCTGGAAGAGCTCGAAGGTCGCGCCGAGGCCTGCGTAGGCACGGTTGACCGTGGCGTCCTTGCCGGGCTTGTCGCCCTCGCCGCGCACCTTGCGGCCCGGCAGCTCGGTGCGGTGCTTGGCGTCGTAGATCGTGCGGTGCGGTTTGCCGGCCGTGGCCTCCTTGGGCGGGGTGACGGAGGGCGCGCCGATGACGGTCGTCAGGCGGCGGTGGGTGCGCTCGATGGAGTCCCGCTCCAGGGTGCGGCGGGCGGGTGCGGCGAGCGCGGGGTCCTGGCTCTGGGCGAGGGTGTCCAGGACGTGGGGCGGCACGATGGTGCAGAAGACGGGCTCGAAGCCCGTGGGGTTGGCGGTCATGGCGGCAATGTGGCACTGGGTCATGCCGCTGTCACTACCTGCAACCATGATTGCTGAAATAGAGGGATAGATCACCACTGGGGGTTTATCCGGCCACGGTCCCGCATACTGATACGGGCCCGCGCACAGAGCGCGGCTCGGCTAGGCTGCGGCACATCATGCGATTCGGGCTGCTTCTCCTTAGCTGCCGCGGCGAGGGCCTGTAGTCGAGGCCGACCCCCTCCCCGCGGAGTTCGGCGTTGCGCTAAGACCGTCGGCCGTCCTTCAGGACACTTCCGAGGAGCCCCGCACATGCCGAACTTCCAGCGCCCCACTTCCATGCCGGTCCACAAGTACGGGCAGTACGAGCAGGTCGACATCCCCGACCGCACGTGGCCGGGCAAGCGGATCACGGTCGCTCCCCGCTGGCTCTCCACGGACCTGCGCGACGGCAACCAGGCGCTGATCGACCCGATGTCGCCGGCCCGCAAGCGCGCCATGTTCGACCTGCTCGTACGCATGGGCTACAAGGAGATCGAGGTCGGCTTCCCCTCCTCGGGCCAGACCGACTTCGATTTCGTACGGTCGATCATCGAGGACGAGGACGCGATCCCCGAGGACGTGACCATCTCCGTCCTGACGCAGGCGCGCGAGGAGCTCATCGAGCGCACGGTCGAGTCCCTGAAGGGCGCCCGGCGCGCGACGGTCCATCTGTACAACGCGACCGCACCCGTGTGGCGCGATGTCGTCTTCCGCGGCTCGCGCGACGCCGTGAAGCAGATCGCCGTGGACGGCACGCGCCTGGTCATGGAGTACGCCGACAAGCTGCTCGACGACCGCACGACGTTCGGCTACCAGTACAGCCCCGAGATCTTCACCGACACCGAGCTGGACTTCGCCCTGGAGGTCTGCGAGGGCGTCATGGACGTCTGGCAGCCCGACGCCGAGCGCGAGATCATCCTCAACCTGCCCGCCACGGTGGAGCGTTCGACGCCCTCGACCCACGCGGACCGCTTCGAGTGGATGTCGCGCAACCTGTCCCGGCGCGAGTTCGTCTGCCTCTCCATCCACCCGCACAACGACCGCGGCACCGCCGTCGCCGCCGCCGAGCTGGCCGTCATGGCCGGCGGCGACCGCGTCGAGGGCTGCCTGTTCGGCCAGGGCGAGCGCACCGGCAACGTCGACCTGGTCACCCTGGGCATGAACCTCTTCAGCCAGGGCGTCGACCCGCAGATCGACTTCTCGGACATCGACGAGGTCCGGCGCGTGTACGAGTACTGCACGCAGATGGAGGTCCACCCCCGCCACCCGTACGCGGGCGACCTCGTCTACACCGCCTTCTCCGGCTCCCACCAGGACGCCATCAAGAAGGGCTTCGACGCGCTGGAGAGCCGGGCCGCGGCGGTGGGCAAGACCGTCGACGACATCGAGTGGGCCGTGCCGTACCTGCCCATCGACCCCAAGGACGTCGGCCGCTCCTACGAGGCCGTCATCCGCGTCAACTCGCAGTCCGGCAAGGGCGGCATCGCGTACGTCCTGCAGAACGACCACAAGCTGGACCTGCCGCGCCGCATGCAGATCGAGTTCTCGAAGATCATCCAGGCGAAGACGGACGCCGAGGGCGGCGAGGTCACGCCCGACGCGATCTGGAGCGTCTTCCAGGACGAGTACCTGCCCAACCCCGAGAACCCCTGGGGTCGTATTCAGGTCAAGAACGGCCAGACGACGACCGACAAGGACGGCGTCGACACCCTCACCGTCGAGGCCTCCCTGGACGGCGCGGACACCGTCCTGACCGGTTCCGGCAACGGACCGATCTCCGCGTTCTTCGACGCGCTGCAGGGCATCGGCATCGACGTACGCCTCCTGGACTACCAGGAGCACACGATGAGCGAGGGCGCGTCCGCGCAGGCCGCCTCGTACATCGAGTGCGCGATCGGCGACAAGGTGCTGTGGGGCATCGGCATCGACGCCAACACGACGCGCGCCTCCCTGAAGGCCGCCGTCTCCGCCGTCAACCGCGCGGCGCGCTAGTCACCCGACCGGTTCCGCCCGGCCCCGTCCGCCGATCCGGCGGGCGGGGCCGCGTCGTCTCCCGGCCATGTCCGGCTCGCTCTCCTGTACGAGATGCTGACGCCGCATCATCGATGTGGCTAACATCACGCCAACGCGGCAATGCAGCCGGGAAGTTACGGAGGTGTGTGGTGCTGCCAGATCGTGGACGAAACGGCCGGAATTCCCGCATCCCCGCCAAGCCGGTCTCCCGTGGGCGGGCGCTGTGCAGGCGCGTGGTCGGCATGCACACCGCCTGGGACACCGTCGGCGACGGCGAGTTCTTCTGCCCGGCCTGCGGCGGCGACCGCAACTACCAGCGCCTCACCGGCCGGCGCCGCTTCGTCCTGCTCGGCCTGCCCGTCGTGCCGCGCGGCACCCGCGGACCCGTCATCCAGTGCGCCGCCTGTCAGGACCTGTTCGACCCGGACGTCCTGGACCACCCCACCACCACCCGGCTCTCCGCGATGCTCCGCGACGCCGTGCACGCGATCGTCGTCGCCGTCCTCTCCACGGGCGGCACCGGCTCCCGCGCGGTCATCGAGACGGCCGTCTGCGCGCTGAGCGGGGCCGGGCACGAGGACTGCTCCGAGGAACGGCTCGTCGCCCTCGTCGACACGCTCGCCACCGAAGCGGGGCACACCGGCGACTCCGACTGCGGCCCCGGCCTCCCCGGACTCGCCATCGAACTCCACGAGGCGCTCGGCCCCCTGGCCCCGCACCTCGCCCCCGCGGGCCGCGAGGCCCTGCTCCTCCAGGGCGCCCGCATCGCCCTCGCCGACGGCCCGTACACCCCCGCGGAGCGGGACGTGCTCACCACGGCGGGCTGCGCGCTCACGATCTGCTCGGAGGACGTCGCCCGCCTCCTGGTGGCGGCGCGGACGCCGTCCTGAGCGGAGGCGCGCTCTCCGGCCGTCGCCGGGAGACACGGCACCTACTCCCCGGGGAGTAGGTGCGGCCCGCCGCCTCCCCGGGCCGTACCGCCCAACTCGCCCGTCGGCCCGACGGATTGCGGGCGCGGTCCCGGCAGGGTTGACCCCGAAAACGTCACCCCTGCCGAAGGAGGCCCGTCATGGGGCCCGCACAGACCTCTGCCGCGCCGCGACGGCGACGGCGCGCCGTGCCCTGGGTGTTCCTGGGGCTGTGGATCGTCGTGCTCGCACTGGCCTCGCCGTTCGCGGCGAAGCTCGCCGACGTCCAGAAGGACCGGGCCGTCGACTATCTGCCGGCGAGCGCCGCGTCCACCGAAGTCGCGAAGATCCAGGAGCGGTTGCCGGGCGGCGAGGCCACCGAGCTGGTGCTCGTCTACCACCGGGACGGCGGGCTCACCGCCGCCGACCGGACGACCGCGGGCAACCAGGTCGCCGAGATAGCGGGCGCCCACCGGCTCGTCGCGAAGCCCGAGGCCGTGCCCTCCGAGGACGGCACCACCCTCATGTACCCGATCGCCACCACCGAGCCCGGACAGGACGAGGAGAAGCGGGACGCCCTCGTCGAGGACGTCAGGGAGACCGCCCGCGGCGAGGACGGGCTGAGCGTGGACGTGGGCGGGGCCGGAGCCCTCGACACCGACGCGAGCGAGGTCTACAACTCGCTCGGCGGACCCCTGCTCTACACCACCGCGGGCGTCGTCGCCCTGCTGCTCATCCTCATCTACCGCAGCCCCTTCCTGTGGCTCGTGCCCCTCGCCGTCGCGGGCGTCGCCGACTACCTCGCGATGGGCGTCGCGTACGGACTCAACCAGGGCTTCGGGACCTCCGTCTCCGGGCAGAGCTCGGGCATCATGACCATCCTCGTGTTCGGCGCGGGGACGGACTACGCGCTGCTGCTCGTCTCCCGCTACCGGGAGGAGCTCAGGCGCATCGAACAGCCCTACGACGCGATGGTCGCCGCCCTGCGCGGCTGCGGGCCCGCCGTCCTCGCCTCCTCCGGGACCGTCGCCGCCGGACTGCTCTGCCTGCTCGCCGCCGACCTCAACAGCAGCCGCGGCATGGGCCCGCTCGGCACGGTCGGCGTGCTCTGCGCCCTCGTCACGATGCTGACGCTGCTGCCCGCCGTGCTCGTCCTGCTCGGACGGCGCGTGTTCTGGCCGCTCGTACCCGCGTTCGGGAGCACCCCGAAACAGCGGCGCAGTCTCTTCGCCGCGATGGGCAGCTCGGCCGGGCGCAGGCCCCTCACCGTGCTCGCGAGCGGCGCCGTGCTGCTCGGCGCGCTCGCCCTCGGCGCGCTCAACCTGCCGGGCGCGCTCAAACAGGAGGACTCCTTCACCAAGACCCCCGAATCCGTGTCCGCCATGGAGACCCTCGCCACCGCCTACCCCGAGCGCGGCACCCAGCCCATCACCGTCATGACCCCCGCCGACCGGGCCGACGCCTCCCTGGCCGAGATCCGCGGCACGAAGGGCGTCGACAGCGCAGAACGGGGACGTACCGCCGAAGGCTGGACCGAGATCACCGTCACCGCGGCGTCCGCCCCCGAGTCGGCCGGGGAGACCGCGACCATCGAGGCGCTCCGCGACGGCCTCGACGCCTCCTACGTGGGCGGCCCCAGCGCCCAACAGCTCGACCTGAAGGACACCAACGCCCGCGACCGGAACATCGTCGTCCCGCTCGTCCTCGGCGCGGTCCTGCTGGTCCTCGTCGCCCTCCTGCGCAGCCTCGTCGCGCCGCTGCTGCTGCTCGCCGCGGTCGTCGCCGTGTGGGGTGCCTCGCTCGGCATCGCGGGCCTCGTCTTCGAACCGCTCTTCGGGTTCGAGGGCACCGACCCGGGGCTCGGGCTGCTCTCCTTCGTCTTCCTCGTCGCACTCGGCGTGGACTACGGCATCTTCCTGATGCACCGCATGCGGGAGGAGTGCCTGAACGGGGCCGAACCGGGGACGGCCGCGCTCACCTCCCTGCGCACCACCGGCGGTGTCGTCGCCTCCGCGGGGCTCGTCCTCGCCGCGACGTTCGCCGTGCTGACCAACATGCCGCTGGTCCAACTCGTCGAACTGGGCTTCGTCATCGCCGTCGGCGTGCTCCTCGACACCTTCCTCGTCCGCACGTACCTGGTGACGAGCGCGAGCGTGGCACTCGGCAGGAAGGTGTGGTGGCCGGGACCGCTCTCCAAGGCCCCCGCCGCGCCCGCCCCGCCGCCCCGCGAGGCCGAGCCTGTGCGGGTCGCGTCGCCTTGAGCCGCAACTTCAGGGTGCCCCTCCCCTCCCGGAGGGGCACCCGCGTGCTGGAGGATGCAGCCGTGGAATCTCCCGAGACCGGTCAGGGCACAGGGCGTGGCCTCGTCCGCCGCAACCTCGTCGAGCGTGTTCTCGGACCGGCCGCGCCCGGCGAACGCCTGCGCACGGACGCCTTGTTCGCCCTCGCCATGGCAGTCAGCGCCGTCGTGATCGTGCGGGTCGTGCGGGACAACGGGCAGGTGCCGGACGTGGCCGGCTGGGCGCTGCTGCTCGTCGCCCACATCGTCGTCGTGTGGCGGCGCCGCGCCCCGGTGCGCGTCATGGTCACCCTGATGGCGATCCTGCTGACCTACCACTCCCTGGACAACAACCACACCGCACCCATGGCCGTGTCGATGGTCGCGCTGTTCACCGTGGCCTCCCGCACCCGGCCCCGCAACACGCTCCTCATCGGCGCCGGTGTCATGGGCGCCATGCTGAGCGTGAAGTTCCACGAAGGCATGGCCGAGGGCGCGCAGTCCCTGCGCATCTCCGGCTGGATCGTCGCCTTCCTGCTCCTCGGCGTATACGTCCGCATCCACCGCCAGTACGTCAGCTCCGTACTGGAGCGGGCCGAACGCGCGGAGCGCACCCGCGAGGAGGAGGCGCGCCGCCGCGTCGCCGAGGAGCGGCTGCGGGTCGCCCGCGACCTGCACGACCTGCTCGCGCACAGCATCACCCTCGTCGGCGTCCAGACGTCCGTCGCCGCGCACGTCCTGGCCGCCGACCCGGACCGCCTCGACCGCGCGGCCGTCGCCAAGGCGCTCGACGACGTCGCCGAGACCTGCCGCAGCGCCCGCGGGGAACTCCGCGCCACCCTCCAGGTGTTGAGGTCCGGCACCGAGGACGAGGCGGGCGAGGCCAGAGGACCGCTGCCCGGTCTCGACGGGCTGCCCGACCTCGCCGCCGCGGCCCGCACCGCGGGCGCCCGCGTCGAGTTGGCGGTGGCCGAGTGCCGGGCACCGGCCGCCGTGGGCGCCGCGGCCTACCGCATCGTGCAGGAGGCGCTCACCAACGTCGTACGGCACGCGGGCCCCGGCATCACCGTCCGGGTGTCGGTGCGCACCGAGGACGCGGCGCTGTGCGTGCGCATCACGGACGACGGTTCCGGCACCGCCCAGGAGACCGGCCACGCGCCGGGGTACGGGCTCGTCGGGATGCGGGAGCGGGCCCGCACGGTCGGCGGCACCCTGGACGCGGGTCCGCGCCCGGAGGGGGGTTTCATGGTGTCCGCGGTGCTGCCCCTCGCACCCGTGTCTCTGGGAGGACTGTCATGACGGTGCCCATCCGTGTGCTGCTCGCCGACGACCAGACGCTGGTGCGCGCGGCGTTCGCGATGCTCGTCGACTCGGCGCCCGACATGGAGGTCGTGGGGCAGGCGGGCACGGGCCGCTCGGCGGTCGACCTGGCCCGCTCCGAGCGCGCCGACCTCGTCGTCATGGACATCCGCATGCCCGACCTCGACGGCATCGAGGCGACCCGGCTGCTCGCGGCCGACGAGGACCTGGCGGGCGTGAAGGTCCTGATGCTGACGACGTACGACACGGACGAGCACGTCGTCGACGCGCTCCGCGCGGGCGCGTCCGGCTTCCTGGTCAAGGACACCAAACCGGCCGAACTCCTCGACGCGATACGCACGGTGGCGGCCGGCGACTCTCTCCTGTCGCCAGGACCCACGGCGCGCCTCATCGCCCGCGTGCTGCGGGCCCCGGACGCGGAGATGCCCCTCACCGGCGGGCCCGAGAACCTCTCGGAGCGGGAGCGGCAGGTCCTGCGGCTCGTCGCGCGCGGCTTCAACAACCAGGAGATCGCCGACACGCTGGGCCTGAGCCCCCTGACCGCGAAGACCCACGTCAGCCGCATCATGGGAAAGCTGAGGGCCCGCGACAGGGCCCAACTGGTCATCATGGCGTACGAGTCGGGGCTCGTCGCCCCCGGATCGGTGACCTCGGCCTGAGCGCCATCCGAGGGGGGCGGTCCCGTCAGCGGAGTGAGATCGCGGCGGCGACGGCCGGGCCGAAGGCGCCGCCCAGCTGGTAGCAGAGGTCGCGAAGGCGGCCGACGGGCTCCGCCAGGTGATGGAGGCCCTCGGCGACACGGACATCAAGTAGCAGACGTCATCACAGCAGCCCGGCCGTCGCCAGGTGCTTGCCGACCCGTTCGGTCTCCGCCGGTGAGAGCGGGATCTGCGGCTCCGCCGTGGCCGCGCAGTCGATCACCCCGCGCAGTCGCAGCGCCGCCTTGAACGCGCCGAGCGCCGACGAGCTCCCGCCCATCCGCGCCGGATCCCCGGCCGCCACCATCCCGAACAGCCCGCACAGCCGCTCCTGTTCGGCCCGCGCCCGCGCCCAGTCGCCCTCCCGGCACGCCCGGTGTAGGCGCACGTATCCGCCGGGGTCCACGTTTCCGAGGCCGGGCACGACGCCGTCGGCGCCCATCGCGAGCGCCGAGTCGGCCGTCACCTCGGAGCCGGTGAGGACGCTGAACCCGGCGAGCCCCGGCTCCGACCGCTTGCCGAGGACGACGCTCCGGAAGGCGCCCTCGTCGCCGCTGGAGTCCTTCAGGCCCGCGAGGACGCTGTCCCTGGCCAGTTCGAGGACCAGGCCTGCGCCCAGCTTGGTGTGCACCGCCATCGGCAGGTCGTACGCGAAGACCGGCACCGCGCAGCCCTCCGCGACGAGGCGGAAGTGGCGGGCGATCTCGGCCGGGTGGGTCCGCGTGTAGAAGGGCGCGGTGACCACGACCGCGTCCGCGCCCGCCCGGGCGGCGGTGCGGGCGTGGTCCAGGACGCGGGGCGTGGTCATGTCGATCGCTCCGGCGAGGACGGGCAGCCGGCCGCCCACGTGCCGGACGACCGTGTCGACGACGAGGGCCCGCTGCCGGTCCGTCAGGTAAGCGACCTCCGAGGTCGAGCCGAGCACGAACAGGCCGTCGACACCGCCCGCGACCAGGTGGTCGACGAGTCTGGTGAGGGAGGGGGTGTCCACCTCGCGGTCCGGTGTCAGCGGGGTGCAGACGGGCGGGACGACACCGGTCAGCGGAGTGGGAAGGGTCATGGATGCTCCCTCGGTGCGGTGACAGAGGCCGGGCCGGAAGCCGCTCCGGAAGCCGTGGCGGCGGCCGTTCCGGAGGCCGTGGCCGTGGCGGCGGCCTGGGTGACGAGTTCGTGGGTCGACTCTCCCTCGTCGACGGGGTGGAAACAGCGGAACCGGTGCCCCGCGCCCGCCGACCGGGCCTCCGGCATGGCGGTGGCGCACTCCTCGTCCGCCTTCCAGCAGCGGGTGCGGAACGGGCAGCCGCTCGGTGGCCGGGTCGCCGACGGCACGGGACCGGCCAGCGGAATCGGGTCGATGGGGTCGAGCAGGCCGGGCGTCGCGGAGAACAGGGCGCGGGTGTACGGGTGCCGGGCGCGGTCCAGGATCTCCGCGGCCGGCGCCTCCTCGACGATCCGGCCGAGGTACATCGTGACGACCCGGTCGCTCATCCTGCGGACGGTCTGGATGTCGTGGGACACGAACACGAGAGCGAGGCCGAGGCGTTCCTTCAGGTCGAGGAGGAGGTTGAGGATCTGGGCGCGGACGGACACGTCGAGGGCGCTCGTCGGCTCGTCGGCGACCAGCAGGTCGGGTTCGAGCGCGAGGGCGCGGGCGATCGCCACGCGCTGTCTCTGGCCGCCGGACAGCTGGCCGGGCAGCCCGTCCGCGAGGGCCTTCGGCAGACCGACCAGGGCCATCAACTCCCGTACGCGTTCGTCCCGTTCTCTGGGCGTCCCGCGCTTGTGCACGTCGAGAGGGTCACGGAGGATCCGCCCGACCGGCAGCCTGCGGTTCAGGGCGGTCGAGGGGTCCTGGAAGATCATGCCCGTGTGGGAGCCGATGGAACTCCGCCTCTCGGCGGGCGTCATCCTCCACAGGTCGTGGGCGCGGAACGAGACGGTTCCGGCGGTGGGCCGCTGGGCGCCCACGAGGACCTTGGCGAGGGTCGACTTGCCGCAGCCGGACTCTCCTACGATGCCGACGGTTTCGCCTCCGGCGACGGTGAGGGTGGCGCCGGTCAGGGCGTACACCTTGTCCCGGGAGAACAGGCCGCCCGACCTGGCCTTGTGTACTACGTGAACGTCGTCCAACTCGACGATGGGGGTGGTCGTCATTTCGGGTCACGCTCCGTCGTGGCTGGTCGCGCAGTTCCCCGCGCCCCTGGGAGGCGCCCCTGCGGGGCGCTCCCCCCAGGGCGCGTCCGCCGGGTGGTGGCAGGCCGCCGAGTGGGCCGGTGTGCCCGCCAGCTCCGGTGTCGTCGTACGGCACACCTCGCTCGCCAGCGGGCATCTGTCCGCGAACCTGCACCCCTGGGGGAAGTCCGCCGGGGACGGTACGACCCCCTTGATCTGGGTGAGGCGTTGTGCCGCCGACTCCAGGGAGAGCACCGAGCCGAGCAGGCCGCGCGTGTAGTGGTGCGCGGGGGACTCCACGAGGTCCGCCGTCACGCCCGTCTCGACGATCTGCCCGCCGTACATCACCACGACCCGGTCGGTGACGTCGGCGACGAGCGCCAGGTCGTGGGAGACGAGGATCAGCGCGAAGCCCAGCTCCTCGCGCAGCCGCAGCAGCAGCTGGATGATCTGCGCCTGCACGGTGACGTCCAGCGCGGTCGTCGGCTCGTCGGCGACGATCAGTTTCGGGTCGCGGGAGAGGGCCATGGCGATCAGGACGCGCTGGCGCTGGCCGCCGGACAGCTCGTGCGGGTAGCTGCGCAGGGTGCGTTCGGGGTCGAGGCCCACCATGTCGAGGAGTTCGCGCGCGGTGCGGCGGCCACCTCGTCGTACGACCTGTTTGAGCTGGGAGCGGACCGTCATCGCCGGGTTCAGGGACGACAGGGCGTCCTGGTAGATCATCGCCATGTCGTGGCCGAGCAGGCGGCGCCGGGCGCGCGGGGGCAGGACGGTCAGCTCCTGTCCGTCGAAGGTGATGCGGCCGCCGACCCGGGCGCCCTTCGGCTCCAGGCCCATCACTGTCAGCGCGGTCAGTGACTTGCCGCAGCCGGACTCGCCGACGAGGCCGAGTACTTCACCGGGGCGTACGTCGAAGCTGATGCCGTCGACGATGTCCACGCCCTCGTGGCGCTGCGGGAAGGAGATGGTCAGGCCGGTCACGGCGAGGACAGGGGCGCCGGTGGGGAGGGGGCGGGCGCGGGAGCGGAGGCGGTGCGCCGCCTCCGTGAGGCCGGGGAGTTCGAGGACCCGGCCGCTGCCGGGCTCGGGGGTCTCCAGGCGGTCCTGCGTGCGGGCAGGGCCCACGACGTCACGGCCGGACGGGGCCGCCCAGGCGTCCGACACGCCCTCGGAGAGGATGTTCAGGGCGAGGACGGTGAGCAGCATCAGGAGCCCGGGGAAGACCGTCGCCCACCAGCCGCCGATCAGGACCATGTTCTTGCCGTCGGCGATGACGCTGCCCCAGGACGGGTCGGGCGGCCGCACACCGGCGCCGATGAAGGAGAGCGAGGCCTCGAAGACGATGGCCTCGGCGACCTGCACGGTGCAGAAGACCAGGACGGGCGCCGCGCAGTTCACGGCGACGTGGCGGATCAGGATGTGTGGGGTGCGGGCGCCGAGGACCCGTTCGGCGACGACATAGTCCTCGCCGTACTGGTCGAGGACATTGGCCCGTACGACACGGGCGATGGGCGGGGTGAACAGGAAGGCGATGGCGCAGATCAGGACGAGGATGCCGCCGCCGAACACCGCGACGAGCACGGCGGCGAGCGCGATCCCCGGGAACGCCATGACGACGTCCAGGCAACGCATCAGCGTCTCGTCGACGGCCTTGCGGGAGGTGGCCGCGATCGCGCCGATGAGGGCGCCGGCGACGAGGGCGAGCAGGGTGGCGCCGAGCCCGATGGCCAGCGACCAGCGCGCCCCGTACATGAGCCGGCTGAGGATGTCGCGGCCGAGGCTGTCCTGGCCCATCCAGTGGTCGGCGGAGGGGTGCCCCGTGCCGTCGGTCTGGGGCTGCTGGTCGAGCGGGTCGTGCGGGGCGATGAGCGGGGCGAACAGGGCCACCAGGACGACGAGGCCGACGACGCCGACCGCGATCCGGGACAGCACGGGAAGTTTGCGGAAGGAGCGGATCCGCAGGCCGGGCACGGCGAGGCGCTCGGTCAGCTCCTTGCGTGAGGTGAACATCAACTCGACCCCCTCAGGCGTGGGTTGACCAGGAGGTGGAGGACGTCGATGACGAGGTTCACGACGACGAAGCCGACGGCCGTGGTGATGACGACGCCCTGGACGACGGCCGGGTCGCCGTTCTTCACGGCGTCGATCATCAGCTTCCCCATGCCGGGCAGCGAGAAGATCGTCTCGATGACGACGGCGCCGCCGAGCAGATAGCCGACGCGCAGGCCGAGGACGGTGAGCGGGTTGATGAGGGCGTTGCGCAGGACGTTGCGGCCGACGACGACCACCGGGGGGAGGCCGTTGCCGATGGCGGTGCGGACGTAGTCCTTGTCGAGCTCCTCGACCACGGCGGTGCGGATGATGCGGGTGAGACCGGCCGCCACCGGCAGGGAGAGCGCGAGCGCGGGCAGCGTCATGGTCTTCAGCCAGCCGGTGAGGGAGTCGGCGGGGTTGATGTAGCCGCCGGTCGGGAACCAGCCGAGGTCCACGGCCAGGTACTGGATCATCAGCAGCGCCAGCCAGAAGCCGGGCGCCGCGACACCGGTCAGGGAGACGACGCGGATCAGCTGGTCGGGCAGCCGGTCGCGGTAGATCGCCGCGGTGACGCCGAGGGTGAGGGAGAGGACGACCGCGATGCCGAGCCCGAGGAAGGTGAGCTGCATGGTGAGCGGCAGAGCGGTGGTGACCTGGTCGACGACGGGGGAGCGGTTGAGGACGCTGATGCCCATGTCGCCGTGGAGCAGGTCGCCGACGAAGGCGACGTAGCGGACGGGCAGCGGGTCGAGGAGCCCGTTCTCCTCCCGGAACGCGTGCAGTTGCTCGGGTGTCGGGTTGGCGCCCTGGAAGAACGCGGACGCCGGGTCGACGTCCGAGAAGCGCATCACGAGGAACACGAAGAGCACGATGCCGAGCAGCAGCGGGACGAGCAGGGCGACGCGGCGGGCCAGGATTCTGAGGACTGCGGTCAAGGCGTACGACTCCTCACCTCACGTGCCGGTCAAGCCCACTTGGCCTGGAGGAGGTTGATACCGGGATAGGGCTGGGCCTTGACGCCGGTGACCTTCTTCGGGTCCCAGGCGGTCATGAGTTCGTTGTGGACGACGGGGTAGAGGACGGCCTGTTCCGCGACGACGTCGATGTACTCCTGGATCATGGTCTTCTTCCGGCCGGCCTCGGGCTCGCGGGTGGCGGCGGCCATGTCCTTGAAGAGCTTCTTGGCGACGGCGTCGTCGGCCCACCGCGCGTACCCCATCCAGAGGTTCTCGGGGCCGTAGTTGTAATGCATGATCAGGTCGGCGTCGAGCCCGAACTGGTTGGGGTTCGAGGCGGCCGCGACGATCTGGAAGTCCTTCTTCTGGTCCAGTTTGGTGAAGACGGCGGTGGTTTCCTGCGGGTCGAGGGTGACCTCGACGCCGAGCTTCTCCCAGCCGTCCTGGATGGTCGGCAGGCAGTCCACGATCCAGCTCACGTTGACCGCCATGAGGTTGATCTTCAGCGAGCCGACGCCCGCGTCCTTCAGCAGCTTCTTGGCCTTGGCCAGGTCGTATCCGTAGACGGTCTTGGCGGGCCGGTAGGAGGGGTTGGCCTCGTTGAGGAAGGAGGTGGACGCCTTGCCGTGGCCCTTGAGGGCGGCCTGGATCATCTTGTCGCGGTCGATGGCGTAGTGCAGGGCCTGCCGGACACGGACGTCGTCGAACGGCTTGTGGGCCGTGTTGAAGAGCAGGAAGAGATTGTTCATCCCGGCCCCGCCCTCGACGGTCATCCCACCCTTCTTCAGCTGCTCGATGTTGGCGTACGGGATGTTGTCGGCGATCTCCGCGTCCGCGCTGCCGCCGGAGATCTTCGCGACGCGCGGCGCGGCGTCCACGATGGTCAGCCAGTTCATCTTCTTGAAGGCGGCCTTGCGCGGGCCGTTGTAGTCGTCGAAGGCCTCGAAGGTGGTGTTCGACTTCGGGTGGTGCGAGGCCTGCTTGTACGGTCCGGAACCCACCGCCTTCCCCTTGGTCGCGTCGTCCCAGGCGCCGGGTTTCCCGAACACGTGCTTCGGCATGATCTTGGCGAGGGAGAGCCGGGCGGCACCGTCGGGGAAGGGAAACTTCAGCACCAGCTCGACGGAGGTCGCGTCGACCTTCCTGACCTCCTTCAGCCAGCTCGCGAAGAAGCCCTTGGCGAGCGTCTGGGTCTTCGGGTCGAGGATGCGGTCGAAGACGAACACGACGTCGTCGGCGGTGAC
Organism: Streptomyces sp. NPDC039462; assembly: GCF_055639375.1. Classification (NCBI taxonomy): domain Bacteria; kingdom Bacillati; phylum Actinomycetota; class Actinomycetes; order Kitasatosporales; family Streptomycetaceae; genus Streptomyces; species Streptomyces sp. NPDC039462. The sequence goes on from NZ_JBVKAO010000007.1 coordinate 179,511, forward strand.
GGGCTTCCCGTCGTGCCACTTGGCCCCCGGCCGCAGGGTGAACTTCCACGTCGTCGCCTTGAGGTCGTTCGGGATCTCCGTGGCGAGCGCGGCGTACGGCTCACGGGTGATCGGATCGGTCCCGAGCAGCCCCTCGTAGATGTGTTCGTTGCCGGCCATCGCGAAGGCGGACGCGGTCTGGGTCGGGTCCCAGCTGCCGTCGTTCCCGTACCCGATGACGGCCGTGAGCGTCGACCCGCCGCCCTGACCGCCGCCCCCGGTCTCATTGGTCGACTCGGGTCCCGAAGAGCAGGCGGAGAGCGTGGTCGTGACGGCGGCGGCCGCGCTCAGCGCACCCGAGTACTTGAGGAAGGCCCGGCGGTCCGGCAGGACGGCGCGGCGCACGGTCGGAGAGGGCAGATCGGTCACTGTGTCTCCCTTGCCTACCTGAGAGGTCCCACGTCCTACGTCATGGGTGGCGTGGCGACGATAGGAGCGGGCGGGGGGCGGGTCAAGACTCCACGCAGCGCGCCCGCACGGGTGGGAAATCTGGGGTCAGGACGTGCGGTGCCCGCCGGTGCGTCCGCCGCTGCGCCCGCTGGTGCGCCGCCGGTGTGTCCCGGTGTGTCCGCTCACGGGCCGGACGGCGCCGCCGTCGTGCCGCGCCGGTTTGTATCCTCGGCAGGCTTAACCCGACCTGCGAGAGGCGACACCATGACCACCGAGCTGAGCCCCGACGCCCCGGCCCCCGACGCCCCGGCCCTCGCCGGGCTGCTCGAGCGGGCGCGGCGGGACTACGAGGAGCTCGCCGGGCGCGGGCTCTCCCTCGACCTGACGCGGGGCAAGCCGGCGCCGGAGCAGCTCGACCTCGCCGAGGACCTGCTGAGCCTGCCCGGGGGACGGCACACCTCCGCCGACGGCACCGACGTGCGCAACTACGGCGGGCTCCAGGGCCTGCCCGAGCTCCGGGAGATCTTCGCCGAGCTGCTCCAGGTGCCCGCCGGGCAGCTGCTCGCGCTCGGCAACTCCAGCCTGGAGCTGATGCACGACTGCCTCGTGCACGCCCTCCTCGGCGTGCTGCCCGGCGCCGAGTCGCGCTGGGTGGACCAGGGGCGCATCGCGTTCCTCTGCCCGGTGCCCGGCTACGACCGGCACTTCGCGCTCTGCGAGCGGTTCGGCATCGACATGATCCCCGTGCCGATGACCGCCGAAGGCCCCGACATGGACGAGGTCGAGCGGCTCGTAGCCGGGAACCCGGCGGTCAAGGGCATCTGGTGCGTGCCGAAGTACAGCAACCCCGACGGCGTCGTCTACAGCGACGAGACCGTCGCGCGGCTCGCCGCGATGCCCACCGCCGCCCCGGACTTCCGGATCTTCTGGGACAACGCGTACGCCGCCCACCACCTCACCGACGAGCCCGCCGAGATCGCCGACCTGCTCGCCGCCTGCGCCACGGCCGGGCACGAGGACCGCGCCTTCGTCTTCGGCTCCACCTCGAAGATCACGGCGGCGGGCGCGGGCGTCGCCTTCTTCGGCTCGTCGCCCGCCAACGTGAAGTGGCTCCTCGCCAACAACCAGAAGCGCTCGATCGGCCCGGACAAGGTCAACCAGCTGCGGCACGTCATGTTCCTGAAGGACGCGGACGGCGTACGCGCCCACATGGAGCGGCAGCGCGCCCTGCTGCAGCCCAAGTTCGAGACGGTCGCCCGCATCCTGGACGCGGAGCTCGGCTCCACGGGCCTCGCCTCCTGGACGTCGCCCAGGGGCGGCTACTTCGTCACTCTCGAAGTCCCGGACGGCTGCGCCAAGGAGGTCGTGCGCCGCGCCGCCGAGGCGGGGATCGTCCTCACTCCGGCCGGGGCGACGCACCCGTACGGGAACGACCCGCGCGACGCCGTCATCCGCATCGCGCCCAGCTATCCGAGCCTCGCGGAGCTGGAGCAGGCGATCGAGGGGCTTGCTGTGTGCGTGCGCCTCGTCGGCTACGAGAAGCGGGCCGCTCGCTGAGTTCAGGGGGGCGGGCGTGTGGGGACTGTGCGGGTTCGTTGTGGCTGGTCGCGCAGTTCCCCGCGCCCCTTGCGGGGGCGTGTGCCGGTCTGGAGCCCGCGGGTTCGTTGTGGCTGGTCGCGCAGTTCCCCGCGCCCCTTACGGGGCGACCCCGCGGCGGAGCCGCTGGCGATGCCGCCTGCGCCTCTTACGGGGCGCGAGCCTGCGCCCTTACGAGGGCGTGGTGGGGGCCCCTTCCAGGAACGGGGTCAGAAGACCCGGTACCGCCCGCTCCGCGAACACCAGCCCCTCCGCCTCTCCCACGTCGTACGCCGCGTACGCCTGCGCGCCCGCGGCCGTCGTCGCGCTCAGGGTGACCAGGCCCGCCCGGCGCTGGAGCACGGACTGCTTGACGGTCCAGCCGATGACGCCGCCGCGGCGCAGCGCCACCGTGGAGCGGCGCAGCGTGCCGGAGCGTACGACCAGGTAGTCGGCGTCGAGCGCGTGCCCCAGGCTGCGGTACGCGTCGCAGGCGAGCGCCACCGCCACCGGCACCAGGACCACCGCGACGCCCGCCCCCAGATACGTCAGCGTCGGCAGCCCGATGAGCGCCCCGAGCAGCAGCAGGACCAGCGCGGGCGCCAGCGCCGCCGACACCGCCCAGCGGATCCGCCGGGACCGCGCCGCCCGCGGATGGGCCGTGAGCCGCGCGGCGGTGGGCGTCACCGGCTCCCGCAGGACGCGCGCCGCCACCTCGTCGGCGAGCCGGCGCGGCGCGGCGGGCAGCAGGGTGCTGGGGCCCGCCTGGTCCTCCTCGTCACGCCGGGACAGACCCGTGGCGACCGCGTCGACCCGGGCCGCGCCCGACAGCCGCAGGCCCAGCGGCTCCACCACGTCGACACCGCGCAGCCGGGCCTCCTCCAGGGAGACCGAGCGCGTCGTGAGCAGCCCGCGCCGCACCCGCAGCGTCCCGCCGGGCTCCCGTTCGAGGCGGTAGTTCCACCACATCTCGACCCACAGTCCGAGCGCCCCCACCGACCCGGCCGCGAGCGCCCCCGCGACCAGGGCGAGCACGATGCCCGCCACGGACATCCCCCGGAACAGGTCACCCACCCACTCGATGACCTCCTCCTGCACCCCGAACCACTCGCTGACCTGCATCACCGCGCCGCCCGCCGCGGCGGCGAGCGCGGAGGTGACGAAGGACAGCGGGGCGTACCTGATCCAGCGGAAGTCGAGGGCGGCGATCGTGCCCTCCGCGTCCGACGCGGCGTCGGGGGCCGCCCGGCTGAGCAGTTCGCGCCGCAGCCGCTCGCCCTCGGCCCTGCGGACGGGGCGGAGTTCGAGGGTGGCCTCCTGGGCGGAGCTCTGCTCGCCGGTGCCTATCCGGACCTCCACCAGGCCGAGGAGGCGCAGCAGCGGGTGGGCGACGAGGTCGACGGAACGTATCCGCTCGCGGCTCAGGGAGCGGTGCTTGGCGAAGAGGATGCCGCTGCGCAGCTCGGCCCGCTCGGGGCCGACGCGGTAGCGGCTGTGGCGCAGCCGCAGCGCGTCGAGCCAGACGCCGCACGCGATCACCAGCAGACTCAGCCCCACCGCCCAGGCGATCACGGGCCCCATGTCCACCCAGCCCTGGAAGCTGAGGGTGACCGGCAGGCCGATGGCGGTCACCACGCCGCCGGTCATCTGCACGGTGACGAGCAGCGAACGCCGGTCGAGCCGCCGCCAGCCGGGCTCGTCGTGGGCATCGGAGGCGTCACGGACATCGCCGACACCGGGGGCACCGGAGGCCGTGGGGGCACCGGAGGACTCGGCCACGCCGCTCACGTCGCGTCCCCCGGCGTCGCCTGGGTGACGAGGGCGAGCCGCTCGGCCAGTTCGGCGGCGGTCGCGTGGTCGAGCCCCTTGACCTTCAGGGCGCCCTTGGCGGACGCCGTGGTGACCGTCACGGTCGTCAGCCCGAAGACCCGCTGGACGGGCCCGCGCATCGTGTCGACCGTCTGGAGCCGCGACATCGGCGCGATCCGGCCCTCCATCCAGAAGAAGCCGGTCCGCACGTACACCGCGTCCTCGGTGACCTCCCAGCGGTGCACCTTGTACCACCACAGCGGGAGCAGTGCCCCGGCCAGCAGCCCCGGCACCGCGATGACCGCGGCGGGCAGCAGCAGCCAGAAGCGGGCCGGTGCGATGAGCACGGCGAGCAGGACCAGGAGGCCCACCGGGACGGCCGTCGTCAGCAGCAGTTGCGTACGCCACCAGGCGACGGCGCGGCGGTCCAGGGAATGGCGCGGCGGCCGCAGCCGCACACCCGCCCTCTCGTCTCCTTGGTCAACAAGCATGAGACGAAAGGTACTTGCTTGCACAAGACGCCTGCTCACCGGCTGTAGCGGCACTCGGCCGGTTATCGACCGTCACCGTCACCGTCACCGCGTACCGCGTACCGCGTCCGGGGGCTCAGTGCTGCTGCGCCTTCTGCGGCGTCACCTCGCTCGGCCGCACGATGACGTGCCCCTCGCCCTCCAGCTTCAGCTGCACGGCCTCGCCCGAGCCGCCGCGGATCATCGACCCGATGGACTGCGAGCGGTGCAGGGACGTGCTCAGGCCGGCGGTCCAGCCGACCACCGCGTCCGTGTCGACGTACACGGGCTGCTGCGGCGACACGGGGATCACCAGCGGATTCCCGTCGCAGACCAGGCCGAGCCGCCCGCTGCCGGTGAAGACGCTGTTGAACAGCCCGCCCCCGGCGATGCCCGAGCCCTTCACGGTCTTGATCTCGTACGAGAGGGTCGCGTCGAAGCAGAGGACGTTGCGGCCGTTGACCGTGAGGACGTCGCCGGGCTCGATGTCGACGATGAAGCAGTTCTGCGCCTCGTGCGCGAACCACGCCTCGCCCATGCCCCGCACGGCCATCAGTGGCAGCCCCTCGCCGGTCACGGCGCGCTTGAGCATGCCGCCCACGCCCTGCCCCTTGCGTTCGAACTGCAGGTCGCCCCGGTAGGCGATCATGGCGCCCTGCCGGGCGAGCATCTCGCCGTCCACCGCGTACTTGACGGATTTGGCATTCTGGAGCGTCATGCCGGGGGCGAGGGCCGGCTGGGCCATGTGGTCACTGGAGAACAAGTCACTCTTCATGTCCACATTTTGAGCTACGCCTTGTGCGCGCGAAAGCGCAGCGCGCCATTGCGCGGGTGCAGGCCGACCACCACATCCCTGAAGCCCGCGGCCTTCAGGCGGTCGGGGAGCCCTGCCGGCGACACCGTGTTGCTGGTGTCCCGGAGGTGCAGCACCCGGAACGCGAGGCTCGGCTGCCCGTCGCTGCCCGCGAAGACACCGCCGGGGCGCAGCACGCGGAACGCCTCGGCGAAGATGCGGTCCTGGAGTTCGTCCGTCGGGACGTGGTGGAGCATGGTGAAGCAGACGACGGACGAATACGCCGCGTCGGGCAGCGGCATCGCCGCGCCGTCCGCGTGCAGGATCCGCGCGCGGTTCCCCCACTTCCGCTCCAGGAGCCGCGCCGTCTCCCCGTCGATCTCGACGGCGGTGAGGCGGGGCGTCAGGTCGACGAGCGCGCGGAGGTTCGCCCCGTACCCGGGGCCGATCTCCACGACGTCGTCGCCGAGTTCGACGCCTTCGAGCGCCCACGGAAGCACGTGGTCCTTGACCATCCGCGCCCACTTCTCGGAGCTGCAGAATCTGCGGTGAGCCCAGTTCATCGGCATACGGCGACGCTAGGCCGGGCCCGCCCCGGCCGCCACGGGCTAGGCTGCCGACCCATGTCGCGCAACGGACAGCCGACAGCCGACCTCCGGTCCCACGGCACCGCGCTCTTCATCGGCGACTTCCCCATGCCCCGCGGCCACGCCCTCCCCACGCATCACCACACCGAGCACCAACTAGCCTGGCCCGCGCGGGGACTGCTCCGCATCCGCACCGGCCGCGGCTCCTGGCTGCTGCCGCCGTCCCTCGCCCTGTGGATCCCCGCGGGCCTGCCCCACGCGCCGGAGTCGGAGGGCGACGCACTGATGGGCAGCCTGTACCTGCCCCCGGCCCACTGCCCCGCCTCCACCTCCTGGACGGGGCCGACGGTCCTGATGGTCGGCCCGCTGCTCCGCGCGCTCCTCGACCACTTGGTGCGCGACGACCTGACGCCGGAGGCCCGCGCCCGCGCGGAAGCGGTCCTCTTCGACACGCTGCACCCGGTGCCCGTGACGGACGTGTCCGCGCCCGAGCCGACGGATCCGAGGGCCCGAGAGGTCGCGCGGGCGCTGGCCGCCGACCCGGCGGACGGCCGCGAGCTGGCGGCCTGGGGCGCTCAGGTCGGTGCGAGCGCCCGCACCCTGGCCCGCCTCTTCACCACCGAGACGGGCCTCGCCTTCGGCCAGTGGCGCCAACGGATGCGCATGCGTGCCGCGATGCCGCTCCTGGCCGAGGGCCTGCCGCTGGAGGCGGTGGCCCACCGCGTCGGCTACGCCTCCGCGAGCTCCTTCGCCGCCGCCTTCCACCACGTCGTGGGCCTCACGCCCCGCGCATACTTCCCGGTGCGGCAGGAGTGAGGGACTACCGGCCGGCACACTTCGCCCCACGCCGAAACGTCACGCCCTTACGGTCGTGGCATGACGACGCTTCTTCGGTACGAGGAGTTCCGCGACCTGCACCGCGCCGGTGCGCCCCTGCTGCTGCCCAACGCCTGGGACCACGCGTCGGCCGCCGCGCTCGTCGCGGCCGGTTTCCGCGCGGTCGGCACGACCAGTCTGGGCGTGGCGGCCGCGGCGGGCCTGCCTGACGGGGCAGGCGCCACCCGGGCGGAGACGGTCCGGCTGGCCCGCGGCCTGGCCCGCCTCGACGCGCTGATCAGCGTCGACATCGAGGGCGGCTTCAGCGACCACCCCGGGGATGTGGGGTCCCTGGTGGCCGAGTTGGCGACCGCAGGGGTCGTCGGCATCAACATTGAGGACGGCCGCCCGGACGGCTCGCTGCGGGACCTCATGCACCAGTGCGAGATCCTCCACGCCGTACGAGAGGCCGCGACCGGCAGGCTTTTCGTCAACGCCCGCACCGACACGTACTGGTTGCCGGGCGCGGGGAAGGCCCCGGAGACCGGGGAACGACTGGCCGCTTACCGCAGGGCGGGCGCGGACGGGGTGTTCGTCCCGGGCCTGCGCGACCTGCGCGCCATCGCCGAGCTGACCTCGGCCCTCGAAGACACCCCGCTCAACACCCTCCACGCCCCTGAGGGACCTTCCCTGCCGGAACTCGCCGAGGCGGGCGTACGCCGGGTCAGCTGCGGGTCGCTGCTGTTCCGCGCGGCACTGGGCGCGGCGGTGGCGGCGGCGCGGGACCTGTCGGTGAGCGGTGAGATCCCCTCGTACGCGGAGACGCAGGCGCTGTCCGACGCCTTCGCATAATGTCTCGCCGGTGGAGATCAGCGAACTGACCGACGCGGAGCGGCGGGTGTGGGAGGCGTTTCCGCACGGGCGGGACGTCGACTTCCGTACGACATGCGAGGAGGGCCCCGAATTCGGTGCCTACTGGGGGCCCGAGCGCACCGTCCGGGCGGAGGTGCTGCGAGCGCTGCTCCTGAACGGGCCCCGGCGCGACGGGGAGACGCCGGTGCTCCGGCTCGCCGGGGCCCGGATCAGCGAGCGGCTCGATCTCCAGTACGCGGACGTCGCGGGACCCGTGCACATCTGGGCCTGCTACTTCGACGACGTACCCGACCTGTACGGGGCACAGCTGCGGCAGCTCAACCTGAGCCGCTCCGTCCTGCCCGGCCTGCACGCCATCGCACTGCGCGTCGATGGCTCACTGCGCATGTCCAAGTGCCGGGTGCGGGGCCCCGTCCGGCTCGGCGGCGCGCGTATATCGGGGGCGGTCTTCCTCAATGGTGCGCACGTGGGGGAGCAGGGCGTCGCGCACTCCGAGCCCGTCCTCGCCCTGAACCGCGTCACGATCGACGATGACCTCCAGGCCGACGAGGGTTTCACAGCCCACGGCCAGGTCCGCCTCGCGGGGGCAGTCGTCGCCGGGTACGTCTCGTTCGACGACGCGGTGCTCAGCGATCCGGGAGGTACGGCCCTGCACGCGTCGAACCTCAGCGTGGGGACGGACCTGCACGTGGCGCGGCTGAAGGCATCCGGACGGCTCAACATGCCCGGCGCCCGTATCCCCGGCATGATCGATTTCGAGGGCGCCCGCCTCTCCGATCCGGGCGGCACGGCCCTGCGCGCCAGCAACGTGGTCGGGGGTTCCCTCTATCTGGCCGAGGCCGAGCCCATACAGGGTGTCGTCACCTTGCGCGGCTGCCAACTCGACTTCCTCCACATCGCCCCGGAGACCTGGCCGGACCAGGTCCGCCTCGACGGCCTGACGTACGCCAGGCTTGGCCCGCACGAGCCCGCCGAGCGCCGGCTCCAGGTCCTGGAACGGGACACCGACGGCTACGTCCCGTACGCGTACGAACAGCTCACCGCCGCGTACCGCCGCAACGGCGACGACGCGGCCGCCCGCACGGTGCAGCTCGCGAAGCACCGCCGCCACCGGGCGACCCTGCCGTGGTACGCCAGGGCCTGGGGCCACCTCCAGGACGTGACCGTCGGCTACGGCTTCCGGCCCACGCGGGCGGCGGCCTGGCTGCTGTCGCTGCTGCTCGTCGGGTCCGTCACGTTCGCGCTGCGCGAGCCGCCCGCGCTGAAGCCGGACGAGTCCCCGGACTTCAACGCGCTCTTCTACACGCTGGACCTGCTGCTCCCGATCGTCGACTTCGGCCAGGAGAAGGCGTACGCGGCGGAGGGGGCGTACCAGTGGTTCGGGTACACCCTGCTTGTTCTGGGCTGGACCCTGGCGACGACGATCGCGGCGGGCATTACGAGGGCGATCAGTCGTCAGTAGGCGCGACCATCGCCACGAACGCGGACCAGGCACCGGCGCCGATCACCAGGGCGGGGCCCTGGGGGACCTTGCTGTCCCGCACGGGGACGACACCGGGGACTCCGTCGGCGACCTCGACGCAGTTGTCACTTTCATCGCCGCTGCTGTAGCTGCTCTTACGCCAGGGGGTGTTGCTCAGGTCGTACTCGCGCATCGTCTGTAGTCCTCCGACACCGAATCGATCAGGTCCAGGGACGCCTCCGGCGACAATGCGACGGCCCTGAGCAGATCGTAGGACGCTTGTACTCGCTTCACCACTGACGGCTCATCAAGCAGGCTCGACGAATGCACGCCTTCGGTATAGACGGTTGGCGGAGCATCGTCGAACTCCATGAGCTTCATCATCTTGCCCATCCTCGGGTGCGCCCCGGCGGCGAAGGGGACCACCTGAAGCACCACCTTGCGTCCGCGTGACATCGAGCTGAGGTGGGCGAGCTGGCCGGCCATGGTGAGGGGACCGCCGACAGGGATGAGCAGAGCGGTCTCGTGCACGATCACCCAATACACGGGGCGTGTAGCGTCCTTGAGGAGTGCCGTGCGGTCCATGCGTGCCCGGAGCAGTTCCTCGATGTACTCGTCCGTTGCGAACGGGTTGCTTGCTGCGAAGAGTCCCCGCGCGTACTCGGGAGTCTGCAACAACCCGGGGATCAGAGCCGGTTCGAACTCGCAGATCTTGATCGCCAGCCGCTCCAGCTCCGCCGCGTGCGCGAAGTACTCCGTAAAAGGCTGATCCTTGATGAGCTTGCGCCACAACCGTTCGAAAAAGCCACCGGTTTGCAGCACCTCATCAATACGCTGCGCCACATCCAGCTGAGGTTTTCGAATGGCCTGCTCGAACTGGCCGATGTATCCGCCGGATACGAATACCCGTACCCCCAGAGCGGACTGGCTGAGTCCGGCCTCCTCGCGGCGTCGCTTCAGCTCCGCGCCGAAGAACTCCCAGGCCGCCTGCCACGAACCATTGGCCATGGCCAACCGCCTTCCGCTGCCCCGCAGTTGTAGAGGACAGACTGCTGCCGAGTGTAGGTGGCGTGCGTCACTGTGGGGGTGAGAAGAGTGAAATCCGAAGGCGAAGGGGAGCCACGTGAAGGCGGACGGAAAGCACCACGCAGTGGCATGTGTCGAACAGGCGGAGGAAACCGTGAAGGAATTGCGCGCCGCGCTGACGCGAGCGGGAATTGTGCTGCCGTCATTGGGGATCGATCCGACGAGCATCGCCAGGGAGGCCCCGTGTCCGCGGATCGAATTGGGAGGGTGTTCGGTCGACGCGGCGGCCCGCCTCGCGGCCGCGCTGAGGAGCGCGCCATGAACGTGCCGGCGAACCTCCCGGTGGGCGCGTACGTCGTCGACACGCGCAGTGGCCGTGTGGGGCGGGTGATGGGCCACGAGGGCCCGTACGTCCAGCTGCGCCCCTATGGAGGGGGCCGCGAGTGGGACTGCGCCCCGGAGGCGATCCGCACGGCGACGGCGGCGGAGCGGCTGCGCGCGGCGACGGCGTACGCGAACGCGCGAAGCCGGGGCGAGGTGCCCTGACGCTCAGCTGTACTCGGCCACGACGCCGGGCGGAACTCCTTCGGTGAGGTAGCTGTGCGCTCACAGGGTCCTCCGGTGCGGGTGGGACGGCTCTTCGTACGCTACCGCCCCGGTGGCGGAGACAGAGGGCGTACGAGGCGAACCGGACCTGATCGGGCACCCCGGCCCGGAGACCCGGCGCCGTACGCGAGAATGGACCCCATGAGTCTGTTCCGCGACGACGGCATCGTGCTGCGCACCCAGAAGCCGGGTGAAGCGGACCGCATCATGCTGCTGTCTTCCGGGGGGCGACCCCCGTACCCCCGGCGGGACACCCGAGGGGGCGCGCGATGAGTCTCTTCAGGGATGACGGGATCGTCCTGCGCACCCAGAAGCTGGGTGAAGCGGACCGCATCATCACCATACTCACGCGCAGTCACGGGCGCGTGCGTGCCGTCGCCCGCGGGGTGCGGCGGACCAAGTCCAAGTTCGGGGCCCGGCTGGAGCCGTTCTCGCACGTCGACGTGCAGTTCTTCGCGCGCGGAAGTGAGCTCGTCGGGCGCGGGCTGCCGCTCTGCACGCAGAGCGAGACGATCGCTCCGTACGGTAGCGGCATCGTCACCGACTACGCCCGCTACACCGCCGGGACGGCCATGCTGGAGACCGCCGAGCGGTTCACGGACCACGAGGGCGAGCCCGCGGTGCAGCAGTATCTGCTGCTCGTCGGCGCGCTGCGCGTCCTGTCGCGCGGCGAACACGCGCCCCACCTCGTCCTCGACGCCTTCCTGCTCCGCTCCCTCGCCGTGAACGGCTACGCGCCCAGCTTCACCGACTGTGCCAAGTGCGGCCTGCCGGGACCGAATCGCTTCTTCTCCGTCGCGGCGGGCGGCTCGATTTGCGTCGACTGCCGGGTGCCCGGCAGCGTCGTACCGTCCACGGAGACGCTCACGCTGCTCGGCGCGCTGCTCACCGGCGACTGGGAGACGGCGGACACGTGCGAGGCGCGGCACGCCAGGGAGGGCAGCGGGCTTGTTTCCGCCTATCTGCACTGGCACCTGGAGCGCGGACTGCGTTCTTTGCGGTACGTAGAGAAAAGCACGTGAGCACGCGAGTACGTCGCGTGCGGTGAACAAGCTAGGTAGGAGAGAGCCCCCCATGGCACGACGCGGAATCCTCGGACGGTCCCGCCGTGAGTATCAGCTGCCCGAGCCCCACCCCTCGGGCGCGCGACCGCCGAAGATCCCCGGTGAGCTGGTCCCGCAGCACGTGGCGATCGTCATGGACGGGAACGGGCGGTGGGCGAAGGACCGCGGCCTGCCGCGCACCGAGGGGCACAAGGTCGGCGCCGAGCGCGTCCTCGACGTGCTCCAGGGCAGCATCGAGATGGGCGTCGGCGCGATCTCGCTCTACGCCTTCTCCACGGAGAACTGGAAGCGGTCCCCGGACGAGGTGAAGTTCCTGATGAACTTCAACCGCGACTTCATCCGCAAGACCCGCGACCAGCTCGACGACCTCGGCGTGCGGGTGCGCTGGGTGGGCCGGATGCCCAAGCTGTGGAAGTCGGTCGCCAGGGAGCTGGAGATCTCCCAGGAGCAGACCAAGGACAACGACAAGCTGACCCTGTACTTCTGCATGAACTACGGCGGCCGCGCCGAGATCGCGGACGCGGCCCAGGCCATCGCGGAGGACGTGAAGGCGGGCCGGCTCAACCCGGCCAAGGTCAACGAGAAGACCTTCGCGAAGTACCTGTACTACCCGGACATGCCGGACGTCGACCTCTTCCTCCGTCCGTCCGGCGAGCAGCGCACCTCCAACTACCTGCTGTGGCAGAGCGCCTACGCCGAGATGGTCTTCCAGGACGTCCTGTGGCCGGACTTCGACCGCCGCGACCTGTGGCGGGCATGCCTCGAATACGCCTCCCGGGACCGGCGCTTCGGCGGGGCCATTCCCAATGAGGAGCAGATCGCGAACAGTTAGGTCCATGGACCGCGAAGGGGCCCGCACCGTCAGCGCGACGGTGCGGGCCCCTCCACGTACGTACGACTACTTGCTCGCGCACTCCTGGCACGTACCGAAGATCTCCACGGTGTGCGCCACGTTCACGAAGCCGTGCTCGGAGGCGATCGCCTCGGCCCACTTCTCGACCGCGGGGCCCTCGACCTCGACGGCCTTGCCGCAGACGCGGCAGACCAGGTGGTGGTGGTGGTCGCCGGTCGAGCAGCGGCGGTAGACCGTCTCTCCGTCGTTGGTGCGCAGGGCGTCGACCTCGCCGGCGTCGGCGAGGGACTGGAGGGTGCGGTAGACCGTGGTCAGACCGACCGAGTCGCCCTTGTGCTTGAGCATGTCGTGCAGCTCCTGGGCACTGCGGAACTCGTCCACGTCGTCGAGTGCCGCGGCCACCGCCGCACGCTGGCGGGTCGACCTGCCTCGAACCGGGGCTCCCACGGTTGCCTCCTCGCGTCACGCTCTGGTCTGGGCCTTGCCGGGCCATTGTGCCAGGTCGGCCCGGAGCCGGGTCAGGCCTTGGCCACCGGCTGGGCCGGTACCGAGCACTCCGCGGGGTCGCCGGCCGCCTCGGCGGCGGCCGCGGCCCGCGCCCTGCGCCTGGCCAGCGGCGTCGCGAGGACCGTCAGGACGATGAAGACACCGATGGTCAGGAGCACGATCGTCGCGCCGGGCGGCACGTCCTGGTAGTACGAGGTGACGGTGCCGCCGAGCGTCACCGCGACGCCGATCGCCACCGAGCCCGCGAAGGTCACCGCGAAGCTCTTGGTGAGCTGCTGCGCGGCCGCCACCGGCACCACCATCAGCGCGGAGACCAGGAGCAGGCCCACGACCCGCATGGCGACGGTGACCGTGACCGCGGCGGTGACGGCGGTGAGCAGGTTCAGGGCGCGCACCGGCAGGCCCGTGACGCGCGCGAACTCCTCGTCCTGGCTGACCGCGAAGAGCTGGCGGCGCAGCCCGACCGTGACGAGAACCACAAAGGCGGCGAGCAGGCAGATCGCCGAGACGTCCTCCTCGGAGACCGTCGAGAGCGAGCCGAAGAGGTACGACTGGAGGTTCGCGTTCGAGCCGCCGGGGGCGAGGTTGATGAACATGACGCCGCCCGCCATGCCGCCGTAGAAGAGCATCGCCAGGGCGATGTCGCCGCGCGTCTTGCCGTACCAGCGGATCAGCTCCATGACGACGGCGCCGACGATCGCGACCGCCGTCGCCATCCACACGGGCGAGGCCGACAGCAGGAAGCCGAGGCCGACGCCCGTCATCGCCACGTGGCCGATGCCGTCGCCCATCAGGGCCTGCCGGCGCTGGACGAGGTAGATGCCCACGGCGGGCGCGGTGATGCCCACGAGGACGGCGGCGAGCAGCGCCCGCTGCATGAAGGCGTAATCGAGGAGTTCCATGGTTCTTGCTCGCCCTCGGTCAGGTCAGCAGGCCGGTACGGACCGGTTCCGCGTCGGCGGTGTGCGGGTGGACGTGGTCGTGGCCGGGCAGGGCGTGCTGGCCGACGGCGCGCGGGGGCGGGCCGTCGTGCATCACGCAGCCGTCGCGCAGCACCACGGCGCGGTCGATCAGCGGCTCCAGGGGGCCGAGCTCGTGCAGGACGAGAAGGACGGAGGTGCCGGCCGCGACCTGCTGGCGCAGGGTGGCCGCGAGGACCTCCTGGCTCGCGAGGTCGACGCCCGCCATCGGCTCGTCCATGATCAGCAGCTCCGGCTCGGAGGCCAGCGCGCGGGCGATGAGGACCCGCTGGTGCTGGCCGCCGGAGAGCGCGTTGACGGAGTCCTTGGCGCGGTCGGCGAGGCCCACCAGGTCGATGGCGCGGGCGACGGCCTCGCGGTCGGCCTTGCGCAGGATGCCGAGGCGGGCCCGGGAGAGCCGCCCGGAGGCGACGACCTCGGTGATCGTGGCGGGCACGCCGCCCGCGGCGGTGGTGCGCTGCGGGACGTACCCGACGCGGGCCCAGTCGCGGAAGCGGCGGCGCGGGGTGCCGAAGATCTCGACGTCGCCGCCGGTGACGGGGACCTGCCCGATGACCGTGCGGACGGCGGTGGACTTGCCCGAGCCGTTGGCGCCGAGCAGGGCGACGACCTCGCCGCGGCGCACGGTGAGGTCGATGCCGCGCAGCACGGGGCGCGAGCCGAGCTCGGCCGTCACCTTGCGCAGGGATATGACGGCTTCGCCGCTGTCCTCGCCGCTGCCTTCACCGGTGCCGGCGTTCTTGCTCATGGCTCGTGCCTCCGTAACCGCAGGGGGTGTCACTTGGCGCCCAGGGCCTTCTGCAGGGCCTTCAGGTTGGACTCCATGACCTGGATGTAGTCGTCGCCCCTGGAGTCGTCGGTGATGCCCTCGACGGGGTCGAGCACATCGGTCTTCAGGCCGGTGTCCTTGGCGAGGGTCTTCGCCGTCCGGTCGCTGACGAGCGTCTCGTAGAAGACCGTGGTGACGCCGTCGGCCTTCGCCATCTTCTGGAGTTCCCTGACGCGCTTGCCGCTGGGCTCGCCCTCGGGGTCGAGGCCGCTGATGGCCTCCTCGGTGAGGCCGTAGCGCTCGGCGAGGTAGCCGAAGGCGGCGTGGGTGGTGATGAAGACCTTGTTCTTGGTGTTCTTCAGGCCGTTCTCGAAGGACTTGTCCAGGCCGTCGAGGTTCTTCACGAGCTTCGCGGTGTTCTTCTTGTACGCCGCCGCGTTGTCCGGGTCGGCCTTCTGCAGGGCCTTGCCGACGCCCTCGGCGACCTCGGCGTACTTCACCGGGTCGAGCCAGATGTGGGGGTCGGCGCCTTCGTGGGAGTGGCCGTGGCCGTGGCCCTCGTGGCCCTCCTCCTCGTGCTCGTCGGCGTGCCCGCCGACCTCGGTGCCGTGCTTCTCCGTGCTGGTCAGCGAGGCGGCGTCGACCTTGGTCTTGATGCCGGACTGGTCGATCGCGTCGTCGACGGCGGGCTGCAGGCCCTTGAGGTACAGGGCGACGTCGGACTCTTCGAGCTCGCCGCGCTGCTTGGCGGAGACGTCGAGGTCGTGCGGCTCCTGGCCGGGCTCGGTGAGCGTGGTGACGGAGACGTGGTCGCCGCCTATCTGCTCCGCGAGGTACTGCATGGGGTAGAACGACGCCACGACGTCCAGCTTGCCGTCCTTGTCGTCCGCGGCGGAGGTGGAGCAGGCGGTCAGCGCCGTGAGGCCGAGGACCGTGGCGGAGGCAAGGGCGGCGGTGGGTATCAGGCGTCGTACGTTCATGACACTCATTTTCAACAAATGTGGAAACGATTGTCAACAAGGGGTCGGTGAGGGGATGTGCGGGTAACCGATTTGATTAGGGGGGTCGGGCCGCCGGTAACCTGAAGCATTCGCTCCCGAAGCCGCTGCTCCGGCAGCACTTGCTTCGTCCGCCGTCGTAATGAAGAGAGCACCGTGGCCGCCGACAAGATCGACACCATCGTCAGCCTCAGCAAGCGCCGTGGCTTCGTTTTCCCCTGCAGTGAGATCTACGGCGGTCAGCGCGCCGCCTGGGACTACGGACCGCTGGGCGTCGAGCTGAAGGAGAACCTCAAGCGCCAGTGGTGGCGCTACATGGTCACCTCGCGCGAGGACGTTGTCGGTATCGACTCGTCGGTGATCCTGGCGAGCGAGGTCTGGCAGGCCTCCGGCCACGTCGCGACCTTCTCCGACCCGCTCACCGAGTGCCTCTCCTGTCACAAGCGCCACCGCGCCGACCACCTGGAAGAGGCTTACGAGGCCAAGCACAACCGCCCGCCGGCCAACGGCCTCGCGGACATCAACTGCCCCAACTGCGGCACCAAGGGCCAGTTCACCGAGCCCAAGCAGTTCTCCGGCATGCTCGCCACGCACCTCGGCCCCACGCAGGACAGCGGCTCCGTCGCCTACCTGCGCCCCGAGACCGCGCAGGGCATCTTCACCAACTTCGGCCAGGTCCAGCAGACCTCGCGCCGCAAGCCGCCCTTCGGCATCGCGCAGATGGGCAAGTCCTTCCGCAACGAGATCACGCCCGGCAACTTCATCTTCCGCACCCGCGAGTTCGAGCAGATGGAGATGGAGTTCTTCGTCAAGCCGGGCGAGGACGAGAAGTGGCAGGAGTACTGGATGGAGCAGCGCTGGAACTGGTACACCGGCCTGGGCCTGCGCGAGGAGAACATGCGGTGGTACGAGCACCCGAAGGAGAAGCTCTCCCACTACTCCAAGCGCACCGCTGACATCGAGTACCGCTTCCAGTTCGGCGGCAGCGAGTGGGGCGAGCTGGAAGGCGTCGCCAACCGCACGGACTACGACCTGACCGCGCACTCCAAGGCCTCCGGCCAGGACCTGTCGTACTTCGACCAGGAGGCCGGCGAGCGCTGGACTCCGTACGTCATCGAGCCCGCGGCCGGCGTCGGCCGCACGATGCTCGCCTTCCTCCTCGACTCCTACATCGAGGACGAGGCCCCGAACGCCAAGGGCAAGCTGGAGAAGCGGACGGTCATGCGCTTCGACCACCGCATCGCGCCGGTCAAGGTCGCGGTCCTGCCCCTTTCGAGGAACCCGGAGCTCTCCCCGAAGGCCAAGGGCCTGGCGACGGCCCTGCGCCAGAACTGGAACATCGAGTTCGACGACGCGGGCGCCATCGGCCGCCGCTACCGCCGCCAGGACGAGATCGGCACGCCGTACTGCGTGACGGTCGACTTCGACACCCTCGACGACAACGCGGTGACGGTGCGCGAGCGCGACACCATGAAGCAGGAGCGCGTCTCCCTCGACCAGATCGAGGGCTACCTCGCGACGCGTCTCGTGGGCTGCTGACGCACCGACTGACATCGGCTGCGGGAAGCCCCCGGTTCCGGGTTATGGAACCGGGGGCTTCCGTGCACACTGAGGCGCATGCCTACCCCCACGACCACGAGCAGGGTCAGACGATGGGACCAGCACGGGCGGGAGCACGTGGTGCGGGTCCAGAAGGCCGGTGTGCAGCGGCAGTTGAGCTGTGACACCTGCGGGTGGCGCAGGAAGGCGCAGTTCCTGCCGTGGCTCAAGGCCGAGGAGCACCTGACGGTGGAGCATCAGGCGACGGTGGATCCGTCGACTCCGGGAGCGTAGTGGCCGCAGGGGTCATCACGAGGATGGTGGTGTCCTGCGGCTGCGGGGTGAGCAGCAGGTTCATGGCGTACGGGCGGGGCGTCGGGTCGTCTTGCCGCGTGATCCCGACGGTCCGCGGGGCGAAGTCCCCGACGGAGCGGCAGGCCCACCAGTCGTCCAGATCCGGCCGTACGGCCGCGAGGCGGTCGGTGAGCCGCTGAAAGGCCCCGTCGCCGGGGCGGCGGTCCGCACGGGTGCGCAGATGCCGGTAGAGGTCCATGGCGACGGACTCCCAGCCGGGCAGCACCTGTTGGTGCCGTGCGTCCCCGACGAGCAGGAGCAGCAGATTGCGCCGCTCCGCGGGGAGTCCGGCGGGATCGGGCCATACCTCGGCGTACACGCGATTCCAGGCGAGGATGTCGTGGGCAGGGCCCAGGATCAGCGCCGGACTGCCGACCCAACTGTCGAGCATGGCGCGGAGGTTCGGATCGTACGAGGCGTGCGGGGCCGCCGCGCCGGGAGCGAACCCGGCGAGGGCGAGGGCG
The DNA here is from genome assembly GCF_055639375.1 of Streptomyces sp. NPDC039462. Taxonomy (NCBI): domain Bacteria; kingdom Bacillati; phylum Actinomycetota; class Actinomycetes; order Kitasatosporales; family Streptomycetaceae; genus Streptomyces; species Streptomyces sp. NPDC039462. Next base: position 197,524 of record NZ_JBVKAO010000007.1, read on the forward strand.
TGCCGGTGGGAGGCGTCGTCGAGGCGCAGGGCGCGGGCGACGGCGTCGAGCACCTGCCGGGAGGTGTCCACGCGCCCCTGCTCCAGCCAGGTGTACCAGGCGACGGAGACGCCGGACAGCGCGGCGACCTCCTCGCGGCGGAGCCCGGGGGTGCGGCGGCGCGCGGTGTGCGGCAGGCCGACGTCACCGGGGGAGAGCCGCTCGCGGTGGGCGCGCAGGAACCCGCCAAGTTCCTTGCCGAGGGGCTTGGTTGCCGTGCCCGTTGCCGTGGTGGTCGCCGTCGTGGTCGCCATGCGCCCAGCGTATGACCTGGAGTCACCCCCATGAACGCCTGTCTGGCTGCGCTGCCCGCCGGCCCTGAGGCTGAACCCATGACGGAATCCACGACGAAAACCACGAGGGAAACCCCCACCATGTGGCGCCGCCGCAACGACTCCTCCGACCTCGCCGCACCCCGCCCCTTCATCCGCGTCTACACGGGCCCGGGCACGCTGGACGCGCTGGCGGCGTCCTACGAGCGCCTGCTCGGCACGGAACGGGACATGTGGTTCACGTACCCCGAGAAGGGGCTGAACCTGGCGGTGGTCGGAGCGTTCCTCCTGGTCGAGGGCACGGAGGAGACGTTGGCCCCCTTCCGCGTCGTCGACGGCACGCTGCTCGTGGACTCGGCCCAGGCGTACCTGACCCGCCTGGCGGCGGAAGGCGCGGAGATCACGGAGCCCCTGATCAAGGTCCCCACGGGCTCGGGCTTCACGGCCCGCCATCGCGACGGCACGGTCATCGAATACGTGGAACACAGGCCGACGGAGGAGGGGTTGTAGGGACGGACGGGGGGCGGAGGTCGTCCTCGTCGGTCAGCGCGTGCTGCCCGGCAGGGCATGGTCGAGAAGGACCTCAGCCGCTGCCCGCGCGTGCCGTCCGTAGTCCGCGTCGCCCAGCACCATGGCGCGGCTGGCGGCCCCGTCTGCGAGGGTGACGAGTTGCTCGGCGAGTGCGGCGGGCTCGCGGCAGCCGAGTTCCGTGACGAGCGCGGTCACCAACTGCACCATCAGCAGCTTCTGTTCGCGGGCGTAGGAGTGGACCGCGCTCCGCGGGTCGGGGAACTCGGCCGCGGCGTCGATGAACGGACACCCGCGTACGGGGGCCGCGTCCGCCGCGGGCAGGACGAACAGTGCGAGGATCCGCTCTCTGGCCGGGATGTCCTCACGCGTCAGCGCGCTTTCCAGGGTCCCGCCGGACGAGGCGAGGTCGTGAAGGTGGGCGACGACCAGGTCGCTCTTGGTCCGGAAGTGCGCGTAGAGGGTGCGCTTGGACACCGGAGCCTGCTCCGCGACCTGTTCCATACCGGTCGCGTTGATCCCCTGGGTCGCGAACAGGTGGGCGGCGGCGGCCAGGATGCGCTCGCGTCCTCCGCGCCCCTGCCGCCGAGCGGCTGTCGTCACGGTACTCATAAGGGAAGTATACGTTCCCGTTTACTTCGAGGGGAGGGGGTGACTACAGTGGCGCCGCAAGTAAACGAGACCGTTTACTTAATCGGCGCTTCTGGGTCTGAGGAGAGCTCTATGAGCAGGCTGGCCGTTTCCCCCGAGTTGAGCGACTACGCGGAGAAGCTGATACGGGGTCGCCACGCGACGCGCGCGTTCCGCCCCGACGCCGTGCCCGACGACACCATGCGTGCGATCTTCGCCCTCGCCGGCACCGCACCGTCCAACTCCAACGCGCAGCCGTGGCGGGTCGAGGTGGTCAGCGGCACGAAGCGCGAACGCCTGGCGGACGCCTTGCGGGCGGCCCACGCCGAACAGCGCACCTCGGCCGACTTCCCGTACTCCGAGGGCATGTACGCCCCCGTCCACCAGGAGCGGCGGGCGGCGTTCGGCGCGGGACTGTACGGAGCCCTGGGCATCGGCCCCGACGACCACGCGGCACGCGCGGCCTACGACGCGGAGAGCCTGCGCTTCTACGGGGCGCCGCATGCCGCCTTCCTGTTCGTCACCGGCGACGGCGGGCCGCGACTGGCCGCCGACGTCGGCGCCTACCTCCAGACGCTGCTCCTGGCCATGGCCGCATACGGCGTGGACAGCTGCCCGCAGGGTCTGCTCAGCTTCTACGCCGACACCGTCCGGGAGGAACTCGGCTCCACCGAGGGGCGATTGCTCGTGGGCGTCTCCTTCGGCTACGCGGACGAGAGCGCGCCGGTGAACCGGGTCACGACGGGGCGGGCCGCCCTGGAGGCGACGACAGCCTTCCACGCCTAGCGCCCGCCCACGGCGGTCCGTGCTGAATGTCGGAATGTCAGAGGAAGGCCCTAGGGTCCTGCCTCGTGACTGAATCCTCCACCCACCTCAGTACGACGGCAGACGCCTACGACGCCATCGCCACCGTGTACGCGGGACTGCCCCGCGACGACCTCCGCAGCCCTTCCCTGGACCACGCGATGCTCACGGCGTTCGCCGGCCACGTGCGGGCCGATGGCGCGGGCCCCGTCGCGGAGCTGGGCTGCGGCCCCGGCCCGGTGACGGCCCTCCTCCGCGACCTGGGCCTGGATGTTCTCGGCATCGACCTCTCCCCGGCGATGATCGACCTGGCCCGCGAGACCTACCCGGACATCCGGTTCGAGGTCGGCTCCATGGACGCCCTCACCCTGCCCGACGGCGAGCTGCGCGGAGTGGTGTCCTGGTACTCACTGATCCACGCCCCGGAGCGGGATGTAGCCGCGTATTTGACGGAGTTCCACCGAGTCCTCGCCCCCGGTGGCCACCTCCTGCTCGCCTTCTTCGAATCGTCGGGCGACCCGCTCACCCCCTTCGACCACAAGGTGACAACGGCGTACCGCTGGCCGATCGACGCCCTGGCAACCCTCACCCACAAGGCAGGCTTCACCGAACTGGGCCGCCTGCTCCGCGAGCCGGGGGAGGGCGAGCGGTTCCGACGGGGGACTCTGCTGCTGCGCAAGGGGTGAGATCTAGGCTGAACCGTGGTGCCGCGTACCGGGCGGACCGGACGAATCCGAAGGAGTGTGCCCCCGTCGTGAGCAAGGACTGGGAAGTTGATGTTCAGTTGCTGCTGGATGTCTCCGACGACAAGTGGGCGGTTCTTCAGGAGGGGATGCTCGCCGAGATGGTGAGCGAGCCGGAGTACGAGTTCGTGCCGACGGCCACCTCCCATGGGTACGCCGGTGATTTCTTCTCGGTCGGGGCCACGTTGCAGGTCAGGGCCGAGATGCCCGGTGAGGCAGCCGATATTGCTGTTGCCGCTGTGCGGCGTGCTCTCCGGAGTGCTGGAGGAGGGCCGGACAATGGCGTCGTGGAGATCATCGTGCGGCAGGGTGGAGTGGATCCTCGGCTGCTGGGGCGCCGGTAGGCGGCAAGTCAGGCGCGCAGGCCGCGGAGTGTGAGGTCGAGGACCGCTGTGAAGTCGTCCTCGATGCCCGGGCGGGACCAGTGTGCCGCGTACGCCGGGTCGTGGAAGCGGCTCGTCGCGTCGAAGACCGCGCGGGCCGAGACCTCGGGGGAGGGGGACGCGAAGTCCCCCTCCGTCACGCCCTCTTGGATGATCGTCGTGAGTTGGGACGTGAGGTCCGCGATGTGGTCGTCCACCACGTCGCTGTTCTCGCCGACCAAGACGGAGTAGGTGGCGAAGAGTTCGGGGTCGTCGCCGGCCTTGTGCTGTTTGGCGTCGAAGAGGGCCGCCAGCCAGTGGCGGAGCTTCGCCTCGGGGGGCTCCGTGCCGGTGACGATTCCGGAGAGCGTCTCCGACGTACGGTCCAGCCAGCGCCGCGTCACCGCGCCGCGCAGCTCCGTCTTCGTACGGAAGTGGCGGTACACCGTGCCGTGGCTCACCCCGAGGGCGCGGGCCACGTCGACGACCGTGGCCTTGGCCGCGCCGTGCCTGCGCAGCACCTCCTCGGTCGCTTCGAGGATGCGCTCGGGGGTCAGGGGAGCCGCGGTTGCTGCCATGGCTAGACCGTACCCGGGGACGGATCAGCGCTCGCTGTCGAGGTGTGCCATCTGGGAGTCCGGGTAGCGGGCGCCCGCCGCCGCGTCCGCGGGGACGGCCGCTTCGATCGCGGCCAGGTCGGTGGCGTCGAGCGTCACGTCCAGGGCGGCGAGCGCCTCGCCCAGGCGGGTGCGGGTACGAGCGCCCACCAGTGGCACGATCGACGCCCCGTGTCGCGGTCCCTGCGCGAGCACCCACGCGATCGCGGTCTGCGCGACGCTCACGCCCTTCTGGTCGGCGATCTTCCGCAGCGCGTCGACCAGGTCGAGGTTGCGGTCGAGGTTCTCGCCCTGGAAGCGGGGGCTCATCGCGCGGAAGTCGTTCGCGGCCAGCTTGCGGTCGCGGGTGAAGTGGCCGGAGATCAGGCCGCGGGAGAGCACCCCGTACGCCGTCACGCCGATGCCCAGTTCCGCGACCGTCGGCAGGATCTCGGCCTCGATACCGCGCGAGATCAGGGAGTACTCGATCTGGAGGTCCGAGATGGGGGCCGTGGCCGCCGCCCGGCGGATCGTCGCGGCGCCGACCTCGGAGAGGCCGATGTGCCGCACGTACCCCTTCTCGACCAGCTCCGCGATGGCGCCCACCGTCTCCTCGACCGGGACGTCGGGGTCGATGCGGGCGATGCGGTAGACGTCGATGTGGTCGACGCCGAGGCGCTGGAGGGAGTACGCGGCGAAGTTCTTGACCGCCGCCGGGCGGCCGTCGTACCCCGACCAGCCGCCGTCCGGGTCGCGCAGGGCGCCGAACTTGACGCTGGTGAGGGCCTGCTCGCGGTGGGCGGCGGGGGCCGTGCGCAGGGCCTCGCCGATCAGGAGTTCGTTGTGCCCCATGGCGTAGAAGTCGCCGGTGTCGAGGAGGGTCACGCCCGCTTCGAGCGCCGCGTGGATGGTCGCGATGGACTCCGTCCGGTCCGCCTCTCCGTAGAGCGCGGACATGCCCATGCAGCCGAGGCCGAGGGCGGAGGTCAGGGGGCCGGTCGTGCCGAGAGTGAGAGTACGCATGCATCCACCATGACATGACAGATGACAGAATTCAATATCTGTCATCTGTCATCTGTCACCCGTTACCTGTCGTCTGTCACCTGTCATGGGTCATCGCGTATGCGACATCTGTCATGCGTCACCGGCTGGGCGGTGGCCGTCTCCTCCTCCAGCCGCTCCGCCGTCCTCCGCGCCGACTCCCGCGCCCACCGCCCGCTCGTCACCGCCCCGAGCACCAGCACCGCGAGGCCGCAGCCCGCGAGGATCCACCAGGCCGGGCGGCTCGCCTCCGTGAAGTCCTTCGCGTACGAGGAGGACGCGACGCCCGACGCCAGGACCGCGCCGATCACCGCGATGCCGAGGGTCGTGCCGATCTGGCGGCTCGTGGAGGCGACCGCCGCGGCGACGCCCGCCTGGGCGCGCGGCATCCCGGAGACGGCCGTGTTGGTGATCGGCGCGTTCACGAAGCCGAAGCCGAGGCCGAAGAGGAGGTAGCCGGCCAGGCGCGGCCCGCCCGTGGACTCCGCCTCGAACGCGGCGAAGAGGATCCCGGAGGCCGTCATCGTCACCCCCGCGATCAGCAGCGGGACGCGCGGGCCGCGGCTGCCCACCAGGCGGCCCGACAGCGGACCGAAGACCAGCGCCATGGCCGCGATCGGCAGCATCCACAGTCCGGCGTGCAGGGCGTCGAGGTCGCGTACGTCCTGGAGGTAGAGCGTCGACAGGAAGAGGAAGCCGCTGAGGGACGCGAAGGCGCAGACCGCGATCACCGTCGCGCCGCTGAACGGCGCCGAACGGAAGAAGCGCAGGTCGATGAGGGGCTGGGCGCGGCGCGGCTCGTACCGGAGCAGTCCGGCGAGGCCGAGCACCGCGACGCCCGCGGAGCCGAGGATCAGCGGTGACGTCCAGCCGGCGCGCGGCGCCTCGATGATCGCGAACGTCAGCGCGCCGAGCAGCGCGATCACGAGGAGCTGGCCGACCGGGTCCGGGCGGCGCGGCTTCGGGGCGCGCGACTCGGGGACGTACCGCAGGGTGAGGAGGAGCGCGGCGAGGCCCACCGGCAGGTTGACCAGGAAGATCGAGCGCCAGCCGACCGTTTCCACGAGCACCCCGCCGAGCAGCGGGCCCGCCGCCATGGAGATGCCCGCGACGCCGCCCCAGACGCCGATGGCGCGGGCCCGCTCGCGCGGGTCGGTGAAGGTGTTGGTGATGATCGACATCGCGACCGGGTTGAGCATGGAGCCGCCGACCGCCTGCACCATGCGGAAGGCCACGAGGAGTTCGAGGCTGGGCGCGAGCGAGCAGAGCGCCGAGCCGAGGGTGAAGACGACCAGGCCCGCCACGAAGATCTTGCGGCGGCCGATCCGGTCGGCGGTCGAGCCCGCGAGCATGAGGAGCGAGGCGAGGACGAGCGTGTACGCGTCGACCGTCCACTGCATGCCCGAGACGCTCGCGTCGAACTCCTTCTGCAAGGTGGGCAGCGCGACGTTCAGGACCGTGTTGTCGAGCGTGACGATGAGCAGGCTGGTGCAGCAGATCGCGAGGATGAGCATCCGTCGGCGGTGGGGGAGTCCGTCGCGGTGGCTGGTTTCGTCACGGTGGTCCGGCTCGGGCTTGCGGTGGCCTCGCTCGGCGTCGCGGCGGTTCGGCTCGGGCTTACGGTGGCCCCGCTCGGCGTCGCGGTGGTTCGGCTCGGTGTCGCGGTGGTTCGGCTCCGTGTCGCGGTGGTTCGGTTCAGCGGGCATCTTTCGACCGTAAATCGCCGGGCGGCCCCCGGCCCGGACAGGGCCGGGGGAGACGAGCCGGTTCAGGCCAGCCGTCGCGGCAGCCGCAGGCTGAGCAGCGCCAAGCCGAGCAGCCCCGCCAGCTGCACCCCGAGCGCCGTCACGAACGCGCTCCGCATGCCGATGTCGGGGACCAGCGCCAGGAAGAGCGAGCCGATCGTCGCCACGCCCACGGCCAGGCACGACTGCTGCACGGTCGCGGCGAGGCCGCTGCCCGCGCCCGCCCGCGCGGCGGGTACGGCCGCGAGCGCGACGCGATAGTAGAGGGCGAGCTGGACGCCCTGTCCTGCGCCGCACAGGAGCAGCCCGGGAGCGAGGGCCAGGGGGTTCAGACCGGGCCACGGAGCCCACAGCACCGTCGCCGCGAGCACCGCGAGACCCGTGGCGTGGACCAGGGCGGCCCGGGGCATCGCGCGGGTTCCCCAGCGGCGCACCAGGCGCGGCACGAGCATCGACGCGGGGATCTGCGTGAGGCCCATCGGGATCACGGTCAGGCCCGCCTTCAGCGCCCCGTACCCCAGCCCCTGCTGGAGGATGATCGCGAACCCGAACATGAAGCCGCTGAAGCCGATGAAGATCGGCAGGCCCAGGACCAGGCTCCTGCGCACGGCGGGCTCGCGCAGCAGCGACGGCGGCAGCAGCGGGCTGCCGCCGGTGCGTTCGGCACGGCTCTCCACGGCCCCGAAGGCCCAGCCGAGCAGCGGCGCCGCGACCAGCAGGAGCACCGACCAGAGCGGCCAGCCGGTCGCGCGGCCCTCCGTCAGGGGCAGCAGGAGCGCGGTCAGCGCGCCGGCGAACAGGACGGTGCCGAGTACGTCGCCCCGTACGGGCCGCTCGGCGCGGCTGTCCGGCACCGCCCGCACTCCGACAAGCAGCGCCACCACCGCGACCGGCACGTTGACGAGGAACACCGCGCGCCAGCCCGTGCCGCCCAGGTCCGCGGCGACCAGGGCGCCGCCGAGGGCCTGCCCGAGCAGCCCCGCGACGCCGCTCACCGCGCCGTACAGCGCGACGGTCCTGGCCCGCCGCTCGCCCCGCGTCGTCGCGTGGATCGTGCCGAGGACCTGCGGCAGCATCAGCGCGGACGCGGCGCCCTGCGCCACCCGCGCCCCCACCAGCCACCACGCGCCGGGCGCGAGCCCGCAGGCCAGCGAGGTCAGGCCGAAGGCGGCCACGCCCCACAGGAAGAGCTTGCGGCGCCCGTACGTGTCCCCGAGGCGGCCGCCCAGGACGAGCAGTACGGCGTACGCCACCGCGTACCCCGCGACGACCATCTCCAGCGTGGCGGGGGAGGCGCGCAGGTCGCGTTCGATGCTGGGCAGGGCGATGTTGACGATGAAGAAGTCGATGCTGGAGAGGGAGGCGCCGAGGAGGACGGTGAGGAGGCCGAGGGAGGTGAGGGGCGAGGGCGCGGCGGGACCGGCCGCACCGGTGGCGGGGGACTTGTCGGTGTGGGTCGTGAGAGTCACGGATACGACGATGTTCCGGCGCCCAGAGGGGTACCAGAGTGTCCTTATCCTGGTACCAGGCGAACCTGGAAACAGGCTGCGCGATGACGCAGCCTGGAACGGTGACCGCCACCGCCACCGCCACTGCCACCGCCACCGCCACTGCCACCACCGGCGCCGCTGCATCTGCCGCGCCCCTCGCCGCCGACCTCCGCCGCCAAGAGCTCGCCGCCTTCCTCCGCAGCCGCCGCGAACGCGTCACGCCCGAGCAGGTCGGCCTGCCCCGCGGCCCCCGCCGCCGCACGCCGGGCCTGCGCCGCGAGGAGGTCGCGCAGCTGGCCTGCGTCGGCGTCACCTGGTACACGTGGCTGGAGCAGGCACGCTCCATCAAGGTGTCCGCGCAGGTCATCGACGCGATCGCCCGGGCGCTCCTGATGGACCCCAGCGAGCGCGCCCACCTCTTCGCGCTCGCCGGCGCCGTCGACCCGCGCCCGGAGGCGGAGTGCACGGCGCTCTCCGCGGAGGTACGACGGCTGATGCGCCGCCTCGGCCCCTACCCGGCCACCGTGCAGAACGGCCGCTACGACGTCCTCGCGTACAACCGCTCCTGGACCCACGTCTTCGGCGACTTCGACGCGATGGAGCCGCGCGACCGCAACTGCCTGTGGCTCCTCGCCACCAGCCGGAGCTGGCGGGAGACCTTCCTCGACCGGGACGAGATGCTGCGCGACCTGATCGCCAAGTTCCGCGGCGCCATGGCCGAGCACGGCGCGGAACCCGCCTGGAAGGAGCTGCGCGACCGGCTTGCCGGGGCGTCCGCCGAGTTCCGCGAGCTGTGGGAGCGGCACGAGGTGGCGACCATGGCGCCGCACGTCAAGCGCTATCAGCACCCCCGGGTCGGCCTGCTCCGCCTGGAACACCGCATGCTGTGGATGGCCCCGCTCACGCAGGCGTACCGCCTGATCGCGTACATCCCCGCCGACGACGAGACGGAGGAGCGCCTGGAGCGCCTCGCGGAGCTCTCCGAGGAGGGCGGCACGGCCGCCTGAGGAGTGAGGGACAATAGAGGGTCCCGTCGTCCGTCCCGGAGATCATCCATGCCCTCCCAGCCGCAGCCCCTGTCGATCGGCCCGCACACCGTGCAGCCGCCCGTCGTGCTCGCCCCCATGGCGGGCATCACGAACGCGCCGTTCCGGACGCTGTGCCGGGAGTTCAGTGGCGGCAAGGGCCTCTTCGTCAGCGAGATGATCACCACCCGCGCGCTGGTGGAGCGCAACGAGAAGACGATGCAGCTGATCCACTTCGACGAGACGGAGAAGCCCCGCTCGATCCAGCTGTACGGCGTCGACCCGGCGACCGTCGGCAAGGCCGTCCGCATGATCGCGGAGGAGGACCTGGCCGACCACATCGACCTGAACTTCGGCTGCCCCGTCCCCAAGGTCACCCGCAAGGGCGGCGGCTCCGCACTCCCGTACAAGCGCCCGCTGCTCCGCGCCATCCTCCGCGAGGCCGTCAGCGGCGCCGGTGACCTCCCCGTCACCATGAAGATGCGCAAGGGCATCGACGACGACCACATCACCTTCCTGGACGCGGGCCGCATCGCGGTCGAGGAAGGGGTCACGGCGATCGCCCTGCACGGCCGCACGGCCGCCCAGCACTACGGCGGCACGGCCGACTGGGACGCCATCGCCCGCCTCAAGGAGCACGTCCCCGAGATCCCCGTCCTCGGCAACGGCGACATCTGGTCGGCCGCCGACGCGGTCCGCATGATGAACGAGACGGGCTGCGACGGCGTCGTCGTGGGCCGCGGCTGCCTGGGCCGCCCCTGGCTCTTCGGCGACCTGGTCGCCGCCTTCGAGGGCACGGGCGCGCCCAAGGCGCCGGACCTGCGCGAGGTCTCGGCCGTCATGCTGCGCCACGCCGCGCTCCTCGGCGAGTGGATCGGCGACGAGGCGCGCGGCGTCATCGACTTCCGCAAGCACGTGGCGTGGTACCTGAAGGGCTTCGCGGTCGGCTCGGAGATGCGCAAGCGCCTCGCCATCACGTCGTCGCTCGCCGAACTGGAGGACGGTCTCGGCGAGTTGGACCTCGACCAGGAGTGGCCGGCGGGCGCGGACGGCCCGCGCGGCCGCACGTCCGGCAACAACCGCGTGGTGCTGCCGGACGGCTGGCTGAAGGACCCCTACGACTGCGCGGGCGTCGGCGAGGAAGCGGAACTGGACACGTCGGGCGGCTGAACGGCCTCCGCGTACGGGCTGCTTGAGCGTCACGCTAGCTGAGCGTGACCGTCACGGGCAGCTCCTTGATCCCGTTGACGAAGTTGGACCGCACGCGCCGCACCTCACCGGCGACGCGGATGTCCGCGAGCCGCGGCAGCAGCTCCTCGAACATGACCCGCATCTCCAGGCGGGCCAGGGAGTTGCCGAGGCAGAAGTGCGGGCTGCCCTTGCCGAAGGTGACGTGGTCGTTGTTCTCGCGGGTGACGTCGAAGCGGTACGGGTCCGGGAAGACGTCCTCGTCGCGGTTGCCGGAGGCGAACCACAGCACGACCTTGTCGCCCGCCCTGATCCGCTTGCCGCCCAGCTCGACGTCACGGGTCGCCGTCCGCCGGAAGTGGTAGACGGGAGAGGCCCACCGCAGGCACTCCTCGACGGCGCCGGGGATCAGCGAGGGGTCGCCGACGAGTCTGGCGCGCTCCTCGGGGTGCTCGATGAGGGCGAGCATGGAGTGCGAGATGGCGTGCCGGGTGGTCTCGTTCCCGGCGACGACGAGCAGCAGGAAGTAGTTGTCGAAGTCGGTCGCGGAGAGCGGCACCCCGTCCCGGGGCGAGCTGTTCACCAGCGCGCTCACGAGGTCGTCCCCGCCCCCGCCCCGCCGCCGGGCCGCCAACTCCCTCCCGTACGCGAAGACTTCAAGAGCGGCAGGCGACCGAAAAGGCAGGTTCCGATACCGCTCGCTCTCCTCGCTCTCCAGCAGCACGTCCGCGTAATCGGGGTCGGTGTTGCCGATGATGCGGTTGCCCCAGTCGATGAGCCGCTGGGTGTCCTCCTCGGGTACGTCGAGCATGCGCGCGAGCACGTTGATGGGAAAGTCGGCGGACACCTCCCGCACGAAGTCGAAGGTCCCCTTGGGCAGGGCGGCGTCGAGCGTGCGCGCCGTGAGCCCCCGCAGGAACGTCTCGTACGTCGCGACGGCCCGCGGCGTGAACCGCTTCTGCAGGATGAGCCGCATGGCCCGGTGCCGCAGCCCGTCGGTCTCCAACAGCGAACGGCGCAGGGCGATGTGGTCCTCGTCCACCTCCTCCAGGTTGGTGAACCTCTCGGAGGTGAAGGTCTCGGGATCGCGGTCGACCCGCACGATGTCGGCGTGCCGGGTGACCGCCCAGAAACCGGAGTTGGGCGGCGGCTCGGGCTGCCAGTGGACGGGATCCTCGCGACGCAGCACGTCGAACATCCGCCAGGGCAGCGCAGGGTCGGTGAACCGGTCGTTGTCGGCGAGGTCGACGTCGGCGAGGGAAAGGACCCCGGCCGAAGCCCGGTCGGATGAGATCCGGTCGGATGAGTCCCGGTCGGTTGTGTTCCGGTCAAATGAGAAACGCATACTCACCGAACTCCCAGTCAGTCACCGCCAGTTGACACCTCTCGACTTCATTGCGCTTGTACGTCAGGAAGGCGCGGACGAAGCCGTCGCCGAGCAGTCCGGTGAGCGCCTCATCGGCTTCCAGGGCGTCGAGGGCGGCGGGGAGAGTGGCGGGCAGCCGGGCCGCTGAGGTCTCGTCGTAGCCGTAACCCTCCAGCGGGGCGGGCGGTTCGGGCTTGTCGCGCAGCCCGAGCAGCACAGCGGCGACAGCGCCCGCGACCAGGAGGTAGGGGTTGGCGGACGCGTCACCGAGACGCAGCTCCAGCCTGGCCCCCGCGCCGCGCTCGGGCGGTATGCGGACCATGGCGCTGCGGTTGTCGAGACCCCAGTCGATCAGCCAGGGGGCGAGGGTGTCGGGCCCGAAGCGCTTGTAGGAGTTGACGGTCGGATTCAGCAGGGCGGTGAGCGCGGGCGCGTGCCGCAGGACACCGCCGACGGCGTGCCGGGCGGTGGCGGAGAGCCCGCCGTCAGCATGCGGATCATCAAAGATATTCCGCCCGTCGGCGTCGACCAGTGACAGATGCGCGTGGAACCCGGACCCGCCGAGCCCGTTGAAGGGCTTCGCCATGAAGGTCGCGAGCCGCCCCTCGTGGCGGGCGGCCTCCTTGACGGCGGCCTTGAAGAAGAAGGCGCGGTCGGCGGCGTCCAGGGCCCCGGAGTGATCGAGATTGATCTCGAACTGCCCGCCGTCGAACTCGTGGTTCCCCGCGATGACGCCGATGCCGAGCTCGCCCAACAGCCTGAGTGTGCGCAGCAGATGACCGTCGGGGTCGCCGCGCCGCCCGGCGCTGTACACGTTCCCCGTGGCGCCGCCGTAGGGGACCCAGCCGGACGCGGCTGCCGGGGAGGCGTCGCACAGGAAGTACTCCAGCTCGGGTCCGACGACGACGGAGATCCCGTCGTCGCCCACGTACTCGCCCGTCCGGTCGAGGACCCGCCGCAGCAGGGCGCGGGGCGACTCGGCGACGGGCGCTCCCGTGCGCGGATCGAGACTGTCGCCCAGGCACCAGGCGACGCCGGGCTCCCACGGCAGCGGCTTGAGTGTGCGCAGATCCGGTTGTACGCAGATGTCGGGGAGCCCCGCGTCGAGTCCTCCCGCGACGGGGACGACGTCTCCCCTGGGGGTGGTGTGGTAGACGGCGCGGCAGAAGGTCAGGCCGTGCCCGCAGGCTCCCGGCAACTGTCCGACGAGGACGTCGCGTCCGCGGTCCGCCCCGAGGAGGTCGGGGTAGATGACGCGGACGATGTCGGTGCCGGTGGTGCGGAGGGCCTCGACGGTTTCCGTGACGTGGGTGTCCTCGCCGGTGGCCCTACCGGGGTCCCCACACGGGTCCCCACCCTGGGATGGTGCGCTCGCTTCACTCACCCGTGCCCAGCCTTTCTGGGGGTGCGATGTCCGATGCGCGGTTGTTGTTTGACCTCAAACGATAGGAAGGGTGGGGGGTTGCACGCAAGGGGGTGGGGGCGGGTGGGTGGTTGCCCTGCGCTGTCCTGCTGGGGTAGGAGCCCCAAGCCCGCCGCTTCGCGGCGGATGCTTCCCACCCACCCACCCGTTTGCCCCGCGACGTCCTGCGGGGGTAGGGGCGGGGTGGGTGGGGGTCTGCCCGCGCTGTCCCGCTGGGGTAGGAGCGCCGAGCCCGCCGCTTCGCGGCGGATGTTCCCCACCCACCCACCCGTTTGCCCCGCGACGTCCTGCGGGGTAGGGGCACGGCCCCCCACCGGGCCGCAGGCGCAAACGCTCGCGAGGGGACGTGGGGGTATGTGCGAACGGAGCACCGAGCATACTCTGGCGTCTTTGGACTTGAGGCTCGGCGCAGGGATGGCGAGTACGCACATACCCCCGCGGCCCCGCCCCACAGACGAAGCAAAGGCGAACCCCGCCCAAGGCGCCCCCGCCAGAACCCGTGACAGCGCACCACGCCCAGGCGTACCGTACGGGATCAAACGAGTCGCGGAAGGGGCTGGTCATGGCCGGACCCAGGGGATTCCTGCCGCCCAAGAGCGCCACCGGCCGGTCCTCCATCGTGCCCCCACCCCCCTGGCACTACTCCGGCGACCTCCTCACCATCGAGTACCGCACCGACCCGGCCCGCGTCCGCGAACTCCTCCCCGCCCCCCTCGACCCCGCCCCGGACGACCCCGGCGCCGTCGCCCTCATCTGGGCCGACTGGCAGTCCTGCGGCGCCGACAGGGCCGAACTCCTCGACCCCGTCCGCGCCCAGTACAAGGAGTGCTTCGCGGTCGTCCGCTGCGCCTACCGCGGCCGCACCTACTCCCGCTGCGTCTACATCTGGGTCGACAAGGACTTCGCCATCGCCCGCGGCAACCACCAGGGCTACCCGAAGAAGCTCGGCTCCATCCACCTCACCCGCCCCCACCCCTACGGCCCCGCCCCCCGCATCGAACCCGGCGCGGCCTTCGGCGCCACGCTCGCCGCCGCCGACCACCGCCTCGCCCAGGCGGTGGTCACCCTGCGCGCCCCCTCACCCACCAACGGCTTCGTCAACGCCCACCCCATGGCCCACCACCGTCAACTCCCCTCCATCGACGGCAAGGGCCTGGCCCTGGACGAGCTGATCGAGTCGGGCGCCGCGGCCTTCGAGGGCGGCCAGGCCTGGTCGGGCGAGGCCGAACTCGACCTCTTCGAGGCGCCCACGGAGGAGCTGGCCGCGCTCACCGTCGAGGAGCCGATCGGCGCGTACTACCGTCAGGTGGGCGTCACCTGGAACGGCGGGACGCTGCTGGAGCGTGAGCTGTAGACACCTGGCCGGCCCCGCCCGGCCGAGCACGAACCACATGAGCAATGAGGAGACACCGAGTGACGGGCCACCGCACCATCCGCGAGACCGAGAAGGCGGTCCGGGCCAAGCTCGGCGACACAGGAACCCCTGTCCAGTACGCGCAGATGGCCGCCGTCTCGAACATCTACCGCGCGGCGGCGGCCGTACGGCAGCACTTCGAGAACTCCGTGCTCCGCGGCGCCGAACTGACGTGGACCTCCTTCGTGGTCCTCTACGTCGTCTGGATCTGGGGCGAGACGGAGACGCGTCATGTCGCCGAGGAGGCCGGCATCTCCAAGGGCACGCTCACGGGGGTGGCCCGCACCCTCATGGGGCGGGGCCTCGTCGAGCGCCGCGGTCACCCCGACGACGGCCGGCTCGTGCTGCTCCGCCTCACGGACGAGGGCGAGCGCCTCATGGGTGAGGTCTTCCCCGCCTTCAACGCCGAGGAGGCGTTCGTCACGGAGGGGCTGTCGGACGAGGAGTGCGAGACGTTGGCGGATCTGTTGCGCAGGATCGTCGTACGGACGGAGGAGGAGGGGGACGGGCGTCGGCAGCGCCTCCTGGGTGGGGCGCCGCCCGTTCCCCGGCGCAGCGGCCGCAGACCCAAACGATCCGCTTAGCCCCGGCCCCCGCGCCCCGTGGCTGGCGCCCCGCCTCGTGCGTTCGCTGCGGGTTGTGGGGGTTGGTCGCGCAGTTCCCCGCGCCCCTGGGGGTGGTTGCGGTGCGTGGTTCTCTGCCGGGTCGTGGGGGCTGGGCGCGCAGTTCCTCGCGCCCCTGAACGGGCGCTTGTGGGTGGGGGTTACTCAGTTTGGGGTGCGGCTGCTCGGATCAGGGACTCGAATAAGCCCTGCTGGCCCGCATCCTTCTCCGCCGTATCCTCCGGGTGCCACTGCACCGCGGTGAACCACCCACGTCCACCCACAAGTTCCAGCGCCTCGATGGTTCCGTCGGCCGCCCACGCGGCGGCGGTGAGGCCCCGCGCGAGGCGGTCCACGCACTGGTGGTGGTAGCAGGAGACCACCACCTCACCGGAACCCACCCCACCCGCACCCGCACCTGCCCCCGCACCCGCACCCATCGCCCGCGCCACCGTCGACCCGGCCGCCACCCGCACCGGGTGCAGCACATGGCGGTGCTCCGCGCCGGGGCCGCCCATGTCCTGGCACAACGTGCCGCCGAGGGCGACGTTCACCGCCTGCAGCCCGCGGCACACCGCCAGGGTGGGCAGGCCAGCGGCCAACGCGCAGTCGACCAGGGCGAGATCGAAGTCGTCCTGCGCGTCATCGACGTCGTACACCGCACTGTGCACTCGCGGTCCCCCTTCAGGGGGCGATCCCCGCCCCACCCCGTACCGCCACGGCGCGATGTCCCCGCCGCCCGGCAGCAGCAGTCCGGCGCAGCGCGACAGCCGTTCGGCGGCCTCCTCCGGGGGGCCGGGGAGCATCATGAACGGCTCGCCGCCCGCGCGGAACACGGCCTCGGCGAGGGCGCGGGCGGTGACGACGGCGGCGTAGCGGAGGGCGGAGGTCGTCGCGGCGTACCGCTGGGGGAGGGCGATCAGTGGCCGGCGGCATGGCATGGAGACCTCCCCACGGCCGGGATGGAGCGGTGCTCGTTTGGTCCCAAACGGTAGAGCAATAAGGCGTCCCTTACGAGGGGTTGACCCCCGTCTGCTCCCGCTCGTACGTTGTTTGGGTTCAAACGAACTGGAGGCAGTGATGGCTCAGGCTCCTCCCACCGCGACCCCCGAGGACGCACCCGCGACCCCCAAGGACGCACTCGCGATCGTCGAAGGCGTGCCCATCGACACCCGCCACTGGATCGACGGCACCCGCGTGCCCTCCGCCTCCACCTTCACCGACCACTCGCCCATGGGCATGGGCATGGACATGGGCATGGGCATGGACGGCGCCCCGCTCGCCCGCATCGCACGTGGCGGCCCCGGCGAGGCACGTGCCGCCGTGGTCGCCGCCCGTACCGCGTTCCCCGGCTGGGCGGCGACGCCGCCCGCCGAGCGGGCCCGGCTCCTGCACGCCGTCGCCGACGGCGTCGACGCCCGCGCCGAGGACCTCGCGGCGGTCGAGACCGCCGACAACGGCGCGCTGCTGCGCTCGCACCGCCGCGGCGTCATGCCGCGCGTCGCCCACAACTTCCGCTACTTCGCCGACCGGCTCCTCGCCCTCGGCCACGAGGACTTCGACACGAGGGGCCACACGAACCACGTCAGCTGGGACCCGGCGGGCCCGGCCGTGCTCATCACCCCGTGGAACGCCCCCCTGATGCTGGCCAGTTGGAAGGTCGCGCCGGCGCTCGCGGCGGGCTCCACCGTCGTGCTCAAACCCGCCGAGTGGACCCCCCTCACCGCTTCCCTCCTCGCCGACATCACGCATGAGGCGGGGCTGCCGCCGGGCGTCTTCAACCTCGTGCAGGGGTACGGCGACGAGGCCGGGGCGGCCCTCACCGCCGACCCCGACGTGCGCCGCGTCAGCTTCACCGGCTCCGTGCCCACCGCCCGCCGCGTCGCCGGGGCCGCCGCCGCCCACCTCGTGCCCTGCAGCTTCGAGCTCGGCGGCAAGTCGCCGCTGCTCGTCCTCGCCGACGCCGACCTGGAGCTTGCCGCCGACCTCGCCGTGGAGCAGTACGACAACGCGGGGCAGGTCTGTCTCGCCGCCACCCGCATCCTCGTCGAGGAGCCCGTGCGCGACGCCTTCCTCGACCGCTTCCTCGACCGGGTCTCGAAGCTGACGCAGGGGGATCCGCGCGACGAGGCCACCGACATCGGGCCCAACATCCACCCCCGGCACGTGGAGCGCGTCGACGGGTTCGTCCGCCGTGCCGTCGAGGCGGGCGCGAAGGCCGTCACCGGGGGCGGCCGCAACACAGCGCTCGGCGGGAACTATTACCTCCCCACCCTCCTCACCGACGTCGCCCAGGACTCCGAGATCGTCCAGGAGGAGGTCTTCGGGCCGGTCCTCACCCTCCAGACGTTTCCCGAAGGCGACGACGACGAAGCCGTGCGCCTCGCCAACGGCACCCGGTTCGGCCTCGCCGCCACCCTCGTCGCCGGCGACCGCGACCGTGCCGCCCGGATCGGCGCACGGCTCGTGGCGGGCACGGTCTGGGTCAACTGCTTCTTCGTACGCGACCTCTCCGCGCCCTTCGGCGGCTCGCGCGATTCCGGCATCGGGCGCGAGGGCGGCGACTGGTCCTTCGACTTCTACTGCGACCTCAAGAACACCGTGACCGCGCCGAGTGGGTGGGCCCGCCATGGATGAGGCCAGGGGGGACGTCAGGGGCGAGGCCATGGGTGAGGCCAGGGAGGACGTCAGGGGTGAGGCCATGGGTGAGGCCAGGGAGGACGTCAGGGGTGAGGCCATGGGTGAGGCCAGGGGCGAGATCGTCGGGGCCGGGCTCCTCGCCCACGTACCGACCATCGTGCTGCCCGAGGAGACGCGCAGGGAGCTCAACGAAGGCCGCGAGATCAGCCTCGTCCCCGGCCTGCGCACCCTGCGTGCCGACGTCTTCGAGGCGCTCGACTACGACACCGTCGTCGTCCTCGACTCGCACTGGGCGACGACCGTCGAGTTCGTGGTCTCCGCACACCACCGCCGCGCCGGGCTCTTCACCTCCGAAGAGCTGCCGCGCGGCATGTGCCGCATGCCGTACGACTACCCGGGCGACCCCGAACTCGCCCACTCCGTCGCGCGGTTCGCGGAGAAGCACGACACCTGGATCACCCCGATCGACGACCCCTTCCTGCCCGTGTACTACGCCACGATCAACCTGTGGACGTACCTGGGCCACGGCCTCCCCGAGAAGAAGTGGGTCTCGATCGGGGTCTGCCAGACCGGTGACGTCGAGGACCACCTGCGGCTCGGCCGCGCGATCGCCGAAGGCATCGGCGCGCTGCCCGGCCGCAAGGTCCTGCTCATCGCGTCCGGCGCCCTCTCGCACACGTTCTGGCCGCTGCGCGAACTGCGCGCCCACGAGGCGAGCGACCCCTCCCACATCCGGACGCCCGAGGCGCGCGCCGCCGACCGGCAGCGCATCGAGTGGTTCGAGCGCGGCGACCACGCCCAAGTCCTGCGCACCATGCCGGAGTTCCTGGCGCACCGGCCCGAAGCCCGATTCGGGCATTACCTCATGATGATCGGGGCCCTCGGCGAGGAGCGCTGCACCGCCCCCGGGCGCCCCTACAGCGCGTACGAGAACTCCGTCGGGACCGGGCAGATCCACCTCTGGTTCGACCGCCCGTCCGACGGCTGGACCGGAACCGAGCAGAAGGAGGCAGCCGCATGAGGGCGGCGAGCACCATCGAGTACCGCCGCGTCCTCCTCGACGGAGCCGCTGTCCAGGTCGTGCGCGACGGCGACGAACTCGTGGCCCCGGACGGGCGCCGCGTCAAGGCCTCCGAGGCGCACCACCTCCCTCCCGTGCGACCCTCCAAGGTGATCGCCGTGCACCTCAACCACCGCAGCCGGGTGGCGGAGTTCGGGGTCGCGCTGCCGCCCGCGCCCACCTACTTCCACAAGCCCGTCTCCGCCCTCAACGCCCACGGCGGTGCGGTCGTACGGCCCGAGGGCTGCAAGTACCTGAACTACGAGGGCGAGATCGGCATCGTCATCGGCCGCACCTGCCGCAACATCGCTCCCGCGCAGGCCGGTTCGTACATCGCGGGCTATACCGTCGCCGACGACTTCGGCCTGCACGACTTCCGCGACACCGACGCCGGGTCGATGCTCCGCGTCAAGGGCTCCGACACGCTCTGCCCGCTCGGCCCCGGCCTCGTCACCGGCTGGGACTTCCGCGGCAAGTACCTGCGGACGTACGTCAACGGCGTGCTCGTGCAGGACGGTTCGACGGACGAGATGGCCTGGGACATGCACTACCTCGTCGCCGACATCGCCCGCACGATCACCCTGGAGCCGGGCGACGTACTGCTCTCCGGGACGCCCGCGGGGTCCCGCCCCGTCCGCCCCGGGGACGTCGTCGAGGTCGAGGCCGAGGGCCTCGGACGGCTCACCAACCACGTCGTCACCGGGCCGACGGCGATCCGCACCGACGTCGGCGCCCAGCCCACCGCGTCCGAGGAGGTCCTCTCCACGGCGCTGGGCGGCGACTGGGAGTACCGCGGCATCCGCCCACCGCGCCGCTGAGGCTTTTCGAACCCCCCGTACTGGCAGAGGAGTTGAAATGGGCCGAGTCATCGTCACCGTGGACCTGGACGTCTGTCAGGACCACGGGCAGTGCGTGTTCGCCGCGCCGGACATCTTCCGGCTCGACGGCGAAGGGCACCTCGCGTACGTCGACTCGCCCGACGAATCGCTGCGCGCCGACGCGGAGGACGCGGCCGACGTCTGCCCGCTGCAGGCCATCCGGGTCGAGGGCTGAGGCCCGAGCATGGCGGCAGCGGCAGCGGCAGCGGCAGCGGCAGCGGCAGCGGCGGCGGTGGGGATCGCCGTCGTGGGCGCCTCCCTGGGCGGGCTGCGCGCGGCGGAGCAGCTGCGGGCCGCGGGCTGGCGGGGAGCGATCACCGTGTTCGGTGACGAGCCCCACCTCCCGTACAACAGGCCGCCGTTGTCCAAGCAAGTCCTCGCGGGCGAGGTGCCCGCCGGTGCCACCCGATTGCGCCGCCGCCCCAGCGTCGAGGACGTCGAATGGCGTCTGGGCGTGGCGGTCGCGTCCGCCGATCTGGCCGCGCGCACGCTGACGCTGGCCGACGGTTCGGCGTACGTGTACGAGGGTCTCGTGGCCGCGACGGGGGTGCGGCCACGACGACTCCCGCTCACCGGGGGCCCGCCCCGGCACGTCCTCCGCACGCTGGAGGACTCGGCGGCTCTGGCCGCCGGGCTGGTGGCGGGCGCCCGGGTGCTGGTGATCGGCTCCGGGTTCATCGGCTGCGAGGTGGCGGCGACAGCGCGTACGGCGGGCTGTGACGTGACGGTCGTCGCGCCGGAGGCCGAGCCGATGCTCCTCGCGGTCGGCGAGGACCTCGCCCGGGCGCTGCGGCGCCGCCACGAGGCGCGGGGCGTACGCTTCCTGATGGGCCGCCTGGTGACCGAACTCGCGCCCCACACGGCCGTGTTGGACGACGGCACCGAGGTCCCGGCAGACCTGGTGGTCGAGGCGGTCGGCTCACTGCCCAACACCGAATGGCTGGCGGCGACCCCCGGACTGGATCTGACCGACGGGGTGCTCTGCGACGCCCACCTGCGCGTCGGAGGCCTCCCGCACGCGGTAGCCGTCGGCGACGTCGCCCGCTTCCCGAACCCGCGCTACGGCCCCGTGCCGCGCCGCGTCGAACACTGGTCGGTTCCCGGCGACACCGCCCGCCACGCGGCCCGCACCCTGGTCGCGGGCCTGACCGGCACCGCCCGGCCCGACCCCGCCCCCTTCGCCCCGCTCCCGTCTTTCTGGAGCGACCAGTACGCACTGCGCCTGCAGTCCTTCGGCCAGCCCTCCCTCGCCGACCACTGCCACCTCCTGCAAGGCGACCCGACCGCCCCCGAAGGCGACCTGCTCTACGCCTACTACCAAAACGAACACCTGATCGCCATAACCGCCCTGGGCGGCCCCACAGCAACGACAGCGGCATCCCACCACCGCGCCCACCTGCTACCACTCCCCGAACCAGCACCCTGACCCAACACCCCGCCCACCGCCACACAGGCGACCCGGCTCCTCAGCGGAGCGCCGGTGGCAGCCGGCCCACCCAGTGGCGCAGCAGCAGGCGAGGCGCCTGGCGGGTGAGCCACGCCGTGGTGAGGCCGATCGTGGCGCCGGCGGCGACGTCGGTCGGGTAGTGGGCGCCGGACTGCACGCGTTCGACGGCGACCATGGCGGCCGGTACCGCGCACAGCCCGCCGGCGAGCGGCCAGCTCGGGATGACGGCGGCGGTGAAGGCCACGGCGGCGGCGGTGTGTCCGGAGGGGAAGGACGAGGACTCGGAGCGGTCTTCGACGTCGTCGTGGGGGATCCACTCCTTGGGCGGCCGGGGTCTGTCGACGAGCTGCTTGCCCACGCCGTTGGAGACGAGCTGCGCCACGGCCATGGACGCGAGGCCCGCGACGGCGGCCGTGCGGCCCCGGCGGCCGCCCGTGCAGGCCATCACCGCGGCCGCACCCCACCACAGCTTCGTGCTCTCCGCCATCTCCTCCACCGCCGACAGCGCCCGGTGAAGGCCGGGCGGCGCACCGGCGGCGATCCGCTTGGTCAGGTGACGGTCTACCTGGTGTGTTTTTGCCAGCAAGCCCATGACCAGTGAGTATCCCGTTGATCATCAGCCATGCCCGCGCGAAACGGGAACGGGACGGGAAACGGAAAGGCAGCACCCCCGCACGGGTGCTGCCTCTCCATCGCGAACCGGAACCGCCGCCGCATCGGTACTGAGGGTCGGGGACGCGGCGACGGTCCCGGGGTCGGGCCGGGGCCCGTACGGACCCCGGAAACTGCGGGCTACCGGTGGTCGCTGCCCACCGAGTGGGACGCCGCGCGGCCGGCCTCCAGGCGGGCCACCGGGATGCGGAACGGCGAGCAGGAGACGTAGTCCAGGCCCACCTCGTGGAAGAAGTGCACGGACTCCGGGTCGCCGCCGTGCTCGCCGCAGACGCCGAGCTTGAGGTCGGGGCGCGTGGCGCGGCCGGCCTCGACCGCGTCCTTCACCAGCTTGCCGACGCCGTCCTTGTCGATCGTCTCGAAGGGGGAGACACCGAAGATGCCCTTTTCCAGGTACGCCGTGAAGAAGCTCGCCTCCACGTCGTCCCGCGAGAAGCCCCAGACGGTCTGCGTGAGGTCGTTCGTGCCGAAGGAGAAGAACTCGGCGGCCTCCGCGATCTGGTCGGCCGTCAGCGCGGCGCGCGGCAGCTCGATCATCGTGCCGAGGGCCAGCTTCAGCTCGACGCCGGTGGTCTCCTGGACCTCCGCGATGACCTGCTCGGCCTCCTCGCGGACGATCTCCAGCTCCTGGACGGTGCCGACGAGCGGAATCATGATCTCCGCGCGCGGGTCGCCCTTGGCGGTCTTCCGCTCGGCCGCGGCCTCCGCGATCGCACGGACCTGCATGGTGAACAGACCCGGGATGACGAGGCCGAGGCGCACGCCGCGCAGGCCCAGCATCGGGTTCTGCTCGTGCAGGCGGTGCACGGCTTGGAGGAGGCGCAGGTCGTTCTCGTTGGCGTCCTTGCGGGACTCGGCGAGCGCGACGCGGACGGACAGCTCCGTGATGTCGGGCAGGAACTCGTGCAGCGGCGGGTCGAGCAGCCGGACCGTCACCGGCAGGCCGTCCATCGCCTCGAAGAGCTCCACGAAGTCGCGCTTCTGCAGCGGCAGAAGCTCCTTCAGGGCGTCCTCGCGCTCCTCGTCGGCGTCGGCGAGGATGAGCCGCTCGACCATCTCGCGGCGCTCACCGAGGAACATGTGCTCGGTGCGGCACAGGCCGATGCCCTGCGCGCCGAAGCGGCGGGCCCGCAGCGCGTCTTCCGCGTTGTCCGCGTTGGCGCGGACCCGGAGCCGGCGCACCCGGTCCGCGTACGCCATGATCCGGTGCACGGCGGCGACCAGCTCGTCGGCGTCGTCGGCGCCCGCGTGCATGCGGCCCTCGAAGTACTCGACGACGGGGGAGGGGACCACCGGCACCTCGCCGAGGTAGACCTTGCCCGTCGAGCCGTCGATGGAGACGACGTCGCCCTCCTCGACGACGGTGTCGCCCACCGTCATCCGGCGGCGCTTGGTGTCGACCTCCAGCTCCTCGGCGCCGCAGACACAGGTCTTGCCCATGCCGCGCGCCACGACCGCCGCGTGCGAGGTCTTGCCGCCGCGCGAGGTCAGGATGCCCTCGGCGGCGATCATGCCGTCGAGGTCGTCGGGGTTGGTCTCGCGGCGGATCAGGATGACCTTCTCGCCGGAGCGCGACCACTTGATGGCGGTGTACGAGTCGAAGACGGCCTTGCCGACCGCGGCACCCGGCGACGCGGCGATGCCGCGACCCAGCTGCTCGACCTTGGCGCTCTCGTCGAAGCGGGGGAACATCAGCTGCGCGAGCTGCGCGCCGTTGACGCGCTGGAGCGCCTCGGCCTCGTCGATCAGCCCCTGGTCGACGAGCTGCGTCGCGATGCGGAAGGCGGCACCGGCGGTGCGCTTGCCGACGCGGGTCTGGAGCATCCACAGCTGGCCGCGCTCGATGGTGAACTCGATGTCGCACAGGTCCTTGTAGTGCGTCTCGAGGGTCTCCATGATCTGCATGAGCTGGTCGTACGACTTCTTGTCGATCTGCTCCAGATCGGCGAGCGGCACGGTGTTGCGGATGCCCGCGACGACGTCCTCGCCCTGCGCGTTCTGGAGGTAGTCGCCGTACACGCCCTGGTGGCCGCTGGCCGGGTCGCGGGTGAACGCGACGCCCGTGCCGGAGTCGGGGCCGAGGTTGCCGAAGACCATCGAGCAGACGTTGACGGCCGTGCCGAGGTCGTGCGGGATGCGCTCCTGGCGGCGGTAGAGCTTGGCGCGGTCGGTGTTCCACGACTCGAAGACCGAACGGATCGCGAGGTCCATCTGCTCGCGCGGGTCCTGCGGGAAGTCCCGCCCGGCCTCCGTCTTGACGATCTTCTTGAACTTGGTGACCAGCTTCTTGAGGTCGGCGGCCTCCAGGTCGGTGTCGACCGTGACCTTCTTGGCCTCCTTGGCCTTCTCCAGCGCGTCCTCGAAGAGGTCGCCGTCGACGCCGAGGACGGTCTTGCCGAACATCTGGATGAGCCGGCGGTACGAGTCCCACGCGAAGCGGTCGTCGCCGGACTGCTTGGCGAGGCCGGTCACGGACTTGTCGGAGAGCCCGATGTTCAGGACGGTGTCCATCATGCCGGGCATCGAGAACTTGGCGCCCGAGCGCACCGAGACGAGCAGCGGGTCGTCGGCCTGGCCGAGCTTCTTGCCCATCTTCTTCTCGAGGGCGTCGAGGTGCGCACTCACCTCGTCGCGCAGCTCGACGGGCTCCTCGCCGCTGTCGAGGTACGTCTTGCAGGCCTCGGTGGTGATGGTGAAGCCCGGGGGGACGGGCAGCCCGAGGTTGGTCATCTCGGCGAGGTTCGCGCCCTTCCCGCCGAGCAGGTCCTTGAGGTCCTTGTTGCCTTCGGTGAAGTCGTAAACGAACTTAACGCCCTCACTCGTGTGAGCTACGTGGGGATCTTTGTTTTCCGACACGGGTCTCGGCTCCTCGAGGACTCGGTGGCTGCCCTGACGGCCAGGAACATACCCAGATCGAAGGCACCTGGGTACGTCCACTTGTGCGTCATACGGCCGTAACCACCCGTCCGCCGCTAGATCGAAAGTGACTCGGGAGTAGCGGGGGAGGGAAACGTGTCTTCAAGACTTGAACTCGCGACCCGCGTAGAACCCATAAAACGCTCAGGTGAGCGGAGTAAACTCAGATGTGAGTTCACCTCATGAATGATCGAGCAGTGGCACTGAGTGCCACCCCTTGGAGAAGTGCAGTCGGCCATGAAGCGCTCATCTGAGCGCAAGGCCTATCAGGGGTGGCGAGAATCACGCCGTTTGAAGGGGCTGAATGTCAGCATCCGGACCTCCGCGGAGGGGGCGGGGCCGCCTTCGCGGGCGATTCGCGCGCCGCGCTACACGCCGAGCGCGACGAGCCGGTCCTCCACCCGTTCCGGGGCGTACAGGTGCTCGACCACGAGCTTTCCCGCGCCGATGAGCGCCGCGTGCTCGCCCAGGCGCGAGGTGACCACCTCCAGGTGGGCCGTGGAGCGCGGCAGCGCGCGCTGGTAGAGCAGCTCGCGGACGCCCGTCAGGAAGGGGGTTCCGGCCAGATCTCCGGCGATCATCAAAACGCCCGGGTTCAGCAGCGTCACGACCGTCGCCAGGACCTCCCCGACGTGCCGCCCGGCCTCCCGCGCGAACCCCACGGCGACCGGGTTCCCCGCCTCCAGGAGGCGTCGCACGTCCGAGCCGGACGCCGCGGGTACGCCCGCCTCCGTCAGTCGGCGGGCCACGGCGCGGCCGCTGGCCACGGCGGCCAGACAGCCGTACGAGCCACACTTGCAGAGCGCGCCCGCCCCCTCGGGCACCCGAATATGCCCGATGTCGCCGGCACCCCCGTCGATGCCCCGGTAGACCTCACCGCCGACGACGACCCCGGCCCCGATGCCCGTGGACACCTTGACCAACGCGAAGGCCGAACAGTCCGGGTAGTGGGTGCGCTGCTCCCCGTACGCCATGAGGTTGGCATCATTGTCGACAACCACCGGCACCTCGGCGTCCACCCCGACGGTCCCCCTACCGGCCCCGCCGCCCGCCCGCTCGACGAGCCCACCACCCCCCACCCCCTCGACGAACGCCCGGCGCAGTCGCCCCCTTATGTCGTAGCCGTCCCAGCCCGGCATGATCGGTGGCTGGACGACGCGGCCCGTGGCGCTGTCCACGGGGCCCGGTACGGCGAGGCCCATGCCGCATGCCGAAGCGGGCGAGTGTCCCGTTTCGCGCAGGAGTTCGCCGAAGCGGATGCCGAGTTCGCCGAGGACCACGTCGGGGCCGGCCTCGATGGCGAGGGGCGTCGACCGTTCGGCGAGGATCTCGCCGCCGAGGGTCAGCAGGGCGGTGCGGGCGTGCCGGGTCTCCAGGGCGGCGGCGAGGACGACGGCGTGCGTGTCGTCGAACTCCAGCCGGCTCGCGGGCCGCCCCCCGAGCGGCGAGTCCACCGGCGCTCCGGCCCCCTCCCGCAGCCACCCCGCGCGGAAGAGCCGGTCGAGCCGCTGTCCGACGGTGGCCCGGGACAGCCCGGTGACCTGCTGGAGGGCGCCCCGGGTGGTGGCGCGGCCGCTGCGCACGAGGTGCAGCAGGTCTCCGGCGCCGCCGGAGGTGGCGCCGGTTCGCATCCGTCCGCGGCCTGCCGTGTGCATGCGCCCTCCCGCGCTCGTCCGCTCCTTGTGCGCCCCAACTCCACGTTACATAGTGGGTTTTGCGTGCTGAGTAGACGTAACTCTAGGCTGAAGTGAACTGAACTGACAGGGCGTCGAGTCTTCCCGGGAGGACCGCGTGGACCGCAGTACGACCACCTGGCCCGCCGCTCACCGTGCCGCCGCCCGGCGGCGGATGCTGCGGGAGCGGGCGGCCGAGGTGCTGCGGGCCAACTGGACGGGCACGTCGACCGTCCCGTCCCGCGCCCTCTACCCCCACCAGTGGTCCTGGGACTCGGCCTTCATCGCGATCGGCCTGCGCCACCTCTCGCCGCTGCGGGCCCAGTCCGAGCTGGAGACGCTCCTCGCCGCCCAGTGGGGCGACGGCCGCGTCCCGCACATCGTGTTCGACGACGCCGTCCCGCTCGACGCGTACTTCCCGAGCCCCGACTTCTGGCGCTCCACGACGGCGGGCCGCCCGGCCGGCGCACCCCGTGACGTGCAGACCTCCGGCCTCGTGCAGCCGCCGGTGCACGCGCTCGCCGCCTGGCTGGTGCACCGCGCGGATCCCGGACTGTCCAGGGCCCGCTCCTTCCTCGCCCGCCTCCATCCGCGCCTGGCCGCCTGGCACCGCTATCTGCTGTCCGCCAGGGACGCGGGTGGCGCGGGCCTCGCTGCCGTGCTGCACCCCTGGGAACAGGGCATGGACAACAGCCCCTGCTGGGACGGCCCGTTGAGCCGCGTCGAGCCCGCAGAACCGGGCGCCTACCGCCGCGCGGACCTGGCCCATGGGGCGCCCGAGGACCGGCCGACGGACCTGGACTACGGCAGGTACGTGCGGCTGGCGGCCGACTATCGGGACCGGCGGTACGCGGACGACGCGGGCCCCGGCGCCTTCTCGGTCGAGGACCCCGCCTTCAACGCGCTGCTCATCACGTCCGAGTACGCGCTCGCTCGGATCGAGGAGGAACTGGCTGCCGAAGGCGCCGTGTTGACGGATGACCCGGACGAGCGACGGGCCCGTGCGAAGGTGCTGACCGGGACCCTCGTGAGCCGTCTCTGGGACCCGTGCCGTGAGCTCTTCCTCTGCCGCGACCTGCGCGCCCCCGGCCCGCACGGGGAACTCGTCGTCGAGCGCGGCGTCGCCGGTCTCGTCCCCCTCGTCCTGCCCGCGCTGCCGCCCGGCATCGCCGCGGCCCTGGTGCGCACCGCGTGCGGCCCGCACTTCGGGCTCGGCGGCCCGGCACGGCTCGTGCCGAGCTACGACCTCACGGGGCACGCCTTCGACCCGCGGCGGTACTGGCGCGGGCCCGCCTGGTTCAACACCAACTGGCTCCTGGTGAAGGGGCTGCGGCTGCACGGCGCACACGTGCGGGCCGACGCACTGCGGGACGCACTGCTCGACGCGGCGCTCACCTCCGGGTTCGCCGAGTACGCCGACCCGTACACCGCCCGGGGGAGCGGCGCCCGCGGCTTCGGCTGGACCGCGGCGCTCGCGCTGGATCTGCTGCTCGACGACGTCCGGGGCGAGCGGGCCGGGCCCTCCGGAGGAGAGGTGTGGGCATGAGTGATCGGCATCGGCTGCTGGTGCGGGGGCGGACGTTCGCGGCCGTCGGCACGGGCGGCGACATCAGCGGCGTCGGCGCCGCGCGCGGCGGCGGCGCGGGGCCGGACGGCCTGTTCGTGCGGGACGCGCGGCATCTCAGCCGCTGGCAGCTGACCGTCGACGGGGCCGTCCCCGAGGTCCTCACGCCCGTGGACACGTCCGGCGCGGCGGGCGGCACGGCGCGCTGTGTCCTGGTGCCGCGCGGCAGCCGCCTGGAACCTCCCGCGTACACCGTCTTCCGTGAACAGGCCGTCGCGGACGGCGTGTTCGTCGAGACCCTGCGGGTCCTGAGCAACCGCCCGGTGCCGACCCGGGTGGGGCTCGCGCTGACCGTGGACGCCGACTTCACCGACCAGTTCGAGCTGCGCGCCGATCACCGCACGTACGCGAAGCCGGGCGCCGTCAGGTCACGGCGGCCGCTCGACGCGGGCGAGGGCGTCGAGTTCACCTACCGGCGGGGCGAGTGGCGCTCCCGTACGACGGTGACGGCCGACCCGGCACCCGACGGCATCGAGGAGACCGGGACCGGTGCGCGGCGCCTCGTATGGACGCTGGAGCTCGACCCGCACGCCTCGGCGGAGGTGGCACTGCGTGCCGCCGCACAGCCGCACGGAGAGCCCCCGCCGCACGCGCCCCCGTCCGCCGCCGAGGCCGGGCGCCAACTCGCCGCGATCGAGGCGGAGTACGCGTCCGGCGTCGCGCTGCCCACCGCCTGGCCGGAGCTCGCGGCGGCCTGCGCGCGCGGCCTCGCGGACCTCGCCGTGCTCCAGGTCCCGGCGAAGGGCCCCGACGGCGAGGACCTCCAGGTGCCCGGCGCCGGAGTGCCCTGGTTCCTCACGCTCCTGGGCCGCGACGCCCTGCTGACCTCCCTCTTCGCGCTGCCCTACCTGCCGCGCCTGGCCGCCGCGACGCTGCCCGCGCTCGCCGCGGCGCAGGCCACGGAGGCCGTGGCCGACGCGGTCGCCCAGCCGGGCAAGATCGTCCACGAGGTGCGGCACGGCGAGCTCGCGCACTTCGGACAGGTGCCGTTCGGCCGCTACTACGGCTCGGTCGACGCGACCCCGCTCTTCCTGGTGCTCCTCGGCGCCTACACGGAACAGACCGGCGACGGCACGCTCGCCCGCCGCCTGGAGCCGCACGCCAGGGCCGCCGTCGGCTGGCTGCTCGACCACGGCGGGCTCACCTCGCGCGGCTACCTCGTCTACCGCGCGGACGAGGGCGGCCTCGCCAACCAGAACTGGAAGGACTCGCCCGGCGCGATCTGCTCCGCCGACGGCAGCGGGGCGACGGGACCCGTCATGGCGGCGGGCGCGCAGGGCTACGCGTACGACGCCCTGCGGCGCACCGCCCGCCTCGCGCGGACCGTCTGGGACGACAAGGTGTACGCGGACCTGCTCACACAGGCGGCGGCCGACCTGCGGGACCGCTTCCAGCGGGACTTCTGGATGCCGGACCGCGACTTCCCCGCGCTCGCCCTCGACGGCGAAGGGCACCGGCTCGACGCGCTCGCCTCGGACGCGGGCCACCTGCTCTGGTCCGGGCTGCTCGACAAGGAGTACGGCGAGACGGTGGGCCGCCGCCTCCTGGAGCCCGACTTCTTCTCCGGGTGGGGCGTACGGACCCTCGCGGCCGGACAGCCCGCGTTCCACCCCCTCTCCTACCACCGCGGCTCGGTGTGGCCGCACGACAACGCCCTGATCGCGCTGGGCCTCGCCCGCTACGGCCTGCACGACGAGGCCCGCACGGTGGCCCGCGCCCTGGTCTCCGCGGCCACCACGGCGAACGGCCGCCTCCCGGAGGTCCTCGCCGGCTACGACAAGCACACCCACCCGACCCCGGTCCCGTACCCCCACTCCTGCATCCCGGAATCCCGCTCGGCGGCGGCCCCTCTGGCCCTGCTGACGGCCGTGGGCGGTGCGTGACCTCAGTCGTCGATCCCCGACCGCTCCACCCCCGCCACGATCCACCGCTGGAAGAACAGGAACACCACCAGCAGCGGGACGATCGAGACCGCTGCCGCGACGAACAGTTCGTGCAGGCGGATGACCTGGGACGTCGTGAAGGTGGCGAGGGCGACCTGGACCGTCCACGCGTCGCGGTCCTGGCCGATGACCAGGGGCCACAGGAAGGAGTTCCACGCGCCGATGAACACGATCGTGCCGACGGCCGCGAAGACGGGGCGGGAGTTGGGGACGACCACGCGCCAGTACGTGCGCCAGTAGCCGAGCCCGTCCACCCGCGCCGCGTCCTCCAGCTCCCTGGGGAAGCCCAGGAAGTACTGGCGGAAGACGAAGCAGGCGAACGCGGAGAACAGGGTCGGGACGATCAGGCCGCGCAGGGTGGAGACCCAGCCGAGCGACGAGACCAGGACGAAGCTCGGGACGAAGGTGACGGCGGCCGGGACCATCATCGTGCCGAGGATCGCGTAGAAGACCCGGTCGGCGTGGCGGTAGGGGATGCGGGCCAAGCCGTAGCCCGCGAGAGAGGCCAGGACGAGGGTGCCGAGCGTCGTCGCGACGGCGATCAGCGACGAGTTGAGCAGCGCGCGGGCCATCGGCACGGCCGGGTCGGCGAAGAGCTCGGAGAGGTTCGACCAGTGCAGCGTCGAGGGGAAGAACGTCCAGTCGGGGGAGGTGATGTCGTCCTCGGACGCGAGGCCGTTGCGGACGAGGAGATAGAAGGGGATCAGGAACAGCAGCGCGAGGGCGACGAGCAGGACGACGCGCAGCGCGCGCCCCACGCGGACCAGGGCGTCGTCCATGGGCGGCCTGTTCGCGGAAGGGGAAGGGGGAGGAGAAGGGGGCACGGGATTCAGTCCTCCTTTCTGCCGAGGCCGAACCAGCGTGCCTGGCCGACCGTCACCACCGCGATGATCAGCGCGAGGAGCACCGCGCCCGCGCTGCCGAGGCCGAGGTTCTGCTCCCGGCCGAGCGCCGTGTAGTAGAGGTAGACGAGCGGTGGGCGGGCGTGGGGCGGATAGCCGCTGGAGGTCGAGAGCAGGTTGTAGAACTCGTCGAAGGCCTGGAAGGCGTTGATGACGAGGAGCAGCGTGACGGCGACCGAGGTCGCGCGCAGCTGCGGGAGCGTGAGGTGGCGCAGGACCTGCCAGCCGGGCCGCGCCCCGTCCACGGCGGCCGCCTCGTAGAGGGTGGGGGAGATGCGTTGCAGGCCCGCCAGGAACAGGATCATGTAGAAGCCCGCCTGGAGCCAGAGCCGCACGGTGACGATGACCAGCCAGTACCAGGGCGGTTCCGTCGTCGAGAGCCAGGCGACCTGCTCGGCGCCGAACCAGTCGAGGACGGTGTTGGCGAGCCCGAACCGCACCCCGTTGAAGATCGACAGCTTCCAGATCAGCGCCGCCACGACGTAGCTGCACGCCGCCGGGAGGAAGAAGACGGACCGGAAGAACGCCTGGGCGCGCCGCATCCGGTTCACCATCAGGGCGAGCGCGAGCGACAGCACGAAGGTCGTCGGGACGATGAACGCCGAGAAGACCGCGAAGGTGACGAGGCTGTCGGTGAACGCCTCGTTCCGCAGCATCGACGTGTAGTTGTCGAGGCCGACGAAGTCGTCGGGCGAGACGGTGTTGTGGGCGTCGAAGAAGCTGAGGTACACGCTCCAGGCGAGCGGCACATAGGTGAAGAGGGCCAGGCCGAGCGCGAAGGGGCCGACGAACACCCAGAACCAGAGGGTGCGGTTCTGGGTGCCGAGGAGCCGGCTCTTCACGGGAGCACTGCTCTTCACGGGGGCGCCGCTCTTCGCACGGGCGCCGCTCCCGACGCGGGTGCGGCTCACGACTTCTTCCTGACCCGGTCCAGCTCCGCCCGCACCTTCCGTACGACGGACTTGAGCTCGCTCTCGGGATTCGCGCCGGACTTGATGATCCGGCTCAGCGCGTCCTGGTACGCGGTGCGGCTCGCCGGCGTCCACAGCAGCGGCTCGGAGTAGCCGTTCTCCGTGGAGTAGCGCACGGCGTCCGCCGCCGGGCCCTCCTTCAGCTTGTCGGCCTTCTTCGCGAGGGAGAGCCTGGCCGGGATGTGGAAGCCGTAGGAGAGCGCGAAGTCCTCCTGGTACTCCGTCCTGTCGATCCACAGCCACTTCAGGAAGTCCTTCGCCTCCTTCTTGTGGTCGCTGCGGGCGCTCACCGCCGCGCCGTACGACCCGACGGGCAGCGACGCCTTGCCGTCCGGGCCGTCGGCGGGCAGCGCGAGGACACCGAAGTCGTCGCCCAGCTCCTTCTTCACCGCGGGCAGCGCCCACAGCCCGCACCACTGCATGGCGGTCAGCTCCTGCACGAACGCGGACGGGTCCGACCAGTCGGCGGGCGCGCCGAGCAGCAGCGACTTGTCCGCGTACAGCCGGCGCAGCTTGCCGAGGGTGCGGGCGGCCGCCGGGTCGTCGAAGCCGACCTTCCCGTCGTCGGTTACGGAGGAGAGGCCCGCCGCGTACAGGGGCGTGACGCCGAGGGCGCCCGCGCCGCCGTCGTTGCCGAGGAAGAGGCCCTTCACGTCCTTCGTGGTGAGCGCCTTCGCCGCGTCGACCAGCTCGTCCAGGCTCTCCGGCGGCCGCACCCCGGCGTCGTCGAGCAGGCTCTTGCGGTAGTAGAGCAGGTGCATGTCGACGACCTGAGGGATCGCCCAGATCTTCCCGTCGTACGTCTTGGGGGCGAGCACGGCCGGATTGAAGTCGTCCCGCACGCCTTCGAACAGGTCGGTGAGGTCGACGACCTGGCCGCCCCGGATCTGGTCCAGGGAGGGGCCGTTGACCTCGAAGACGTCGGGGCCGGAGTCCGTGAGCAGCGCCGCCGCGGTCTGCTCGTCGTAGTTGCCCGGACGCCACTGGACGCTGACGTCCGCCTTCTCGTACGCGGCGGCGTACCGCTTCACGGCCTGCTCGGTGCCCGCCTCGCCGTACTGGTGGTACCACTGCGCGAGCCGCGGGCCCTTGCCGCCCGAGCCGCCGCCGTCGCGCCCTGTGTTGGACCCGCACGCGGTGAGCAGCCCGAGCGCCGCGCCCGTCGCACCTGTCCCGAGAAGTGTCCTGCGGCTGATGGCCATGCTGGTCGTCCCCCTGCGTGACGTAGGTGTGTGCCGGGCCCAACGATCAACCATGCGGCGGGATTACGACAGGGGTGTTGCAGCCGAGTGTCACCCTTCGGACACGCTCCGGCAGGGCGGCGTAGCTGTGCCGCGTCAGCGGGCCGTCAAGGTGGGCCCACGGTGTGTATGCGGCGCGTCAAGGGCGACGACGCGGTCCGGCGTACCGTCGTACCGTGCCGCACATGGGACACAACAGGACGAGACGGGGCGCCGCGCGGGCCGCTGGGGCGCGCGGCGAGGCGGGCGCACGCTGTGGGACGGAGGCGCCCTACGGGCCGGGGACCTCGTACGCGACCGTGGCGGACCGCGGCTGGGCGGCCGACGTGCGGACCGCCGCCTTCTGCTCGCTCGGCCTCTTCGGGCTCGTCCTCTTCATCGACTGGGCCGGCGGCACCCTCGCCCCCGTCCGCCTCTGCCTGTGGGCCCCGCTCTCCGCGCTGCTCTACCTGGTGCTGCACCCCGTACGGGTGACCGCGGGCCCCGGCTGGCTCGCGGTACGGGGCCTCGGGCGCCGCAAGCACGTCTGCACCGGCCTGCTGACCGCCGTGCGGCACCGCGAGGGCGTCGCCGCCCGGCTGGTCCTGTGCGACTCGCTCGGCAACCGCGTCGAGCTGGACCCGCGGATCCTCGTCGACAACCCGCTGCTCCTGCACCGCCTCGACACCGGCGCCCGCGCCGCGCGGGAGGCCGGGCTGCTCAGGACGGGCTGCGCCGAGCTGCGGCGGCTCACCGAGCGCGCCGACGGGGCGGCGGCGAAGGCCGTCTTCGAGGCGTCGGACCTGCACTGAAAGGCAGGCGACCCCGCTGAAAGGCAGGCGACCTCCGCTGGAAGGCAGGCTCCGAGGGACTTCGGCGCCGGGGATCCCACCCGTGGCACAGTTTCAGGTGTGGACATCGCATCCCGCGCCGACCTCGACGTGCTCCTCCGCCGCTTCTACACGGCGGCCTTCGCCGACCCGCTGATCGGCCCCTTCTTCACGGAGCTCGCAGGCACCGACCTCGACGCGCACCTGCCGCGCATCACCGACTTCTGGGAGCGGGCACTCCTGCGCACCGCCGTCTACCGGCGCGACGCGTTCACCCCGCACGCCGCGCTGCACGCGGTGCGCCCGCTCACCGCCGAGCACTTCGGCCGCTGGGTCCAGCTGTGGCACGCCTCCGTCGACGGCCTACACCGAGGGCCGGCCGCGGACCGCGCCAAGGCACAGGGGGAGCGGATCGCGCTCGCCCTGCTCCGGCGTCTCGGCGGCGGGCACGCGCCCACCTCCGGGGACGGCCACGGCTTCATCCCGCTGGCGGCGCTGGAGCTGCGCAGGGCGGCATGAGCGGGGCGGGCAGTGTGCGCGGGGCCTGACCTGTGGCGCAAAATGTGCGCCGCTCAGGCCTCTTGGTCACCTCTCAGCGCATCTCAGCCCTTGAGCACGTCGTACCGCACGCCCGTCAGCCCCTCGGACGCCGCCCAGAGCCGTTCGCCCGCCACGTCGTTCAGCGTCCAGGTCGCCCGCCACGACCGCGTGGGCGCCCCGCGGAACCCGAAGGGTCCCGGCCCGGTGAACGAGTCGGGCCGCACGCCGGGCGCCGTCGCCGCGTACAGCGTGGGCAGCGCCCCGGCCGTGGCGGGCTGCGCGACGAACCGGTTGCCGAGCGCCATGAAGCGCTCGGTGCCCCTGCGGCCCATCATCCTCGGGCCCGCGCTCTGCAGGTTGGTCGAGGCGTAGCCGGGGTGGGCGGCGGCCGCCACGGTGTCGGCGCCGGTGGCGGCGAGGCGGCGCGCCAGCTCGTGGACGAAGAGGAGGTTGGCCGTCTTGGAACGGCCGTAGGCGAGCCAACGGCGGTAGTTACGCTCGCTGTTGAGGTCGCCGATGTCGATGTTGCCGAGCGCGTGCAGGCCGGACGACACGGTGACGACGCGTGCGCCGGGGGTCTCCAGGAGGCGGGGGAGCAGCAGTCCCGTGAGCGCGAAGTGCCCGAGGTGGTTGACGCCGAACTGCGTCTCGAAGCCGTCCGCGGTGCGGCGGTGAGGGAGCGCCATCACGCCCGCGTTGTTGATCAGCAGGTCCAGGCACGCGCTGTCGTACGCGTCCGCGAACCGTCGTACGGACGCCAGGTCGCCGAGGTCGAGCGGCGCGAACTCGGCGTGGGCGCCCGGCGCTTCGCCGAGCAGGCGGTCGACCGCCGCGCGCCCGCGTTCCTCGCTCCGGCAGGCGAGGAGCACGCGCGCGCCGCGGCGGGCCAGTTCGCGTGCGGTCACGTAGCCGATGCCGCTGTTCGCGCCGGTGACCACGGCCGTGCGGCCGCTCTGGTCCGGGATGTCGTTCGCGGTCCACGCCGCCATGCCAGGGCTCCCTCGCCTCGACTTCTCGCTCCGGGCACGTCGTGTTACCCAGGGTAGGACGTGCGGGGGAGCCTACGGCAGCGGCGGGCGGCTCGTGGCGGCCGGGTCGCGGCGGGTGGCTCGTGGCGGGGGCGGTCCTCAGGCCGAGGCGCCACCGTCGATCACCAGGTCCGCGCCGACCACCGAGCCGGACTCGTCGGAGGCCAGGTACAGGACCGCCGCGGCGACCTCCTCGGTCGTCGACACGCGGCCCAGCGGCGTCGACTCCTTCATGCGGGCCGCCCGGCCGGCCTCGGTCTCGCCAGGACGGAGCGACATGGTGGTGTCGGACGAGCCCGGGCTGACGGTGTTGATGCGGATGCCGTCCCGGATGTGCTCGGCGGCGGCCGCGCGGCTCAGCGCGGCGACGGCGGCCTTGGTCGCCCCGTAGGCCGCCGTGCCCGGCACGCTGGTGTGCGCGCCGAGGTTCGACGCGATGTTCACGATGGCGCCGCCCGCGGGCTGCGTGCGCATCTGCTTCACCTCGGCCTGGAGGGCCAGCAGTACGCCGGTGACGTTGATGTCGAGCATCGTGCGCCAGTCCTCCTCGGGCAGCTCGGCGACCGGCTGCCCGGCGCGCAGGACGCCCGCGTTGTTCACGGCCACGTCCAGGGAGCCGAAGCGGTCGACGGTGGCGGCGACGAGCGCGGCGAGGTCGGCGGAGCGGGAGACGTCGGCGGTGACGGCGAGGGCCTTGCCCCCGGCGTTCTCTATGAGCGCCGCGGTCTCCTTCAGGGGGCCCTCGGTGCGCCCGGCGACGACGACGTCTGCGCCCTCGGCGGCGAAGGCGAGGGCGATGGCCCGGCCGAGGCCGGAGCCGCCGCCGGTGACGAGGGCGGTGCGGCCGGCGAAGCGGGAGCGGGCGGCGGAAGCAGTCATGACAGCTCTTTTCTTGACCGATCGGTTCAGTATAAGAACAAATAAAAAGGGCGGGCGGCCCCGGCCCTCAGTCGAGCAGGGCCAGGGCCTGCTCCACCGCGTCCCGCACCCGCGCGGGATCCGCGGAGGCCTTGCCGACCACCCGCAGTCCCTGCGTCACGACGAGCAGCGTGCGGGCGAGCGCCAGCGGGTCGCGGTCCTCGGGCAGCTCGCCCTGCGCCTGCGCGCGGACGAGCGCGGAGTGCAGCAGGGTCTCGATGTGGTCCCAGCTCCGCTCGACGCCGCGGGCGGCCGCCTCGTCGTGCGGGCCGAGCTCGGCCGCGGTGTTGGTGACGAAACACCCGGCCATGCGGCCCTCCTCGGAGGTGGACTCCGCGGCGAAGCGGCGCAGCACCGCGCGCACGGCGGGCAGTGCGGGGCCCGGCTGTGCGAGCTCCGCGAGCAGCAGCGGCCGCTGGAGCTCGCCGTACCTCTCCAGTGCCTTCAGGTACAGATCGTGCTTGTTCCCGAAGGTCGCGTAGATGCTGGCGCGCCCGATGCCGAGTGCCTCGACGAGGTCCGCCATCGACGTCGCCTCGTAGCCACGCCGCCAGAACAGCTCCAGGGCCGACTGCAGCGCGGCGTCCGGATCGAATTCCTTGGTCCTGGCCACGAGGGGAACGTTACGTCTTTCTGGAACGACCGGTCAAGGCGAATTCCGGAATGAGCGGTCAAGTTGTCAGGCGATGCGGACCGGGTGCACCGCGACCGACACCTCCTCGTCGTCCAGGCACCGCCCCGTCTCCAGGTCGAACCGCTGCTTCAGGAGCGGCGATGCGACGAACGGCCGTCCCCGCTCCGTCCCGAGCAGCCCCCGGGAGAGGACCGCGGCGCCCGTGAACGGGTCCCGGTTGTCGATCGCGTACGTACGTCCCTCGCGGTCGAGGAAGAGCGCGGCCTGCCGGCCGTCGGGCAGCAGGGCGGCGAGACCCCGCCCCGGCATCAGCTGCGTACGGTCGCAGATCTCCAGCCAGTCGTCTTCCAGGCGCAGTTGGACGCTGGCGGACGTCGATTCGCTCATCGTGTGGCTCCTTCCAGGGGACGGGGGCTGATGGACAGCAGGGGGAGGTCCGGCTTGATCTGGTCGCGCTCCGGGACGAAGCCCACCGTGGGGTCGGGCACGCCCGGCGCGTTCACGAAGGACACGAAGCGCGCGAGGCGCTCCGGGTCGTCGAGGGTCTCGGCCCACTCGTCGCGGTAGTGCGTGACGTGGGCGGCCATCAGCGACTCCAGCTCGTCGCAGATGCCGAGCGAGTCGTGGACGACCACGTCGCGCACGTGGTCGAGGCCGCCGTCGATCCGGTCCAGCCAGGCGGCGGTGCGCTCCAGGCGGTCGGCGGTGCGGATGTAGAACATCAGGAACCGGTCGATGAGGCGCACCAGTTCGGCGTCGCTCAGGTCCTGTGCGAGCAGGTCCGCGTGGCGCGGGGTGGCGCCGCCGTTGCCGCCGACGTACAGGTTCCAGCCGCTCGCCGTGGCGATCACGCCGAAGTCCTTGGACTGGGCCTCGGCACACTCGCGGGCGCACCCGGAGACCGCCGACTTCAGCTTGTGGGGAGCCCGCAGCCCGCGGTACCGCAGCTCCAGATCGATGGCCATGCGCACGGAGTCCTGCACGCCGTACCGGCACCAGGTCTGTCCCACACACGACTTCACGGTGCGCAGCGCCTTGCCGTACGCGTGGCCCGACTCGAAGCCCGCGTCCACCAGCCGCGCCCAGATGACCGGCAGCTGCTCGACGCGCGCGCCGAACAGGTCGATGCGCTGCCCGCCGGTGATCTTCGTGTAGAGGCCGAAGTCCCGCGCCACCTCGCCGATGACGATCAGCTTCTCCGGCGTGATCTCGCCGCCGGGGATGCGGGGCACCACCGAATAGGAGCCGTTCTTCTGGAGGTTGGCGAGGAAGTGGTCGTTGGTGTCCTGGAGCGCGGCCTGCTCGCCGTCGAGGACGTAGCCGCCCGCGCCGATCGTCGGCGCCAGGGACGCGATGATCGAGCCGACCGCCGGCTTGCACTCGTCGCAGCCCTCGCCGCCGCGCGCCTCCTCGCGGCCGTGGGCGTCGAGGAGTTCGCGGAAGGAGGTGATGCGCAGGGCGTGGATGATCTCGTACAGCTCCTGGCGGGTCTGCCCGAAGCAGCCGCACAGCCCGCCGTCACCGCTCTTGGGGAGGAGCTGCCCGATCACCTTCAGGCAACTTCCGCAGCCGGTACCGGCCTTGGTGCACTTCTTCACCTCGGGCAGCGAGGAGCAGGCGCAGATCTGGTCCTTGGTGACGTTGTGGCAGTTGCAGATCACCGCGGAGCCGGGCAGCGCCTCCGGGCCGAGCGCGACGGGGGCGCCCGCGCCCGCGGGCAGCACCAACTGCTCGGCGGGCACCGGCGGCACGGAACCGGTGAGCGGGCGCAGCAGCCCGTACGCGTCCGCGTCGCCGACCAGGATCCCGCCGAGCAGCTCGCCGCCGGGCGCCATCACCAGCTTCTTGTACGTCCCCGAGCGCGAGTCGGTGTAGACGACGTCGAGGCAGCCCTCCGCGGTGCCGTGCGCGTCGCCGAACGACGCCACGTCGACACCGAGGAGCTTCAGCTTGGTCGACAGATCGGCGCCGGTGAAGCTCGCCTCCCGGGAGGCGATGGCGGCGGCCGCCGTCTGCGCCATCTCGTAGCCGGGCGCGACCAGGCCGTAGACGCGGCCGTCCGCCGCGAGGGCGCACTCGCCGATCGCGTACACGTGCGGGTCGCTGGTGCGGCACTGCTCGTCGACCGCGATGCCGCCGCGCTCGCCGACCTCCAGGCCGTGCTCGCGGGCGAGCTGGTCGCGCGGCCGTACGCCCGCGGAGAACACCACCAGATCCGTGGCGACCTCGCTGCCGTCGGACAGCTTCATGCCGGTCACGGCGCCGTCCTCGCCCGTCACGATCTCCTGCGTGCCGGTGCCGGTGTGCACGGTCAGACCCATGCCGGTGATGGTCCGCAGGAGCGCGGCGCCACCGCCCTCGTCGACCTGCACCGGCATCAGCCGCGGCGCGAACTCCACGACGTGCGTGGTGAGTCCGAGACCCTTCAGGGCGCCCGCCGCCTCCAGGCCGAGCAGCCCGCCGCCGACGACCGCGCCGGTGGTGGCGCGCCGCTTCGCGTACTCCTCGATGGCGAGCAGGTCCTCGATGGTGCGGTAGACGAAACAGCCCGTCGCGTCCTTGCCGGGCACCGGCGGCACGAAGGGGTAGGAGCCGGTCGCGAGCACGAGCGTGTCGTACGCGAAGACGGCGCCGGAGCGCGCGGTGACCGTCCTGGCCTCGCGGTCGAAGCTCTCCGCCGCGTCGCCCACGTACAGCTCGATGCCGTGCTCGTCGAGGAACGCCCGGTCGGTCATGGAGAGTTCGTCGGGCGTGCGGCCCGAGAAGTACGAGGTGAGCTGCACCCGGTCGTAGGCGGGGCGCGGCTCCTCGCACAGGACCACGATCCGGTGGCTCGCCGTGAGGCCCTGCTCGGCGGCGGCCTCCAGGAACCGCTGGCCGACCATGCCGTGCCCGACGAGTACGAGGGTGGGGCGGGAGTGCGGGGTCTGTGCGGGCGTGGTCATGTCAGCGGCCTCCGTCGTAAGCGAGCAGGTGGAGCAGGGGGCTGTCGTCGTCGGGCAGCGGGTCGTCGGACTCCCAGGCACGGGCCAGCGCGCCGACCGCGCCGAGCTCGCCGAGCAGGACACCGCCGACGAGCCGGCCGCCGCGGACGACGACCTTGCGGTACGTGCCGCGGGTGGCATCGGCGAGCTGGATGACGTCGTCGTCGGGGCGCGGCTCCGGGTCGCCGAAGGCCGCGAGGTCCAGCGGGCCCGGGCCCGGCAGGGTGAGGCGCGTGAGGGTGCGGGTGCCGGTGTACGGGCGGGCGGCGTCCGGAGCGGCGGGTTCGCGGGCGAGCGCCGCGGCGAGCGCGTCGGCCTGCTCCACGGCGGGCGTCGCCAGACCGTAGACGCGGCCCGCGTGCTCCGCGCAGTCGCCGACCGCCCGGATGTGCGGGTCGGACGTCCGCAGCAGGTCGTCCACGACGATGCCGCGGCGCACGTCGAGACCGGCGGCCTGCGCGAGCCCCGTGCGGGGGCGCACCCCGCAGGCGAGGACGGTCAGATCCGTGTCCAGCAGATAACCGTCGGCGAGCTCGACCCGGCGTACGGCGCTGTTGGTGACGCCGACCCCGCGCACCCGGCACTCGGTGTGCACCTCCACCCCGAGGTCCGTGAGGTGCCGGCGCACCAGCTCCGACGAGGCCGGGTCGAGGTGCCGCTCCATGAGCCGCTCGGCCTGCTGGGTCAGCACGACCTGGGCGCCGCGCCGGGCCAGCGCACGGGCCGCCGACACCCCGAGGAGGCCGCCGCCGATGACGACGGCGCGGACGCCCGGCGTCACGGCCGCGGACAGGGCGAGACAGTCGTCCATGGTCCGGAACGCGTGCACGCCGCCAGGGAGCTCGTGGGCCCCCGGCGCGAACAGGCCCCGCAGCGGCGGCAGGACCGGGTTCGAGCCCGTCGCGAGGACGAGCGTGCCGTACGGGACGACGCTGCCGTCCGCGCAGTGCACCCGCCGCTCGGCGCGGTCGACGCGGACCACGCGTGTACGGAGCACGGGCCCCGGCGGGCTCGGCAGGGTGATCACGTCCGGCCCGTACCGGCCCGCGAGGACCTCGGCGAGCAGCACGCGGTTGTACGGGGGGTGCTCCTCCTCGCCGATCAGGACCGTGCCGGCGCCGAGGCGCTGCGCGACGCGGGTGCCGGCGAGGCCCGCGCCGATCACCACGACACCGGGGCCCGGTGCGGGGCCGGGGGGCGTCGGCTGCGCTGAGGAGGTCATGTCCCGCAGCCTGCGGGGCGGGTGTTACCCGGCCGGGGCCGGGTTGTTTCCCTGGGGGAACGGTGTGCTCAGCGGGTGCCTTCGGCTGGTGTGAGGGGTTGTGTGCGGGGCCTTCTGTCCCGCCGCTTCGCGGCGGATGCCTCCCACCCGCCCACCCGTTTGCCCCGCGCCGCGCCCTTGCCGTAGGGGCCCCTCGCTTAACCCCCCTTGAGGTGATCCTCAAGAGTGCCTTAAGGATCACGCATACCTCGCTGACCAGCCGTTTCCCAGGCGCACCCGCGCCTAGTGTGCCGCCGTGACCCCCCAGCCAGCCGCACCCCCTCTCCGTATCGCCCCCCGAGCCCTCCGCGCCGGTATCACCGGCGGCGGGCTCGCCGTCGTCGCGTTGTGGGCCGTACAGATGGAGCCGTCCGCACGGCTCGACGTGCTGTTCGCCACCGGGGCGCACCTGACCGGGCTGCTCGCCGGGTACGGGGTGCTCGTCATGCTGTTCCTGATGGCCCGCGTGCCCGCCGTCGAGCACGGCGTCGGCGCCGACCGGCTCGCGCGGCTGCACGCGCTCGGCGGGCGGTACGTCCTGAGCCTCTGCGCGGCCCACGCACTCCTCGCGCTGTGCGGATACGCCGTCCACACCGAAACCGACCTGCTCCACGCCACCCTCGACCTGCTCGGCTACCCGGGCCTCGCCGCCGCCACCGCGGGCACCGCCCTGCTCGCCGCCGTCGGCGTCACCTCCGCCCGCGCCCTGCGCCGCCGCATCCCGCACGAGACCTGGCGCGCCGTCCACCTGCTCACCCACCTCGGCGCCGCCCTCGCCTTCGCCCACCAGCTCGCGGGACCGGATGTCGCGGGCAGTGTCCTGACCGTGTGGCTCTGGTCGCTGGCGCACGCCACCGTCGCCGTCCTCCTCGTCTGGTACCGCATCGTCGTGCCCGTACGGCAGGCGCTGCGGCACAGCCTGCGCGTCGTCGACGTACGCGACGCGGGTCCCGGGGTCGTCTCCGTGGCCGTGCGGGGCATCGGCGTCGACCGGCTGCGCGCCGAACCGGGGCAGTTCTTCCGGTGGCGCTTCCTCCAGCGCAGGCTCTGGCACACCGCGCTGCCCTTCTCGCTCTCCGCACCCGTCCGCGACGACACGCTGCGCATCACCGTCAAAGCGGCCGGCGACCACACACGGCGGATGCGGCGGCTGCGGCCCGGCACGCGCGTCCTGGCCACCGGCCCCTTCGGCGCGCTCACCGCGCACCGGCGCACGCGGCGCAAGGTGCTGCTCCTCGCCGGCGGCCTCGGCATCACACCGTTGCGGGCGCTCTTCGAGACGCTGCCCGGCGGGCCCGGCGACCTCACCCTGCTCTACCGGGCGAGCAGCGCCGAACAGCTCGTCCTGCGGGACGAACTGGAGGCCATCGCCGCGAGCCGCCGGGCCGGCCTGCACTACCTGCTCGGCCCCTCCGACGCCGCCTTCGACCCCATGGCCCCCCAGTCGCTGCGCAACCTCGTCCCCGGCCTCGCCGACCACGACGTCTATGTGTGCGGCCCGCCGGGCATGTCCGCCGCGGCGACGAAGGCCCTCGCCCGCGCGGGAGTCCCGGAGGACCGCATCCACACGGAGTGCTTCACGCTCTGACCGAGCGCCGAACCGCCCCCCTCACGAGAAAGCTGGTCATGGGACGCCACCGCAAACCCCTCGCCCCTGCGCCGCACCCCACCCGCCGGGCCCGTCGCGGGCTCGCCGCCGGGCTGGCCGGAGCGAGCGCGCTGATCGCCACGGTCCTCGCCCTCACCGTCGACCCGTCGGCGCCCCCGGCCCCCGACCGGCCCTCGGCGGACGTGCCCGCGCCACAGGCCGCACCCTGAACCGGTCAGAGAAGACCGCAGGAGACCTCAGAAGTCGCTCAAGTCTCGCCCTTTCCCGCCGATTTCCGTGGACGGCGCAATGATCGCGTCCATAGGGTCGCGATCATGCCTGACATATCGCTGACCACGGTCGTCGTCCTCTGCCTCGCCGCCCTCGCGGCCGGCTGGATCGACGCCGTGGTCGGGG
Organism: Streptomyces sp. NPDC039462; assembly: GCF_055639375.1. NCBI lineage: Bacteria > Bacillati > Actinomycetota > Actinomycetes > Kitasatosporales > Streptomycetaceae > Streptomyces > Streptomyces sp. NPDC039462. The sequence continues at coordinate 240,938 of NZ_JBVKAO010000007.1, forward strand.
GCGGGGGACTGCTGCTGCTCCCCGCCCTGCTGCTCGGACTGCCCGGCGGCACTCCGGCCGCGCACGCACTCGGCACGAACAAGGCCGTCGCCATCGTCGGGACGACCGGCGCCGCCGTCACGTACGTCAGGAAGACACCCGTCGACGTGCCGACCGCCGTGCGGATCGGGCTCGCCGCGCTCGCCGGGTCGATGGGCGGCGCCTTCTTCGCGGCGGGGATGAGCACCGAGGTGCTGAAGCCCGTGATCATGGTGGTGCTGCTCGCCGTCGCCGCCTTCGTGATCCTCAGGCCCGCCTTCGGCACCGCGCCCGCCACCGGCCCCGCGTCCCCGAAGCGGATCCTCGCCGCGATCGGCCTCGCGGGCCTCGGCATCGGCTTCTACGACGGCCTCATCGGCCCCGGCACCGGCACGTTCCTCGTCCTCGCCCTGACCGCCGTGCTCCACCTCGACCTCGTCACGGCCTCCGCCACCGCGAAGATCGTGAACTGCTGCACCAACGCGGGCGCCCTCGCGATGTTCGCCTGGCAGGGCGCGGTCCTGTGGCAGCTGGCCGGCCTCATGGCGGTCTTCAACCTCGCGGGCGGCATGTTCGGCGCGCGCACGGCCCTCAAGAAGGGCAGCGGCTTCGTCCGCATCGTGCTCCTGACCACCGTCTTCGGGCTCGTCGTGAAGATGGCGTACGAGCAGTGGGTGGCGTAGCGACGGAGCCCGGGGAGGCTCAGCGCACCGCCGTCAGGTGGGCGAAGACCACCACGTTGCCCTGGTAGCCGGTCTGTTTCGAGTACTTCCCGCCGCAGGTGATGACCCGCAGCTCGGGCCGCGACGCGGCGCCGTACACCTTCCGGTCCGGGAAGTCCTTGGCGTCGTACACCTCGTTCGCGTCGACCGTGAAGACGGCCACGCTGCCGTCCCTGCGCTCCACCTCGATGGTGCGGCCCTTCTGCAGCGCGCCCAGCTCGTAGAAGACGGCGGGCCCCTCCTGGTTGTCGACGTGACCCGCCACGATGGCGGTGCCGCGCTCGCCGGGCGTGGTGCCCGCCTCGTACCAGCCCGCGAGGTTCGTGCGCTCCGGCGGCGGTACGTCGAGGCTGCCCTGCCGGGTCAGGCCGAGCCCCATCAGGGGGGTGTCGACGCCGATGGAGGGGATCCGCACGCGGTCGGGCGGGGACGGCGGGAGCGGTGCGGTGCCGGGGGCGCGGGAGGCGGCGGGCTGCTGGTGGCGGGCGTCGGGGCCGGGCGACGCGGCCTGCGCGGCGGAGGGCTGCGGCGGCGGCCGGAGCCCTCCGCCGCCGCTCAGCAGCCACGCCCCGGAGCAGAGCGCCACGGCGGTGACGGTTGCTATGACGGCGTTGCCGGTCTTGCGGCCGGCACCACGTCGCGTACGAAGACGCGTACGAGGTCGTGTACGGATGCGCATACGGCGGCCCCCTCGGGGTCGAGCGGTGCTGGCCCTCGTCCCCCTCCCCGCCCGAGGGGGACACGGGCCGGGAGGGGGCGGGGGTGGCGGTACCGGTGGACAGCGGAGGGTGTCCGTCAGATCCTGTCGCCTCTCGCGCGGCGGTGCAGGAGCCAGGTACCGCCCGCGGCGGCGACGGCCAGGGCCGCCACTCCCGCCGCGGTCTGCACGGGGTCGGGACCGAGCGCGCCGCCGACCCCCGTCTTCACGTGTCCCTTGGGAAGCTGTCGGGGCCGCTCGCCGGCGGCCGCGGTGGAGGTGATCGTGACGACGAGATCACCCGCGACCCGCTTGTCCTTCGTGCCGGAGCCGCCGGACCCGGAGCACGTCGCGACGATCTCGTACGTGCCGGGCTGGGCGGACGGCGGCACCTCGAACCGTCCCGCGGCGGCCTCACCGCCCTCCTGGCGGGTGCCGGGCGCCAGCGCGAACCTGCCCGCCCCCACCGCGCTCGCGTCACCCGCAGCGGTCCCGCCCGAACCACAGGCGGTCGTGTGCACGGTGACGGTGGAACCGGGTGTGACGGTGGCGGGCCGGATCTCCAGGCCGCCGGCGGGCGGGCCGGGAGCGGCGGAGGCGGGGGCGGTCAGGGCGCCCGTGGCCACGACGAGAGCGGTGACGGTCAGCAGGCGGGCGTTGCGCATGTGCTCGTTCCTCCGAGGGGCCTACGCGCGAGAACGGCCCGCGGCACCCCCAAGTGCCGCTGCGTCGGTCGAACCCCGCTCTACCGAGGTAAGTGGCACTCGGCGGCGCACGCCTCCCGATGAGGCATCAGAAAGCGGGCGCGGCGGCGGTTCCTGACGCGGTGAAGGCAGCGTTCCAGCAGGTCACCGGCGTATCGGAGGAAAGTGTCCGAAGGGTGGGGGCGGCGCCTGTGAATGGGTGACCCGGACCGCCGGACGGGGGGCTGCCGGCCCCGCGGCCCGCCCCGCCCCTGTCACGCGGACACGGTGTTCTGGTCCTCGTCGGCGGTTTCACAGGTCCCGGTGGCTTCGCAGGACTCGGTGGTGGTCTCGCAGGACCCGGTGGCGCACGGGATCTTCTTCTCCACCAGGCGGCGCGGGCCGGGGCCGCGCGAGCCGAGGGAGTCCCACGTGTTCGACAGCGCGCACCGGGAGAGCGAGAGGCAGCCGCAGCCGATGCAGTCGGTGAGGTTGTCGCGCAGCCGCTGGAGGGTCCGTATCCGGGTGTCGAGGTCCTCGCGCCAGCACTCGGAGATCCTGGCCCAGTCCGCACGGTTCGGCGTGCGGTCCTCGGGGAGCAGGGCGAGCACCTCGCGGATCGTGGCGAGCGGCATGCCGAGCTGCTGCGACGTACGGATGAAGGCGACCCGGCGCAGGGTGTCGCGGCTGTAACGGCGCTGGTTGCCCGTGGTGCGGCGGGACGTGATGAGGCCTTCGCTCTCGTAGAACCGCAGGGCGGACGGGGCGACTCCACTCCGCTCGGCGAGCTCGCCGATGGTGGCTTCCTTGGCTTTCGGCGTGAGGCGCTGGGTCATGCGGTCAGCGTAAGTCAGCGCGGTCGTCCAACACCCCCGAGCTGAAGCAGTGTTCAGCTCCGCGCCCGCCTCCCGCCCGCACTCGCCTCAGGCCCCCGTCTCAGGCACCCGGCAGGCGTACCACCGCCAGCGCGCCCCCGTCCGCCGCGTTGGCCAGGTCCACCCGGGCGCCGATCACCTGGGCCTGGCCGAACGCGATGGTCAGACCGAGCCCGGTGCCCTGGCCGCGTTCGCGCGCGCCGGTCTGGAAGCGCCGCGGGCCGTCCTGGAGCAGGTGTTCGGGGAAGCCGGGCCCGTGATCACGGACCGTCACCGCCACGCCGTCGACCTCCACCTCGACGGGGTCGCCGCCGTGCTTGCGTGCGTTGTTGACGAGGTTGGTCAGGATCCGCTCCAGGCGGCGCGCGTCCGTGCGGACGAACGTGTCGTACGCCGTCTCCGCGCCCCGCACCGTGAAACCGGCCCCCGAACCGCCGCCCGCACGCTCCGCGATGGTCTCGACGAGCCGCCCCAGCGGATGCGCCTCCAGGTCCGGCTTCTCCACCTCCGCGTCGAGGCGCGCCACTTCGAGCAGGTCCTCCGTGAGGGTGTGCAGGGCGCGGACCCGGTCGCGCACGAGCTCGGTCGGGCGGCTCGCGGGCAGCAGCTCGGCCGCCGTGTGCAGACCGGTCAGCGGGGTGCGCAGCTCGTGGGCGACGTCGGCGGTGAAGCGCTGCTCGGCCTCCAGGCGCTGCTGGAGCGTCGCGGCCATCGTGTCGACGGCGGTGGCCAGTTCGGCCACCTCGTCCTTGCCGTGCCGCGCGCCGGGCGGGCGCGGGTGGTCGATACGGGCGTCCAGGTCGCCCTGGCTGATGCGCCGCGCGATGGCCGCCGCCGTGCGCAACTGTCGGCTGAGCCTGCTGGACAGGCCCGCGCCGCCGAGCGCGGCGAGGCCGACGACGACGGCGCCCGAGATCAGCAGCCGCCGGTCGAAGTCGGCCATCTCCGCGGCCTGTTCGCGCAGCGGCTCACGGACGGACAGGACGTGCCGGGGGCGGTCGCCGACCGGCCGTGCCGCCCAGACGCACGGGTCGTCGTCCGAGGACATGTCGAGGTAGGTGGTGCGCTGCCCGGCCAGCGCCGCCCGCCGCAGCGCCGCGGGCAGTCCCGGGTCGTCGAGGGCGGAGTCCGTCTCGCTCTGGTCGACCTGTCCCGTCAGCTCGTACAGCTGGCGTACGCGCACGAGCTGCGCGATCGCCCCGGACCGCGCGCCCGACGAGACCTGGTCGAGCCGGGCGTGGTGGACGAGCAGACCGATGGCGACGGCGACCACGGCGCAGCCCGCCGCGAGCAGCGCGGTGATCTTCCAGCGCAGCCCGAGGCCTAGCCCGATCCCGATCCCGATCCCGAGCCTGGTGGGCGCGAGGCGCGGCATCACGGGCCTCCCGGGGACGGGGACGGGGACGGGGCCGGAGAGGTCGGCTCGTTCGTGTCGGTCGGCCGGGGCGGCTTCTGGTAGTTCTTGATGTCGCTGACCGTGGACATCCGGGCGCCGTCCCAGTGGAAGCGGACGGCCTGCTCGCCGCCCTCGGAGCACGGGGTGCGCACCAGCAGGTCGGGGCCGATCGTCTCCACGCTCAGGTTCCTGCCGGAGGTGAACAGGACGGGGAAGACCTTGCCGTCGTGCTCCCTGTAGACGGCCAGGAGCGAGCGCCCGCTCTCCGTGTCGGCGGCCACCAGCATCTCGGGCTTCTTGTCACCGGTCAGGTCCAGGAACATCGGCGGCCGCAGCCCCGCCCGCCCCGGCCGGTCGATCGTCCCGCGCCCGGCCAGCGGCTTCATACGGGGGTCGGCCCGCAGGATCGCGTGGACGTCCATCGCGGCCAGCCCCCCGGAGCCGACCTTCGGCAGGCCCGGCAACGCCCGCGGCGGCGGCTGGTGCGTGGCGGCCTCGGCGCCCGGGGCGCGCGACGACTTGCCTGCCCAGGCGGGCCAGACGGCCTCGGGGTGCGGCTGCACGGAGACGGACGGCGCGGCGTCGCCGTGCCCGAGTCCGTCCGTGCTGCCGCATCCGGTGAGCGCGAGGGCCGCCAGAGCGGCGAAGAGGGCGGCGCTCAGGAGGAGCGGGCGGCGGAGGATCGGATTCATGGGGGCTGACCGTCGTCACGTGGAGAGCGGGGGCGGGGGCGGGAGAGCGGAGGGGTTGGGGGAGCGGGGGCGCTGGTGGTGGCCGGTCCGGGGACTGCGACGGGGATTCGACAGAGGGACCGGGCCGGCCACCGCTCTCGAAGGTAGGAACCGTCCATCACGGAAGACCGGAGGTTGTGTAACAACTGCCCCCAAGCTCCCCCAGAACGCCATGTTCAGGACCTTCGACCTGGGCACTCGCCCCTGGACATCGCTGGACGCAGCTGGACACCCCTGGACGCCGCTGTGCTGTGCCGCGCTGTGCACAATCGGCGTATGGACGACGAACCGAACGTGCGGGTGCTGACCGTGCTGACCACGACGGACACCGAGGACAAGGCACGGGACCTCGCGGGCGGCGCGGTGCGGGCGCGCGTCGCGGCCTGCGCGCAGATCGCCGGACCCGTCACGTCCGTGTACCGGTGGGAAGGCGCGCTGGAGACCGCCCACGAGTGGCAGGTGCTGTTCAAGACGACGCCCGGCCGCTACGCCGCCCTGGAGACATGGCTCCACGCCGCCCACGACTACGACACTCCGGAGATCATCGCGACCCCGGTGGTGCGGGGCAGCGCCGCCTACCTGGAGTGGGTGGAGCGGGAGACCACCGAGTGACCTCGCGTGCCGGGGTCCGGCTGCCGTTCTTCGTGTACGGCACGCTGCGCCCGGGGGAGCGGAACCACGCCGCCCACTTCGACGGCCGTGTCGCCGCGCAGGGACCGGCCCGGCTGCCGGACGCCGTCCTCTACGAGGGGCCCGGCTACCCCTACCTCGTCGAGGAGCCCGGGAGCGGCCCGGTGCACGGGGAGTTGGTGACCGCGCTGCCCGCCGCCTACGACCGGCTCCTCGCCGCCCTCGACCTCCTTGAGGAGTACCGCCCGGGCGACCCCCGCAACCTCTACGACCGAGTCGCACGCGCCGCACTCCGGCCCGACGGGTCGGTGGTACCCGCCTGGGTCTACGTCGCGGCCCCGCGGGTCGCGGCCGGCCTGCGGGCATCCGGGACGGTGATCGGTGGCGGGAACTGGGCCGCGCATCGCCTCGGGAGGTAACTCCCGCCCCACACGGCGGCGTTCGCCCCATCAGGGCGAATCCGCAGCTCAAACGCGTATCCACCCGATCCGGTGATCCGAATCACTCGTGCGAGCGAGTTGGCGTGACTACGCTCTGTGAGCGACGCCAAGCTCTCCGTGTGCACCTGCTGGTGCGCGAGGAGGTGCGCGAGCACCCTGTCCCAGAAGGAATCGCCCTATGCGAGTACGCCGTTCCCTGTCGGCCCTCATCGGCGCCCTGACCCTCGGCCTCGGCATGACCCTGGCGTCTACGGCCTCCGCCGAGCCGGCGGCCGTCATGAACCCCTGCGGGTTCTACGAGACCCACACCGACGCCTACTACAACCACTGCACGAGCGACGGCTCGAAGATCCTGATCGAGATCGACGACTGGGGCCCCAACACGACCAGGTGCGTGGGACCGGGCGTCACCTGGATCGGCAAGGCCGGTGACGTGGACGGCGCCTGGTACATCGGCCGCACCTGCTGATTCCCGCCTCCTCGTACGACCGCGGGCCCGGACCTCGACCCCGGGCCCGCCCCACCGCCTCACGACCGCGCCACCCGCTCCACCTCTTCCACCCGCTCCTCCTCTTCCGCCCGTTCCACCTCTTCCACCCGCTCCAACCGCACCGCGCACACCTTGAACTCCGGCATCCGTGACACGGGATCCAGCGCCGGGTTCGTCAGGTTGTTGGCCCGCCCCTCGCCCGGCCAGTGGAACGGCATGAAGACCGTGTCGGCGCGGATCGCCGTCGTGACCCGCGCCGGAGCCACCGCGCGGCCCCGCCGAGAGACCACGGCGACCGGATCGTCCTCCCCGACCCCCAGACGCGCGGCGAGCCTCGGATGCAGCTCCACGAAGGGCCCCGGAGCAGCAGAGTTGAGCTCGTCGACGCGCCGCGTCTGGGCCCCGGACTGGTACTGCGCCAGCACCCGCCCCGTGGTGAGCAGCACCGGATACTCCGCGTCCGGCTCCTCCGCGGCATCCCGGTGCACCACCGGCACGAAACGCGCCCGCCCGTCCTCGGTCGCGAACCGGTCGAGGAACAGCCGTGGCGTACCCGCGGCCTCAGGCCCCGCGGGACACGGCCAGAACACTCCCTTCCCGTCGTCCTCCCGCAACCGCTCGTAGCTGATCCCCGAGTAGTCCGCGGGCCCGCCCGCGCTCGCCCGGCGCAACTCCTCGAAGACTTCCTCCGGTTCGGTGGGGAAGCCCTTCCCGTGGCCGAGGCGCTCCGCGAGCCCGTGCAGCACGTCGAGGTCGCCGCGCACCCCGGCCGGCGCGGACACGGCCTGCCGCCGCAGCAGCACCCTCCCCTCCAGGTTCGTCACCGTCCCGGTCTCCTCCGCCCACTGCGTCACCGGCAGCACCACGTCCGCGAGCCGAGCCGTCTCGGACAGCACCACGTCCGCCACCGCGAGGAAGTCGAGCGACCGCAGCCGCTCCTCCACATGCGCGGCCCGGGGCGCGGACACCACCGGGTTGGAGCCCATCAGCAGCAACGTCTTGATGTCCCCGCCCAACGCGTCCAGCAACTCGTACGCCGACCGCCCCGGCCCCGGCAGGGAGTCCGGGTCCACGCCCCAGACCTCCGCCACATGGGCCCGCGCCGCCGGATCCGTCAGCTTGCGGTAACCGGGCAACTGGTCCGCCTTCTGGCCGTGTTCCCGCCCGCCCTGGCCGTTGCCCTGCCCCGTCAGGCAGCCGTACCCGGACAGCGGACGCCCCGCGCGACCCGTGGCGAGACACAGGTTGATCCACGCCCCTACCGTGTCCGTGCCCTTGGACTGCTGCTCCGGCCCGCGCGCGGTGAGCACCATCGCGTTGTCGGCGTCGCAGAAAAGACGCACGGCCTCCCGCAGCTCGGGCACCGCCACGCCGGTGATCCGCTCGACGTGCTCTGGCCAGTGCGCCATCGCCGCCGCCCGCGCCTCCTCCCATCCACTCGTCCGCTCCTCGATGTACGTCTCGTCCGTACGGCCCTCGGCCACGACCAGGTGCAGCAGCCCGAGCGCCAGGGCGAGGTCCGTGCCGGGCCTCGGCGCCAGGTGCAGATCGGCCTGCTCGGCCGTCCGGGTCCGCCGGGGGTCCACGACGATCAGCGTGCCGCCGTTCGCCCTGAGCTCGGTCAGATACCGCAGGGCGGGCGGCATCGTCTCGGCGAGGTTCGACCCGACGAGGATCACGCAGCCGGTGCGCGGGATGTCCTCCAGCGGGAACGGCAGCCCCCGGTCGAGTCCGAACGCCCGCTGCCCGGCGGCCGCGGCCGACGACATGCAGAACCGTCCGTTGTAGTCGATCTGCGACGTGCCGAGCGCCACCCTCGCGAACTTGCCCAGCGTGTACGCCTTCTCGTTGGTCAGGCCGCCCCCGCCGAACACCCCGCACGCGTCCGCGCCGTGTTCTGCACGGGTGCGGGCGAGTTCGCCCGCGATCCGGTCGAGGGCCTCCTCCCAGGTGGCCGGCGTGAGCCTGCCCGTGGCGTGGGATCGGACGAGTGGCTCCGTCAGACGCACCCGGGAGGAGAGCACGGCGGGAGCCGTGCGGCCCTTGCCGCACAGGGCCCCCTTGTTGACGGGGAAGTCCGGCCGCTCGACGACCTCCACACCTTGGGGGCCCTCGGTGAGGGCCATCCCGCATTGCAGCGCGCAGTACGGGCAGTGGGTCGCAGTCGCCGTGGTGTGCATGGGGTCAGCGTGCGTCGGGCTTGTTACGTGTCCTGCGCCTTCGTGTTACGCGTGCGGTAATCCCATCTCAGGCGTCCCTGCGTCCTGCGGTGAGGCCTCCCTCCCTGTGTGTCGTTGCGCGGCTCGGCTTCTCGGCTGCCTGGATTTGAGCGTTGCCGGGTGCGGGTTGTTCTTGGCTGGTCGCGCAGTTCCCCGCGCCCCTGACGGGGCGCGCCGGTCCTTTGTCCTTTACGGGGCGCGGTGTGTCGTCAGGGCTTGGGTTATGCCTGGTTCCTGGGGGCCCAGGAAGTGGGGGTCCGGGTGGAATGTCGCGTCCAGGGCTGCCTTGCCTGCGGCGAGAATCTCGCGGGCGCCGCCGTAGTACCAGGTCGCGTCGTGTACGGCGTCCACCGCGACCCCGTACGACGAGACGCCCGCCGCGTCACACAGCGCGACCGCTCTGCGTATGTGGAAGCCCTGGCTGATCAGCACCGCACGGTCCACGCCGAAGATCTTCTTGGCGCGGACACAGGAGTCCCAGGTGTCGAACCCGGCGTAGTCACTCACTATGCGGCGCCCCGGCACGCCGTGCTCCTGGAGATAGGCGCGCATGGCGTCCGGCTCGTCGTAGTCCTCGCGGCTGTTGTCGCCCGTGACGAGCACGACCTCTATTCGCCCCGTGCGGTACAACTCCGCCGCCGCGTCGAGCCGGTGCGCCAGATACGGCGACGGCTCGCCCTTCCACAGCCCGGCGCCGAAGACCACCGCGACCCGGGTGCGCGGCGCGTCCGCGACCGAGCCCACCTTGCCGTCCGTCGTCACGAACAGCCAGGTCGCGGGCAGCAGCGCGAGCACGCACAGCGCCATCACCGCCTGCACCGCACGCCGCTGCCCCTGCCGTGAGCGCGGCAGCCGTAGCCGTAGCCGCAGCCACTGAGGCCACTGAGGTTTGTTGCGCAGCCGCAGTCGCGGGCCGTCCGTACGGCGCGTCGTCCCGTCGCCGTCCCCGTGCTTTTCCATTGGTGACCCGCCCCCGTGCCCGTCGGATCTCCCCCGATCCGATCAATGCCACAACCGTAGACCGGCCCACCGGCCACGTCAGTGACGCGTGCCCCCGAAAACACCCCCGAGAACACCCCGAGAGCACCCCCGGGAACACCCCGACCCACCCTGACAGCGCCCCGCCGCCCACCGTGAGCCCGTGGAAAACAGTCGTCACGGCCGCGCAACGCGTCCGCAATATGTCCCCGCCATCCTCGGTTCATGACGCCGTCGACCGCTCTTCGCGACGAGTCCGGCAGCACTCACCTCGACAGTACGGCGCAGATCATGGACCGCATCACCAGCCAGCTCGGCACCCAGCTCAGCCTCGTCTCACCCGACGGTAGCCGCCGCCCCGCCCCGCGCCACACCCCGCGTCCCGACCCCCGCCCCACGCTCGTCCTCGTCGCCCACGGCAGCCGCGACCCGCGCGCCCTCACCACCGTCACGGCACTCGCCGAGCGGATCCGCGAGCAACGCCCCGGCCTCGCCGTCCGGCTGGGCCACATCGAGCTGAACGAGCCGCTGCTCACCGAGACCCTCGCGGCGCAGCGGTCCGGCTCCGCCGTGCTCGTGCCGCTGCTCCTCGGCCGCGGCCAGCACGTCAAGCGCGACGTGCCTGCGGCCGCCGCGGGCGCGCCCCACCTCGATACCCGCGTCGCCGGCCCGCTCGGCCCTCACCCGCTGCTCGCCGAGGCGCTGCACGCCCGGCTCGTCCAGGCCGGCTGGCCCGAGCGCCCCCGGGGCGCGGGCGCGCGGCGCAGGCACGCGGTGGTCCTCGCCGCCGCGGGCTCCCGCGACCCCGAGTCGGCCGCCGACACGGAGACCGCCGCCGGGCTGCTCGCCGAACGCCTGGGCGTCCCCGTCGTGCCCGCCTACGCCGCGCCCACCCCGGCCTGTGCCCGCACCGTGCCGGAGGCGCTCGAAGCCCTGGCCGCCGACGGCCGGACACGCACCGCCGTCGCCGCCTACTTCACCGCGCCGGGCCGCTTCGCCACCCAGACCGCGGCCGCCGCACCCTGGATCGCCGCCGCCCCCCTCGGCCCCCACCCGGCGCTCGCCCGCCTCGTCCTGCACCGCTACGACCAGGCACGCACCGCCCCGGCACCGTCCCGGCGGCGGCTCACCAGCGTCTGACGGAGGACGGGCGCCGGGGGAAGAACGCCGGAGGACGGAAGCCGGGCGCCCGAGCGGACGCGGGAGGCCGAATCCAAGGGGCCAGATCCCTGTTTGTCACTGCTTGCGTCTACTGTCGGTGCATGGAAGGCACAGCACGGAACGCGCGACCCGAGACCCGCACCGCCGATGGCGTCTACGGCGCGTACGACGACGCGGCCGTCGAGCGGTGGGCCGCCGAGCCCGACAAGAGGCCGGGGCGCACGGCCTTCCAGCGCGACCGCGCGCGCGTCCTGCACTCCGCGGCGCTGCGCCGCCTCGCCGGAAAGACCCAGGTCGTCACGCCCGGCACCAGGAGCCAGGCCTGGGACGCCAGCGCCCGCACCCGGCTGACGCACTCCCTGGAGTGCGCCCAGGTGGGCCGCGAGCTGGGCGCCGCCCTGGGCTGTGACCCCGACCTGGTCGAGATGGCCTGCCTCTCCCACGACCTCGGCCACCCCCCGTTCGGGCACAACGGCGAACAGGCGCTGAACGAAGTCGCGGCGGACTGCGGCGGCTTCGAGGGCAACGCCCAGTCGCTCAGGCTCCTCACCCGCATCGAGCCGAAGCGCTTCGTCCGCTCCGAGTCCACCGGCGACCTCGTCAGCGTGGGACTCAACCTCACCCGGGCCGCCCTCGACGCCGCCACCAAGTACCCCTGGCCGCGCGGCGCCCACCCCGCCGACCCGGCATCCCCCAAATTCGGTGTCTACGAAGACGACCGGCCCGTCTTCGACTGGGTCCGCAAGGAGGCCCCGGGACAGCGCATCTGTTTCGAGGCGCAGATCATGGACTGGTCCGACGACGTCGCGTACTCGGTCCACGACTTCGAAGACGGCCTGCACGCCGGCCACATCGATCCGAACGCGTTGCACGCCGAGCCCGAGCGCCAGGACATCTACGCCGTCGCGCTCGGGCGTTACGTCCCTTCGAACACCGACCCCGAAGAGCTCGCCCAGGCGCTCGACCGCCTCTTGGACCAGGAGTGGTGGCCGCACGGGTACGACGGATCGGCCGTCGCGCAGGCCCGGTTGAAGGACGCCACCAGCCAGCTCATCGGCCGTTTCTGTCTGGCCGCGGAGAGCGCCACCCGCGCGCGGTACGGCACGGGCCCCCTCACGCGGTACACCGCGGAGCTCGTCGTCCCCCGCGCGGCACGACACGAATGCGCCGTCCTGAAGGCCGTCGCCGACCGCTATGTGATGCAGCGCCCCGCCCAGGAGCGGCTCCGCGCGGACCAGCGCGTCGTCGTCGCCGAGCTCGCCGAGGCACTCACCACGCGCGCGCCCGACGGACTCGACCCGCAGTTCCGCGCGCTGTACGACGCGGCGCCCGACGACCGCGCCGCCCAGCGCGTCGTGGTCGACCAGATCGCGTCCCTCACCGACGCGGCGGCCCGCGCCCTGCACACCCGACTGACGGCGAGACTCTGATGAAACGACGATGAGAGCCTGTGTCGTGACCATGGAGTGACCACGGGCTGTGACGAAATGTGGCCAGTCGAGGCCACGCCCCCTTCCCCCATCACGCTCCGTGCGGGACGCTCCCTGTTGCGGCAAGGCCGAAAGGCAACGCTGTGTTCTTCCGGGGGACACCCCCGGTACCCCGGGCAAGGAGGCATCAAGTGGTCGACGCGGATCAGACGTTCGTCATTGTCGGAGGAGGTCTGGCCGGCGCCAAGGCGGCCGAGACGCTCCGCTCCGAAGGGTTCACCGGCCGGGTGATCCTCATCGGCGACGAGCGGGACCACCCCTACGAGCGCCCGCCCCTGTCCAAGGGGTACCTCCTCGGCAAGGAGGAGCGCGACAGCGTCTTCGTGCACGAACCGGGGTGGTACGCCCAGGCGGACGTCGAACTGCACCTGGGCCAGACCGTCGTCGCCGTCGACCGCGAGGCGAAGGCCGTGCGCCTGGGCGACGGCACCGTCATCCGCTACGACAAACTGCTGCTCGTCACCGGCGCCGAGCCCCGCCGCCTCGACGTCCCCGGCACCGACCTCGCGGGCGTCCACCACCTGCGCCGCCTCGCGCACGCCGACCGGCTGCGGCACGTCCTCGCCGCCCTGGGCAGGGACAATGGCCACCTGGTGATCGCGGGCGCAGGCTGGATCGGCCTGGAGATCGCGGCGGCCGCCCGGGAGTACGGCGCGGAGGTCACCGTCGTCGAGCCCGAGCCGACGCCGCTGCACGCCGTCCTCGGCCCCGAGGTCGGCCAGATGTTCGCCGACCTGCACGCCGAGCACGGCGTCCGCTTCCACTTCGGGGCCCGCCTCACCGAGATCGTCGGCCAGGACGGCATGGTCCTGGCCGCCCGCACCGACGACGGCGAGGAGCACCCCGCACACGACGTGCTCGCCGCGATCGGCGCGGCCCCGCGCACGGCCCTCGCCGAGGCCGCGGGCCTCGACCTGGCCGATGCCGCCGCCGGCGGCGGCATCGCCGTCGACGCGGCACTGCGGACCTCCGACCCCGACATCCACGCCGCGGGCGACGTGGCCGCCGTCCGCCACGCGCTCTTCGGCACGAGCCTGCGCGTGGAGCACTGGGCCAACGCCCTCAACGGCGGCCCCGCCGCCGCCCGCGCCATGCTCGGCCAGGACGTCACGTACGACCGCGTGCCCTACTTCTTCTCCGACCAGTACGACGTGGGCCTGGAGTACTCCGGCTGGGCGCCCCCGGGCACGTACGACCAAGTGGTGGTCCGCGGCGACACCGGCAAGCGCGAGTTCATCGCCTTCTGGCTGCGCGAAGGACAGGTCCTCGCGGGGATGAACGTGAATGTGTGGGACGTCACGGAGACCGTGCAGGAGCTCATCCGGCGGGGCGCCCGCCCCGACCCCGACGCCCTCGCGGACCCGTCGACCCCCCTGGCGTCGCTCCTGACGTGACCGGCCGGGCGGGAGTGTCACAGGCGCGCCGTAGTATTCGTACGTGGCAGGCAGGATCAATGACGAGGACGTGAAGGCGGTTCGGGACGCGGTCCCGATCGACGCCGTGGTCTCCGACTACCTCCAGCTGCGCAACGCGGGGGGTGGAAACCTCAAGGGTCTGTGCCCCTTCCACGACGAGAAGTCACCGTCCTTCCAGGTCAGCCCGAGCAAGGGTCTCTTCCACTGCTTCGGCTGCCAGGAAGGCGGCGACACGATCGCCTTCGTGATGAAGATCGACCACCTCACGTTCTCCGAGACGGTCGAGCGCCTCGCCGCCCAGGCAGGCATCACGCTCCGCTACGAAGAGGGTGGCTACAACCCCTCGCACCAGCGAGGCGAGCGCATCCGCCTCGTCGAGGCCCACAAGATCGCCGCCCAGTTCTACGTGGAGCAGCTGGAGAGCGCCGAGGCCGAGATCGGCCGCAAGTTCCTCGCCGAGCGCGGCTTCGACCAGGCCGCGGCCGCGCACTTCGGCGTGGGCTACAGCCCCGCGGGCTGGGACCACCTCATCCGCTATCTGCGCGGCAAGGGCTTCAGCGACAAGGAGCTGACCCTCTCCGGCCTCTCCCAGGAGGGCCGCCGCGGCCCCATCGACCGCTTCCGCGGCCGCCTCATGTGGCCGATCCGCGACATCGGCGGCGAAGTGGTCGGCTTCGGCGCCCGCAAGCTCCGCGACGACGACAACGGCCCGAAGTACCTGAACACGCCCGAGACGCCGATCTACAAGAAGTCCCAGGTCCTGTACGGAATCGATCTCGCCAAAAAGGAGATCGCCAAGTCCAGCCGCGCCGTCGTCGTCGAGGGCTACACGGACGTGATGGCCTGCCACCTCGCGGGCATCACCACCGCCATCGCGACCTGCGGCACGGCTTTCGGCGGCGACCACATCAAGATCCTCCGCCGCCTCCTGATGGACAACGGCTCGGCCCGGGTGATCTTCACCTTCGACGGCGACGCGGCCGGCCAGAAGGCGGCCCTGCGCGCCTTCGAGGACGACCAGAAGTTCGCCGCCGAGACGTACATTGCGATCGCCCCCGACGGCATGGACCCCTGCGACCTGCGCCTCGCCAAGGGCGACGGCGCAGTCGCCGACCTGGTCGAACCGCGTACGCCTCTCTTCGAGTTCGCGCTCCGCCAGATCGTCTCGCGCTACGACCTGGAGACCCCCGCCGGCCGCGCCGCCGCCCTGGACGAGGCCGCCCCCGTGGTGGCCCGCATCAAGAACAGCGGCGCGCAGCACGAGGTCGCCGTGCAGCTCGCCGGCATGCTCGGCATCCTCGACACGCAGTTCGTCGTCAAGCGCGTCGCGCAGCTGGCCCGCTGGGCCCGCGACCGCGGCGGCCGGGGCCCGGCCCCCGCCCCGCAGCGCTCCTCCCCGGCGTACGAGGCCGCGCCCCAGGGCTTCAGCGGCCCCGCGCTCAACCTGCGCAGCCCCGCCCACCGCACCGAGCGCGAGCTGCTCAAACTGGCCCTGCAGTACCCGCACTTGGTCTCCCCGGCCTTCGACGCGTACGGCCTGGACGAGTTCACCGCCCCGCCCTACGCCGCGGTGCGCCGCGCCATCGAGGAGGCCGGCGGCGCCGAGCAGGGCGCGCAGGACCCGCAGGAGTACCTCGTCCGCGTCCGCGAAGCCGCGCCCGACGACGCGGTCCGCTCCATGGTCACCGAGCTCGCCGTCGAGGCGATCCTGCGCAAGACCGTCGACGAGATGTACGCGGGCATGCAGCTGGTCCAGGTCAGGCTGCGCGCCGTGGACCGCCGCATCCGGGACGTCCAGGGCAGCCTCGCCCGGCTGGGCGCGGGCGGTGACCCGCAGCATCTGGCGGCGGTCCAGAGCGAGTTGTGGGTCCTCCAGCAGTACGGCCAGGCGCTGCGCGAGCGGGGCGCGGAAGCGCTCTGAGGCGCCCCCGGCGGCCGCCGGGAGGTTCACCTGAGCGGCTGAGGGTTACCCGTCGGGTAACCACGCGGTCACGGACCGGACTCAAAAAGTCACCGCACGCCCCTCGTGGCGGCCGTGTGTCGTGCCCCACACTGGGTTCCGGTGCCTGAGTCCTCGGAGCGCGGCCGACCCGCAGACAGCGGGTCCGACACCCCCGCGGTTCCACACATCGTGTCCGGGACGGACAGCGGCGAGGCCGTCGTCCCTCTCCCGTTGCCGCACGCCTCAGCAGCGATCACCCTGGAGGTCGCCCCCGTGCAGACCCAGACCCTCACCCAGACCGACACCGCCGCCCGCGCGGATGCGGATGCGAACGTCCTGGAGTCGGTCCCGCCGCAGAGCCGAGCCACCCGGCACCCGGAGGTGCAGGGCGAACCCGAAGCGGCGGAGCCCCAGGCGGCACAGGAAGCCCCGGAGGTCCCCGAGGCCCTGGAGCCCGAGACCCTCGACCTCCCCACGCCCCGCAGCCGCGCCGACACCGGCGGCCCCTCGTCCGACCTGTTCCGCCAGTACCTGCGCGAGATCGGGCGGATCCCGCTGCTCACCGCGGCGGAGGAGGTGGAGCTGGCCCGCGCCGTCGAGGCCGGCCTCTTCGCCGAGGAGAAGCTGAGCAACACCCCCGACCTGGACTCCCAACTCGCCCTGGACCTCGACAAGCTGGTGGTCGTGGGCCGGATGGCGAAGCGTCGCCTCATCGAGGCCAACCTCCGCCTGGTCGTCTCCGTCGCCAAGCGGTACGTGGGCCGCGGCCTCACCATGCTCGACCTCGTCCAGGAGGGGAACCTCGGCCTGATCAGGGCGGTCGAGAAGTTCGACTACGCCCGGGGCTACAAGTTCTCGACGTACGCGACCTGGTGGATCCGCCAGGCCATGTCCCGCGCCCTCGCGGACCAGGCCCGCACCATCCGCGTGCCGGTGCACGTCGTGGAGCTCATCAACCGTGTCGTACGCGTCCAGCGCCGCATGCTCCAGGAGCGGGGTTACGAGCCCACGCCCGAAGAGGTCGCCGCCCACCTGGACCTGCCGCACGAGCGCGTCAGCGAGGTCCTGCGCCTGGCCCAGGAGCCCGTGTCGCTGCACGCCCCGGTCGGCGAGGAGGACGACGTCGCGCTCGGTGACCTCATCGAGGACGGCGACGCCACGAGCCCCGTGGAGTCGGCGGCGTTCCTGCTCCTGCGCGAGCACCTGGAAGCGGTGCTTTCCACGCTCGGCGAGCGGGAGCGGAAGGTGGTCCAGCTGCGCTACGGCCTCGCGGACGGCAGGCCCCGCACCCTGGAGGAGATCGGCCGGATCTTCGGCGTGACCCGCGAACGCATCCGCCAGATCGAGTCCAAGACCCTCAACAAGCTGCGGGACCACGCCTTCGCGGACCAGCTCAGGGGCTACCTCGACTGAGGCAGCCCCCCCGCAGGCCCACGCAGGCCCCGCGCGGCCCCTAGTCGACCTCGGCCACGGCCTGCGCGAACTGAGCCGCGTACAGCCGCGCGTACGCCCCGTCCGCGGCCAGCAGGGCATCGTGCGTTCCCTGCTCCACGATCGACCCGTTCTCCATGACCAGGATCGTGTCGGCGTCCCGGATGGTGGAGAGCCGGTGGGCGATGACGAAGCTCGTGCGCCCGTGCGCGAGGCGGGCCATCGCCTTCTGGATCAGCACCTCGGTGCGGGTGTCGACGGAGCTCGTCGCCTCGTCGAGCACCAGGATCACCGGGTCGGAGAGGAACGCCCGCGCGATGGTGATGAGCTGCTTCTCGCCCGCGCTCACGCCCGTGCCCTCGTCGTCGATCACCGTGTCGTACCCGTCGGGGAGCGTCCGCACGAAACGGTCCGCGTGGGCGGCGCGCGCCGCCTCCTCGATCTCCTCGCGCGTGACGTCCTTCGCCGCGCCGTACGCGATGTTCTCCGCGATGGTGCCGCCGAACAGCCAGGTGTCCTGGAGCACCATGCCGATGGCGGACCGCAGTTCGTCGCGCGACATGTGCGCGATGTCGACGCCGTCGAGCGTGATGCGCCCGCCCGTCACTTCGTAGAACCGCATCAGCAGGTTGACCAGCGTCGTCTTGCCCGCGCCGGTCGGTCCGACGATGGCGACCGTGTGGCCGGGGTCGACGACCAGGGAGAGGTCCTCGATGAGCGGCTTGTCCTCGTCGTAGCGGAAGGACACGTGGTCCATCTCGACGCGCCCGCGCAGCTTCGCGGGCCGCTCGCCGGGCACCGGGTCGGCCTCCTGCTCCGGCGCGTCGAGGATGTCGAAGACCCGCTCGGCGGACGCCACGCCCGACTGCACCAGGTTCGCCATCGAGGCGACCTGCGTGAGCGGCATCGAGAACTGCCGCGAGTACTGGATGAAGGCCTGCACGTCACCGATCGACAGCGACCCGGAGGCCACTCGGAGACCGCCCACCACGGCGACCAGCACGTAGTTCAGGTTCGAGATGAAGTACATCAGCGGCTGCATGACACCGCTGTTGAACTGCGCCTTGAACCCGGCCTCGTACAGCTGCTCGTTCTGCTCGGCGAACGCCTTCGCCGACTCCTCCTGCCGCCCGAAGACCTTCACCAGGGCGTGGCCGGTGTACATCTCCTCGACGTGGGCGTTGAGCGCGCCGGTGGTCTTCCACTGCTGTACGAACTGCGGCTGCGACCGCTTGCCGACCTTCGTCGCCACGTAGAACGACAGCGGCACCGTGACCAGCGCCACCAGCGCGAGCAGCGGCGACACCCAGAACATCATGACCAGGACGCCGATGATGGTCAGCAGCGAGTTGATGAGCTGGCCCATCGTCTGCTGCAGCGTCTGGTTGATGTTGTCGAGGTCGTTCGTGGCGCGGCTCAGCACCTCGCCGCGCTGCCGCTTGTCGAAGTACGCCAGCGGGAGCCGCGACAGCTTCGCCTGTACGTCGCCGCGCAGCCGGAAGACGGTCCGGTTGATGGCGCGGTTCGAGAGCCGCGTCGCCACGGCCATCAGCAGGCCCGCCACGAGGAACGTGCCGAGGGCGAGCAGCAGGACCTCGCCCACCGCGCCGAAGTCGATGCCCTTGCCGGGGGTGAAGTCGACGCCGGAGAGCATGTCGGCCATGCCGCCCTCGCCCTTGGCGCGCAGGCCGTCGAGGGCCTGTTCCTTCGTGGTTCCCTCGGGCATGTCACGGCCGACGATGCCCGCGAAGAGCAGGTCGGTCGCGCGGCCGAGGATCTTCGGGCCGAGCACGGAGAGCGCGACGCTCAGGACGCCGGCCAGGAGCATCCCGTACATCGTGGCGCGCTCGGGCCTGAACTGCGCGAGCAGCCGCTTGCCCGAGCCCTTGAAGTCCATGGACCGGGAGTCCGGCCCCATCATCGGTCCACCGATGCCAGGGGGCATTACGCGGCCTCCGCTTCCGTCAGCTGGGAGAGCACGATCTCCCGGTAGGTCTCATTGGTCTCCATCAGCTCGTGATGGCGGCCCGTGCCCACGACCCGGCCCTCGTCGAGGACCACGATGCGGTCGGCGTCCCGGATGGTGGACACGCGCTGGGCGACGATGACGACGGTCGCCCCGGCGGTCTCCCGGCCGAGCGCGGACCGCAGCGCCGCGTCGGTGGCGTAGTCGAGCGCGGAGAACGAGTCGTCGAAGAGGTAGATCTCCGGGCGCTGCACGAGGGTCCGCGCGATGGACAGGCGCTGGCGCTGGCCACCGGAGACGTTCGTGCCGCCCTGGGCGATCGGCGCGTCGAGCCCTTCCTCCAGGCCCTCGACGAACTCCTTGGCCTGCGCGACCTCCAGGGCGTGCCAGAGCTCCTCGTCGGTGGCGTGCGGGTTGCCGTAGCGCAGGTTGGTCGCCACGGTGCCGGCGAACAGGTAGGGCTTCTGCGGGACGAGGCTCACCGTCTTCGCGAGCAGGACGGGATCGATGGTGCTCACGTCCACGCCGCCGACCAGCACCTCGCCCTCGGTCGCGTCGATGAGCCGCGGCACGAGGCCGAGCAGTGTCGACTTGCCGCTGCCGGTCGACCCGATGACGGCGGTCGTCTCGCCGGGGCGGGCCACCAGGTGGATCGACTTGAGGACGGGCTCCTCCGCGCCGGGGTAGCGGAAGCCGGCGTCCCGGATCTCCAGGTGGCCGTGGCTGCGCAGCTCGTGCACCGGGGCGGCCGGGGGCACCACGCTGCTGTCGGTGTCCAGGACCTCCTCGATGCGCTCGGCGCAGACCTCCGCGCGCGGCACCATCATGAACATGAAGGTGGCCATCATCACGGACATCACGATCTGCATCAGATAGGTGAGGAACGCGGTGAGCGCGCCGATCTGCATGCCGCCGCTGTCGATGCGGTGCGCGCCGAACCACACCACCGCGATCGAGGAGATGTTCACGACGGTCATGACGATCGGGAACATCAGCGCGAGCAGCCTGCCGGTGCCGAGCGACACGTCGGTCAGATCGGCGTTGGCCTTCCGGAAGCGCTCCTTCTCGTACGTGTCCCTGACGAAGGCGCGGATGACGCGGTTGCCGGTGATCTGCTCGCGGAGGACCCGGTTCACGGTGTCGAGCCGCTCCTGCATGGTGCGGAACAGGGGCCGCAGCCGCCGCACGATCAGGCTGACGCTGATGCCGAGGACGGGCACGACGGCGACCAGGACCGCGGAGAGCGGCACGTCCTGGCCGAGCGCCATGACGATGCCGCCGACGCACATGATGGGCGCCGACACCATCAGCGTGAACGACATCAGGACCAGCATCTGCACCTGCTGGACGTCGTTGGTGGTCCGCGTGATCAGCGTCGGAGCGCCGAACCGGCCCACTTCGCGCGCGGAGAAGGACTGCACCCGGTCGAAGACGGCGGCCCGCACGTCACGGCCCAGGGCGGCGGCGGTCCGCGCGCCGTAGAAGACGGCACCGACGTTGCAGACCATCTGCACGACCGTGACGGCGATCATGATGCCGCCGAAGGCCAGGATGTAGCCCGTGTCTCCCTGGACGACACCGTTGTCGATGATGTCGGCGTTCAGGCTGGGCAGGTAGAGGGCTGCGCAGGTCTGCAGGAACTGCAGCAGCACCAGCAAGACGATGGGTTTGTGGTACGGACGCAGGTACGTCCGGAGGAGTCGTATGAGCACGCTCGGTCTCTCGAGGAGTCGGGTGACGGCAAGTTGGGGCGAGGTGGCTCCCATACTCCGGCACCCGACCCGGGGCCGTGCAACCAATTAACCCATGACCGGGTCAAATTTCAGTCCCGGTCAAGAACTGGGCTCACTCAAGGATCAGAAGCGGCACATCAGTAGGCAAAAGCGCCGGGATGCGTCTGCTCCCGCACCGTCGCGTGCTGCTGCCGCACCGCCTGCCCCACCGCGAGCTCCTCACCGGGCTCGAAGATCTGCGCCGCGGCCCCCTGCCAGTGCGGCAGTTGACCGGTCAGCGCCCACGCGGCCTGCCGCGCCGCGCCGATCGCGGCGTAGTCCGCGGGCTGCGGCACCACGACCTGCGTACCGAACAGCATCGGCGCCGCGGCCTGCACGGCGGGCAGTTCCGCGGCGGCACCGAGCAGGAACACCCGCCGGACCTCCACCCCGCGCGCCCGCAGGACGTCGAGCGCGTCCCCGAGCCCGCACAGCATGCCCTCGAAGGCCGCCCGCGCCAGGTGCTCCGGCTTCATCGACTCGCGCCGAAGGCCGGTCAGCGTCCCCGCCGCGTGCGGCAGGTTCGGCGTCTTCTCGCCCTCCAGATACGGCAGGAGCACCAGGCCGTGCGCGCCCGGCGTCGACTTCATGGCGAGCGCGGAGAGCTCCTCCAGGTCGACGAGGCCGAGCATCTCGGCGGTGCCCCGCAGCACCCGCACGGCGTTCGACGTGTGGACGACCGGCAGGTGCATCCCGGTGGCGTCCGCGAGCGAGGTGATGATGCCGCGGGCGTCCGACAGTGCCTCGTGGTGCACGGCCATCACCGACCCGGAAGCGCCGAGCGACACCACGGCGTCGCCCTGCCGCACCCCGAGTCCGAAGGCCGCCGCCATCGTCTCGCCCGTGCCCGCGGAGATCAGCAGCCCCTCGGGCGTCGTCCCCGCGGCCTCGGCGGGCCCGATCACCTCGGGGAGCATCGCCTGGTGCCCAAGGGCCAGTTCGACGAGGTCGGGGCGGTAGGAGCCGGTCGCGGCCGACCAGTAGCCGGTGCCCGACGCGCCGCCCCGGTCGGTCGTGCGCCGGGCCGGCCTGCCGAGGAGCTGCCACACCAGCCAGTCGGGGGCCTGCAACAGCCCCGCCACGTGCCGCGCCGCCTCCGGCTCGGTCTTCACCAGCCAGCGCAGCTTCGTCACGGGGTGCGCGGACTGCGGCACGCACCCGACGGCCTGCGCCCAGGCCTCGCGGCTGCCGAGCCGGTCGATGAGGTCGACGGCGGCCACCTGCGCCCGCCGGTCGTTGCCGACGAGCGCGGGCCGCACGGTGTTGCCGTGCTGGTCGAGCGGTACGAGAGCGTTCTGCTGGGCGGACACGCCAATGGCCTGCACGCCTTCGAGGAGCCCGCCGCCCGCGGCTTCGCCGAGGGAGAGCAGCCAGGCCTGTGGATCGACATCGGAGGGCCTGCCGCCCTCGGCGCTCTCCAGCGGATGAGGGGCGTACCCCTGCTTGAGCACGGCGCCCGTGTCCGTGTCACAGACCACGATGCGCGTGAAATCGGGCGAACTGTCCAACCCTGCGACTATCCCCATGCCTGGAATTCTGCCGCACCGCGGGACGTGTCCCGTACCTCTGTTCGCTCTCCGTGATCCGTGACCCGGCGGGAACCGTGCTCTCGCGCCGTCCTACGTGTTGCTCGTGCCCCAGTCGTCCTCGGTGCCGCCGCCCGGTCCGCGCTCGCGCAGGGACCGGACCCGGTCGGCGACCGACTCGGGCATCTTGTCCCCGACCTTCTCGGAGACCGTGTGGAAGGCCTTGCCCGCCACCTCGCGCCCCTGCTGGGTCGCGGACTCCACGGTGTTGCGCACCGCCGGGTTCTGCGAGATCTCGCGGGCGGACTTCCGCAACTGCTCATAACGCTCGCGTCCGGCCCGGGTCCCGAGCACGTACCCGAGGGCCAGTCCCGCCACGAATGTGAGCCGGTACCGCATGGCTGCCACCCTTCCCTTGCGTCGGCTTCGCACGTCTGTCACTCGTATCTGTCACGCGTCTGTCGCTCGCCTGCTGATCGCCCGAGGGATACCGATTGGCGGAGCACCCCCCTGCTTGCGCTAATGTATGTGTCGCAGCGAGCGCGCGCCGCCCGGAGAGTTCCCAGCTAGGTGCGTTCGATGCAACGAGACGATCCCCTGTAGCTCAATTGGCAGAGCAGCCGGCTGTTAACCGGCAGGTTACTGGTTCGAGTCCAGTCGGGGGAGCTCGGTCTCCTGTAGCTCAATTGGCAGAGCAGCCGGCTGTTAACCGGCAGGTTACTGGTTCGAGTCCAGTCGGGAGAGCTGTGCAGAAGGACCCCTGAGATGTTTGTCGGGGGTCCTTCTTCGTACGGGTTTCGCACTGGTTCCGCACGGGTTCCGCGCCTCGTGGAACCACGCGGGCAGCCCTGCGGTCCTCATGGTCGAGCGATGCCGACCATCCGAAGCAGGAGATCGTATGAGCGGCTATGCTGCGGCAGACGGCGCGCACAAATGTGCGCGACGCGCCGTTAGGGGCGGTAGCTCAGCCGGTTAGAGCAGCGGACTCATAATCCGTCGGCCGTGGGTTCGAGTCCCACCCGCCCCACCATGTGTTGCCCATGCAGGAACGTTTTAAGCAGGGGCGACGCAAGGCCCCCGCTGACGGCGGGGGCCTTTTTCGTGCCGTCACACGTCCGGCATCAGACGTCCGAAGAGGTCGCCGGGCGGCCCTTGCGGCGGCGCGGCCACTTCCGGGTGTCGCGGGGCTCCACGTAGGGCTCCTCCTCCGGGGGCATGCCGCCGGAGATCGCCCGCTGGCGGGCCAGCTCCGCGTCGAATTCGAGGCCGAGCAGGATGGCCAGGTTCGAGAGCCAGAGCCAGATCAGGAAGACGACGACACCGGCGAGGGTTCCGTACGTCTTGTTGTACGAGGCGAAATTCGCGACGTACAAGGCGAAGCCGCCGGAGGCGAGCAGCCAGAGCAGGACCGCGAGGGCGCTGCCGGGGCTCAGCCAGCGGAAGCCGGGGCCGCGGACGTTCGGGGCGCGCCAGAAGAGCAGGCCGATCATCACGATCACGAGGACCAGCAGGACCGGCCACTTGGCGATGGACCAGACGGTCAGCGCCGCGTCGCCCACGCCGATCGCGTCACCGGCCCGCTCGGCCAGCGGTCCCGTGAAGACCACGATCACCGCGCTGACGGCGAGCAGGATCATGAGGACCACGGTCAGGGCGATGCGGAGCGGGGTCAGCTTCCACACCGGGCGGCCCTCGGGAAGGTCGTAGACGGCATTGGAGGTGCGGATGAACGCCGCCACGTAGCCGGAGGCCGACCAGACCGCGAGCACCAGGCTCACGATCGCCATCACGCCGCTGGTGCCGCCGCTGTCCCCGAGCTGCCGCACCGCGTCGCCGAGCAGATCGCGCACCGGCCCGGGGGCCAGCTGCTGCAGATTGTCGAGGACCGTGTGGGTCGCCGACTCACCGATCACACCCAGGATCGAGACGAGGACCAGCAGCGCCGGAAAGAGGGAGAGGACGCCGTAGTACGTCAGGGCCGCGGCCCGGTCGGCCAGATCGTCGTCCATGAACTCCTTGCCGGTACGCCGCAGGACCGACCACCAGGAGCGCGCGGGCAGCTCGGTGGGCTCGTCCGGGGCGGCCCGCTCGACCTCAGGGCCCGGGCCGGTACCGAGGGTGGGCTCGGTCCTGTCGTGGGCCGGCTCGTTCTCGCCGTGCACGTGTTTGTCCCTGCCGAAGAGTGCCATGCGGAGGCGAGTTGACCGGTTCGGGCGGCGTATGCCTGCTGGGGGGTGGGTGTGCTGGGGCTTGGAGGTTCCTCCAGGGTGGAGCGGGGTGTGCCCGTGAACGTTGCGTAGTGGAGGTTTCGGCCAACCACCGTATTGCGGGCAATCGGCCTGCCGAACCGAGGGGGCCCCTCCGCTTTGCGGTCCGAGAAGCTTCCGGTAGCCGTGGAAGGTGGGTGACAGGCGTCACTCCTGCGTCATGGCCGACAGCGTGTTTGCGTTCGGTGCGCCAGCACACACGGGCTCCGGGATGCTACGGAATGCGTCATCCGGACTCGTCGCCGCGCAGGAGGCATATTGACGGCGAAAGTCCGGTCCTGTTGCCTCGGCGCACTTGTGAGGATCCTGTGACTCTGGGGTGGGGACTGTGGGGTTGGGGTGGGGTGCGCCCGCGTGTACACGGGCGATCGGCGTGGGGATGGGAGCGGTGCTCGTCGCCGCTGCCGGGACGTTCACACTGGGGACGTCGCCAGCAGTAGCAGACTCGTGCTCGGCGGGCACGGAGATGGATTTCAACGGCGACGGTGTGCGTGACATGGCGATCGCCGACCCGCAGGCCTCCGTGGAGGGACGGACGGGCGCGGGCCTGGTGCGCGTGGTGCTGGGCGGGGACAAGGGGACGTTCGAGATCTCCCAGGCCCTGAGCCAGATGAGCGCCAACCCGGAGGCCGGGGATCAGTTCGGCTATTCGATCGCCGTGTACGACGCTGACTCCGACGGGTGCTCGGACCTGGTGGCCGGCGCCCCGTACGAGGACGTCACGACGACCGACGGTGCGGCGCAGCAGGACGCCGGGTCGGTCTATGTCATCCATGGCACACCGTCGGGCATCGGCCCGGGGTCTGTCGTGGACAGCTACACGCAGGCAGGGCTGGACGGGTCGACGACGACAGAGGCGGGCGATCTGTTCGGGTTCTCGCTGGCGGCCACCAAGGTGACCGGCGACAAGCCCACTCTGGCGATCGGAGTGCCGGGTGAGGCGATCGGGTCACTGAAGGACGCCGGGTGCATCCACTACGTACAAGGCGCCAAGAAGGCGACGGTCAACCAGGACGATCCCGGCATCCCCGGGGTTGCGGAAGCGCACGACCGATTCGGCTACTCCCTCGCAGCACGCTTCAGGTACCTCGTCGTGGGTGCGCCGGGTGAAACCATCGGCTCGGAATCCTTCGCCGGCAACGTCACGGTCTTCAGCCACACCATGACGGATGGGCGCCCGACGTCCCTGGGAGCCGTCGACGAGAACCAGCCCGAACTGACGTCGGGGACGGCGGAGCAGGACGACCGGTTCGGCACTTCGTTGGCGGTTGTCTCCTACCGCCCGCAGGGGGCTTCCTCTGAGACTGACGCGCTGGTGGCCATCGGTACGCCGAACGAGGACGTGGGCAACGTCGCCGATGCGGGTGCGGTGACCGTGGTGCACGTCAAACCCACCGGTGCGGTCAAGGAGGTCAATCTCATCGACCGCCTGTCACCCGAGGTGGAGGGCGACCCCGTGGTGGGTGACTTCTTCGGACAGCGGGTCGTGATCTCCAACACCGAGCCCGACGAGGTCGGTATGGCCGCGAACATGCGGCTGGCTGTGAGTGTGCCCAACCAGGAGGTCGGGCCTGCGGAGAACGCCGGTGCGGTGCAGGTGTTGCCCGGCCTCGGGGCACCGGGCAGGGGCGATGTGCTGCTCACCAGAGGAGCGGGGCTGCCGGATACCGCGGAAGCACGTGACTTCGCGGGCCTCGGCCTGTGGGGGACAGGCACGCGGCTGTACGTGGGTGTGCCGTACAGCAAGGCGACAGGGGCGCAGAAGGGCGTCGTGTACTCGCTGCCCTGGTCGGCGGCCGAGGACGGTACGGGGACGGTGACCACGATCAAACCCGGGGCCGACGGCATCCCGGACGAGGGCAGGACATTCGGTTCGGCCATCCGCTGAGTGCTGAGCAGTACAGCGGTGTAGCGGCACGGCGGAGACGACAGGGGCGGGGAGCATGAAGAGCCGAGCACACAGACGCAGACGGTGGGGTGCCGGATACCGGGTGAGGATGGCGGTCAGTGCTGTGGCCGCTGCTCTGGCCGTCGGAGCCGCCGGGATCTCCCCCGCTGCGGCGTCGGACGCAGCGTCGGTCGTCTCGGCGGAAGACGACGGCCGGAAGAGGAAGCAGCTGTCGCCGAAGTCCGCGGTGTCCGAGACGGCGGCAGCCGAAGCAGCGGCGGCGGCCGGCAAACGGGTCGAAGTCGCCACACTGCGCGACGAGCGCAGCCAGACTTTCGCGAACCCGGACGGAACCTTCACCGTCAAGGAGTTTGCGCAGCCGGTGCGCACACGGCGGGACGGCAGGTGGGTCGACATCGACACCACGCTGGTGAAGCAGCCGGGCGGACGGCTGGCACCACGGGCGGCGAGCGCGGCGATGAGCATCTCCGGTGGTGGGGACAAGGTCTTCGCCACGCTGGTACGCGACGGCAAGAGGATGTCCATCGCCTGGCCCGGCACGCTGCCGAAGCCTGTCGTGGAGCAGGACGCAGCTACGTACGAGTCGGTCCTGCCGGGTGTCGACCTGGTGGTGCGGGCTCAGGCCGACGGCTTCTCGCACGTACTCGTCGTCAAGTCGGCCGAAGCTGCGGCCAACCCGAAGCTCACGTCGATCGCCCTGCCGGTGCGCACCGCGGGCGTATCGGTGGAAGAGGACGACGGCGGTGGCCTGACCGTCAAGGACGAGGCGTCGGGCGGAACGGTGTTCGAGGCGCCGCAGCCAGTCATGTGGGACGCGGGCGGAGAGCCGCCCGGTGGCAAGGAGCATCCGGTACAGGCCGGCCCCGGGCCCCCCGAGGGCGCGAAGATCGCTGATGTCGGCCTCTCCTTGCGACGAGGAGCGATGGTCCTCGAGCCGGACACCGGGTTGCTGCGCGGTGAGCACACGCGCTACCCGGTCTTCATCGACCCGGTCACCAAAACGGCTGCCCGGGCCGGCTGGACCTGGGTCTCCTCCGCGAATCCTGGCTTGGAAGGCTGGAAGTTCCCCAATTCGGACGACGGAGTGGAGTCCGGCAAAGGCGTGGGGCGCTGCCCGGCCGACTATTCGGTGCGTTGTACCGGCTCCAATGACGTGCAGCGGCAGTACTACGCGCTGCCCACGGCGAGCTTCGAGGGCAAGACCATCCTCAAGGCCGAGTTCGCCATCACGCTGGTGCACACGTACAACAGCGAGGCGCGCTCCGTACAGCTGCACCGCATGAACAGCTCGGGTGGCAGCGCGATCAGTTCCCGTACGAACTGGTCCAACAAGCCTTCCAGCAAAGACCACATCGCCTCCGAGTCACCCACCAACCCCACCGGCTCCTGCACGGCGACGAACCAAAATGTCAGGTTCAACGTCCTGGGCACATTGAAGAAGTCGGCCTCCAGCGGTTGGGACACCACCACCTTCGGTCTGCAGGCGGCCTCCGAGGACTCGTACGGGTCATGGAAGCGGTTCTGCAACAACGCCGCTCTCGAAGTGACGTACAACCGCGCGCCGTACCAGCCGAAAATCAGCGAGCTGGACATGGACCCCGGGGGAAAGTGCACGGTGGGACAGGCCACCAAGCACTACACCAAGAAGCTGCCGGTGCTGTCAGCGAAGATCTGGGACCCCGACCACGGCGACACGGGTGCGAGCAGCGAGCGGCTGAAGGCCCAGTTCGAGGTCTTCTGGACCGGGGCCGACGGCAGGGAAGTCAGTCACACCGTCACCACCGGCCCGTTGGCGAGCGGAACGGTCAAAGGCCGTGACAGTGGCATGGCCGAGTTCGAGTACACCGTCGGCACCGACATAGAGGGTGACGGAACGGGGAAGTTCACCCCGCCGCAGAACACGGTCATCGGCTGGTGGGTACGTGGCGGTGACGGCACGGCTTGGGGGCCTTGGAGCCACGAAGGGTCCGGGCACCGCTGTGAGTTCATCTACGACAAGACGAAGCCGGAAGCGCCCACCGTCACTTCTTCGGAGTACCCGAACGACGGCCGTTGGCACTCCGGCGTCGGCGACTACGGCACCTTCTCCCTCCACTCGCCGGGAACCGATGTGGCCCGGTACCGCTACGAGTTCGCGGGGGAGGGCGAGAAGACCGTGGTGCCCGACGAGCCAGGGAGGCCCGCCGTCGTGAGGTGGATGCCGACCTCGGCCAGAACGACGACTTTGTACGTCGAGGCAGTGGACACCGCAGGCAACAGCCAGCAGATCACCAGGTCCTACCGGTTCCGGGTGGACCTGGGGCGTGCGCCGAAGTCCTCGTGGGCATTGGCGGACCCGCTCGGATCCCCCACGGCGGCCGGCGGCGACGGTGCACCGGACGCGCAGGCCGGTGCCGGAGTGACGTTCGGCGCCAAGGGGCCGCACGGCTCCGTGCTCACCGCCGCACGACTGGACGGCACCTCCGATGCGTATCTGAACACGGGCAAGCATGTGGTGGACACGGACAAAACGTTCTCGGTGGGGGCCTGGGTGATGCTGCCCCAACTGCCGACGAAGTCCATGAGCGTGGTCAGTCAGGACGGCTCGGCACAGTCCGGGTTCTCTCTCGGCTACGACGCCGCGTCGCAGAAGTGGTCGTTCCAGGCTCCGGACAGCGAGATCGACTCGATGGTGTCGTGGCAGGTGCTCGGGCCGAAACCGGTGCCTGGTGAATGGACCCACCTGGTGGGCGTCTACGACCGGGACGAGGGCGGCCCGCCGGGCAAGATGCGCATGTACATCAACGGCCGCCTGGTCTCCGGCGACATCCAGGAACGCAGCACGACATGGAACGCCACCGGTGCGCTGCAGATCGGCCGGGCGCTGGAACCGGCCGGATACACAGCCAATCTGAAGGGCTCGGTCGCCGGCGTCCAGGTCCTGGACCGAGTACTGACGCCGGACGAGACCAAGAGCATGGGGGGCCTGCCGCCTCTGCAACTCGCTTACTGGGGCATGGAGGAGGACGAGGAGGGGAACGGCCGGGTGCCCGAGAACTCCGGAGGCACAGGCCTGGCCCTGCATGGTGGAGCCACCGTCTTCCGACCGGACGAGTCGTGCGATCCGCTCGACCCCGAGTGCGTGCCGGAGACACCTCTGGCGGGCGACGGCCACCTGGCGCTGGCGGGCAGCAACGGTTACGCGTCCCGGTCGGCGGGGCTGCTGAAGTCGAAGGCCAGTTTCACCGTCACCGCACGGGCCCGTCTGTCCTCGGTGAACGGCGAGAAGGACCAGACGGTGCTCTCCTTGCCAGGCAGTACGAAAGCGGCTGCGCTGCTGCGCTTCGACGCCGGCAAGGACCGCTGGCAGCTCGCCCTGACCGGCAAGGACACGGCCGATGCCACCGTCGTCGAGTCGCAGGCCCAGGGCTTCCTGCCCAGCACTACGGGCGACGGAGATCACCTGGCTCTGTCGTACAACGCCCTCTTCGGTGAAGTGCGCCTGTACGTGAACGGCCAGTGGACCGGCGAAGCAGTGAAGTGGTCCGGCAGCGAATGGGACCTGTCCAAGGCCGGCTTCCAAGTGGGGCGCTCGGGCACGGGTTCCAGTGGCAGCGAGTTCTTCTCCGGTGCCGTCGACGAGGTCCGGGTCTTCGAAGGCGCACTGGACGAGCCCCTCGTCGGGGCCGTCTCACTGCTCGAGCCCGGGCTGGACATGGGCGGCGGGACGGTGCCGTAGACCCCGGGCGTGCGGTCCGACCGGGCCGTACGCCGTTCCCCCGCTCCCTGCTCTCTCACGTCGCGAACACGCGGAGATACCCCATGCCTTCATCGCCCTGGTTCCGTTCGTCCCTGCACCGCAAGGGTCGCGCCCTGCGTCTGCAGATCACCGGTGCCCTCGGTATCGCGCTCACGGTCGGCCTGCTGCCCCAGTACGTGCCGGAAGCGCGCGCCGAGGACGCGGGCAAGGGGCGCACACTGCAACAGGACGTGGGCGAACCGGTGCCGGGCACGAAGCTGAAGGCGAAGCGGCACGGTCCCAATCCAGCGGCCAAGGCCAAGGTCACCGCCCCGGCCGAGGTGACCTGGCCGGCCCCCGGCAGCGTCCAGGTCTCGCTGAGCGGCACAAAACGGGTCAAGGCGGGCGGCCTGCCCGTCGAACTGGGGCCACCCCGGGAACGGAGCCGGTCCAGACCGACCGCAGATGCGGTACGCGTCAAGGTTTTCGATCGCCGGCAGACCAAGGCGGCGGGTGTCGACGGAGCCTTGCTCACCGTTGCTCCGGAGGGCAAGAGCCTCCGCGCGGCAACCGCCCGGCTCACTCTGGACTATGCGGGTTTCGCGGATGCCTACGGTGCGAATTACGGCCACCGGCTGCGCCTGGTGCAGTATCCGCACTGTGTGCTGACCACTCCGGACAAGGCCCGTTGTAGGGTCGGCAAACCGCTCACCTCGGCGAACGACACAGCTGAGCAGAGACTGAGCGCGGATGTGCCCGTGGCCGCGTCCGCGCGGCAGGGCGCGGCAGCTTCTGCCGAAGCCACCGTACTGGCGGCCGAGGCCGGTACTTCGGGAGACCAGGGCAGCTACGGGGCGACACCACTGTCCCCTGCGGCGGAGTGGAGCGTCTCGAACTCCTCGGGTGGCTTCAACTGGTCCTACCCGATGAGGGTGCCGCCGGCACCCGGCGGCCTGGCCCCCTCGGTCTCCCTCGGCTACAACTCCCAGTCCGTGGACGGACAGACCGCGGCCACCAACAACCAGGGCTCCTGGGTGGGAACGGGCTTCGGCTACGAACCGGGATACATCGAACGTCGCTACAAAGCGTGCGCGGACGACGGGCACGACAAGACCAACGGCGATCAGTGCTGGGCGTACGACAATGCCACCGTCCAGCTGGCCGGCGGCCCCTCGGGGCAGCTGATCCTCGACGGCAAGAACCCGGACGGCACTGACAGATGGCGTCTGAGCAACGACGACAACTCAAAGGTGGAGAAGCTCGGCGGAGCGGACAACGGAGACGACAACGGCGAGCACTGGCGGCTGACCACCACCGACGGAACCCAGTACTACTTCGGCCTGGACAACCTGCCCGGATACACGTCCGGCAAGGAGCAGACCGGCTCCGCATGGACCGTGCCTGTGTACGGCGATGACGCCGACGAGCCCTGCCACAAGGCGACGCTCGCCGACTCTCATTGCAAGCAAGCCTGGCGTTGGAACCTGGACTACGTCGTCGACCCGCACGGCAACGCCATGTCGTACTACTACGGCAAGGAGACCAACTACTACACGCAGGGCCTGAAGACCGGCGAGAACGGCAAGCCGTACACGCGGGGCGGCTACCTCAAGCGCATCGACTACGGCCAGCGGGACGAGAAGGTCTACGACAGCCCCGCGCCGGCCCGCGTGGTCTTCGACACCGACGAGCGTTGCCTCGCCGCAGCCGCCGACTGCGAGCCCGGTGATCTCACCGACTCGACGGCGACCCGCTGGCCCGATGTGCCGTGGGACCTCAACTGCAAGGCGAGCACCAAGTGCAAGGGGCAGAACTCCCCGACGTTCTGGACCCGTAAGAAGCTGTCCAAAGTCACCACACAGATCCGCTACGGCAGCGGATACGCGGACACCGAATCCTGGGCGCTGCGCCACCAGTTCAACGACAACGGCGACAGTTCGAAGTCTCTCTGGCTCGACACCATCAAGCAGACCGGCCACGCGGGATCCGGTACGGCGACCACACCGGCCATCACTCTGGTCGGCGAGCAGCGGCCCAACCGGGTCGACAAAGAGGGCGACCACATCCAGGCGATGAACCGGTTCCGTCTGACGCGCGTCGACAACGACAGCGGTGGGGAACTGCACGTCAACTACCGCAAGGCGGAGTGCAGTGCCGGTGACCTGCCACCGGCCGACGCACCCACGAAGGCCTGCTACCCCGTCAAGTGGAATCCCCCCGGCGCCGTCGACCCGATCACGGACTGGTTCCACAAGCACCTGGTGGAGCAGGTCGTGGAGAAGGACATGACCGGCGGCGCGCCGCAAATGGTCAGTTCTTACGAATACTTGGGCGGTGCCGGCTGGAAGAAGACCAAGGCCGACGGCATCACCGACGACAAGTACCGCACCCACAGCGACTGGCGCGGCTACGGCAAGGTGCGGGTGACGAAGTCCGCCGGCACCCATGACGCCTCCAACCAACGTACCGAGCACGTATTCCTGCGGGGAATGGGCGGCGACGTCACTGACTCGGAGGGCACCAAGCACTCCGACGCCGACGAATTGTCCGGTCAGGAACTGGAGACGATCACCTATAACGGTGGTTACAGCAGCGACAAGATCGTATCCAAGAACATCAGCACGACGTGGCAGCGCACCACCGCGACCCGCAAACAGAGTTGGGGGACCAGCAACGCCTTCTACGTGCGTCCAGCCACGACAGCTTCCTACACAGCGCTGGAAAACGGCGGCTGGCGGGTCATCAAATCGACCACGCGGTACGACGACGCGACCGGGCGTCCTGTTCAGACTGATGACTACGGCAAGGACGGTGACAGCAGCGACAACCAATGCATCCGCACCGAGTACGCGGACAATGCGAGCCAGAACATGTTCGCGCTGGTGTCGCGGGTGGAGAAGGTCGCCGTTTCCTGCTCGGCCGCACCGGACCGCAAGACCCAGGTCATCTCCGACGATCTGACGTTCTACGACGGCAAGGCGCTCGGGGCCGCACCCACCAAGGGCGACACGACCAAGGTGCAGCGCTTGGCCAAGCACGACGGGACCAAGCCCACCTACGAGACCGTCACCTCCTCGGCGACCGCCGACTTCGACAGCTTCGGCCGTCCGCTCAAGGTCACCGACGCGGCAGGTGAGGCGACGTCGATCGCCTATACCGAGA
Organism: Streptomyces sp. NPDC039462; assembly: GCF_055639375.1. Lineage (NCBI taxonomy): Bacteria > Bacillati > Actinomycetota > Actinomycetes > Kitasatosporales > Streptomycetaceae > Streptomyces > Streptomyces sp. NPDC039462. The sequence continues at coordinate 274,576 of NZ_JBVKAO010000007.1, forward strand.
CCGACGGACTGACCACCAAGAAGGTGGAGACCAACCCCCTGGGCTGGACCACGGCTACGGAGTACCTCCGGTCCTGGGGCGTCGCAGCCGCGCAGACGGACATGAACGGCAAACGCACCGACCTCGCCTACGACGCCCTTGGCCGCCTCACCTCCGTATGGCTGCCCGACCGTGACAAGGCGACCAAGACGCCGTCGATCAAGTACACCTACCTGATCCGCGAGGACAACGCGAACGCCGTCAAGACCGAGAAGATCGAGAACGACGGCACCTCGTACGGTGTCGAGTACGCGTTGTACGACGGTCTTCTGCGGCCGCGCCAGCAGCAGGCAGAAGGGCCGAACGGCGGCACCCTCGTAGCCGAAACCTTCTACGACGGCTTGGGCAACGTCGTCGAGGCGAATGCCGACTACTACACCACGTCCGCGCCGACCGACACGTTCTTCAAGCCCAAAGAGGAAGTCGACGGGCACACCCTGACCCGGTACGACGGGGCAGGGCGCAAGACCGCCGAGATCTTCAAGGTGCAGGACGTCGAGAAGTGGCGTACGACCTTCACCTACGACGGCGACCGCGTGCACACCGACCCGCCCGCCGGCACCGCACCCACAACGGTGATCACCGACGGCCGCGGACAGACGACGGAGATCCGCCGGTACAAGGGCGAGAAGCCGCTGCCGACAGGGACGGCCGAGGACTACGAGTCGACCCGCTATTCCTACACGCCCGCCGGGCAGGTCAAGACCGTCGAGGACGCGGCAGGGAACAACTGGTCCTACAGCTACGACCAACGTGGACGGAAGTCGACCTTCAGCGACCCGGACGTGGGCACGACCCGCTACACGTACGACGGGCTGGACCGGCTGACGAGCACGACCGATGCCCGCGGCAAGAAGCTGTCCACGAAGTACGACGTGCTGGGACGACCCGTCTCCACATGGGACGGTGAGCCCGACACCGGCACGAAGCTGACCCTCAACAGCTACGACAAGAAGGCAAAGGGCCAGCTGTACGGCAGCTACCGCTACGAGAACGGGGCAGTCACCACCGCCTCACTGATCACCCAGCTGGACGACATGTACCAGCCGGAACAGACCCAGGTGATCGTCGGCGACGCGGCCGACGAGGAACTGCGCGGCACGTACACCTTCAACACCGCGTACAACAACGACGGCACCGTCAGGGGGCAGACCCTTCCCGCTGCCGGCGGCCTGCCGAGTGAGACGCTGACCTACACGTACGACGGCCTGCAGCGTCCCACTTCATTGACAACACTGCTGGGCGGCCAGTCGGACGGCAGCTACGTCAAGAAGGCGCACTACGCCTCGACTTCCCAGCTCCTGGGCCTGGATCTCGGGCAGATCGGCACCGACGGAAAGCTGCCCCGTCTCTTCTACGAATACGAGAAGGGAACTGACCGTCTCATCGGAGCAGGTGCCGACATCGTCGGCGTCGACGCCTTCGTGGCGGACGCGAACTATTCGTACGACGACTCCGGCAACGTCACGTCCATAGCCGACACGCCCCAGGGCGGCGAGAGCGATGTCCAGTGCTTCACCTATGACTGGCAGCAGCGTCTCAAGGAGGCCTGGGCCACCTCCAACACCCCGGACGGCAAGGCCGGTTCCGGCCGCCAGGACGCGGCGTGCTCGGGAGGTGCCACCACCGGCACCGTCGGCGGCGCGGCCCCGTACTGGCAGTCCTTCGACTACGACACGGCGGGCAACCGCACGTCGCAGGTGCGGCACGGTGTGGCCGGTGCTCCGGATGTCACCCGCACCTACACCTACGGGAAGGACGCGGCGGGCAACGGCGGCCCGCACACCCTGACCAAGGTCGTCGAGAAGACTCCGGCGTCCGGGAGCGATCCCGCCGTCACCCGCCAGGACACCTACACCTACGACGAGTCGGGCAACACCCGGCAACGCGTCCACAACGGCACGACGCAGGACCTGAAGTGGAGCGCCGAAGGCAAGCTGCAGGCAGCGGGCTCGGACACGACGTACGACTACGACGCCGCCGGGTCGCGGCTGCTCCGCAAGGAGAAGGACCAGCACACGCTCTACCTGCCCGGCATGGAGCTCAACCTCAACACCGCCAGCCGCGGCGTCGAGGCCACCCGCTACTACACCTTCGGCGCCCAGACGGTGGCGATGCGTACGGCCAAGGGCGTGCAGTTCCTGGCCGGTGACCATCAGGGCACCATGTCGGCGGCCATCGACGCGAACACGGGTGGGGTGACCCGGCGTCGCATGGACCCGTTCGGCAACGAACGCGGCAAGGCCACCGACCCGTGGGTCGACGACAAGGGGTTCCTCGGCAAGTCCGTGGACTCGTCCACCGGCCTGACGCATGTCGGCGCGCGAGAGTACGAACCGGAGAACGGGCGGTTCATCACCGCCGACCCCATCATCGACTTCAACGACCCTCAACAGATCAACGGTTACGCGTACGCGTCCAACAACCCGGTGACCAAGAGTGACCCGTCGGGCCTCAAGGATGACGGCTGCCTGCTGGTCGGCGTCCAGTGCTCGGCGGGTCGTGACGGCGGCTGGGACATCAAGGTCACCAAGACCTACTACACCTACTACCAGGTCCACGCGACGCCGGCGCAGAAGAGGGCGACTGCTGCTCGCTCGGAGGCCAGCGCCCGCGAGACCCGCATGAAGCGGGCGGCCAAGGAGCTCGCCGGGATCCTGGCGGACGAACTCGGCATCACCGACGCCCTCGACTGCTTCACCACCGGCAGTCTGGGTTCTTGCGGTGCCACGATCGCGAATGTCGCGACGAGCCTGGTCGGCGGAGTCGCCGCCAAACTCGCCAAGAAGTACGGCATGCCTTGGAACTGGAAGAAGGGAATCGCCCTCGCCAAGAAGGTCGGCGGCCTGGTGAAGGGCCTGTTCAAAGACTTCAAAGCCTGGATGAAGCTGGACAAGAGGGCGGACAGGCTGGAGGAGGCGGCCGAGAAGGGCGGCAGCTGCACCAAGAACAGCTTCACTCCGAAAACAAAGGTGTTGATGGGCGACGGCTCCACAAAGGCGATCGCGGATATCGACATCGGTGACAAGGTCCTGGCCACCGACCCCAGGACCGGCAAGACCGTCGTCAAGACGGTGACCGCCGAGATCAAGGGCAAGGGCGTCAAGCGCCTTGTTGAGATCACCGTCAAGACGGACGGCAAGAAGGGGACGAAGGACCGGTTCGCCTCGGTCACCGCGACCGATGGACACCCGTTCTGGGTTCCGCAGTTGGGCGAGTGGGTGAACGCCACGGACCTGTCCGCGGGCGAGTGGCTGCGCACGAGCGCCGGCACGCAGGTGCAGGTCACCGCGGTGAAGCGGTGGACCACGCAGCGGGCTGAGGTTCGCAACCTCACTGTGGCGGATGCGCATACGTACTATGTGCTGGCGGGGGCCGCGCCGGTACTCGTTCACAATTGTGGTGGCGGCGCTCTCGACCTTGACAATCTGCAGGACCGAGCCGACACGCTGCACGCCCAGATCCCGGCGGGGATGGCGAACGACAGGGCGACCACTGGGGTCATGCACGCAGTGGGCGGCGGACCGGAGTCTCTCGACGTCGTTGCCGTTGGAGCCCGGAAGAATATCTCCCAGATTCAACGTGCCCAGCTCCTCCCGCACGAGCTTGGCGTATCTCGCACCGGTGTGGACGCATCGGGTAACTTCCCGCATGCAGAGGTCAAGCTCTGGGAGACAGCAGTCCATCTTGACCTAACGCCGACTGGCCTGGCAGTCAATCGACCGTTCTGTCCAACGTGCCAGGGTTTCTTGCAAAGCAAGGGCGCGTCTCTGGTCAGCGACACACAGGCGATTTGGACTCCGTGAGGTGAATTGAGATGGGATTTCTCGAAGATGTCGAAGTCGTTCGTGTGGGGTGCGCACGGCTGACCGCGCGCCAACGGCTTGCCGTCACGGCTCTTTGCGCGACGAAGGTGCGATCAGTGTCTATGGCGTTCCTTCACGATTCAGGAAAGGGGGAGTCCTTTTACCGGATCAACAACGGGCTGGATGCGGTGTGGCTCGACCTTCGCGGTATCCAGCAGGTCTCTGCGTCGGATCTCATGCAGATTCGAGTGGAAGCGGAGCGCTGGATCACTCGCCTTGAGGGGGTCGGTGGAGAGGCGGCCGGCTTCGCCGCCGATGCGATCTCCGTTTCGGTGTCCGTGATGGATGGCTTGCTTGAGGAAGATCCAGAGGCTGCTGCGAACTCGGCGATCTCGATCGCGGAAATCCGTTCGGAGATGGCCCAGTTCTTGGCGGAGCACCAGGGTGCCGAAGCGGAATATTTCCTAAGGGGCGACGCGGCCGGAGAAGTGTCCCTGTCCGAAACCAAGGACGATGTGGCGTTCTTCGCCGACTTTCCGGCTGACGAGTTTCCAGCGACGCGGTTTATGCGTCGGGCCGGGGCCACAAATCTGGCTCTGGCCGAGCAGATGAAGTCGGTGCTGAAGGTGGATCGGTTGCGCCTGCCTTGAGGGGCGTACCGGACCGTTCTCGTTGACTCATGCCGAGGTGTAGCTCGCTTCCCGAGGCAGCGCCGGTTGCCTGGGTGGCAGTAGCATATTTGAGGCCCCGTCAGGTGTGTCCTGGCGGGGCTTCTGCATGGGGCGACGGCAGTAGTCGACGTCAACGTCAGCGGACGAGGTGCCACGAGGCGGCGGGGCGTCGCCGTGCCCGCAGCCCGTGCCGGTGGTCTCCGAGCTGCCGAGCGTGGGACTGAGGGTGTCGATGGCGCCGCGCTGGAGGCGGAGTCGGACGTGGGCATAGACACCGGCGGTGAGGCCGATGTGGGTGTGGCCGAGGAGTTCCTTGACCACGACGACGTCTCGTACGCGGCCACCCCGTGGCCTCAACGCCCTCTCCTGAGATCGCCCCTCGAAGCAACCACCCCCGGCCCGCCCCTGCTGCCTCCCCGCCCAGACGGCGAACTTCGGCGAGGATCTCGGCCCTGGCCGGCCACCGTCACCTGCAAGCCCGGCTCAGACGCCGCACCACGCCTCTTATGGGCCGTAATGGCTGCTGGGGCCTGAGTGATCGGGTTTCTTGGAGGTTCCTCCAGGACGTGGAGTGTGTAGGCGCAGTTGCCATGGAGAAGTGCCTCAACTTTTACAAATGCGAGGCGATCGCGCTTATCTTGTCGCATATGCAGTCCTACACAATCGGGCAGGCCGCCCGTCTGCTCGGGGTCAGTCCCGATACCGCTCGCCGCTGGGCCGATGCCGGGCGGGTCGCCACGCATCGGGACGAGGGTGGGCGGCGGCTCATCGACGGGCGGGATCTTGCCGCCTTCTCCGTCGAGGTCGGGCAGGCCGGTGGTGGCGGGGAGGAGGACGTTCCGTACACCTCCGCGCGTAACGCCTTTCCCGGGATCGTCACCGCCGTGAAGCTCGGTGACGTCGCCGCGCAGGTCGAGATCCAGGCCGGGCCGCACCGGCTGGTCTCGTTGCTGACCCGGGAGGCCGTGGAGGAGCTCGGCCTGGAGGTGGGCGTGGAGGCCACTGCTCGGGTCAAGTCCACCAGCGTGCATATCGATCGTGCGTGAGTGCGTCCGTGCGTGAGTGAGTCCGTGCGTGGTCGCGGCCGTGTCTGGGCGCGTCCGTGTCTGAGTGAGTTTGTGTCTGAGCGCGTCGCTTTGTCTGTGTTCGTCGTCCGCTAGGAGCCGTGCCATGTCCCCGAAGTTCTCCGGCCGCACCGTCCGTCGTACCGTCGCCGCTGCCGCCACCGCCGCCCTGCTCGTTCCGCTCGCCGCCTGCGGGAATGACGACGACAGTGAGAGTGAGAAGGACAGTGGAGGGAAGGACGTGAGCCTCACCGTGCTTGCCGCCTCCTCCCTCACCGATGTCTTCGCCACTGCCGAGAAGGCGTACGAGAAGGAGCACCCGGGGACGAAGATCACCGTTTCCGCTGCCGGGTCGCAGGAGCTCGCCGCGCAGGTCAAGCAAGGGGCACCTGCTGATGTGCTGGTCACCGCCGACACCAAGACCATGGACGGGCTGAAGGGGGAGACCGGCAAGCCCACCGTCATCGCCAAGAACCGGCTCGTCATCGCCACCCGTGAGGGCAATCCGGAGAAGGTGAAGGGGCTGAAAGATCTCGGCGACAGCAAGCTGAAGGTGGTGCTCGCCGATGACACCGTGCCCGTCGGGCGGTACAGCAAGCAGGTTCTCGACCAGCAGGGCGTCGACGTGAAGCCGGTCTCCAAGGAGGCGAACGTACGCTCCGTGCTCAGCAAGGTCGAGCTGGGCGAGGCCGATGCCGGGATCGTGTACCGGACCGACGCCGCCACCGCGCCTGGCAAGGTCGACGCCGTCGAGATTCCCGACGCGCAGAACGCCGTCGCCTCCTATCCGGCCGCGACCCTCAAGGGGTCCGAGCACGGGGAGGCGGCTGCCGCCTTCGTGAAGTGGCTCAGCACGCCCGAAGCGCAGAAGATGCTGCGGGACGCCGGTTTCCAGAAGCCGTGACCCGCCTCCGCACCGGTCTCCGCACCCGCACCGGTCTCCGTGCCCGCACCGGCACCGGCGACCGCACCGGCAGTCGTATGCGGGCGCGTGGCCGTCCGCCGCTCACGCTGGCCCTTCCCGCGCTGCTCGCCGTCGCGTTCCTGCTGATGCCGCTCGTCGGCATCCTCGCCCGGACCGAGTGGGGCGACCTCGGGAGTCATCTGACGGCTCCCGGGGTCACCGAGGCCCTGAAGCTCTCGCTGATCGTGTCCTTCTGGGCCCTCGGGCTCTCGCTGCTGCTCGGGGTGCCGCTGGCCTGGCTCCTTGCGCGCGTCGAGTTCCGGGGCAAGGCGTTCGTACGGTCCCTCGTGCTGCTGCCCATGGTGCTGCCGCCGACCGTCGGCGGTGTCGCGCTGCTCCTCGGATTCGGGCGGCGCGGGCTGCTCGGGCCGTGGCTGGAGGACACCTTCGGGATCGTGCTGCCCTTCCACACGTCGGGTGCGGTGGTCGCGGCGACATTCGTCGCCATGCCCTTCCTCGTCATCAGCCTGGAAGGCGCGCTGGGCGGATTGCGGCCCGGCTTCGAGGAGACCGCGGCGTCGCTCGGTGCCTCTCCGGTACGGGTGTTCCTCACCGTCACCCTGCCGATGGTCGCCCCCGGGCTCGCCGCCGGGGCCGCGCTGACCTGGGCGCGGGCGCTCGGTGAGTTCGGGGCCACCATCACCTTCGCGGGCAATCTGCCGGGGACCACGCAGACCCTGCCGCTCCAGGTGTATCTGCTGCTCCAGGACTCGCCGGAGGCCGCGACCTCCCTGTCGCTGCTGCTGCTCGCCATCGCGATGGCGGTGCTCGTCGGGCTGCGGGGGCGGTGGACGGCGGGGGCCTCCGTGCGGGCATCCCGTGGCCCGGGCGCGGACGAGTCGGCGGCGCACGGTGACGATCCCACGGGTTCGGCCGAGGGGGACGGTGCCGATGCGGATGGTGCCGATGCGGATGGTGCCAAGGCGGACGGTGGTGGCCCCGTCGAGCCCGTTGCCTCCGAGAAGTGGAGCCTGCACGCCGACGTCACCGGTCACAACCAGCTCACCCTCGACGCCGAACCCGGCACCACCATCGCCGTCGTCGGGCCGAACGGCGCGGGCAAGACCACGCTCCTGCGCGCCCTTCTCGGCCTCACCCCGCGCGCCCACGCACGCCTGCGGCTCGGCGAGCGTGACGTCACCGCGCTGCCGCCGCATCGGCGCGGGGTCGCGTGGGTGCCCCAGGAGGGCGCGCTCTTCCCGCATCTGACCGCGCTCGGCAACACCGCATACGGGCTGCGCGCGCAGGGCGTCCGGCGTGCCGGGGCCCGCCGCGAGGCGCAAGCCTGGCTCGACCGGCTCGGCGTCGGGCACCTCGCGCACCGCAGGCCCGCCCAGCTCTCCGGCGGGCAGGCCCAGCGGGTCGCGCTGGCGCGGGCGCTGGCGGCCAGGCCCCGGCTGCTGCTCCTCGACGAACCGCTCGCCGCGCTCGACCAGACCACCCGCGCCCACGTCCGCCACACCCTGCGCCGCCACCTCGACGGGTTCGGCGGGGTCTGCCTCATCGTCACGCACGACCCCGTCGAGGCGGTCTCGCTGGCCGACCGGGTCCTCGTGCTCGACGAGGGGCGTACGTTGCAGGACGCGCCGCCCGCCGAGGTGACCCGGCACCCGCGTTCGCCCTGGGTGGCCCGCATGCTCGGCCGCAACGCCTGGCCCGGCACGGCGACCGCCGACGGGGCGCTCGCGCTGGCGGGGGAGGGGCGGCTGGTCGTCGCCGATCCGCCGCCGGCCGGGGCGCGGGCGCTCGCGGTCATCGCGCCGGAGGCCGTGTCCGTGCACCGTGAGAAGCCGACGGGCAGCCCTCGCAACGTCTGGCCCGGGACGGTACGGGAGATCACCGCCGCCGGGAGCCGGCTTCGCGTCCTCATCACCTCGCGTGCGGCGCCGGACCTGGTCGCCGAGATCACTCCGCAGGCGGCCCTGGAGCTGGGGCTGGCGGACGGGGTGGAGGTGTGGACGAGCGTGAAGGCGACGGAGGTGTCCGTGGTGGCGCTCTGAGGGGGGCTTGCTGCGTGTGGAGGTGGAGGGGTCTGCCGTGGGGCCGTCTGGTTACAGCGGTGCCTGCCGTGGGGCGATCGGGCTACAGCGGTGCCTGCCACGTCACCGTCGTCCCCGCCTCCACGCCGTCCGTGTCCCCGCCGTCGTAAACCGTCAGGCGCACGCCCTCGCGGCCGTCGGGAAGCGTCGCCCGCGCGTCGACCGTCACGTCGACGCGGGTGACGCCGGTGCGGCGGGAGGTGGCGGCGAGGGAGCGGCGGAGGGCGGCCAGCAGGTGGCCGGCCGCCGGGTCGGTGACGCGGGTGTCGACGGCGCCGGCGAAGTGCACCGACGGCTGGATGCCGAGGACCGCGGCGGCGCCCGCCGTCTCGCGCAGGACCTTGCCGCGGAAGGTCGCCGGGGCGTCGGCGGGTGGCTGCTGGAGCGCGAAGATCGCCGTACGGACCTCCTGGATGGTGGATTCCAGCTCGTCGACGGCGTGGTCGAGGGTGGACTCGACCGGGGTCGACCGGGCCCTGCGGCGGGTCGACTCCAGCATCATGCCGGTGGCGAAGAGGCGCTGGACGACGAGGTCGTGCAGGTCGCGGGCGATGCGGTCGCGGTCCTCGAAGACCGCGAGGCGCTCCCGGCCCTGCTGGGCGTCGGCCAGTACGAGGGCGACCGCGGCCTGCGAGGCGAACTGCGTGGCGAGGAGCCGCTCGGCGGAGGTGTAGGCGGGCGCGCCGCGGCGGCGGGGCAGCGCGAGCGTGCCGATGAGCCGGCCGCCCGCCTGCAGCGGCAGCATCATGCTGGGCCCGAAACGGGCCCGCACGTGCGTCGTCATGCGCGGGTCGGTGGCCGAGTCCTCGATGAACACCGGCTCACCCCCGAGGAGCTGCGTGAGCACGGCACTACCGGGCTCGATGGTGGTGCCGATGAGGTCGTTGGGGTGGGAGTGTGGAGCGGGCGCAAGGGCCGCTGTCCCCCCGCCCGGCATCGCGCCGCCCGCCCCGCGGCCGCCCCCGGCGCGTTCCTGTGCCGAGGACGAGGCCGAGGCGCCCCAGCCGTGGGGCTCGCCGTCCGTGGCGGCTGCGACGATGCGCATGCCGCCTGCCTTTGTGGGCTGCAGGATCACGCCTGCCGCCGCGCCCGCGAGGATCCTTGCCCGGTCGGCGACCGTCATCAGTGCATCCGGTGCGGTCTCGCCGGTGAGGAGGGCCGTGGTGACGGCCGCGGCGCCCTCGATCCAGCGCTCCCGCTGGCGGGCCGCCTCGAACAGGCGGGCGTTGCCGATGGAGATGCCCGCCTGGCTCGCCAGGATCCGCAGGAGCTGGCGGTCCTCGTCGGTGAAGGGGCCGCCGCCCGCCTTGCGGGCGAGCAGCAGCGTGCCGAAGGGCTCGTCGTGGACGTGGATCGGCACGCGGACGGCGGTGCCGTCCTCGTCCGCCTCCGGGCGCACCGTCGGCACGCCGTCGGGGAACCGGCCGGGGCCGCCCGCCACGAACAGTTCCGCCGACCCCTCGTGACCGGCGGAGACGTCGACGGAGAGCGTGCCGAGGCCCGCCCCGGTCAGCCGCGCCGCGCTGTCCACGATGTGCTGGAGCGTCGCGCGCAGTTCGAGGTCCGTGCCGACGCTGAGGACCGCCTCCAGGATCGGCTGCAGCGGCGAAGGCGGCGGCCCGTCCGCTCCTTCGGGCGTCTCCTCGGTCACGTACGACGTACTCCGTACTCCGTGCTCGCCGGCGGTGCCGTGGCGGTGGGGGTCCTTGCCCGTCAGCCGGACAGCGGGTCCAGGACCAGCGGCTGGATCTTGCCCTCCAGCATCGCACCAAGTCCCATGACGGCGCACACATCCGGGCGTTCCGCGATATGTACCGGCATTCCGGTCGCGTCCCGCAGCATCTGGTCGAGGCCGGGGAGGAGCGCGCTGCCGCCCACCAGCATGATCCCGCGGTCCGCGAGGTCGGCCACCAGGTCCGGCGGGCAGTCGCGCAGCACCTTGCCGATGCCGTCGAGGACGGCGGTGAGCGGGGTGTGGATCGCCTCGCGGACCGCGGCCGTGTCCACCTGGACCGATCGGGCCACGCCCGTCGCGACGTCCCTGCCGTGGATCTCCGTGGACTCGGGCCCCTGCGGGGTGAGGCCGTTGCCGCGCAGGGCGAGCTGGAGGGGGCGTACGGACTGGGAGGGCAGCATCAGTTCGTGCTGGTGGCGCAGGTGCTGCACGATCGCGTTGTCGATGGCCTCACCGCCCACGGGAACGCGCTCCGCGGTCACGATCGAGCCGAGCGAGAGGACCGCGACCTGGGTGGTGGCGGCGCCGCAGACGAGGATCATCGTCGCCTCGGGGCGCTCCACGGGCAGGCCGCAGCCGACGGCCGCCGCGATGAGGGTGTCCACCAGCTCCACACGGCGGGCGCCGAGCCCGACCATCGTTTCCACGGCGGCGCGCTGCGCCAGCGGGTCCGCGTCGTGCGGGGTGCAGGCGGCGGCGCGCAGCCGGGGCTTGCGGCGCAGGGTGCGGCGGAGCTTCTCGCCGAGCAGGTGCCGCAGCATGCGCTGGGCCATCTCGATGTCGACGACGGTGCCGCCGGAGACGGGGCGGACCACGCGGATGTAGCCGGGCGTACGTCCCGTCATCTGCTCGGCGAACTGGCCGACCGCGATGAGCGCGCCGGTCCGGGTGTTCACCGCGGCGGCGCTCGGCTCGTCGACGACGAGCCCGGCTCCCTTCACGAACACCCGGGTCCTCGCGGCACCCATGTCGACGGCGATGTGGCAGCGGCGCAACTGCTCCAGACTGACGGTCATGGCAGGTCCTCCCGAGAGCGCAGACCGTACGGCCCGCCGGACGGCGGTCCTGTCTCGCATCGTGCGGCGCACGCGCGCGGCTCGCGCGCTGGGTTGAGCCGGGCGGGGTGCCGCCGCACGGGTGGTGTTCGGGGTCTCACGGGCAACTGGCGGATACGTGCCCTGGCGGCTTCCCGCCACGTCACGTCAACTCCCCTGCACCACAAGGACGCTGACACTTCTCGCAGCACTCGGGTACCACCCCCGCCCGGGTCCGACGAAGAGAGGCAGCCCCATGACCAGAGCCCTCGTGTGGCGCAGAGCCCCCGTGCGGAGCGGCGCTCCGGTGCGGCGAAGAGCCGTGCTCGTGGCCGCCGCCGGTCTCGCGTTCGTCCTGCTTCCCGCCGGGCAGGGCGGCGCCGTGGCCGGTGACGGCGCCAAGGCCGCCGGTGCCCCTGAGAGAGGGGTCGCCCCCACCCCCGGCCACACCGTCACCCTCATCACAGGGGACAAGGTCACCGTCACCCGGCTCCCCGGCGGTCGGCAGGCCGTCACCGTCGACCGGCCCGCCGGGGCGAGCGGGGCGGTGCGCAGTCAGCTGGCGGGCGGGCACCTCACCGTCGTACCGGACGAGGCGCGGCCGTATCTGCGCTCCGGTGTCCTCGACGAGCGGCTGTTCGACGTGACCGGGCTGATCCGGCAGGGGCTCGCGTCCACAACCTCGGGAAAGACCGGTGGCGGGCTGCCCCTCATCGTCACCTACGACAAGAAGGCGCGGGGCGCCCGCGCGCTGCCGCGTGGGGTCGAGAAAGTGCGCTCCCTGGAGAGCGTCGAGGGCTTCGCCGTCACCGCGGAGCAGCCCGGCACACTGTGGCGTTCCCTGCGCGAGAAGGCGGCGAAGACGTCAAAGGCGTCCCGCATCGACAAGGTGTGGCTCGACGGGCGCGTCCACGCGGACCTGGCGCAGAGCAATGCGCAGATCGGCACCCCGAAGGCCTGGGAAGCCGGGCTCACCGGCAAGGGCGTCAAGGTCGCCGTCCTGGACACCGGCTTCGACGCCGGGCACCCGGATCTGAAGGGGCGCGTCGCGGAGTCCAGGAGTTTCATACCCGGCGAGGAGGTCGCCGACCGCAACGGGCACGGGACGCATGTCGCCTCCACCGTCGGCGGGAGCGGCGCCGCGTCCGACGGCGGCAAGGAGAAGGGCGTCGCGCCCGGCGCCTCGCTCGCCGTCGGCAAGGTGCTCAGCGACGAGGGCTTCGGCAGCGAGTCCGAGATCATCGCGGGCATGGAGTGGGCGGCGAAGGACGTCGACGCCACGATCGTGTCCATGAGCCTCGGCTCGCAGGAGGCCAGTGACGGCACCGACCCGATGGCCGCCGCCGTGAATTCTCTCTCCGAGGAGACTGGCGCCCTCTTCATTGTCGCGGCCGGGAACACCGGCGCGCCCTCTTCCATCGGCTCGCCCGGCGCCGCCGACGCTGCGCTGACCGTCGGCGCCGTCGACTCCGCCGACGAGGCCGCGTACTTCACGAGCCGGGGCCCGCGCGCCGGTGACCACGCGCTCAAGCCCGACCTCTCGGCACCCGGCGTCGGCATCCTCGCCGCCCGCTCCCAACTCGCCGAAGGCGAGGGCTTCTACACCGAGATGAGCGGTACGTCGATGGCCACGCCGCACGTCGCGGGCGTCGCCGCCCTGCTCGCCGAGCGGCACCCCGACTGGACGGGCGCGCGACTCAAGGACGCCCTGATGTCCACGTCCAGGCAAATCGACGCATCCGCGTACGACTTGGGGGCGGGGCGGGTCAGCGTGCCGGACGCCCTCGACTCGCCCGTCACCGCGACCGGCAGCGTCGACCTCGGCTTCTACGGCTGGCCCTACGAAGGCAAGCCGGTCGGCAGGACCGTAACCTATACGAACTCGACTGACACGCAAGTCGAGTTGAGCCTCGACGTCCGAGGCGCCGTCGACGGCGTCGTCACGCTTGCCGACTCCGCCCTCACCGTCCCCGCGCACGGCACCGCGTCCACCACCGTCACCGGCGACGGCGCGCGGGCGCCCGTCGGGAACACCAGTGGCGCCGTCGTCGCGAGCGTCGGCGGGAAGAAGGTCGCGCACACCGCGTTCGGGCTGGTCAAGGAGGAGGAGCGGTACACGCTGACCGTCCACGTCAAGGACCGTGCCGGCGCCGCCGCCCCCGCCGACCTCGTGGTGCAGCGGCTCGCCGGGGGTACCGAGCCGTTCCCGGCCGCCGTCGGCGACTCCGGCACGCTGAAGCTGCGGCTGCAGCCCGGCACGTACGCCCTCTCGACCTTCCTCGACGTGCGCGGCAGCAAGGGGGAGGACTCCCTCGGGCTCGGTTTCCTCGCCGACCCCGAGATCCGCCTCGACCGGGACCGCACGGTCACCCTGGACGGGCGGAAGCTGCGCGAGATCGCGGCCGACGTCGGCCGGCGCACCGAGACCAGGCAGCTGCTGATGGAGTACGACAGGAAGGCCGGCGGCGCCGACCTGATGGGCGCCGTCCAGGTGCCCGTGAAGTACGACAGCGTCTTCGCCGCGCCGACCGAGAAGGTCACCGAGGGCAGCTTCGAGTACCGCACCGTGTGGCGGCTCGGGAAGCCCCTCGTGGAGGTGAAGGGCCTGCGCGAAGCCGTCGCCCAGCCCGGCGGGACGATCGCCGAGGGACGGCGGAAGTGGGCGCTGGTGGACGCGGGCGACGGCACCCCGGCCGCGTACGAGGGCAAGGACGTCCGTGGCAAGGCCGTCGTCGTGCGCCGTACGGACGCGGTCACGCCGGAGCGGCTCGGTCAGGCCGCGCAGGACGCGGGCGCGGCCGCGCTGTTCGTGACGGACGGCCGGGCGGGGCGGCTGAACGCCTGGTTCGGCACCGACGACAACCGCGACCGGCCCCTCCAGATCGCGACCGTCGACGCCGCCGACGGGGCCCGGCTGATCGACGCGGCGAAGGCGGGCAGGAAGGCCGAGAGCACCGGCACCCTCAACACCCCCTATGTGTACGACCTCTCCGAGGGGCATGAGGGGGCCGTCCCCAAGGACCTCGCGTACGAGCCCGGGAAGCGCGAACTGGCGGTTCTCGCAACGAAGTTCCACGCGGTGAAGCCCGCGGCGGGCGGCGAGTTCCGCTACTCCGTCACCGACACCTTCCCCGTCGGCCTCGGCTTCCAGGAGAAGATCGACTACCCGGCCGAGCGGACGGAGTACGTGTCCACGGGCAAGGGCCAGCTGTGGCACGAGTCCGTGTCCACCGGGCCCGGCGCGCTGGAGGAGCGCAGCGGCCTCGTCGACTACCGGGGCGGCAGGCACGCGGAGTTGAATTGGTTCAAGCCGGTGCTGCATCCCTGGCTCGGCACCGGCCTCGGCTGGGGCCAGACGCGCAGCGGGAACGACCTGGCGCTCAACGTGCCCGGCTGGGGCGACTCGGGCCCCGACCACACCGGCTTCGGCGACGTCTGGAACGAGGACTCGATGACGCAGGTCAGCGAGGTGTTCGTGGACGGAGTGAGCGCCGACCGGCGCAAGAGCTCGGCGGTGTACGTGTGGGACGCGGATCCAGCGGAGCGGACGTACAAGGTCGTGACCGACACGACGCTCGCCCCCGAGAGGTGGCACCTCGCGACCAAGGGGCACGCGGAGTGGACCTTCAGGTCCGAGGAGACGCCGGCGGACAAGAAGACGTTCCTGCCGCTCCTGAACCTCGGGTTCGACGTGGACACGTCCCTGTCGGGCGACGTGCGGGGCGGGCGGACCGTGCCGGTCGGGATCTTCGCGGAGTACGTGAAGGGGGCGCCGGACACGGGAGTCATCGGGGGCGGGAAGCTGTCCGTCTCGTACGACGAGGGGGCGACGTGGACGGAGGTTCCCTTGGACCGGGGCGGCAAGAAGGCTTCCTGGGAAGGAGAGTTGAGGGTGCCGCGTGACGCCGGGTCCGTGTCCCTGCGGGCGTCGGCCTCCGACGACCGGGGCGGGGCCGTCTCCCAGGAGATCATCCGGGCGGTGGGGGTGAAGTAGCCCCTCCCCGCGGAGGGGGCCCGTGTCGTTCACGGACATGGGCCCCACCCCGTGTCGTTCACGGACACGGGCCCCACCCCGGACCCCGAATCTCGCTCCTCAGTCGCCGGAGTGGCTCGATTCCAGCGCCCGCTTCATGATCTTCCCCATGTCGTTGCGCGGCAGCGCCTCCAGATACCGCACCACCCGCGGCCGCTTGTGCGGGGCCAGGCTCGACGCCACATGGTCCGCCAACTCCCCGGCGGTCGGCGGCGCCTCGGGGTCGGCGGGCACCACCCACGCCACGATCCGCTCGCCCAGGTCGGGGTCCGGCTCGCCGGTGACGGCGGCCTCCCGCACCCCGGCGTGTTCGAGCAGCGCGTTCTCGATCTCACCCGCGCCGATCTTGTAGCCGCCGCTCTTGATGAGGTCGGTCGCCTTGCGGCCGACGATGCGCACATAGCCGTCGGCGTCCCGTACAGCCATGTCGCCGGTGCGGAACCAGCCGCCGGGCGCGAAGGCCGCCGCGGTCGCGTCCGGGCGGTTCAGATACTCCGTGAACAGGTTGGGGCCGCGCACCTGGATCTCGCCGACCGCCTCGGGGCCACCGTCCGGCGCGATCCCGCCGTCTGCCCCGGGGCCGGGCGCCGCGATCTCCTCGCCCGCCTCGTCCACCAGGCGCAGTTCGACCCCCGGCAGCGGTACGCCGACCGCGCCCGCGCGGGGCTCCCCGTCGGCCCGCACGCTCGTGTTCATGAGGGTCTCCGTCATGCCGTACCGCTCGATGACGCGCCGTCCCGTGGCGGCCGCGATGCGCTCGTGGTCGTGGACCGGGAGCGCCGCCGAGCCGGACACCAGGAGCCGCGCCCCGGCCAGCGCCTTCGCCAGCTCCGGGTCGTCCGGCAGCGCCTCGGCGATCCGGTGGTACATCGTCGGCACCCCGAAGAGCATCGTCGCCCCGGAGCCGAGCTCGCGCGTCACGCCCTCGGTGCCGAACCGGCCGAGGTGCCGCACGGAGCCGCCGCGCCGCAGCGGGCCGAGCGTGCCGAGGATCAGGCCGTGCACGTGGAAGAGCGGCAGGCCGTGCACGAGGACGTCGTCGCCGGTCCACTGCCAGGCGTCCGCCAGGGCGTCCAGCGTGGTGGCGATCGCGCGGCGCGGCAGGACGGCACCCTTGGGCGGGCCCGTGGTGCCGGAGGTGTAGACGATCAGGGCGGGGGATTCGGGGTCGGGTTCGGCGGACGCGCCTGCCAGGTGTTCGGCGGCCGCGCCTGCCGGGCGTTCGGCGGGCACGTCTGCCGGGTGCCCAGCGGCCGTGCCTGCCAGGCGTTCGACGGCCGTGCCTGCCGGGCGTTCGGAGGGCGCGCCTACTGGGTGGGCCGCGCCGTCCTGCCGTACGTCGACGTCGTGCCGGTCCACGCCGGCCAGGGCGGGCGGCAGGGAGACGCCGGGCTCGGCGAGCACCAGGGACGGCATGCTGTCGCGCAGGATGTGCGTGAGCTCGGAGTCGCCCGACTTCGGGTTGAGCGGCACGGCAGGCACCCCCGCGAGCAGCGCGGCGACCACGCCGACGGCCGTCTCCAGGGACGGGGTCGCCCAGACGGCGACGCGGCTCTCGTCGCGCAGCCGCAGCGCCAACGAGCCCGCGACGGAGGCCAGTTCGGGGTAGGTCAGTGAGCGGTCGCCGAACCGGAGGGCCTCGCCGCGCGCGGCGTTGAGGGCCGGGAAGAGGGGATGGGGATCCACGTGTCGTACTCCTCGAAGTCCGTCGGGTGGTGCGTGCAGAGCATGTGCAGTCTCTGCACCGGGGCGTAATGAGAGTGTTACGCCCCTGAAGGTGCGGTGTCACAGTGATCACTGAGGCTGATGTGGCTGTCCGTCACTGTCCGGTCGGCCAGCAGTAGTTCTGTAACCCGGTCCTCCCCCCACGATCCGAACAGGATGGGACCACCTTGACCACCTTCATGTCCGATGCCCTGAAACATCCCGATGCCCCGCCCCACCCGCACGTCGAACCCCACCCCCACGTCGAACCCCACCCCCACAACCGCCCCCACGTCCTCGCGGTCGGTTCCCCCGGACCCGGCAGGGAACAGCTCACCCGCACCCTCCGCCACACCGGCCACGAGGTCACCCACGCCGTCCCCGGTGAGGTGCGCCACCAGGTCAGGCAGGCGCCACCGGACGCGATCGTCGCCCTGGACGACGGCCCCGACGGGCGCAGGCAGGGCCGCGACGTCATCAAGGAGGTGCGCGCCGACCCGGCGGGCCAGGCGCTCCCGCTGGTCATGGTGACGGCGGCCCGCGCCCCCGCGACGGTCGCCGAACTCCTGCGGCACGGCGCCGACGACTGCGTGTCGGAGGCGTCCGACCCGGACGAGCTGTCCGCCCGCATCGCCGCCAAGCTGCACCGGGTCCCCGTCCCCGTCGAGCAGTTGCTCCTCGACCCGCGCACCGGCCTGTACTCGGCGCCGCACTTCATGGCCGAACTCGACCGTGAACTCCAGCGGCCCGCCGCCGCCCGGCGCGGCGGTGTCCTCGCCGTCGTCCGCGTCGCGGAGACGGAGGCCCTGGAGACCCGGCTCGGGCCGCGCGTGCGGCGCGAGGTCGCCGAACGGCTCGCCCAGGTCGGCGAGCGCCTCGGCAACGTCTGCGACCGGCTCGGATGGGACGGCGAAGGCCGCCTCCTCGTCCTGATGCCGGGCGTCGACGAGGAGACGGCGACTGCGAGCCTGCGGGAGTTCGCGTCCTCCGTCGCGGGCACCCGGTTCGTCGTCGCCGACGAGAACGTCCGGCTCACCCCGGCCGTCGGCTGGGTCCCGCTGTCCGCCTGCACCGGCGAGGGTGCGAGCGCACGTGCCGCCGAACACGCGCGGGACGCCGCAGAGGAGGCGCTGCGCCACCGCGACCTGCGGCCCGTGCGCTACGAACCGTGGATGCGGACCGCCACCGCGCACGGGCACCGCCGGGCGCGCCCCGGCCTGCGCGGCCTGCTCGCCGCGGTGACACCGCTGCTCTCGCCGGTCCTGATGCTGGCCCTCGGCGTGGGCGTGCCGTTCGCCCTGTACCAACAGGCGTACGCCATGGGCTGGGACGCGGCGGCCGTCGCGTACTGGGTGGTCGTCGCGGGCCTCGTCGCGTCCGCCCTGCTCATCGTCCTCGAATGTCTCTTCTCGCTCGACGCGAAGCAGCGCCCGGCCGCCCCCGGGCAGCCGTACCCGGTGGCGAGCGCGGTCATCGCGGCGTACCTGCCGAACGAGGCGGCGACGATCGTCGACACCGTCGAATCGTTCCTGCGCCTCGACTATCCGAACGAGCTGGAGATCGTCCTCGCGTACAACACCCCGCACCCGCTGCCCGTCGAGGAGACGCTGCGGGAGATCGCGCGGCGCGATCCGCGCCTGGTGCTGCTCCCGGTGGCGGGCAGCACGTCCAAGGCGCAGAACCTGAACGCGGCCGTGACACGGGTGCGCGGCGAGTTCGTCGGGATCTTCGACGCCGACCACCATCCGGCCGCCGACGCCTTCCGGCACGCCTGGGACTGGCTGTCCAACGGCTACGACGTGGTGCAGGGCCACTGCGTCATACGCAACGGCGAGAGCTCGTGGGTCGCCGAGCTGGTGGGCGTCGAGTTCGAGGCGATCTACGCGGTCAGCCATCCGGGCCGCACCCGGCTCTACGGCTTCGGCGTCTTCGGCGGCTCCAACGGCTTCTGGCGCACCGACCTGCTGGCCAGGACGCGGATGCACGGCTCGATGCTGACCGAGGACATCGACTCCACGATGCGGGCCCTCGGCGAGGGCGCGCGCATCGCCACGGACCGCACGATCCTCTCGCGCGAGCTCGCCCCCACGATGCTGAAGCCCCTGTGGAACCAGCGGTCGCGCTGGGCGCAGGGCTGGCTGCAGGTCTCGCTCAGGCACCTGTGGCGCGGGCTGCGCTCACCGGTGTTCACACGCCGCCAGAAGGCCGGCCTCTTCGTCCTGCTCGGCTGGCGCGAGGTCCAGCCGTGGCTGACGCTGCAGATCCTGCCGATCCTGCTGCACGCCGCGTGGCGCGCGGGCGGCGCCGACCGGCTCGACTGGGCGGTGCCCGTCTGCCTGGTCGCGGCGGCCGTCACGATGTCGGCGGGCCTGGTGCAGGCCGCCTTCGCCTGGCGGCTCGCGGTGCCCGAACTCCGGCGCCGCAAGAGCTGGTTCTGGCGCTATCTGCTCGTGACGACGTTCTTCTACACCCACTTCAAGAACATGGTGGCGCGCGCCGCCCACCTGAAGGAGGCGCTCGGCGACCGGCAGTGGCGCGTCACGCCGCGCGCCGCAGCCGCCGTCACCGTCGCCGCCGAGCCGGCCGGCCCGGGAGGGGGCTCGTGACCTCGCCCATCGCCCCCGAGACACCAGAGACACCAGAGACACCCGATACCCCCGGAACGACGGCTCCGGGCCGTCGACAGCCGCGGGCCCGCGGGCGCGCGCCCGAACTCCAGGGCCTCCGCGGTCTGGCCGCGCTCAGCACCGTCGTCTTCCACGTCTGGCAGCAGTACCACACGTACGACGCGGCGGGCTCGCACCCACCGGTCGACAATCCGTACGTCGGCGCGCTGTTCTCCCTCGAAGTGATCGACCTGTTCTTCGTGATGTCGGCGTACCTGCTCACGCTGTCGTACGCGCGGGCCGCCGTCGACGGCGAGGAGGGCGCGGTCAGGCCGGGCCGGGTGTTCCTCTTCCGGCGCGCGATCCGCATCCTGCCGGTGTACTTCCTGGCGGTCCTCGTCGTGTGGTCGACGCGCAATCCGACACTGCCGGGCGACTGGCGGGACCTCGTCGAACACCTCACGTTCACGCACGTCTTCGACCGGGAGCGGATCTTCTACACGCTCGGCCCGAGCTGGTCGCTGTCGCTGGAGGTCGCCTTCTACCTGGTCCTCGTGGCGCTCGGCCCGCTCGCGGTGCGCGCCTGCCGGAAGCTGCGGACCCGGCGGGCCCGGGTGGCGCTGTGCGCGTCGGGCTGCGCGGTCCTCTTCGCGGCGCCGCTCGCCTGGATCTCCTGCGCGCACTACGTCCTCGGCGTGCCGCACACCGACTGGCCCGTGTACTTCGGCCCGCAGGCCCGCTTCGGCGGCTTCGCGGCGGGCATGGCCCTCGCGGTGCTCCTGACGGCGCTGGGCGACGACCGGGGCAGGCTGCGGGCCCGGTGGGCGACCGCCCTGTCGGCCGCGGCACTGGCCGGCCTGCTCACGCTGTCGTACCTCTCCGCCCCGGAGAACCTCGCGCACACCTTCTACCACCCGATCGCCTCCGTGCTGTGGTGCGCCCTCCTGTACGCGGCCCTGCACATCCGGCCCCGGGAGCGCCAACGCCTCGGCTGGCACCGCCTGTTGCGGGCCCGCTGGGCCACGTCGGTGGGCCTCGTCAGCTACAGCCTCTACGTCTGGCACGAGCCGGTGCTGCTGCAACTCGACGCGTCGGGGGTGCCGCCGTCGTCGCAGGCCGGCTTCCCGGTCGCGGTGCTCGTCGTGGTCCTCGTGGCGCTGGCGGCCGGGACGGCGAGCTACTGGCTCGTGGAGTATCCGGCGGGGCTGCTGGGCAGGGCGAAGGACGCCGGGGGAGGGCGCGGGACTTCTATCCCGAGGCAGCGACCGCGACCGTGGCCGAGCCGAGGGCCGTTGCCGAGGTCGGAGCCGCCTCGTCGCGCTGAGTTGTTCGCATCTTCACCGGATACTGCTGTACTGACGTCCCGTCACGCACACTCCCGGCCAGGGGGCACCCCATGGGATTCCGTACGACAGTGAGCCTCGCGGCGAGCGCCGCGCTGCTGGTCTCGGGCACGACCGTCGCGCGCGCCGCCACGCCGGCGGGCGGCTCCTGCTCGCCGAACGTCTCCGTCACCCGGTACTCCGACGCGCTGAACAAGGCGGAGGTCGACGGCCGGCTCGTCGGCGGCCTCTCCGCGCTCGCCGTCGAACGCGACGGCTCGGTGAGCGCCGTCTCCGACCGCTCGGCCCTCTTCCGGCTCGACGTGCGCGGGAAGCAGCCGCGGGCCACGGCCCGGATGCCGCTCGCCGACGAGGCGGGCGCCGCGCTGGACTCGGAGGGCCTGGCCGTGGAGCGCGACGGCAGCCGTCTGGTGGCGGACGAGCGGGGCCCCGCCGTCCTCAGCTACGGCAGGGACGGTGCCCTGCTCGGCCGGTTGCCGGTGCCGCAGCCCCTGCGGGTCGCCCCCGCGGGCCGCGCCCGGCTGAACCAGACCTTCGAGAGCCTCACCCTGCTGCCCGGCGGGCGCACCCTGGTCGCCGGGATGGAGGGCCCGCTGGCGGGTGACGGGACGGACGCGGCGGGCCGCACCCTGAACCGCGTACAGACCTGGCAACGGCCCGCTTCAGGAGCCGGGTTCACGCTCGGCCGACAGCTCGCGTACCCCGTCGACCCCGGCATGGGACTCGTCGAGCTGGCGGCGACGGGGGACGGCAGGTTCCTCGTCCTGGAGCGGGGGTTCACCCCGGACTTCCTCATCGACGTACGGCTGTACGTCGCGGACCCGCGCGGCGCCGATGACGTGAGCGGCGTGGAGAACCTCGGCGCCGGCACCCGCGCGCTGCGCAAGACCCTCCTCGCCGACCTCTCCGACTGCCCCTCGCTGGGAGCGCCCTCGAACCTGCCGCCCGGCAACAACCCCCTGATCGACAACATCGAGGGAATGACGGTGACGGGCCGCCCGCACGGCCCGAGCCGCGACCGACTCCGCCTGCTGCTCGTCAGCGACGACAACGAACTGCCCCAGCAGATCACCCGCCTGTACGACGTCCGGGTCACGCTGCCCCGCCCCTAGCCCGGGCCCTCAGTACGTCAGCACCACACCCGCGTACGACACCCCAGCGATCACGCCCCACGAGATGAGCCCGAGCGCTGCCACTCGGCCACCGGTACGGGTCAGGGACGGCAGGTCGACCGCGCTGCCCAGGCCGAACAAGGCGGCGGCCAGGAGGAGTTCCTGCGTCGTGTGGGCCAGGTCGAGTGCCTCGCCGGGCAGCCAGCCGGTGGTGCGCAGGGCCACCATGGCGAGGAAGCCGACGACGAAGAGCGGCACGAGGGGCGGCCGCTTGGTGCCCGCGGTCCCGGCCGCGGAAGCCGGGACGCGTCGGCGTGCCCGTACCGAGAGGGCCACCGCCGCGACGAGCGGCGCGAGCAGCGCGACCCGCATCAGCTTGACCAGGACCGCGTCGCCGAGCGCCCCTGCGCCCGCGGTCTGCGCGGTCGCCACCACCTGCCCCACGTCGTGCACGCTCGCCCCGACCCACCGCCCGAACTCCGCGTCGCTGAGCCCCAACGGGTGTTGCAGGAGGGGAAGTGCGGCGATGGCGAGCGTGCCGCACAGGGTCACCAGGGCCACCGACGTGGCCGTGTCCCGCTCGTCGCTCTCGGACACCTCGCTGACCGCGCCGATCGCGGACGCGCCGCATATCGAGTAGCCGGTGGCGATCAGCAGGGGTTGGTCGCCGCGCAGCCCCATGCGGCGGCCCAGCCACCAGGTGCCGAAGAAGGTCACCGCGACGACGCAGAGCACCATCGCCACCGAGGCCCAGCCGAGCCCGAGCACGTCGTCCAGGCTCAGCTTCAGGCCGAGCAGCACGATGCCGACGCGCATCAGCCGCTTCCCCGCGAACGTCAGTCCGGCCTTGCCCGGACCGCGTACGAACGCGTGCGCGGCGCCCGGCAGATGGGCCGCGACGATGCCCAGGACCACGGCGGCGGTGAGCATCGGCACGCCGGGCACCAGCTGGTGGACACCCCACGCCACGGCGACGCCCAGCACGGCAAGCGTCAGGCCGGGCAGCTTGCGGGGCGGGCGGGTGAGGGGGGCGGTGGCGCGAGGCGTACGGGACTTCGGGCGTTCGCCGAGGAGTGCCATTACCGGTCGGCCGGCAGCTCGTACACCCGGCGGACGCTGCTGCCCAGGCGGGCGATGTCCGCCCCGTATATGTGGATCGATATCGCGCGGCTGCCGCAGGCGTTCCACACCCGGTGGATGTCGCCGGGCGGCGCGAAGCCGCAGACCGCGCCCTGCGGGTTGACGACGTCCTCCGTGGCGACGAGCCGCGCGGCGCCGCCGTTCTCGGCGGCGGGCACCAGCCGGTAGCGGCGCTCGCGCTCCTCGCCCTCGTGGACACCCGTGACGCACCACGACACGTGGTCGTGGACCGAGGTCCGCTGCCCCGGCAGCCAGACCAGCGCCACGATCGAGAAGCTGCCGTCGTGCTCGGCGTGCAGGACGTGCTGGCGGTAGTGGTCGGGGTCGCCCTCGCACTGCTCGTCGGTGAGCAGGTCGGCGGTGCCGAGGTGGGGGGCGAGCCGCTCGCCGACCAGGTACGCGGTCAGGTCGGGGGGCAGGCCGCGCCCCACCGCCTCGCGCACGTCGGCGACGAGGGAGTCGAGGCGCTCTGTGGTCCGGGCGGCCCGGTACGCGGTCGGAGTGCTCATACGGGCAGCGTCGCGCCGCCGACCCATCACGTCCAACGACAGTCTTTTGGCAACCCCCCAACTTCCGCTTATGGACGGCGCGGCACGAGAGGGCGGACGATCAGCAGCCGACGCGGTGGGCGGCCACGGTCCGCAGCTCGTCGAGGACCAGGGCGGTGGCCGGTATCCGCAGATGGTCCTTGAGGACGTACGCCGACACCTGGCGCCGCGACGCGGGGTCGAGGGCGCGGCCCGTCACCTTCCGGTGGCAGAGGAAGTTCAGGACGAGGCCCGGCATCATCGCGATGCCGAGCCCCTCGGCGACCAGGCTCTGCACCACCAGGTTGTCGTCGGTGGTGAAGGCGATGTCGGGCGCGAAGCCCAGCTCGGCGCACTCGTGCAGGAAGTTGGCCCGGCAGCGCGGGCAGCCCGCGATCCACCGCTCGTCCGCCAGCTCGGCGAGCCGGACCGACCGCTGGCGGGCCATCCGGTGCCCGGTGGGCAGCAGCACGGTCAGCTGGTCCTCCAGGAGCGGGATCTCCGCCAGCTCCTCCGGCACCTCGTCGTGCAGGCCGGGATAGGTGAAGGCGAGCGTGATGTCGCACTCGCCGCGCACCACGCGCCGCAGCGATTCGGGCGGCTCGTCCTCCAGGAGCTCCACGCGCACGCCCGGGTGCCCGGACGCGAGCCGGGCCAGGGCCTCGGGGATGAGGGTCGCGTTGGCGCTCGGGAACGCGCAGACCCGCACCCGGCCCGAGCGCAGCCGCGTGATCGCGTTCATCTGCTGCTGGGCGGCGGAGATGTCGTCCAGGATGATCCCCGCGTGCCGCGACAGCGCCTCGCCCGCCTCCGTGAGCCGCATGCGGCGGCCGACGCGGGTGAACAGCGGGGTGCCGACGGACCGCTCGAGAGCCTTCATCTGCTGGGTGATCGCCGGCTGCGTATAGCCGAGCGAGCGGGCGGCCGCCGAGTACGAACCGGCCCGGACCACCTCGTGGAACGTCCTGATGTGCCGTGAATCGAACACCGCTGAATCATAAGCAGATGTTGGAGGCGGCGAACAAGGCCGGTGCGCGGCTTTTGCCTCCGGGGCACGCCATCGCTCCTCGCCGGGTACGCGTCCTCGTCCTCCGGGGCGCGTGGGGCGCGGTTGTTAGCCTGCGGGGGCTGTGACCGCGTACGAACAAGGAGTCCCCGTGGCAAGCCCCCGCATCGCACTGGTCACCCTTCGGCCGATGCCCGACCACGACCGCGACCTGCCGTCCCTCGCGCGGGCCCTCGGCGAGTCCGGAGCCGAGCCCCACATCGTCGGCTGGGACGACCCCGACGTCGACTGGGCCGGGTTCGACCTCGCGGTGATCAGGTCCACGTGGGACTACAGCTGGCGCGCCGCGGAGTACGTGGCGTGGGCCGAGCGGTGCGCCCGGCTCACCCGGCTCGCCAACCCCGCGGACGTCGTCCGGTGGAACACCGACAAGCGCTACCTCGGCGAGCTCGCCGAGGCCGGCGTGCCCGTCGTCCCGACGTACTACCGCGCACCCGGCGAGGCCGCGGAACTCCCCGAGGTGGGAGGGGAGTTCGTGGTCAAGCCGACCTCCGGGGCCGGGGCGCGGTACGCCGCCCGCTACCGCGCGGACGAGCGGGAGGCCGCACTGGCGCACCTGGCCCGCATGCACGAGGAAGGCTTCACCGCCATGGTGCAGCCCTACATGCGGCGAATAGACGTCACCGGCGAGCGCGCTCTCGTCTTCTGCGGCGGACAGTTCCTGCACGCCGTCCAGAAGGGCGCGGTGCTCACGCCCGGCACGGCGTACGACGCGGCCAAGACGCCCCACCCCGACCTGCGCCCCTGGCAGCCCACCGAGGCCGAACTCGACGTCGCCGAGCGGGCGTTGGCGGCGGTGCCCGGCTCTCCCGAGCTGCTGTACGCGCGCGTGGACCTCGTCGACGGCGCCGACGGCGGCCCGCACGTCATGGAGCTCGAACTCGTCGAGCCCAACCTCTTCCTCACCGTGCACCCCGGCTCGCTGCCCCGCGTCGCGGAGCTGATCCACAAGGCGGCGTTGTGACGCCTCCCCGCGAAGGCCTCATGCGCGGGCGAGGACGAGCACGGAATTGTGCCCGCCGAAGCCGAGCGAGGTGGACACCGCACAGTCCAGGCGGGCACTCCTGGTCGTCCCGGCCACCTCGACGGGGACGCGCGGGTCCTGCGTGCGGAGATTGACCGTGCCCGGCACCAGCTGCTCCTCCAGGGCGAGGACGGTGAAGGCCGCCTCGATGCCGCCGGCGGCGCCCAGCGTGTGCCCGGTCATGGACTTGGTGGAGGTCACCAGCGGGCCCTCGCCCAGCACGCGGTGCAGCACGGCGCCTTCCACCAGGTCGTTCATGACGGTGGAGGTGCCGTGCGCGTTGACGTGGCCGATGTCGCCCGGGCCCACCGCGGCGTCGGCCAGCGCGGCGCGCAGCGCCAGCTCGACGCCGGCCTCGCTCGGGGCGACGGGGGAGGAGGCCTCGCTGGAGGTGGTGGCCCCGTACCCGCGGACGGCGGCCCGCGGCCTGGCGCCGCGGGCCCTGGCGTGTTCCGCGCGCTCCAGGACCAGCATCCCCGCGCCTTCCCCCACCACGAAGCCGTCCCTGTCGACGTCGAACGGGCGGCAGGCGCCGGCGGGGTCCTCGGTGCGGGAGGACAGCGCCTTCGCGTTGCACGTACCGGCGAAGACCGCCCGGGTGCACATGGACTCCGCGCCGCCCGCGACGGCGATGTCGCAGGCCCCGGCGCGCAGCAGGTGCAGCGCCGTGCCGATCGCGTCGGTGCCGGAGGAGCAAGCGGTGGCCACCGCGAGGCTCGGGCCGCGCGTGCCGAGGTCCCTGGCGACGCTGCCGGCCGCTCCGTTGACCACGCTCAGCGGCGCGAGCCTCGGCGACACCCGGCGGGCGCCGCGCTCGGTGAGCGTGGCGTGCTGCTCGGCGTAGAAGTCGAGGCCGCCGTGGGCCGAGCCGACGACCACCGCGACCCGGGTGCTGTCCCAGACGTCCGGGCCGAGCCCCGCGTCCGCCACGGCCTCCCGTGCGGCGACGACGGCCAGCTGTGCGAAGCGGTCCATCAACCGGTGGCTCGCCACTCCGAGCACGGCGTCGATGTCGAGGTCGTCGATGGTGTACATGAAGTCGCAGGGCAGGTCCCGCAGCGCGTCGGGCCGCCGCACACCGCGGGGGGCGGTGGCGGTGGTGACCTGGTGCCAGGTGTCCTTCACGCCGATGCCCGCGGCGGTCACCAGCCCGATGCCCGTCACCGCGGCCGCGACGGGCTCCCGTGCCGCCCCCGTCATGCCGCGACTGCCTTCTGGCGCACGGCGGACTGCGGGGGGTTCTTCTTCAAGAGAAACGTTGCACGCTCGGTGACTTCCACGTCGGTACCGCTCCTTGTTCGCGACGGACACGTGGGGAACGCGTCACCGCGCGGCAAGTCACGGTTGCCCGCGGGTACCGAACGAACGTTGGAGCAGCCCCCAGGTGAACTCCGCGACGCACGACCGCAGTTGCCCGTCCGCGTCCGGCGCTTCGAACGCGAGGCCCCACCGGGTCGGCGCCGACCCCTCCATGGGACGCGCCGGAGCGAAGGCGCGCGCCGCCTCGTCGACCGTGCACGACCAGGGCGTCAGATCGTCGAGCGTCCGCAGCTCGGGCGCCGGCGCCCCGGGCGCGCGCACCAGCCACTCGTTCCACACCGCGCCGTTCGGCGCGAGGAGCACCTCGAAGCGCAGGTCGGGCCAGAGCGGCACCGGCCAGAGCAGCGCCTCGCACTCCAGGTCGCCGATCCGGCGGCGGACGGACGACTCCGGGGCGCCGAGGACCGAGCGGTACCGGGACGCGGCGCCGCGCGAGCGCGCGGAGCGGGTCATCGCCTGCCAGCGGCGGTTGGCCTCCCGCATGTCGGCGACGGAGACGCCCAGTTCGTGCCGGGCGTCCTCCACCAGGTCGGCGTTGTGGTCGGCCATCCGGCGCAGCAGGACCAGCTGGAAGTCCAGGGCGTCGAACGAAGAGCTAGCGGGCATGCACCCCATCGTCGCGCACCTCGAGCGCTCCCGGGCGGTGACCGTCGGGGAGGAACAGGACCGAGTTGACGTACCGCGGGTGTCTCGGCGTGAGGACCCGGCGCAGCAGGCCCTGCGACACGACGTACGACGTGCCGGACTGGTGCGCCTCCAGGTCGAAGGAGGCCAGCGGCAGCCACGTGTCGTGCGGCAGCACCCAGCCCCGGTAGCCGTGGCCGCGGGTCAGGAGCTCCACGATCGGGGCGATCGGCTGGATGCGGGACTCCAGCTCTATGAAGATCGCCGGCCGGTCGCGGGTGATCAGCTCGTGCGCGCCGCGCAGCACCGGCAGCTCGTTGCCGTCCACGTCGATCTTGACGAAGTGCACGTCCCGCAGGCCGAGCCCGTCCAGGGTCACGCACGGCACGTCCACGGCGACGTCGTGGATGTCGCGGCGGACGAGGGACGACACACCCCGTTCGCCGCGGTCGCCGCGCGGCAGCCAGAGCCGGGCCGTGCCCGGGCGGTCCGTCGCCGCGGCCTGGATCACCCGGACGTTGCCGGGCGTGCTGGCGGAGAGCAGCCGCGCCAGGTGCGGCACCGGCTCCACGGTCACCACGCGGTGCGCGCGCGAGGCGAGCCGCCGCGACCACGGGCCGTACCAGCCGCCGACGTCCACGGCGGTGCCGCAGCCCGGCGGGCAGAGGTCGCCGAGCCGTCCGAGCTCCGGCTCGAAGCGGGGGTAGACAAGCCGGGCCAGGGCGGCGATCAGACGGTCGGGGACATAGGGCGCCACGCGGGCGGCGAAGGTCATGGGCACCCTCTCGTCATGGGGACATTCGTTTGAGCAGCTGTTCGTGCGTGTCTTCCGGGACCTGCTCGCCGGAGGAGGGCAGCAGCTGCGGTATGCCGTCGATGACGGGGTAGCGGCGGCGCAGCCGCGGGTTGTACAGCGACTCCTCCGGTACGAGGGGTTCCTCGGCGGACAGCAGGTGCAGCGGGCCCTTGTCGAGGGGGCAGGCGAGGATCTTCAGCAGCGGGTCGTCGGGGTTCATCCGCTGGTCAACTCCTTGGGAGCGGGGGAGGGTCGGGGAGAGGTGCCGTCGTGCTTCGGCATGGCGATGAGCACCGACACGGCGAGGACGGTGCCCGCGATCCGCAGCGTCAGGCGCACCGGTTCGTGCGGCAGCGCCTCACCGAAGGCGAGGGTGCCGAGCACCGCGGTGAACAGCGACGTCACCGTCGTGCACACCGGGACGATCAGCGACGCCCGGCAGCGCTGCAGGGCCGCCTGCGACATGATCAGGCCGAACGCGCCGGTGAACAGCAGCAGGTAGGGGTAGGGCGAGCGCAGCAGGCCGCCGAGCGCGCCGCCGATGTCCTCCGTCGTCAGATAGCTGGACACGCCCTTGATGGCCAGCGAGCTCACGCCGTACAGCAGGCCCACGGCGACGCCGTACTCGACGCCCGCCGTCGGCATGCGGTGCCGGTGCCTCGCGCGGCGCTCCGCGGAGCCGTACAGCCAGACGCCCGCCGCGAGCGACGGCAGGCAGACCGTGAGGATGAGCGCCACGGGCGCGCCGCGGCCGACCGTGTCGCTGTCCTCGCTGAGGGAGAGGACCACCATGAGCAGCGCCAGCAGGATCCCGGCGACCGCGTACCGCTCGCGGCCCGAGGTCCGCTCGCCGAGCAGCACGGACGAGAGCAGCAGGAGCAGGACGAGGCCGGACACGAAGATGCCCTGCGCGGCGGCGATCGGCAGGGTGCGGTAGACGGCAAGCTGGGCGGCGAAGCCCGCCGCGAGGGACAGCGAGCCGCCGATCCACAGCCAGCTGCCGAGCACCTGCCGCAGCAGCTGGGCGGGTTTGCGGACGCTGACCGACGGCATGGCCGTCAGCGCCCGCTTCTCCAGGACGAAGCCGGTGCTGTAGAGCAGGTTCGCGATCAGTGCCGCGGCCACGCCCCACCACATGGTCAGGCCCTTCGGGCGTGCAGCAGGAGGATCGAGGCGGCGCTGGGCACGGCGCAGGCGAGGCGGTCCAGGGCGCGCAGCGGGCGCGGCACGCCGTGGAAGGGGGCGCCGGACAGGCGTACGACCTCGAAGCCGGCGGCGGCGACGAATTCGCGCAGGGCGCGGGCCGTGTAAAGCCGCAGGTGTCCCACGACCTCCTTGCCCGGGCGGCCGTGGATGGCGCGCAGGCTGACCTCGGAGAAGACGGGCTGCACTCCGGCGAGGAGCAGGCCGCGGTTGTACCAGGCGGCGAGGTTGGGGGTGGAGAGCATGAGGTGCCCGCCTGGTCGCAGGATCCTTCTCAGCTCGTCGAGGGCGCTGTCCGGGTCGACGAGGTGCTCGACGACCTCGCTGAACAGCACGGCGTCGGCGGCGCCGTCGGCGAACGGCAGCCCGCCGTCGGAGAGTTCACCGCGCACGACGTACGGGAGCCGGGCGTGCGCGCGCTTCAGGGCGTCCTGCGACCAGTCCACGCCGATCACGCGGTGGCCCGCGAGGACCGGTGCCGCGGTCGCCGCGGCCGTGCCGTCCCCGCAGCCGATGTCGAGGACCGTGGCGGTGCGGGCGGTGGCGGGGCCGAGCGCGGCGGCGAGGATGCGGGCCTGGCGGAGGCTGCGCGCGTCGCCGGACGCGACGGGGACGGCCGGGTTCTCGTAGAAG
Organism: Streptomyces sp. NPDC039462; assembly: GCF_055639375.1. Lineage (NCBI taxonomy): Bacteria > Bacillati > Actinomycetota > Actinomycetes > Kitasatosporales > Streptomycetaceae > Streptomyces > Streptomyces sp. NPDC039462. Next base: position 305,059 of record NZ_JBVKAO010000007.1, read on the forward strand.
TCCCGGAGCTCCGGGGGGCGTTTGGTGGTCGCGGTGGTCACTTGGGCCCCTCCTTCTTCTCCGCGGCGGGGCCGCCGGGCTCGGTGTGCTCCGTCGCGTGGAGGTAGTGCTCGAAGAGGTCGCGCAGGTGGGCGCCGTCGCCGTGGCTGAGGAGCGTCTTGGACCAGCGCAGGGCGAGGTGCAGGCGGCCCGCCGTCGAGGCCGTCGTCACGGTGAGGCCGCGGGGCAGCCGGGCCGGCGCGGAGAACCACACGGCGTGCGCGCGGCCCGCGTCGCCGAAGTCCAGGGCGTACGGGACGCGGCCGATGTTGCTGAGCAGCGTCGTCGACGTCCAGGGCGCGGCGGCCCTGCGCAGGCCGCGGGTGGCGGCGGCCCTGAGGGTGACGGGCAGGACGGGTGCGGTCAGGAGGGCTGCGCCGCGGCCCAGCTGGGGGCGGGGCAGGGCCTTGAGGGCGCTGGTGCGTTCGGAGGTGCGGCGCAGCAGGTCGCGGGTGGCCTCCGGGGTCCACTCGCGCGGGGCCAGCTCGGCGGCGCCGAAGGGCACTTCGACGAGGCGGGTGCCGTTGCCGATCGGCATGGTGGCGTCGCGGGGGCGGTCGTCGACGGGCATCGTGATGCGGAAGGGGCGGGGCCGGGCGCCGTGTTCGCGGTTCCAGTGGGCGATCATCAGCGCGGTGGCGACCATGAGCTGGTCGTTCACGGTGAAGGGCGAGCCCTTGGGGCGGCGCGGCACCGGCAGCTCCGCGACGAGCATGCCGTTGCCGGGGGAGGGCTCGGGCGAGCCCTTCGCGACCCGGGCCGGGGGCGACAGGGCCGACGGGGCGTCGGCCGGCAGCTGTTCCTGTGCCGCCTGTGGTCCGGCGGGCGCACGGGACGGCGGGGCCGCCGGGGAGTTGTCGCGGCCGCCGTAGAGCTCCGCGGCCGTCGCGAGGACGCGCAGGCAGGCCGGGCCGTCCAGGGCGGTGTGGTTGATGGTGAGGAAGAGGACGGAACCCCGGTCCTCGGTCGCCGGTGCGCCCTCTGCGGGGGGCGGTTGCTTCACCACCTCCAAGCGGATCGGCGGTGAGGACGTCAGCGGGGGCGCCTCGGCCAGGGCGCGCTCGCGGGCGCGTTTGAGGGCGTCCGGTTCGGCGGGCGGGAACGTCACGACCTCCACGTCCGGGTCCGCCGTCAGCTCCCACTCGTAGCGGCGGCGGTACCAGGGGCCCCGCGCCTCCCGCATCAGGATGCGGGGGTGGCGGCGCAGGGCCTCGGCGAACGCGGCCTTGAGGCGGTCCTGGTCCGGGGTGCCCGGCAGGTGCACCTCGATGTGCACGGTCTCCGGCTCCTCCTCCTGGAGGCAGTGCCGGGAGACCTCGTCGACGACGGGGAACGGCACGCGCGCGGGCGGCCGCCCGGGGCCGTCCGCACGCCGTGCCGGATGTTCCAGTGCGGTCATCGCTGGGTGCCTTCTCCTGTCGTGGACTTCCGCCCGCGGCGTGCGAGGCGCATCGTCCTGCGGCCCGGCGGCGCGGGCTCGGGCTGGGCCGCCGCGGGGCCGCGGGCCGAGACGGTCGGCCCCGCGTCGTGCCGGGGCGCTTCCGGTGCGGTGTCCGGGCCGCCTCGTGTGCGGCGGGGCAGCGGGGGCGTCGCGGGGGCGGGGCCCGGCGCGGGCGGGTAGGGCGGGACCGGGCCGTACTCCAACGTATCCGTGGTGCGGTGCCGTGTCTCCCGTACCGTCACCAGCGCGGCGAACAGCGCGATGAGGGCGAGGAGTTGGGCGGCCGGGCCGAACGCTCCCTCGTCCGCCGAGACCGTCTCGCCGGCTCCCGCCGCCGCCGCGATGCCCGCGCCCGCCATCGCCAGGAACGCGACCGGCACCAGGAGCGCGTGACGCCACCAGGCCAGGAGCGCGAGCGCCGGGACCAGCAGGGCGAACGGGCCCGCGATCACCGCGGCCACCAGCGTGAGAGCCACCGTGCCGAGGATGACGCCGGGGGCGGGCGGCGGGCCGGCCGGGGCGTCCGTGTCGGTGTCGCGGCGCCGCGAGAGGACCAGGACCAGGGCCGCCAGGGCGAGGACGCCGACGCCGGCCAGGATCAGCCCGATCTCGTAGATCTGCGACGGCTCGTAGGTCAGCTTGACCGTGCCGCCCTCGCCGTTCGGCACCAGCCAGCCCTGCTGCCAGCCGTCGAGCCGCACCGAGGTGAGCTCCTTGCCGTTGAGGGTCGCCTTCCAGCCGTCGTTCACGTTCTCGTACGTGGTGAGGTACGAGGCCGCTCCCGAGCCGACCGTCACCTCGCGGCGGTCACCGAGCCAGTCCTTGATCTTCAGGTCGCGGGAGGCCGTGTCGACCTCGCCCGGCGTGCCGTGGGTCAGCGACGCGTCCATGACGGCCAGCGGGCCCGCGTCCCCCGTCTCCAGGCTGTGCGCGCCCGCGCCGAGCCGGACGGCCGGGGACTTCTCGCCCTCCTGGCAGAGCGTGATGTCGACCGGGCGCCGTTCGGTGAGGTCCCGGACCCTGCCCTTGGCGCTCGTCTCGTACAGCTCGCCGTCGATCGACATCGTCGGGCCCTGGCCGCAGGGCAGCGAGAAGCGGTCCGCCGGGTCGGGCTGCTTGGTGCGGTACTCGTCGAGCGCCGGGATGTACACCTCGGTGAGGCCCACGGGCAGCTGGAGGTCGTCGTCCGCCATCGGGTTGTGGACCGTGAGCGGCGCGGTCTCCGTGATGGTGATGTCCATCTCGTCGGTGGTGATCGGGGTGAAGCGGGCGTTGCCGTGCTCGTCCACGCCCGCGGTCGCCGCGCCGTCCGGCGAGCTGATCTCGATCTTCACCGGGCGGGTGGAGAGACCGCCCGCGGCGGGCAGCACGATCTCGCCCACCGCCTGCTTGCCCGGCCACTTGAGGTGGATCACGGGCCGGTTCGCGGAGCCCGCGATCCAGCCCGTCGTCAGGTCGCCGTCGGTGAGGTTGCGCGGCGACAGACCGTTGCCGAGCCGCGCCGTCGAGTCCGCCGTCGCGATGATCTGCCGCTCCTGCTCCGGCGCCACCTTGTACAGCAGCTCGTCCAGTGCGGCGCCCGGCACGGCGACCGCGCTCGCCTTGAACTCGTACGCGCCCTCGCCCGTCGTCGTGAAGCGGCGGTGCAGGCCGGCCTCGGCGTTCACCGGGGACAGGGCGCTCGGGTCCGACGAGCGGTGCATGGAGTACGTCGTCGCCTTGGCGTCGGTGGACTTCTCCGCGTCCGTGGGGAGCTGGAGGAGCTTGGTGACGCGCACGTCGGGGACGCTGATCTCCGCGAAGCCCGCGCCGGCCAGGCCGGGGCGCGCCTCCTCGGTGTCCACGATCGTGATCTTGATCCAGTCGGTGGTGCCCGCGCGGGCCTTGATCCGCTGGGCCGTGCCGTCCGGCCGGAGGTCGCTGGTGACGCTGCCCCGCTCCGTCTCCACGCGCACCCGCGTGGGCGCCGACCGCACGCCGTCCTGCGGCAGCGGCGTGACGCGGAAGGAGGACGGGACCGCGACCTTCGAGTTGAACTCCGCCTTGATCCACTCGCCGTCCGCGGAACCCGAGCCGCCCTCGGCCCAGGCCGTGCCCGGGTTCCCGTCGAACGCGTTCACCGGGTCGTACTGCGGCAGGTGGAAGAGCCAGTTGCCGTAGCTGGACGCGGAGACCGACCTGGCGCCGCGCAGCTCCGCCGTCGTCTGGTGCTCGATGCCCTTGGTCGGCAGGATCTGGTGCGGCTTCTTGCCGGGGTCCTGCACGGCGTCGACCGCGTTCCGCTCGTCGCGGCCGTACGTGTAGGAGGTGTTGGAGTTGACGAGGCCGAAGCGGGTGTCGGCGCGGCGCAGGCCGTCACCGACCGCCTGCAGGCCGGGCGCCCCGATGCCCGGGTGGTTGTCACCGGTCAGGACGGCCGGGCGGTCCCGCATCGACGGGTCGGCGGAGAGCGGGAGCAGGGACTCCGGGCCGCCGCTGACGACCGCTGTGTTGGACACCGGCTTCAGACCCGCCTGGCCGGGGCGCTCGGCGCCCTTGCCGGGGGCGTAGATCTCGACCGCGCGCTGGCGCGGATAGAGCCCCTCGACCTGGATCGGGGTGTCGTCCTCGATCTTCCCGCCGGTCGTCGTCGGACCGAGGCCCGTGACCCGGCTGAAGCCCGACTCCTCCAGGGTCCGCTTCACCGTCGCGGACGGGACGTGGCCGACCTGGTCGGGGTCGAGGTCGTTGCGTACGACGACGTAATAGAGACCGGCACGCGTCAAGTAGTCCCGCAGGCCCGGCACTTCGCCGCCGGTCATCAGCGCCTGCTCGACCGCGTCCATCGCGCGGCGGTTGCCCGGCGTGCCGAACGGCACGTAGTCGCGCTGCGCCCACCGCGAGTCGGCGAGCACGTCCAGGGGCTGGTCGATGGGGGAGCCCCAGGTGTAGATGCCGTGCGCGGTCGCGGGGACGACGAGGGCACGGGAGTCGGGGGAGTACTTCTCCAGCCAGTCGGCCGTCGCCTGCCAGTACGTCGGCAGCTTCTGGAACGAACCGGGCTGCAGGATCGAACCGTTGACGTACGGCCAGGCGAGGCCGGGCAGCACCAGGGCCGCGGCGATCAGCGGCGCGAAACGCCGCCCCCGCACGGGCCGCGCGCCCCGCGCCTGGGAGGCCACGCCCACCAGGTGCATCAGCCCGAAGACCAGCGCGAGCGCCAGGCCCGTCTGGAACTTGTAGATGTTGCGGAACGGCACGAGGCCGCCGTTCAGCCACGACTGGACGGTGTCGTGGAAGGGCGCCCCGAACGCGCCGCCGTACCCGGCGAGCGTGACCAGGGCGACGGAGAGGACCGTCAGGACCAGCCAGCGCCGCTCCGGCAGATCGCGCCGCGCCAGGCCCGCGAGGCCGAGCGCCGCGGCGAGCGCCGAGCAGACGATCGTCACGACGGCCGTCGCCACCGTCCAGCCCGCGGGCAGCCACGCCTCGCCGAAGTGCAGGTACGCGACCCAGTTCCCGGCGCCGCGCAGCGTCTCGGTCGCCGACATGGTGCCCGTCGTGGTGGCCGAATTCTCCACGTACGGAAGGAAGTTCTCGCCGTAGATGCCGAGCATCAGCAGCGGTATGACCCACCAGGCCGTGGCGAGGATGACGCCCGGCACCCACCAGGTGATCAGTTTTCTCTTACGGGGGCCGTTCGGCCGGGAGAGGAGATAGAGGCCCACCGGCAGCAGTGAGGCGAGCGTCGCCGCCGCGTTCACACCGCCCATGAACGGGATGATCAGCGCCGAGCGGCACGCGGCGAGGCGCGCGCTGATCCGCTCGTCGGCCAGCGGGAGCAGCACCCACGGCAGCACCGCGCCGGGCAGCGCGGCCGCCGACGTCGATCCCACCACCACGGTGAACGTCGGCCACAGCGCGTACACCGCCGCGCCCAGCAGCCGGCTGGGACGGCTGCCGATGCCGAGGCGCTCGGCGAGCCGCAGCGCGCCCCAGAACGCCGCCGTCACGATCAGCGACAGCCACAGCCGCTCGGCCAGCCACACCGGCAGCTGCACCAGGTCGGCCAGGCCGTAGAACGGCAGCATCGGGAAGACGTAGCCGACGTACTGGTCCTGGATGCCGCCGAAGCCGCCCCGGTCGTGCCAGAGCTGGCCGAGGTCGGAGAGGAACTGCCAGGGGTCGACGGCGACACCGAGCTTGGTGTCGAACGTCATCCGCCCGGGTTTCACCGCGAGGAACAGCACGAACACCACGGCCCAGAACCCGAGGAGCCAGCGCCGCGAGCGCGGCCCCCGCGAGGGTTCAGGGGCATCGGTCGTGGGTCTTACGGCCGCCGGGGGTGGGGCCTGGACCGTGGTCATGGACACCGCCTGAGAATGAGAAGGAGATTCCAGGTCGCGATCTCGCGCACACCCGGCACCTTGGTGATCGCCCCGGCCAGGAACGGCCAGTAGCGCGAACGCGCCGATACGACGGCCACGTCGTCGCGGCCCCGCACCTCGCGCAGGGTCGTGCCGACGTGGTGGGCGAAGAGGTTCTCGCCGAGCGTGTGCTTCGCGGCCTTGCCGGTACGCCGTTCATAGCGGGCGCGGGCCCGGTCGGCGCCCAGGTAGTGCCAGGGCGCCCACTCGTGCCCGCCCCACGGGGAGAGCCAGTTGGTGAACGAGACGTAGATCAGACCGCCGGGCCTGGTGACCCGGACCATCTCGCTCAGGAACGTCTGCGGGTCGTCGACGTGCTCCAGGACGTTCGAGGAGAACGTGACGTCGGCGACGCCGTCCGCCAGCGGCAGCAGATACCCGTCGGCCACCACCGAACCCTCCGGCGGCTTGGCCCCCAACTCGGCCGGATCCGGCTCGAAGAGGAAGCACTGCGCGCCGCGCCGCCGGAACTCCTCGGTGAAGTAACCGCCCCCGCCGCCGATGTCGACGACGACGCGGTCCTTCACCGGTACGTACGCCTCGACCTGGTCGGCGGCGTCCCGGGCGAGGAGGGTGTAGCACCGCTCGGGTTCCTGCTGCTCGCGCAGGAAGGCCCGGAAGAGGGTGGCGGAACGGCGCAGCGAGGGGTCCTTCACGCAGACCCCTGGGATATTCCGGCCGCGTGGTGGGCGGCGACCGCCTCGGCCGCCACCGACTGGAACTGCCGCACCGTGTTGCCCCAGCGGAACTGCGCGGCCCGCTCACCTGCGGCCTTGCCGAGGGACCTGCGGCGCTCGGCGCTGAGGGCGAGGGTGCACCAGGCGGCGGCGAAGGAGCTCTCGCCGCGCGCGAGGAGCCCGGTCACGCCGTCCTCGACGGAGTCGCGCACCCCCGGCACGTCGAAGCCGATCGAGGGCGTGAAGCGGGTCGCCGCCTCGGTGATGACGAGCCCCCAGCCCTCCACGGCCGACGGGTGCAGCAGCATCCACGCCTCACAGAGCAGCCGGTGCTTCTCCGCCTCGGAGACATGGCCCTTGAACTCGACGCCGGGGCCCGCGAGTTGTTCGAGCCGGCCGCGCTCGGGGCCGTCGCCCACGATCACGAGGCGGCCACCCGTGACGGGTCTGACCCGCTCCCAGAGCCGCAGCAGCAGATCGATGCGCTTGTACTCGACGAGCCGCCCCATCGCGAGGAACAACGGCTCGTCGGAGCGGGGGTGCAGCGGCCCGGGTTCCTCGACGCCGTTGTGCACGATGCGGATGCGCTCGCGCTCGACGCCGATCGCCCGCAGCGCCGTCGCCGTCGACGGCGACACGGCCACGAGGAGATTGCCGCGCTGCGCACCGGACAGCGCCCAGTGCTCCAGCTTGCGGCCGAGCCGCGCCGCGGGGGCGAGGGCGCCCTGGAAGCGCATCCCCCACAGATCGGTGTGGACGTGGTTGACCAGGCACAGGGTGGGCCCGCGGTGCCACAGCGGCGCCAGGTACGGCATGCCGTTGCAGACCTCGACGAGCAGGTCGCAGTCGCCGACCTGCCGGGCGAACGCGGAGCGCGCCCGGACGAAGTGGCCCAGGTCGCTGCCCGCGGACACCACGCGGTAGTCGCGGTACGCGGCGGGCCCGCCGCACAACAGGGTCACCTGGTGGCCGAGGCCGCTGAGCCCGTCGGCGAGCCGGTCGACGAGGAGCTCGGAGCCCCCCGCGGCCGGATTGCCGAGGTCGCGGTGGGCGAGGAAGACGATCCGGCGCGGCTGTGGGGGAGGCGCCGGAAGGCGCTCCGCGCGGCGTGGGGCGGCCGCGCGCAGCGAGGACGGTACGTGCTGGGGCATGCGTGCTCCAACTCGTCTCAGGGTGCGGAACTGTGGGGGGTCCGGTCGGCGGAACGGTCCTGCTGGGTCATGGGGGAGTGCTGCGGGGGTGGTGCCGGGGTGGTGCGGGGCTGTGCGTGGGTGGGGGTGGATAGTTTTCGCCGCCCCGTACCGCGCGGCTACTCACCGAAGTGACAATTTTTGCGCTTTCAAGGGCTGACGTCTCATCACATCGTGGTGGGTTGCAGGGCGGTCGGTGACGCGTCCGGATTCGGACTCCCGGACTCCGCCGAACCGCCGTGCCGTCCGGGGCCGTTCGCCCCGTCGTCGCGCCGCCCACGCGCGACGAGCACGACACCCGCCACCGCGAGTACCCCGCCCAGCGCGCCCGCACCGAGCGGAAGCGTCTCGCCGACCAGTTTCAGACGACTGCTGTCGTCGTCGGCGAGCTTCACCTGAGCCTTCTGCGTGGCCGGCGTGAACGCGATCCGCTCGCTGTCGAGCAGCACCGTCGCGTCCTTGTCCGAGCCGGGCGCCCGCAGCGTCTTGCGGGGCCCGATGGCGGCGTAGATGATCCGGCCGGTGCGCTGGTCCGCGACGAGCTCGATGCCGTGGTTGGCGTAGTACTCGTCCGCGATGACCTGGCTCTTCCTCGGCTGGCCGACCATCCGCCCCGGCACCTGACGCGTGCCCGTCTTGGTGGCCTTCACGGTCGCCGTGAAGCGGTACCCCTCGTACCCCTGGATCTTCTTCGTGCCCTTGTACGTGAGCGGCACGGTCGCGCCCAAGGTGTTGTCCCACCAGCGGTAGGACCGCTTCTCGACGTCGAAGGGGAACTTCAGATAGGCCTCCCCCTCGAAGTACGGCTCCTCGTCGCAGCAGTGCACGGGCTTGTTCGTCTTCCGGTCCGTGACCCAGCGCTCCTGGGTCCACTGGAGCGAGTCGTGCGGGCTGGCGGCGGGCAGCGACTTGTCCGGGTCGACGGACGTCACCACGTCCCAGACGGCCCGCCCGCTGTCCTCGCTGTCTGCGACGTCGCCGCGGACCTGGCGGGTGATCGTGAGGTTCTTGTCGTGGACGGTCTTGATCTTCTTGGTGTCGAAATAGCTTCCTTTGCCCTTGAAGACCGTGATGGTGTCGATGTCCACGGGCGTGCGTTTCGCTCGGGGCTCCACGTACCAGGCCAGCATCGGCGCGAGGACCAGAAGAAACGCGCCGAGCCCGAGAAGGATCAGCGACAGAGGTGAGGCGGTGCGGCGCATGAGGTCACTCCTGGGCTGAGGCGGGAGAAGTGTTACTGAGCCGTATGGGCCGGGAACGTAGGCCCACCCTTGACGAAGTGTCAATGCATTGCAGAGACTGAGCACTTGCCGGACGGGGCCGGCGCGGGCTGTGCGACCAGGACTTCGTGGCCGGAGCTTTCCGGCCGGCCGAGTGCCTGCGCGCCCCGGGGTGGGGACGACCTCCGACAGAGAGGCTGACCCTCGCAATGCACCGACTGCTCGCCGCTTCACTCACCGTCGCCGCCGGGGCGCTCCTCGCCGTGGGCGCGGCGCTCGGCATCGTCGCACTCCTCGACGCCACACCGGACCAGCCCAACACGCCTCTTGTGCATTACGAGACCCCGGCGCGGGGGCAGTGAGCGACCGTGGCCGCGACCAGCGCCCAGCCGTCCGGTGACCGGACGGCCGACGACAGCTTCCCGGCCGGACGGACAGCCGACGCCGGCTTCCCGGACGACCGGACTCCGGAGGGCACACCTCCGCACCGCTCCGCCTGGCGTGACGTACCGCCACGGCAGGTACGGCAGTTCGCCGCGCTCGCCCTGGAGGAGGTGCCGGCGCTTGCCCAGGACATCCTGCGCGAGATCCGCGCCGAGTACCCCGGCCTGCCCGTCGTCCTCGACGACTCCGGCGAGCCGATGGCGCTCATCGGCATCCGCCGCGCCCTGGAGGGCTTCGTCCAGCAACTGGCGTCCCAGGAGGGCAGGCCCCGCTACCACCTGGAGGTCTTCCAGGAGTTCGGCCGCGGCGAGGGCCTGCACGGCCGCAGCCTCGACTCGCTCCAGGCGATCTACCGCCTGGGCGTACGGCTGGCCTGGCGCCGCCTCGCCGAGATCGGCCAGCAGATACAGATCCCGCCGCCCGCCATGTACGAACTCGCCGAGTCGGGCTTCGAGTACCTGGACGGACTGGTCGACCAGTCCGTACGCGGATACGCGGAGGCAGCGGCCCGCGAGGCGGGCGAACGCCTGCGGCTGCAACGCAAGTTGATGGAACTCCTGCTCTCCGAGCGGCGCTCCGACAGCACGACGGGGGCCGCCCACGGACCCGGGGCGGGCATCGGCCCGGCATCCGGCGGCAAGGCCTCCGCTTCCGGCAAGACCTCGGCCCTCGGCAACGCCCTCGGCGAGCGCGCCGCCCGCGTCGGCTGGCAGCTGCCCGAACGCGTCGCCGTGGGCGTCCTGCTGCGCCCCGCGCGGGAGGCCGTCGCACCCGCCGTCGGCGAGGGCGTCCTGCTCGACATGGAGGCCGAGCAGCCCCGCATGGTGGTGCCCGACCCCGAAGCGGCGGGGCGGCCCGAACTCCTGCGCCGCGCCATGACCGGCTGGTCCGGCGCCATCGGCCCGCCCGTCGCCCTGGCCGACGCCGCGAAGTCGCTGCGCTGGGCGGAGGCGGCGGTGCGTCTCATGGAGCGCGGACTGCTGCCCTCCGGTGAGGTCCTGCACTGCACGGAGCACACCGAGGCGCTGGTGCTGCTGCAGCCGGAGGAGCTGATCGAGGACCTGGCCCGCCGCTGTCTGGCCCCCCTGGAACACTGCGGTCCGGCCCACGGCCGCCGCCTCGCCGAGACCCTCCTCGCCTGGCTGGAAACCCGCGGCGGCGCCCCCGAGGTGGCGGCCCGCCTGGGTGTCCACCCGCAGACGGTCCGTTACCGCCTCCGCCAGATAAGGGAACTCTGGGGCGACGAGGTGGACGACCCGGACCGCCGCTTCGAACTGGAACTGGTGCTGCGGGCACGTCGTCTGAGAGGCCTGCTGGGCAGGGCGTGACGCGCCGGCGCCACGCCGTCGAACTCACCGGACTTTTCGATTCCGCACACAACTTTCACAGCCCCCGCTTCCGCTGTCACCGGCGTGGCGCCTAGCCTCCATGCCTCATGGACTACTGCCACCCGTGCCGCAGGCACCTCAACGGCGCCCTTGCCTGCCCGGGGTGCGGAGCCCCGGCCGAAGCCTGCCGGGAGTACGCGCAGTCCGTCCCCGCGCCGGACGCGGAACCGGCCGACCGCGATGCCCCGCACGAGGCGCGGCCCCCGCACGCCCGCGGCCGCGCCCGCAGGGCGCACCGGCGCCGGCGCCGCAAGGTCCTGTTCATCACCGCGGGCCTCGCCCTCGCGGCGGGCGGCCTGAGCCTCGCCGAACTGGGCGCGGAGGACCCGGCCGCGGTGTCCGCCCCGGCCTCCGGCCCGTCCCCGACGGAGACCACGGCCCCGGGCGGCGGCACGACGGCAGAGGACGCGGCGGCCACATCGACGGCCCCCTCCGGAACGGAGTCGCCGGACGTGAAACATCAGGACGACGAGACCGACAAGGCCGCCAAGGCCAACAAGAAGAACCGAAAGGAAGAGGGGGAAGAAGAGAGACCGGGAAACGCCGGGCCAGAAGGGGCGAAGGGCACGGAAGCGGGAGAGGGGACCGGCGAAGAATCCGCGCACACGACCCCTTCGACACAGACACCTCCCAAATCCCCGGACGCCACCCCCACCCCCACGCCACCCACTCCCACCACCCCAAGACCGACACCCGCCGACCCGACCCCCACCAAAACGTGCGACCGCTTCCTGTGGTGGTGCACGTAGCAGGGCCGACCGGAGGCGAGGAGAACTGCGCGCGACGAGGGCCGGTGGGGAGCATGTGCGCGGGGTGTGAGCGAAACGTGAGCGAAACGTGAGCGGCGGAGCTCACGCTGGACCGCGTAACGCCCCGCTCTGGACAGGAGTCCCATGCCCGGCCCCACCCCCCGCGCCCGCGCCGGATCGCGCAGAAGGTCCCGCCCGCTGGCACGTCTGATGACGGTCTGTGCCGCGCTCGGTGCGGCACTGCTGACCCCGACCGCCGCGGAGGCGGCCGGGTCGACCAATGACGACGCCTACCGTCACATCGGCGCACCGGACCGGAACGAGTGGATGTGGGGCGTCGCGAGCAACACCAGGCTGTCGGACATGTCCATCCCGGGGACGCACGACACACTGTCCATCCACGGCGGCAACCACGTGGAGACGCAGGAGAACTACGGCGACAGCGGGCAGACGCTGAGGGCGCAGCTCGATCGCGGGATCCGTGCCATCGACATCCGGGTCCGCTCCATCGGGGGCAGGTTCGCGATCCACCACGGCTCGTTCTACCAGAAGGCCAACTTCGACGACGTCCTCAAGAAGACGCGGGACTTCCTCAAGGCCAACCCGCACGAGACCATCGTCATGCGGCTGAGGGCCGAGTGCCTTTACAAGGACGAAAAGGGCAGCCCCTTCGACTGCAGGAACGAGCCGGAGGGCGTGACCCAGGAACAGATCCGGTCGACCTTCGACACCTATGTGAAGGAGTACCCCGGCCTCTTCTACGCCGATTCGGTGAAGGGGGACGGCAAGGCGGACATTCCCAAGCTGGGGGACGTCCGCGGCAAGCTGGTCCTGGCCGCCTTCGACAATGCGGACGCCGGCAAATACGGCATCAAGGATTTCGACTCCAACAAGGAAGACACCTGGAACGCGGCGGACCTCGGCGTGAAGTGGGAGCACGTCAAGAAGAACGTCGACAAGGCGATGGACAGCCCTTCGCCCCGTGACCTGTTCCTGACCTATACGTCCGCGTCCAACGCCCCCCTGGGCTTCGACCCGTACGAGTACGCCGGCGGCCGTGTGTACTCGAACAAGCCCCAGATGGGGGGCGTCAACCTCTGGCTGATGGAGCACCTCAACGACCGCAAGGCCGGCCGGGTCGGCTTCGTCATGATGGACTACCCCGGCTGGGGTCTGGTGAACGCGATCATCGACCACAACGCGGACAAGTTCGTCTCGGGCGGCAACCGGATGTTCTGGGTGGTCAACAAGGACAAGACCTACGTCAACAGCCTGTACGGCCGCTGCATGGTGCGGGGCCCCGAGTTCGACGACTCCAAGTCCGGCGGTCTGGTCACCCAGCGCGAGTGCCAGTCGGACGCGCCCGGCAGCCACCAGTGGGAAGCCTCGCAGCCGAAGTCGTTCGACCACAAGAACCACTTCTGGATCAAGGCGAACAACGGCAAGTGCCTGACGGTCCCCTACAACAACGGCACCCCGCCGGGCTCCGGCACCCAGCTGTTCTGGTGGGACTGTGAGACCCGCTGGTTCTCCGGCAGCCAGATGTGGAACGTCGTCCCGACCAAGATCGCCACCCCGACCGGCTCCATGGACGGCTACAAGTTCATCAACAACTGGACAGGCATGTGCCTGTCGATGGACCCGGCCACCGCCGACAAGTCGGGCGGCAAGGTGACCCAGGAGACCTGCCCGAAGAAGTAACCCCCGGCACGCTCCCCACGCTCCCCACGCTTCCGGCGTCCAGGCCGTCCCTCCTTTCCGGAGGGGCGGCCTGTTCGCGCTGCCCCGCACCCGACACGCCAATCCGCCCCCGAAACACTCACGCCTCCCCTTCACCCACCATCCTCCGCAACAGCCCCCGCAGAGCCACCCGCTCCTCGCGGGACAACTCCGCCAGCGGCTCGCGCGCGAAGCGCAGAGAGCCACGCAGGCGACGGGCGACCTCGAGCCCCTCCGGTGTCGGCGCCGCCAGCTTCACGCGGCGGTCCCCCGCATCGGCCCGCCGCTCCACGAGGCCGCGCGCCTCCAGCCGGTCCACGATCCCCGTGATGTTCGACGGCTCGCACTTCAGCTTCTGCGCGATGCGGCGCATGGGCATAGGTTCGAGGGAGAGCAGCCCCAGGACACGCGCCTGCGCGCCGGTCAGCGCGTGCTCGGCGGCCGCCTCCTCGTACTCCTCGTGGTAGCGGGCCACAACCGTGCCGATGAGCTCGACGACTTCGAGTGTCAGCGGGTCGGCACGGGGGACGCGAGGGTCGGGAGTGCTGGTGGCCATGGTCCCCAGGCTACCCACTTACTTGACATCATGAAATATTCAGGAGCATGGTTGTTTAACAACCTCAAGCATCTCAAGTGCTTCTCCCCCCATTCCGTCACCCGTTTTGCCACGCAGTAGGAGGACGCCCCCCATGTCCGTCACCCCCGAGCAGCTCCCCTCCGTCAGCCGCGAATGGCACCTCGTGCGGCGCCCGTCCGGCTGGCCGGTCCCGGAGGACTTCGCGCTGCGCGAGGTTCCCGTCGAGGCCCCGGCCGAGGGCCGCGTCCTGGTCCGCAACCTCCACTTCTCGGTGGACCCGTACATGCGGGGCCGGATGAACGACGTGAAGTCGTACGTCCCGCCGTTCCAGCTGGACCGCCCCATGGAGGGCGGCGCGGTCGGCGAGGTCGTCGCGTCGAACGCCGACGGCTTCGCGGTGGGCGACCACGTCCTGCACTTCGCCGGCTGGCGCGAGTACGCCTCCGTGCCCGCCCAGCACGCCACCAAGGTCGACCCCGAGGCCGCCCCGCTCTCCGCCTACCTCGGCGTGCTCGGCATGACGGGCCTGACCGCGTACGCCGGACTCCTCGAAGTGGCCTCCTTCAAGGAGGGCGACGCCGTCTTCGTCTCCGGCGCGGCCGGTGCCGTCGGCGGCCAGGTCGGCCAGATCGCCAAGCTCAAGGGCGCCTCGCGCGTCATCGGCTCGGCCGGCTCCGACGACAAGGTGAAGCTCCTCGTCGAGGAGTACGGCTTCGACGCCGCCTTCAACTACAAGGACGACAAGCCCGTCGCCGAGCAGCTCAAGGAGGCCGCCCCCGACGGCATCGACGTCTACTTCGACAACGTCGGCGGCGAGCACCTGGAGGCCGCCATCAGCCGCCTCAACGTGCACGGCCGGGTCACGATCTGCGGCATGATCGCGGGCTACAACGACACCGAGCCGACCCCGGCCCCGCGCAACCTCGCCCTGGTCATCGGCAAGCGCCTGCGCCTGACGGGCATGCTCGTCCAGGACCACAGCGCGCTGCAGCCCGAGTTCGTCCGCGAGGTCGGCGCCTGGATCCGCTCCGGCGAGCTCAAGTACCGCGAGACGGTCGTCGAGGGCGTGGAGAACGGCGTGGACGCCTTCCTCGGCATGCTCCGCGGCGAGAACACCGGAAAGATGATCGTCTCCCTCGCGTGATTTCCGTCATCCGATAACCTGATTCCAGAAACCGTGGTTGTGGGCGCGCGCCACGTCTCGTCTCAGGAGGAATGAGCAGGTATGTCCATCCAGAAGATCGACGTCAAGTACACCGCCGTAGCCACTGCGGAGAACGGCCGCGACGGCCGCGTCGCCAGCGACGACGGCAAGCTCGACGTCGTCGTGAACCCGCCGAAGGAGATGGGCGGCAGCGGCGCGGGCACCAACCCCGAGCAGCTCTTCGCCGCCGGCTACAGCGCCTGCTTCCAGGGCGCCCTCGGCGTGGTCGCCCGCAAGGAGAACGCCGACATCTCCGGCTCGACCGTGACCGCCAAGGTCGGCATCGGCCAGAACGAGTCCGGCGGCTTCGGCCTGGAGGTCGCGATCACCGCCTCCATCCCGAACGTGGACGCGGCCACCGCGCAGTCCCTCGTCGAGAAGGCGCACCAGGTGTGCCCCTACTCGAACGCCACGCGCGGCAACATCAAGGTCGAGCTCTCGGTCGCCTGACCGGGACCTCTCCGCTCGTCCGTACGACGGAGGGCCGCACCCCGAACCAGGGGTGCGGCCCTCCGTCGTACTCATGGTCCATCCGTCGCTCAGCCCAAGGCCAGCGCCGCCTCGTGCACGGCCCGCGCGAGACGCTCGTTCTCCGGCGCCGGGCCGCCCGGGAACGCGTACCGCCGCCGCGTGTATCCGTACGTGAGGCCGCTGCGCGGATCGGCGAACGCCTGCGAGCCGCCCGCGCCGCTGTGCCCGATGGAACCGGCGCCCAGGAACGGATACCAGACCTCCGACGTGGCCTGGAAGCCGACCGCGAAGACCTTGTGGGTCCGCGCCACCAGGTCGTACCCCACCGACTGGACCTGCCCGAACTCGGCGACGGTGTCCGCCGTCAGGAGCGGTTCGCCCCCGTCGAGACCGGTGACCGCCGCCGCGTACATGCCCGCGAGGCCGCGCGCGGAGGCCACACCGCCGACCGACGCGGGCCCCTTGGCGCGCACCGCACGGGAGTTGGGCAGCGCCTCGATGTCGGTGGGCTCCGCCGCGTTGCGGTTGAAGGCGATGGAGGCCAGGTTCTGCGGGCCGGTCGGCAGCGACGCGAGGAGCGCCCGCTGCTCGGGCGTCGGGTCCATCGGCAGGACGGAGTGGAACCGCTTCTCGTGCTCCTCGGGCAGCCCCATGAAGAAGTCCAGGCCGTGCGGGGCGCGCACCCGCTCCTCGTACAGCTCCCGCAGGGTCCGGCCGGTGGCGCGGAACACCACCTCGCCGGAGAGCGCCCCGATGGACAGGGCGTGGTAGCCGAAGGCGGTGCCGGGCCGCCAGTACGGGCGCTGCGCGGCCAGGCGCCGGGCGATCGCCCGGTCGTCGGCGAGCTCCTCGGGGGAGAAACCGGTGTCGGCGCCCACGACGCCCACCCGGTGCGCGAGCAGCTCGCGCAGCGTCGCGGCCCCCTTGCCCCCGGCGGCGAACTCCGGCCAGTAGTGCGCCACTTCGCGGTCCAGATCGAGCGTGCCGTCCTGGACGAGCAGGGCGACGACGAGATGCGCCGCGCCCTTCGTGGAGGAGTACACCCCGTACAGCGTGTCACCGTCGGTGTCCGGGCCCACCCACAGGTCGACGACCTTGCGCCCCTTGACGTACGCCGCCAACTGCCCGGCGTAGTGGGGGTCCTCGGCGGCGAGGACGGCGGTGAACTCGTCGCGCACGGACTCGAATCCGTCGGCGACAGTGCCCTGCACTCTGATCTCACGCGTCATACGGAAAGCCTCCGGGGTGCGGCGGAATGATCGGTATCTGTGCAACCGCCGCGCCCCGGAGCATATTTCCCGGTCTCAGCCGACGCTCAGCAGCGCCCGCCCGACCTGCGGGAACACTCCCTTCGGATGGTCGCGGAAGAGCGGCTCGGTGCCGAAGAGCACCACTTCCGCGGCCCCGGCCGACCCGCTGACGACACAGGCGCGGCCCGCGGCGTCCGCGGGTCCGCCGGTGCCGTCCTCCAGCGCGCGCCAGTGCCCGGAGACGAGCGGGTTCCCGGTGCCGTACCTCTGCTCCGCGCGCACACCCGGGCCGAGGTCGGTGAACCACGACGGCGAGTAGACGAAGCTGTGGTCCGGTGCCCCGCCGGTGACCGTGCCGCCCGCGTTGGCCACCCTGACCACGCCGTTGGCGTCGCCGTTGCCCTCGACGGCCCGCACGGGGAGCAGCCCGGCGTCGGCGTTGAGCGCGGCGCCGGTCGCACCCCGCCCGACCAGACCGCCGCCTCCGGCGAGGAACCGGTCGAGCCCGGCGCGGGCCGCCGGATTCAGCTTGCCGCGGTCGAGCCCGGCCGACACGAAGAGGACGTCCGCCTTCTTCCAGTCGAAGCCGGAGTTGAGCACGGCGGTCGACACGGGCACGACGTCGAAGTTCATCTCCCGCAGCGCGAACAGCTCGCCCGGCGTGACGGCCGCCGCGACCCGCGTGCGGTGCAGCGCGGGGCCGCCCTTGGCCTTCGTGGCGTCGAAGGCGACGTCGTACTTCTTCGCCGCTGAGGTCGCGGCACGCCGCGCGGACGACGGCACGACGGCACTGCCGTCACGGTCACGGCGTACGGAAACGCCTTCGGCGAGAAGGGAGTTGACGGCCGCGATCTCCCGGGGGTCGTCGAGGCGCAGCCGCAGGTCGCCGCGGGGCGCCACATAGGCGACGCCGGACGCGGCACGCACCTTGCGCGTGTGCACACCGTCCAGGTCACCGCTCTTGACGGCGTCCACGCTCGCGCCCCACAGCCGGCCGAGGCTCCACCCCGAGATGTCGTACATGGTCGACACCTTGTCGCTGATGTCCCGCCCGTCGGCCAGCAGCACATTGGCCAGGCCCCGCTTCGGCTGGTGCATGTCGACGACGTACGACCCCTTCGGATACGTCCGCCCGCCGAGCCGGAAGCCGTGGCTCGCGCGCTCCACCCGCACGTCGTTGGCGACCAGATGGTCCACGAGCCGCGCCGCCGCCGTCGCCGACCGCTGACCGTGCCCGCCGCCCTTGGCGCCGCCCGCCGGAATCACGTACGCGCGCGGGAACTCGGTCGTGTAGACGTCCTCCGGCCCGATCCCTGGCACGCCCGGCACGGTCTCCTCCGACACCGGCACCTGCTCCGCGCCCGTCGCGCCCCGCCGGAAGACCTCGATCTGGTCGGCGATCACGGAGGTGCGGTGGCGGTCGGTCCAGTCGAGCGTGGCACGCATCGCGGCGCCCGCGATGTCCACGTTGATGGCGGCCCTGCGGCGCAGCTCCGCGACCGGCTGCGTGTCGTACGAATTGTTGTTCACCTGCATCGGGAACTCGATGGTGTGCGTCGCGACCGCGCCGTGGAACGGCATGTACTGCGGGGTGAAGATCGGCGGCCAGTCGTCCCAGCCCTCCTCCTGGTCCCGGAAGGGAATGACGGCGGGCTTCACGCCGTCCTTCTCCTCTGTGTAGCCGAGCCCGTTGACGGCGGCCTCCATGCCGAGGGCGTTGGCGTAGGAATTCTTGAGGAAGAGGTCGTACTCGTAGTTCTCGCCGTGCGGGGGAGTGGTCGGCTCGATCAGCGTGCCGTTCACGTATCCGTGCAGGTCGAGCATGACGGCGGGCTGCTTGGCGATGGCGATCCGCCGGACCGCTCGGGTCTCGGGCTGCGAGGCGGTGACGAAGTCGCGGTTGAGGTCGAAGCCGTTGGCGTTGGCGCGGGTGCCCGCGATGCGGCCGTCGGGATTGGTGGTGATGTTGAAGTAGAGGCGGTTGTGCGCGAGCAGCGACCGGCTCTTCCTGTCCTTCGCCTTCGCCAGCTTCTCGATGAGCTTCAGGGCGGCGTCGGTGCCCTCCCACTCGTTGCCGTGGATGTTGTTGTTGATGAAGACGGGCGTCTTGTACGAGGACTTGATCGCCTTGTCCCTGGCGGCCGCCGCGGGGGAGTCCTCGATGCGCTCGCGCATCCGCTCCTGCCGTGCCGTCTCCCGCGCGGACTCGGGAGCGGTGACCGTCACGAGGTAGAGCTGGTGCCCGCCCGCGGAACGGCCCGCGATCTCCACGCTGACGCGGTCGCCGATGCGCTGCAGGGCGTTCAGCTTCGGGGCGATGCCGTGGTACGGCGTGAGCCCCAGCTTTATCGACTTGTCGGCAGGGTTCTCCGGGGGTGCGGTGAGCTTCCGCTCGCGCGGATAGCCGCGGCCCTTGTCGCCCCTGAGGCCCGTGTCCCCTGCGCTCCCCTTGTCGCCGAGGGCCCGTTGGGCGGCCGCTTCCGGCGCCGTGGCGGCCCGGTCGGCGCCGAGCGGCGAGCCCTCGCGGACGGCGGGGCGCGGCGTCGGATCGGCGGTCGCGCTGCCCGGGGCGAGCGCGGTGAGGACCAGCGCGCCCGCGGTGACGGCGGTGGTGAGCAGAACGGGTCTGGATGGCCGGGATATACCCATATGTACCTCCGGGAGATCGGTAAGCGAGGTCTTACCGGTTCGCCACCCGTTCAACAAGAGGGCCGTGTTCCGCAGTTGTGCACCACCTGTGACAGTCCTGCCGACCGCTGCGGATCAAACCCCCGCCCACCTGCGGCTAAGGTGTGCCGCATGCGCGATCTGGGTGTGGGCTTCGGCTACTTGATGAAGGGGCAGCGCTGGGTCGCCCAGCACGGCAAGCAGTACGGATGGGGGCTGCTGCCCGGCCTCATCACGCTCGTCCTCTACGCGGGCGCGCTCGTGTCGCTCGCCCTGTGGGGCGGCGATCTCGTCGGCTGGGCCACGCCGTTCGCCGACGACTGGTCGTCCCCCTGGCCCGGCCTGTTCCGCGGCTTCCTGACGGCCCTGCTCTTCGCCCTCGCGCTGCTGCTGTCCGTCCTCACCTTCACCGCGGTGACGCTGCTCATCGGTGACCCCTTCTACGAGAAGCTGTCCGAGCAGGTCGACATCTCCGAGTGCGGCCACGCCCCCGAGTCGGGGCTGCCGCTCTGGCGGGACCTGTGGATCTCGGCGAGGGACAGCCTGCGGATCGTCGTGCGCGCGCTGTGCTGGGGCGTGCTGCTCTTCGCGCTCGGCTTCATCCCGGTCGTCGGCCAGACCGTCGTCCCCGTGATCGGCTTCTGCGTGACCGGCTTCTTCCTGGTCGAGGAGCTCACCGCGGTCGCCATGCAGCGCCGCGGTGTGGAACTCCGCGACCGGCTCGCCCTGTTGCGCTCCCGCAAGATGCTCGCCTGGGGCTTCGGGACGCCGCTCGCCGTCGCCTTCCTGGTGCCGTTCGTCGCGGTGTTCCTGATGCCGGGCGCGGTCGCGGGCGCGACGCTGATGGCACGGGACCTGCTGGGCGAGAACGGGCCGTCGGGAGGCGACGGCGCCGGTGCTGCGGGCGGTGGTCAGGGTGACGGCGTGGCAGACGCGGCGGCGCCCAGGATGCCCCGCACCTGAGCGATGATGTCCAGCCGGTTCCGTACGAACCCGGGATCGGTGACGGCGCCCGTCGCCGGGTCGGTGTTCCCCGCGCCGAACTGCAGGACGGGCGTGTGCACATGGCCGCCGGGCAGCCGGCCGCGCAGCCCGAGGCGGTCCCGCAGCAGCGTCGCCCGGTAGGCGATCTCGTTCGACAGGTAGTCCCCGCCGCCGCCCGCGCGCGCCGCCGACCCCTCGGTGGGCCCGTCGGGCCGGACCACGGGCTCGGTGCCGCCCGCCGGTATCTCGGTCACCGACGTGTTGTCGTACACGGGGAAACGGCCCGTCTTCGCCGCCACGATCTCCTTGTACGGGAGAGTCGTCGACGTCCACTGGGGCTGGGTGGCGGGATCGCGCACCGGCACGGTCCCGGTGCGTGACAGGTTCGCGTTGTCCGCGAAGCCGCCGCGCCAGGCGCCGTTGGTCCGCTCGATGTCGAACCGGCCGACGCGGCCCTGGCTGATGGTGGTGAAGAGGTCGACGCGGGGAAGGTGCGGGCGCAGTGCCCGCTCCACGGCGCCGTCCGCGAAGTCGTCCCAGCGGACCGGGAAGACCATCGCCTCGACGCGCGCGGGCCCGTCGGCGGTCCGGATCGTCGTGCCGTCCAGCGCGAGCGCGGCGGCGCCCGACGGATTGCTGATCCGGACGTCGCGGTCGAGGGTGAAGGGGTCGAAGCCGGTGATGAGGATGCGCTTGGTGGCCCCGCGCCCGGACCCGTCTCCGTCTCCGTGCCCGTCTCCGTGCCTGTGCCCGTCGGGCCGGAAGCCGATGCTGTCCTGACCGCGGGACGACGTCTCCAACGCGCGCATGAGCCGCGCCCGTTGGCGGTCGGTCATCGGGAAGCGGGTGGGCTCCCACTGCCGCAGCTCCCGCGTCATGCCGAGCCGGGCCCAGTACAGCGGCCGGTCGTCATCCTTGCTGAGACCCGCCTGCGGCTTCCCCTGCGCTCGGTCGACGGCCCGCCGCCACAGCGACTTCCCTTCGCGTACGACGAGACGCCGCGCCTGGTCGTAGGAGCGGGCCCGCTCCAGCGCACGCGCCAACTCCGGGGCGGCGCTGTCGAAGCCGCTGCGCCGCAGGATCTCCTGAGGGACGGCACGGTCGAGCCGCGCTTCTTCGACGGTGGGGGCGGTGGGGGCGGTAGGGGTTTCGGGGGTGGTGGCGGAGGCGGGGGCCGGGAATCCGAGTCCCAGTCCGGCCAGCAGAGCGGCGGCGCCGAGGGCGCCGAGTCGTGTGTGCACGCGAGTCCTTCCGTAACCGGTGAGGTGGCGGAAGTATCGCGGGACGCGTGGGGCGAGCGCTACGGCTCCTTCCGCACGAACCGGCTGCGGGCCGCGGCCGCGAGCAGCGCACACCCGACCACTCCGACCACCAGGTCGGTCCAGCCCGGGGCGCCGGCCTTCCGCAGCAGCGCGGAGACGCCGAACGAGGAGTCCCAGCCGGCTTCGGTGATCGCGGAGCCGAAGCCCTGCACGAGCAGGATGAAGCCGAAGAGGGCGAGGAGCCCTGCGGACGACTTGGTCTTGGAATTGCGATCGGTCTGACTGGCCACGTGCGTCGTCTCCTCGTTGCGCCCACTGCGGCGCGCGTTCCGATGCGGTCGCATCACATCATGCAGGGAGAAGGGATATGATGCAACCGCATCGAAAAACCCG
The DNA here is from genome assembly GCF_055639375.1 of Streptomyces sp. NPDC039462. Taxonomy (NCBI): domain Bacteria; kingdom Bacillati; phylum Actinomycetota; class Actinomycetes; order Kitasatosporales; family Streptomycetaceae; genus Streptomyces; species Streptomyces sp. NPDC039462. Next base: position 327,140 of record NZ_JBVKAO010000007.1, read on the forward strand.
GAGGAAGGCGCCCGAACCATGCCCAAGCAGGTCGACTACGAGGACCGCAGGGCCCGCATCGCCGAGGCGGTGTGCCTCCTGATCGCCCGCTCCGGGATGGAGGCCGTCAGCCTGCGCGACGTGGCCACCGAGGCGGGGGTGTCGATGGGGGCGGTGCAGCGGTGCTTCCGTACGAAGGACGAGATGCTGCTCTTCGCCCTGGAGGGCATCTCGCAGCGGATCGGCGACCGGGCGAAGGCGCGCATCGCGGCGTCGGGGACCCCGGAGTCGGCCGTGACCCTGCTGGACCGCACGCTGTCCGCGCTGGCGCTCGTCGAGCCGGAGGACGAGACGGAGGCGCGGGTCTGGGGGGCGTTCGTCGCCCACGCGGCGGTGAGCGGGGAGCTGGCGAAGGTGCTGCGCGAGACGTACGCGAAACTCCACGAACTCCTGGTCTGGCTGATCGGCTACGGCCAGGACACGGGCGAACTGAGCCCCGCCCTGGACCCCTCCGCGGAGGCCCACGCCCTGGTGGCCCTGACGGACGGCCTCACCGCACAGGTCCTGGTGGGCCACCACACGCCGAAGTCGGCGCAGGGGGTGCTGAGGAGGTACGCGGAGGGGCTGAGGGCGTAGGCGGGGCGCGCGACTCCGCGCCTCATGCACCCCTCCCCGCAGCCCGCCCGCCCTTACTCCCGCAGGGCGTCGCGGGCAAACAGGCGGGCGGGTGGGAGACATCCGCCGCGAAGCGGCGGGCCTGCCTACGAGCGGACGGACGGACCCCTACCGCACCACGAGATTGTCCGCGGCCGAAGTCGACGCCCCAGTCGTGGTGTTGCCGTAGTACACCCAGCGCCACGCCCCCGTCTGGGACGCCTTCACGGTCGTCCTGAGGGCCCCCGAGCCGTTGGCGCGCACCTTCTTCACGGTCGTGTAGGAGGCGGCCCCGCTGGGCTTGAACTGCAGGCTCACCAGGCGGCTTCCGTAGGAGACGTACTTCTTCTTCTCCCAGTCGGCCCGCGTGACCTTGCCGGTGACGGTGATGGTTCTGCCCTTGGCCACCGGTTCGGGCGCGGCGTTCACAGTCAGGCGGGAGTTGCGCTTGACGTAGGCGGTCAGGCCCTTGTCGTCCGTGTCGTCGCCGCCGCCCTTGAAGGACACCTCGGCCGCGACCTTCCAGGCTCCGGCCTCGCTGTTGCTCATGTCCCACACGGAGGGGTCGAAGTACATCGTCTCCTTGAAGTCGCAGACGCCCGAGCCCACCTCGTGGCAGTCGCTCGTCTCAATGGCGTGCCACAGCCGGTCACCCGTGTTGCCGCGGTACAGGAACACCGCAGGCCACTTCCACTTGCGGGTGGTCGTCATCCGGAAGGAGGTGGGCACCGCGACCTCCTTCGACACCCCGATCACGATCGGCTTGCCGCCGTTCACCTGGACGCGGGTGAAGGAGGCCCCGCCCTCGGCCGCCCCGGCCGGCACCGCGGCCATGCCCGTGAAGACCGCCGCCGCGCCACCCGCCACGACAGCTCTCCAGACCTTCTTGCCCACCCGATCCCCGATCTCTGTCATTTCTGTCATCTCTGTAGCTCTGTACCGAAAGGCGCCAGAGAGCCCTCCTCCGGCGCCTTTCAGACAGCCGGGATCCATACGGGGTTGTGCACGCGTGGATCACGATCGGGCATCACGACCCGTCTCGGAACGGCCCGCGCCGGGAAATCGGTTGGCGGTGCCGCGCGGCGGCGGGAAGCTCACTCCATGACGCCGACCCCCGCGCACCCATGAGCGCGGTCCTCCTCGCCGGGCTCCTGGCCGGGTACGGAATCGCGATGCCGGTCGGCGGAGTCGGGACCTACCTCGTCGCGCTCACCGCACGGACGACCCTGCGGACCGGCGCCTGCGCCGCCCTGGGGGTCGCGACCGCCGACGGCCTCTACGCACTCGTCGCCGCCGTCGGCGGCACCTCGCTCACCGGTGTCGTGGAACCGGCCCTGGAGCCGCTGCGCTGGGCGTCGGCGCTGGTGCTCGTCGCGATGGCGGCGTGGGGCGCGGTGTCGGCGGTGCGTGAGTACCGCGGGGGCGACAGGGCCACCGCCAGGACCGGCACCCCCCTCGGCCCCGCCCGCGCCTACACCGCCCTCCTCGGCATCACGCTCCTCAACCCCGCCACCGTCGTCTACTTCGCGGCGCTCGTCCTCGGCAGCCCGGCCACGGCGACCCTGACACACGCGGAGCAGGCGGCGTTCGCGCTGGCCGCCTTCGTGGCGTCCGCGAGCTGGCAGTTGCTCCTCGCGGGAGGCGGTGCCCTGCTCGGCCGGACCCTGACGGGCCGCAGGGGGCGTATGGTCACCGCGCTGGCGTCGAGCGCGCTGATCACGGGCCTGGCGACGCACCTGCTCCTGGGTGCCTGACAACCGGCCGAGCCGCCCTGCGACCAGCCCCCTCACCGTTACGCGTCGCCGGGCTCCGTCAGACGACCGATGACGCGGCGCGCCGTACTCGCCATCACCGGGTTCGTCTCCTGGTAGTACGCGAGTTCCGTGGCGGCGATCGTGAGGGCCCAGCCCCGGCCGCGCGCCCACATGGCGTCGTCGGCGGCAGGGCCGAGCGCGGCGCGGAAGACGTCGCGGGCCTCGGCGTCCATCAGGTACCACGCGGCGATCAGGTCGACCGCGGGATCCGCCGTACCCATGCATCCGAAGTCGATGACGGCGCCGAGCCGGCCCCCGACGACGAGGACGTTGCCCGGTTGCAGGTCCCCGTGCACCCAGACACCGGGACCCTCCCACGCAGGGGCGCGCACGGCGGCCTCCCACACCGCGGTCACGGCCCGCCCGTCGACGAGCCCGCCCAGGCCGGCGATCACCTCGCGGGTGTGGGCGTCGCGCCCGGCGAGCGGGTCACCGCGGTAGGCGGCGGGCGCCCCGGCCGGGTCCACCTCGCGCAGGGCGGTCACGAACTCCGCGACGTCCTTGGCGAACAGGGAGGGTTCCGCGGGCGGCCGGGCCGGATCCGGTGTCGTGCCGTCCAGCCAGCGGAACACCGACCACGCGTACGGGTACCCCTCGCCCGGCAGGCCCTTCCCGAGCGGCACCGGAACGGCGACGGGCAGCACGGGCGCCAGCCGGGGCAGCCACACCTGCTCCCGCTCCACGTCCTCGGCGGCGCCCGCCACACGCGGCAGCCGCACCACCATGTCCGCGCCGAGCCGGTACATGGCGTTGGACGTCCCGGCCGATGCGACGCGCTCCACGGGCAGCCCGGCCCACGCGGGAAACTGAGCACCGACCAGCCGCCGCACCAGCCCCTCGTCGATGTCGGCTTCGTCGGCGTGCATCTTCCCGCTGCTCACATGTCCCCCTCGCTCACCGGTCCGGCCAGGTCAGGTCCGGCCTGGTCCGGCCCGAATGAAAGCCGTCAAGGAGCCCGGGGGTCAAACCAATTCAGCCCACAGAGCCGCACGCCGGGCCGCCGACGTGCCGCGCCCGGCACGATCCCCGGTGAGAGGCGCTGGCCGGGGTACCCAAGGCGCCCGGGGAGCCGGGGAGACACTCAACGCGCCCCCGACCCCCGGGCCCCCAGCCCCCGCGCCGCCTCCCGCAGTGCCGTCAGGAACGGCCGCGTCGCCGGTGCCGGGGTGCGGTCCCGGGCCGTCGCCGCGTACACCGTGCGCGGCGGCGCCCCTTCGTCCCGTACCGGGACCAGCGTGATGTCCGGTCGTACGCCCTCCGCCGCGAGTGCGGGGACGAGAGCCACACCGAGGCCCGCCGCCACATACCCCTGTTTCGCCGTCCACTCGGCGACGACGTGGGCGACGCGGGGCCGGAAGCCGTGCCGCAGGGCCGCCTCCAGGAGGGAGCCCTCGACGCGGGGGCTCCCGGAGATCCAGTCGTCCGCAGCGAGTTGCGGGAGCCGCAGCTCGGGCTCGCCCGCCAGCGCGTGCCCCGCCGGCAGCGCGACGTACAGCGTCTCGTCGAGCAGCCGGTGCAGCTCGTACGCCTCGCCGGGCAGCGTGCCGCCCGTCGTCGACACCACCGCGAGGTCGAGCTCGCCCTCCGCGAGCCGGGACAGGAGCGCGGGCGTCAGGCCCTCCTCGCGGGTGAGGGTCACGCCGGGGTGGCGGGCACGGAACGCCGCGATCGCCCGCGGCACGAGACCGGCGTCCGCCGTCGCGAACGCCCCGACCCGCAGCAGCCCGCCCGTCGCGTCCCGGAGCGCCGCCAACTCCCGCCCCATGGCGTGCAGTCGGGACAGCAGGTCCTGTGCATGCGGCCACAGTGCCCGGCCGTGCGCCGTCGGGCTCACCCCGCGCGGCAGCCGGTCGAAGAGCGGCGCACCGCCGAGCGCCGCCTCCAGCGCGGCGATCTGCCGCGACACGGCGGACTGCGTCCACCCCAGCTCTCGGGCGGCCACCGTGAACGACCCGTGCCGGGCCACCTCCAGGAAGGTGCGGAGCCAGACGGTCGAGAGGTCGGGCGGCAGGGGATCGGGGACGACCGCCCCTCGTGCGCCATGCGGATTCGGCATGGCTCGCATGCTAGACATTCGCTTGTCGCATCCCGTGGCCGGGCCTAGCGTCGGGCTCATGGAAAAGATCGCATTCCTCGGCCTCGGCCACATGGGCGAGCCGATGGCGCGCCGACTGCTGGCGGCCGGGCACCCGTTGACCGTCTGGAACCGCACACCGGCGAAGGCGGACGCCCTCGTCGCGGAGGGCGCCGTGGCCGCCGCGACCCCCGCCGACGCCGTCCGCGAGGCCGACGTCGTCATCACGATGCTCGCGGGTCCCGAAGCCGTGCGCGAGGTCGCCGGCGCCGTCCTCCCGGCCCTGCGCCCCGGGGTGCACTGGGTGGAGATGTCGACCGTCGGCCCGGACACCGTAAAGGAGTTGGCGGGGCGCCTCCCGGACGGTGTCACCCTCGTCGACGCCCCCGTCATGGGCAGCACCGACAAGGCCGCCGCCGGGCAGCTCGGCATCCTCGCGGGCGGCGAAGCGGCGGGCGTCGAGCACGTCCTCGCCCACTTCGGCCCGGTCACCCGCACAGGCACCCTCGGTACCGGCGCGGCGCTCAAGCTCGTCGTCAACACCGCCGTCATCGGCGGAGTCGCCCTGATCGCCGAGGCCATGAAGCTCGCCGACGCACTCGGCCTCGACGAGGACACCGCCAAGGAGGCCCTCGCCGCGGGACCGCTCGGCGGCGCCGTCGCCCGCGCCTTCGCGACCGGCGTGCACTTCGGCAGTGATCTGGCCGTCAAGGACATCACCCTCGCCACAGAAGCGGCACAACTTCCGGCCATGCGCGCCGTGTTGGGTCACTTCGAGGCGGCTGCCGGCGACCCGGACGTGGTCCACGAGGACATCGCCCGCGCCGTCACCCACATCCGCGCCCGGCGCGACACCTGAGGCCCCCGCTCCGTCCCACGACCACGCCCACGCAAGGAGCCCGCACCGTGCAGATCACCATCGACAACCCCGCCACCGCCCCGCAGCCCTTCGGCCCCTACTCGCAGGTCGCCCGCGTCGAACACGCCGACGGCGGCGTCCTGTTGTACATCTCCGGACAGTGCGCCGAGGGCGACGACATGGCCACCCAGACACGCGGCATCTTCGAAGCCCTGGAACTGCTGCTCAAGGCCCACGGCGCCGGACTCGACGACATCATCAACATCCGCACGTTCCTGACCGACATGGACGGCTTCGCCGACTACGCGGCCGTACGCAAGGAGTTCCTCACCGGCACCCCGCCCACCAGCACCACCGTCGCGGTGGCGCGTCTCGTCCCGCCGCGGGCGCTAGTCGAGGTCGAGGTGGTCGCCGCCGTCGCCGCTCCCGCCGCCCGCGGTCCCGTCCCCGGCGCCCCCGCCCAGTAGCCGCAGGAAGTCCCTGAACGCCCCCGGCATGTCCACCGTGTCGGGGGCGAGCAGCCACTGGTACTGCAGGCCGTCCATCACCGCCACCATCAGCGGCGCGGCGGCCTCCGGCGTGAGCCCGCCCGGCAGCCGGTCGCCGTACTCGGCGCGCAGCACCGCCGCGAAGCTCTCGCGCACCGCCTCGTACCGCCCCGCGAAGAAGGCGCGGGCCGGATGCCCGTCCGTGACGCTCTCGCCGAGCAGGGCGGAGAAGGTCTGCACGATGCCGGGGCGCATCGCGTTGTACTCGACCAGCGAGCCGAGCAGGTCGAGCCGCCACTCCGCGCGCGGCACCGCGTCCCATTGGTCGCGGGCCTCCAGGACGGCGACCAGCAGCGCCTCCTTGGTGGGGAAGTGGTGCAGCAGCCCCTGCTGGGTGAGCCCGACCCGCTCGGCCACCGCCCCGAGGGTCGCGCCCCGGTAACCGCGCTCGGCGATGACCTCGAACGCCGCCCGCAGGATCTCCGCGCGCCGCTCCTCACCCCTGGCCCTGACCGCCATGGCCGGCACCCCTTCCGTACGTCCTTGCTCGGAGGACCGTACGACATGTTTGGATAACGGCAACATAACGAAACCTACCGGTCTACAGGTACGGGATGCACGATGGAGGAACCGGTACGGAACGAGGAGGCACCTCATGGCGGAAACCGAGCCCACCGAGCAGAGCCAGGCCCGGACCCGGCAGGCCCAGGCCCGAGAGGCCGTCGTCGAGGCCGCCCTCGGCAAGCTCGACCTGGACGCCAAGGCCCGCCTCCTCGGCGGCCGCAACATGTGGGCCCTGCACGCCCTGCCGGAGATCGGTCTGCGGTCCCTCGTCATGTCCGACGGCCCGATCGGCGTGCGCGGCGTCCGATGGACCGCCGACGACCCGTCCATCGCCCTGCCGTCCCCGACCGCGCTCGCCGCCACCTGGGACCAGGACCTCGCCCGGCGCGCCGGCGCGCTGCTCGCGCAGGAAGCCCGCCGCAAGGGCGTGCACGTCCTCCTCGCCCCCACCGTCAACCTCCACCGCTCCCCGCTCGGCGGCCGCCATTTCGAGGCGTACAGCGAGGACCCGTACCTGACGGGCGTCATCGGAACCGGCTATGTGCGGGGCGTCCAGTCCGGCGGCGTCGGCACGACCGTCAAGCACTTCGTCGCCAACGACGCCGAGACCGACCGCTTCACCGTCAACAACAAGGTGCCCGCGCGCGCCCTGCGCGAGCTGTACCTCGCGCCCTTCGAAGCCATCGTCGCCAACGCCCACCCGTGGGGCATCATGACCGCGTACAACCAGGTCAACGGCGTGACGATGACCGAGCACCGGTATCTCGTCGAGGACGTCCTGCGCGGCGAATGGGGCTTCGACGGCTACAACGTCTCCGACTGGCTGGCCGCCCGCTCCACCACCGGCGCCATCGAGGGCGGCCTCGACGTCGCCATGCCGGGCCCGCGGACCGTGTACGGCGAGCCGCTGGCCGCCGCCGTCCGCGCGGGCCGGGTCGCGGAAGACACCCTCGACGAGGCCGTCCGCAACGTCCTGCGCCTCGCCGCCCGCGTCGGCATCCTCGAAGGCGCCGAACCGGCCGTCGCCCCGCGCGACCTGCCCGCCGAGATCGACGGCGAGACCCTCGCCCGCGAGATCGCCCGCCGCTCCTTCGTCCTCGTGCGCAACGAGAACCGGACCCTGCCGCTGCGCGCCGACGGCACCGTCGCCCTCATCGGCGCCGCGGCCCGCGACGCCCGTATCCTCGGCGGTGGCTCCGCCACCGTCTTCCCCGCCCACGTCGTCTCCCCGCTCGACGGACTGACCGCCGCCCTGCCCGATGGCGCGCTGTCGTACGCGGTCGGCGCCGACCCCAGCGACGAGCTCGCCCCCGCCGACAGGGGGTTCGAGCTCCGCGCGGTCTGCCGCGACGCCACGGGCGCCGTCCTCGGCGAGGGCAGCCTCCCCACCGGCCAAGTCCAGTGGATCGGCGACGACCTGCCCGAGGGCGTCACCCACGAGACCCTGGCGAGCGTCGAGGTGACCGGCACCTTCACGCCGCGCGAAAGCAGCGACCACACGTTCGGCACGCGCGGCCTCGGCGCCTTCACGCTCACCGTCGGCGGCGACGTCCTCTACGACGGCGTCCAGGGGGCGGGCGCCGCGTCCGACCCCTTCGAGGCCTTCTTCGGCTCACCGGTCGAGCGCGGCAAGGTGACGCTCACCGCGGGCGAGCCCGTCGAGATCTCCCTGCGCCACCCGGTCGGCCGGGAGCCCGCGGCCCCGCTGCCTGCCGTCATGTTCTCCCTCGTCCACCTCGGCCCGCGCCGCGCCGCCGACGAGCTGATCGCCGAGGCCGTCGAGGCGGCGCGCGCCGCCGACACCGCCGTCGTGGTCGTCGCCACCACCGAGAGCGTCGAGTCCGAGGGCTTCGACCGCCGCGACCTCACGCTGCCGGGCCGCCAGGACGACCTGGTCCGCGCGGTGGCCGCCGCCAACCCGAACACCGTGGTCGTCGTCAACTCCGGCTCCCCGGTGGAACTTCCGTGGCGCCACGACGTCGCGGCCGTGCTGATCGGCTGGTTCCCCGGCCAGGAGGGCGGCGCCGCCCTCGCCGACGTCCTGCTCGGCGTCGAGGAGCCCGGCGGCCGACTGCCCACGACATGGGGCGACCTGGCGTCCGCGCCGATCACCCGGACCACGCCCGCCGACGGCGAACTCGCCTACGACGAGGGCGTGTTCATCGGATACCGCGCCTGGGAGAAGGCGGGCGCCACACCCGCCTACCCTTTCGGGCACGGCCTCGGCTACACCGACTGGACGTACGAGTCACTGACCGTCGACGGCACCACGGCCACGGTCCTTATCCGCAACTCCGGGGACCGCGCGGGCCGCGAGGTCGTCCAGATCTACCTGGCCCCCACCGACAACGACGGCAGCCGCCCCGCCCGCTGGCTGGCCGGTTTCGCGAGCGCCGACGCGGCACCCGGAGAGAGCGTCGAAGTCACCGTCGACCTCCCGCGCCGCGCCTTCGAGACCTGGGACGAGACCACGAACTCGTGGGCGTTCCGGGCCGGTTCGTACGAGGTGGAGGCGGGCCGATCCGTCACGGACCGCCGCCTGAGCGCCCCTTTGACCGCCTAACAGAAGAGAAATCGCGCGACCTCACCCCACCGAGAAGCCGTACACCGTCTCCGACGCGTACACCTCGCCGGGACGCAGCACCGTGGAAGGAAAGTGCGGCCGGTGCGGCGAGTCGGGAAACCGCTGGGTCTCCAGCGCGATCCCGTCGCAGGGCGCGAAGGGCAGCTCCGGGGCGAAGTGGTCCGCCGTGTAGAGCTGCAGGCCCGGCTCCGTCGTCGCGACGGTCAGGACCCGGCCGGAGCCGGGGTCGCACAGCCCGGCCACCTCGACCGGCTCCGCCGTGACCCCCTTGTCCAGCACGTAGTTGTGGTCGTAGCCGGGCCCGGCCCCGCGCGCCGCACGGAAGTCGAACCGCGTCCCCGCGACGTCCTCGTACGCGCCCGTCGGAATCCCGGCGCCGTCCGTCGGCGTGATGCGGGAGGCCGCGATCCGCACCTCGTGACCGAGCGCGCTGCCCGTCCCCGCCCCGGCGAGGTTCCAGTACGTGTGGTTGGTGAGGTTCACGACGGTCGGCGCGTCGGTCGTCGCCTCGTAGGCGATCCGCAGCGCCCCCGTCTCGTCCAGCGCGTACGTCGCCGAGACCGCGAGCCGCCCGGGATAGCCCTCCTCGCCGTCGGGGGAGACCCGCGAGAGCCGCACCCCGTGCCCGCCCGCCGGCTCCGCGTCCCACACGTGCTTGTCGAAGCCGCGCTCGCCCCCGTGCAGCGCGTTGGGCCCGTTGTTCCGCGCGAGGTCGTACGTCCGCCCGTCGATGGCGAAGGAGCCTCCCGCGATCCGGTTCGCGTACCGCCCCACCAGCGCCCCGAAGTACGGCCCCGGATGCGCCAGATAACCGTCGAGCCCCTCGAAGCCCAGCGCCACCGGCGCCGTACGCCCCGACCGGTCGGGGACGTCCACCGACTGCACGATCCCGCCGTATGTCAGGACGCGCACCCGCGCCCCGGCCCTCTCCAGCGTCCAGCGATGGACAGGGCTGCCGTCGGGAAGCGTCCCGAAGAGTTCACTGCGCATGATCGAGACCCTAGCCGGGCCCCCGCCCGGAGCGCCCTCCTCCGGCTATGCCACGGGCTTCTTGGACGTCACCTGCCGGTAGGCGATCTCGGCGAGCCGCGCCTGGCCGTTCTTGCTGGGGTGGAACCAGTCCCAGTGGCTCAACTGGTCGCCGTCGAAGCGGTAGTCGAAGACCGCCCCGCCGTCGTGCCGGCAGCGCCGGTCCTTCTCACACACCTCTTTGAGGACTTCGTTGTACGCGACCACGCGGTCCCGCACCGCGTCGCGCCGCTGCGTCGCCCGCGCGTCCAGGTCGTCCGGGTCGGCCAGCATGGAGGCGCAGATGCCCAGCTTCCACACCTGCTTGCCCAGCGGATTGGTCCGCCCCTGGGACCAGAGCCGCTTCAGGTCCGGCACGGACGCCACGTACACCTGCGCCTTCGGCAGCTCGCGGCGCAGGGTGCGCATCGCCTCCTGGAAGTCGGCGCGGAACTGCGCGACCGGCGTCATCGCGGCGACGGACGAGCGGCAGGCGTCGTTGGCGCCCGTCATCACCGTGACCAGCTCGGGGCGCTCGGTGGCGGCCGCCTCGACCTGCCCGGTCAGATCCGCCATGCGGGCGCCGGTCTTCGCGTGGTTCCAACTGTGCGTGGCGGCGCGCCCCTTCCCGAGCAGCCGCGTCGCCAGGCTGTTGATCTCGCTGTCGGTGCCGGTCGCCCAGGACGCCTCGGGGCAGTCGGAGAGCACCGAGCAGGCGTCGAAGCCGCGGGTGATGGAGTCGCCGACGGCGGCCAGCGAGCGCGGTGAGGTGTCCCAGGCGGGCGTGGGCTTCGGGGACGGCCGGTGGGCGGACGAGCCGCCGGGCGCCCCGGAGTTGCCGCCCTGGGCGTCGCACGCGGTGAGCGCACCGCCGCAGAGAAGGGCCGCGGTCGCGAGGGCGACGGCGGCACGCGAGCGGTGCCTGCGGTTCCGCATCCCCTGCTCCCCTCTGTCGTTCAACGTGACGTCGTGCGGGTGGCCGGGGTTGCGCCCCGCCGGGTGAAAGGTCGGAGTTTCCTGGCCTTCGGACCGACGGTACGTCACACTCCTTGCGCCGCCGCACGGTAGCCTCGGCCCGTAGCCGCCGGACCACCGCTGTCACGGCGGCGACAGGCGGGTGGTCCACCCGGTGGCGCCCCGCTGCGGTGGTTCCGCTAAATTACATCACGTCACATCTGTCCCCTTTTCCCAGGTTTATCTAGTATTTGGGGAAAACTGCTCGGCACGGGCGCGAGGCCGCTGGGGAAGGCGAACCTCGACCCACACTGGAGGTCCCGGTGACGACACGTGGAGTTCTGTACGTGCACTCCGCTCCGCGCGCGCTGTGCCCACACGTCGAGTGGGCTGTCGCGGGCGTGCTCGGTGCGCGTGTGAGCCTCGACTGGATCAGGCAGCCCGCGGCGCCGGGCACCTGGAGATCCGAATTCTCCTGGCAGGGCTCGGTGGGCACCGCGTCCAAGCTCGCCTCCGCCCTGCGCGGCTGGGATCTGCTGCGCTTCGAAGTCACGGCGGAGCCCTGCACCAGCGCCGAGGGCGAGCGCTACAGCGCCACGCCCGAGCTCGGCATCTACCACGCCGTGACCGGCATCCACGGCGACATCCTGGTCCCCGAGGACCGGCTCCGCGCCGCGCTCGCCCGCTCGCAGCGCGGCGAGAGCAACCTGGAGGCGGAGCTGGCCAAGCTCCTCGGCAAGCCCTGGGACGACGAACTGGAGCCCTTCCGGTACGCGGGCGAGGGGGCACCCGTGCGCTGGCTGCACCAAGTGGTCTGACCTACGCGAAGGGGCCCCACCGAACCGGTGGGGCCCCTTCGTACGTGCGGCAGGCTCAGACGCTGCGGAACGCCAGGACCACGTTGTGGCCGCCGAAGCCGAACGAATCGTTCAGCGCCGCGATCGTGCCCTCGGGCAGCGGACGGGCCTCGCCGCGGACGATGTCCGCGTCGACCTCGGGGTCGAGGTTGTCGATGTTGATCGTCGGCGGGGCGACGCGGTGCTTGAGCGCGAGGACCGTGGCCACGGTCTCCACGCCGCCCGCGCCACCGAGCAGGTGACCGGTCATCGACTTGGTGCTGGAGATCGCCATGTGGTCCACGTCGTCGCCGAACGCCTTGCGCAGCGCCTTGATCTCCGCGACGTCACCCTGCGGCGTCGAGGTCGCGTGCGCGTTCACGTGCACGATCTCGGCGGGCTTCAGGTCCGTCGTGTCGACCAGGTTCTGCAGCGCCGCGGCGATGCCGTTGCCGGACGGCTCGGGCTGCGTGATGTGGTGGGCGTCGGCCGAGATGCCCTGGCCGACGGCCTCCGCGTAGATCTTCGCGCCGCGGGCCTTGGCGTGCTCCTCGGACTCCAGGACGATCACACCGGCGCCCTCGCCGAGCACGAAGCCGTTGCGGTCCGCGTCGTAGGGCCGCGAGGCGCCCTGCGGGTCGTCGTTGTTCTTGGACATCGCCATCATGTTGCCGAACGCGACGATGGGCAGCGGGTGGATCGCCGCCTCCGTGCCGCCCGCGACGACGACGTCGGCGCGGCCGGTACGGATCATCTCGATCGCGTAGCCGATGGCCTCCGCGCCCGAGGCACAGGCCGACACCGGGGTGTGGACGCCCGACTGGGCACCCAGCTCGATGCCGACGTTGGCCGCCGGGGAGTTGGGCATCAGCATCGGCACGGTGTGCGGGGAGACGCGGCGTACGCCCTTCTCCTTGAGCACGTCGTACTGGTCGAGGAGCGTGGTCACGCCGCCGATGCCGGACGCGATGACCGCGCCGAGACGGTGCGGGTCCACGGAAGCGTCCTCGCCCGCCTTGGCGGTGTAGCCGGCGTCCGCCCAGGCCTCCTTGGCCGCGATCAGCGCGAACTGCGCCGACCGGTCCAGCTTGCGGGCCTGCGGGCGGGGGATGACCTCGCCCGGCTCCACGGCGATCTGACCGGCGATGCGGACCGGCAGCTCGGCTGCCCAGTCCTGCTCCAGCGTGCTGACGCCGGAACGGCCCGCGAGCAGGCCCTCCCACGTCGAGGCTGCGTCGCCACCCAGCGGTGTGGTTGCGCCGATACCGGTGACGACCACGGTGCGATTGGTCGAGTTCACAGGAAAATTCTCCACGGTGTTGAGGGGATCAGCGGCGCCACCGCCGGGTGGCGACTGAGCACGAGCTGGGTCAGCTCTGGTGCTCGAGGATGTACTTGGTCGCGTCGCCGACCGTCTTGAGGTTCTTGACGTCGTCGTCCGGGATCTTGACGTCGAAGCGCTCTTCGGCGGCGACGACGACCTCGACCATGGACAGCGAGTCGACGTCCAGGTCGTCGGTGAAGGACTTGTCCAGCTGGACGTCCTCGACCGGGATGCCGGCGATCTCGTTCACGATCTCGGCGAGACCGTCGACGATCTCCTTCTCAGTGGCGGCCATGTTGGCGCTCCTTCTTGTGGATCCAGAGGGTGGGGCGCCCGCCGCGGCAGCGGCAGGCTGGGCACAGCTGTACGGATCGGAAGATCCGGACGAGATGCCTAGGGGAGGGTAACGACCGTGGCGGCGTACACGAGACCCGCCCCGAAGCCGATGACGAGCGCGGTGTCGCCGCTCTTCGCCTCGCCGGTCGCCAGGAGCCGCTCCATCGCGAGCGGGATCGAGGCGGCCGAGGTGTTGCCGGTGGTGCGCACGTCACGGGCGACCGTGACGTGTTCGGGCAGTTTCAGAGTCTTCACCATCGAGTCGATGATCCGCTCGTTGGCCTGGTGCGGAATGAAGACGTCCAGGTCGTCCGCGGTGATTCCGGCCGCGTCCAGCGCCTGCTGGGCGACCTTCGCCATCTCGAACACGGCCCAGCGGAAGACCGCCTGGCCCTCCTGCGTGATCGCAGGGAACTTGGCGGGCGCACCGCCGTTGCGGTACACCTCCCAGGACTCGGTCTGCTTGATCGTCTCGGCCTTGTCGCCCTCCGAGCCCCAGACCGTCGGACCGATCATCGGCTCCTTGGCGGGGCCCACAATCACGGCGCCCGCGCCGTCACCGAAGAGGAAGGCCGTGGCACGGTCGTGCAGGTCGGTGAGGTCGCTCAGCCGCTCCACGCCGATCACCAGGACGTACTCCGCGGAGCCGTCGACGACCATGCCCTTGGCCAGCGTCAGGCCGTAGCCGAAGCCGGCGCAGCCCGCGGAGATGTCGAACGCGGCGGGCTTGCCCGCGCCGATCTTGTCCGCGATCTCGGTCGCGATGGCCGGGGTCTGCTTGAAGTGCGAGACGGTGGAGACGATCACGGCACCGATCTGCGCGGGCGTGATGCCCGCGTCCGCGATCGCCTTGCCCGACGCCTCGATCGACATCGCGGCCACGGTCTCCTCCTCGGAGGCCCAGTGGCGGGTCGCGATGCCGGAGCGGGAGCGGATCCATTCGTCGGACGAGTCGATCGTCTCCAGGATGACCTCGTTCGGCACGACGCGGGTGGGCCGGTAGCCGCCGACGCCCATGATCCGCGCGTACGGATGGCCCTTGCCGGGCTTGATCTTCGACATGCGCTACGGCTCCTTGTCTGTCGTCGGCTCAGGAATGCTCGGCGACGAGCGCGCGGGCCGCGTCGAGGTCGTCAGGGGTCTTCACCGCGAGGGTCTGCACGCCCTTCAGGGCGCGCTTGGCCAGACCGGTCAGGGTGCCGCCGGGGCACACCTCGATCAGCGCCGTCACACCGAGCTCCTTGAAGGTCTCCATGCACAGGTCCCAGCGGACCGGGTTGGCGACCTGGCCGACCAGGCGGGAGATCACCTCGGCGCCGGTGTCGACGGTGCTGCCGTCGCGGTTCGAGACGTACGGAATCTTCGGGTCGGCGGCGGTGAGACCGGCCGCGGCCTGCTCCAGCTTCGCCACGGCGGGCGCCATGTGCTCCGTGTGGAACGCGCCCGCGACCTTGAGGGCGACGACCTTGCGGACACCTTCGGGCTTGTCGGCCTGCAGGGCATCCAGTTGCTCCAGCGTACCCGCTGCAACGATCTGACCTGCGCCGTTCACATTCGCCGGGGTCAGGCCAAGCTTCTGCAGGTGCGGGACGGTGACCTCGGGGTCGCCGCCGAGCAGCGCCGCCATGCCGGTCTGCGTGACCGCGGCGGCCTCCGCCATCGCCAGGCCGCGGGTGCGGACGAAGCCCAGGGCGGCGTCGTCACTGAGCACACCGGCGTACGCGGCGGCGGTGATCTCACCGACGCTGTGTCCGGCGACGGCGCCCGGCGTGATGTCACCGAGTGCCGCGGCGGAGAGCAGTCCGGCGGCCACGAGCAGCGGCTGGGCCACTGCCGTGTCGCGGATCGCGTCCGCGTCGGCCTCGGTGCCGTAATGGGCGAGGTCGAGCCCGATGGCGTCGGACCAGGCGGCGATGCGGTCGGCGGCACCGGGGAGGTCGAGCCAGGGGGTCAGGAAGCCGGGCGTCTGAGCGCCTTGGCCGGGAGCGACGAGTACGAGCACTCTTACACTCTCTCTTGTGGACGGTGGGGGCCGCCCGTGGGGACAGGGACGAAGAACCGCTGGGGTAATTGTAGGAGCTCGACAAAACCCTAGGATTGAAGATCCGCGTCGGCCAGACGTCCCAGGATCAGCGCGATCCGCAGCGTGAACGCGGAACGCACATCGGAAGGTGACCAACCGGTGACGTCAGTCACACGTCGGAGCCGGTAGCGCACGGTGTTGGGATGCACAAAGAGCATCCGGGCCGCCCCTTCGAGGCTGCTCGCCTGCTCCAGATAGACGCTCAGCGTCTCCAGGAGCGCGGAGCCCGCCTCCTCCAGCGGTCTGTAGATCTCCTCCACCAGCTGCTCACGGGCCGCCGGATCCCCCGCCATCGCGCGCTCCGGCAGCAGATCGTCCGCGAGGACCGGCCGGGGGGCGTCCTGCCAGGCGGCGGACGCCTTGAGTCCGGCGGCCGCGGCCTGCGCGGAGCGGGTCGCCGCGAGCAGGTCGGGGACGATCGGTCCCGCCACCACGGGACCGGCGGCGTACGGCCCGATCAAGGACTTCGCCACGTGCAGCGGATTGTCGTTGCCGCCCGCGATGACGACCAGCCGGGTGCCGAGGACACCGGTCAGGACCTGCAGTTTCGCGTGCCGGGCGGCGCGGCGGATGGCCTCGACGGTGAGCTCGCTGTCGCCGTCGGGGGCGGTGCCGAGCACCACGCAGACGTGCTCGGGGGAGTTCCAGCCGAGCGCGGCGGCGCGCGAGACGGCCCCCTCGTCGGCCTCCCCGGACAGCACCGCGTTCACGACCAGGGACTCCAGGCGGGCGTCCCAGGCACCGCGTGCCTCGGCGGCCTGCGCGTACACCTGTGCGGTGGCGAAGGCGATCTCGCGGGCGTAGACGAGAAGGGCCTCCCGGAGCACGGACTCGTCGCCGGGGGCCGCGACCTCGTCGATCGCGGACTCCATCACCTCGATCGTCGTCCGCACCATCTCCACGGTCTGGCGCAGGGTGATCGCCCTGGTCAGCTCGCGGGGAGCGGTGCCGAAGACATCGGTGGAGATGGCCTGCGGGGCGTCCGGGTGCCGGAACCACTCGGTGAAGGCGGCGATACCGGCCTGCGCGACCAGACCGATCCAGGAGCGGTTCTCCGGAGGCATCGCCCGGTACCAGGACAGCGTCTCGTCCATCCGCGCGATGGCCTGCGCCGCGAGGCTCCCTGACGACTTCTCCAGCCGCTTCAGGGTCGCGGTGTGGGCGTGGGCGGACCTGCGGGCGTCCTGGCCGGACTCCGGGCGGGATTCCCGGCGGGACTCCTGATGGGCTTCGTTCGCTGAGGGTTCGGGCACGGGACAAGACTGCCTTATCGGGGCGGGGACGTGCGGTGCCGGGGCTACGGTGGGGTGCGTGATTGATGTACGGCGCTCCGGCGACCGGTACCGCGGCGGGGAGACCGCGGCCGGCATCGAGTCCTGCCACGCCTTCTCCTTCGGGCCTCACTACGACCCCGACAACCTCCGCTTCGGCGCGGTCCTGGCCTGCAACGAAGAGCGCCTCGCCCCCGGCGCCGGCTTCGACGAACACCCGCACAGCCACACCGAGATCGTGACCTGGGTCGTCGAGGGCGAGCTCACCCACCGGGACTCGACGGGCCACGCGTCACTGGTCCGCCCCGGCGACGTGCAGCACCTGTCCGCGGCGGGCGGCGTCCGCCATGTGGAACGCAATGACGGCGCGGCCCCGCTCGTCTTCGTCCAGATGTGGCTGGCCCCCCTCGCCCCGGGCGGCGACCCGGCCTACGAAGTGGTCCGCGGCGTCGCCGACTCGACGCCGTACGCGGTGCCCGGCGCGGGGGCGCTGCTGCATGTGCGGCGCCCGGCGGCGGGCGAGCGGCTCGCGGTCCCGGCCGCGCCCTTCGTGTACGTCCATGTGGTGCGCGGCGAAGTGGCCCTGGGGGAGGAGCGGTTGGGGCCGGGCGACTCGGCGCGGATCACCGGGGAGGCGGGCCTGGAAGGGCTGGCCTCGGATGCGGCGGAACTGCTGATCTGGGAGATGACGGGCACCCCTCAGGGCCCCTGAGGATGCGGCGGGTGGCCGATCACCCGCGCAGCTCGGAGAGCACCGCGTCCGTGAACGGGGGCCACACCTCGACGGCCCACGGCCCGAAGGGCCGGTCGGTGAGGGCGACGCAGGCCGCCCCCGCGTCCGGGTCGATCCACAGGAACGTCCCTGCCTGGCCGAAGTGCCCGAACGTCCGGGGCGACGAGGAACTCCCCGTCCAGTGCGGCGCCTTGGAGTCCCGGATCTCGAACCCGAGCCCCCAGTCGTTCGGATTCTGATGCCCGTACCCCGGCAGGACGCCCTTCAGCCCCGGGTACGTCACCGTCATCGCCGCCGCCACGGTCCGCGCGTCGAGCAACCGGGGCGCCTGCACCTCCGCGGCGAACCTGGCCAGGTCGTCGACCGTGGACACCCCGTCCTTGGCGGGCGAGCCCTCCCCCTCCAGCGCGGTCGCGGTCATGCCGAGCGGCTCCAGCACCGCCTGCCGCAGATACTCCGCGAAGGGAATGTCCGTCGCCTTGGCGATGTGATCGCCCAGCACCTCGAAGCCCGCGTTCGAGTACAGCCGCCGCGTCCCCGGCGCCGACGTCACCCGGTGCTCGTCGAACGCGAGGCCACTGGTGTGCGCCAGCAGATGCCGCACCGTCGACCCCTCGGGCCCTGCGGGCTCGTCGAGCTCGATCGCCCCCTCTTCGTACGCCACGAGGGCCGCGTACGCCGCGACGGGCTTGGTGACCGAGGCGAGGGCGAACCGCCGGTCCGTGGGGCCGTGGGTCCCGACGACGGTGCCGTCCGCACGGACGACGGCCGCGGCAGCGGTGGGGACCGGCCAGTTCTCGATCAACGCCAGGCTCTGCATGCCCCCGAGCCTAAGCGCCCGCCAGGCCCAGCCGCATCGAGGGGTCTTCCCCGCATCCGCGGGTCGCCGCCGATTCCCGCTTGCTTGGAGTGCACTCCAGGGTTCTAGCGTGTGGGCATGACGGTGATGGAGACCAGGAGCGCAGCAACCCGCCCGAACAGTGAGGACCGCTACACGATCAGCGAAGTCGCCGACCGTACCGGCCTCACCGCCTACACCCTGCGCTGGTACGAGCGGATCGGCCTGATGCCGCACATCGACCGCTCCCACACGGGCCAGCGCCGCTACACCAGCCGGGACCTGAACTGGCTCGCCTTCGTCGGCAAGCTGCGCCTGACCGGGATGCCCGTGGCGGACATGGTCCGTTACGCGGAACTGGTGCGCGAGGGCGAACACACCTTCCCCGAGCGCCAGGAACTCCTGGAGAGCACCCGGCGCGACGTCCGCGCCCGCATCGCGGAGCTGCAGGACACCCTCGCCGTCCTCGACTACAAGATCGACACATACGCGGGCGCCCGGCGGGCGTCGGAAAGGCCCTGAACACCATGACGGACACGAACATCACGAAGGTGCGACTCGGCGGCGAAGGGCCGGAGGTCGGCGTCCAGGGCCTCGGCTGCATGGGCATGAGCTTCGCCTACGGCCCCACGGACACCGGCGAGGCCAGGGCCACCCTGGACCGCGCCCTGGAACTGGGCGTCACCCTCTACGACACCGCCGACGTCTACGGCATGGGCGAGAACGAGAAGTTCCTGGCCCCCTTCGTCGAGGCGCACCGCGACGAAATCGTCCTCGCCACCAAGTTCGCCCTGGCCATCGACCCGGCCGAGCCGACGAAGCGGCGCATCGACAACTCTCCGGAGTACATCCGCTCCAGCATCGACGCCAGCCTGCGCCGCCTCGGCACGGACGTCGTCGACCTCTACTACATGCACCGCCGCGACCCGGACGTGCCGATCGAGGAGACGGTCGGTGTGCTGTCCGAGCTCGTCGCCGCGGGCAAGGTCAAGCACGTCGGCCTGAGCGAGGTCACCGGCGCCGAGCTGCGCGCCGCGCACGCCGTCCACCCCATCGCCGCGGTCCAGTCGGAGTGGTCGCTCTTCAGCCGCGACATCGAGCGGAGCGTGGTCCCCACGGCCGCCGAGCTCGGCGTGGCGCTCGTGCCCTACTCCCCGCTCGGCCGCGGCTTCCTCACCGGCTCCTTCACCCACGCGGACAAGGAGCTCGGCGAGGACGACTTCCGCCGCCAGCAGCCCCGCTTCACCGGCGAGAACGCCACCGCCAACGCCGCGCTCCTGGCCCCGGTCCGCTCCGTCGCCGACGCCCACGGAGCGAGCCTCGGACAGATCGCCCTGGCCTGGGTCCAGCAGCAGGCCGCGGTCCACGGCCTGCCCGTCGTCCCGATCCCCGGCACCCGCAGGCCCACCCGCGTCGAGGAGAACACCGCGGCCACCCGCATCACCCTCACCGACGACGACCTCGCCCTGCTGAACCCGATCGCCGCCGACGTCGCCGGCAACCGCTACGCCGACATGACCTTCACCTCGGCGGGCCGGGAGTAGCCGGCGGCGGCCGGGAGCCGCCACCCGCTCAGAGCTCCGCCAGCAGCTCGGCCTTCTTCATCGTGAACTCGTCGTCCGTGAGCAGGCCGGCCTGGTGCAGCTCGCCGAGGTGCCGGATGCGGTCCGCGATGTCCGCCGGATCGCGGCGCACGGCAGGCACCGCGGGAGCGCCCGCGCCGACGCCGTCGGGCAGCAGGGCCGGGCTCGACGCGCGGACCGCGGCGAGGACCGAAGCGGCGAACGGCAGCGACTCGTGGACCGGGCCGTAACCGAGGCCGAAGACGACGGCCGCCGGGTCCTGGTCGGCCTGCGCCGGCTGCTGGACCGGGGTGTCGCGGCGGAGCAGCCGCAGATGGCCCTCGAAGACCTCCGGAGAGCGCCATTCGATGCCGCACAGGTCCGTGACGGGGAAGCTCTGGTCCCCGGCCTTCCACTTCGCCGACGACGCGCCCGTCCAGAACCAGCGGAAGGACACCAGCTTGCCGTCGAAGGACGCCTTCCCGTCGTACGCCTTGAACTGCAGGGGCGCCTCGGGGGCGGCCACCAGGAAGCGGTCCGCGCTCTCGCCGACGTCCGGCGCGAGCCGGGCCCGCAGCTCGTCCGCGTAGTACTCGGCGAGTGTCTCCCGCTCCGCGGGAAGCACCAGGCGGTACGGGTCGCTGCCCTCCTTGAGCTGGCCCGCCGCGGCCTCCATCAGAGGATCGGCGCCCGGTCTCGGCACGGCGTGCAGCACCACGGTCCCGCGTTTGCCGGGGGAGAGCGTCACCGCCGCGATCGCCTCATGGGGGATGCGCCGTTCACCGAGAGCCTGGAAGAGCTTCGGTGTGCGGATCCCCCGTTCGAAGCGGATGAGCACAGAGTCGGACTCGAACTCCCAGGCGGCATGAAATCCGGCCAGAACATCACCCATGCGGCTCATCGTAGGCGGCACGAGCGCCTCCGTCCCTCCTGCGGCGGGCCGCTGTTTCATGGATTTCTACGCGCGTCAGGCCGCGGCCGTGCCGGAAAAACCCTTCCGGCAGGCGTCGTCGTCGCTCGCGCACCGCACCGAGCGGTACGCACCGGTGCCGATTTCCGCGAAGTTGCGGAGGCTCTCCGTGCCCGGCTCGAAATAGCCGGTGTGGCCCCGCGCGCCGGCCGCTGAGAGGATACGCGCGCCGAAGCCGACGGCCACCGGGTCGGCACCGTGGCCGAGCCCGCCGATCTCCATGTTCGGCACGTCCTGAATCCAGTCGTCGCCGTCCCGGGTGGCCCAGACCCGGGCCTTCGTGCCCAGCTGAGAGGCCGAGTCGGCGCGCATGCCCGGGCTGCCGGCCACCGCGATGTCCGTGACCCGCGGAGGCAGCTTCCGCGCGGCCACCCCGCACACCACGGAGCCGTAGCTGTGGCAGTACAGCGCGACCGGAGTGCGGCCGGGCAGGCCGCGCACCAGGGAGTCGAGCCGCTTGGCCCCGTCCTCGGCGCGCATCGCCGTCGCCGCGTCCACGCCGATCCCGACGGGCGCGGTGTAGTCGGCCCAGGCGATCACGGCGGTACGCGCGCCGGGGTCCACCGCACGCTCCTCGTGGTAGAGCGCCTTCGCCATGCCCACCGGAGCGGAGTACTTGCGGAAGGTCCGCTCGAAGGTCAGTACGTTCGTGTCGACACCGGGCACGACCACCGACACCCGGCGGGCCTTGTCCATGTCTCCGAAGACTTCGGCCATGCGCCCGGAGCCCATGGGATCGAAGGCGAGCACCTGGCGTCCCGGGCGCATCATCACCCCGAACCGCTTCATTCTGCGCTCGGCCTCCTGCTTCCCCAGCGGGGAGAGGCGGTTGTCGCGCATGCGCTGGCGCTCGACCTTGCGGGCCTGTCCCAGCGCGATGTGGTTGGCGCGGTAGCGGAGCTCGGCGGGCGCGCCGTTCATGTTGCCGACCGCGAGCGGGTAGCGGGCGGCGAGCCGGTTGCGCTGCTGCGTGTCGAGCGAGGCGAAGAAGTGGGCGAGCCGGCCGGCGGGCCCGTCCGGGTCGGGCAGCGCGCGTCCGGCGATGCTGCCCTTCTCCCAAGCGGTGAGGGCGGCCTCCAAGGGCGACGCGTCGCCCTTGTTGTGGCGCACGGCGGTCCAGCCGGTGGTGGCGAGCATGACGAACACCACGGCGAGCGCGAGGAGAGCGCGCCAGGCGTTGAGTTGAGGGGAGGAGTCGAAGGAAGTCACTACGGACCACCCTAGGAGAATCGTGATGTTTACCGTGCATCGCGTGAGGCAGATCACGTTTCCACAGGGGTAATTGAGGCGAAGCAGACACATCGAGCGACCCAGGGTGTATGGGCCGCTGCTCAACGTAGGGGCGGTTCCGGCCGGTTGCCTCGGGCCGGTTGCCTCAGGGGGTGCGTGTGCGCCACTCCCCGGCCAGGGCGGGGCCCAAGTGGTCGAGGTAGGTCTCCGTGAGGACGCGGATCGACTCCGGGCTGGTGTCCTCGCCCGCGCCCCACAGCCGTCCCGTCACGCGCATGACGCCGCTGAAGGCGGCCACCGCCACGCGGGGGCGCGGGTCGCTGTCGACGTCGAGGCCCTCGCGCTCGGCGATCACGCGGGCGACCTCGTCCTCCATCTCGATGGAGCGGCGCAGGTGGACGGCGAGCAGGGCGGGTGTCGACTCGATCATCTGGTAGGTCCGCATGTGGAGTTCGACCGGCACGACCTCCTCGATGGACTGGCCCATCGCCTCCCAGGCGCCGAGCACGGCACCGCGCAGCGCCACCAGCGGGGCTTCGTGAGCGGGGCGGTCGCGCAGGGCCTGGACGAAGCGCGCCTCCACCATCTCCTGGACCGCGAAGGCGGCTTCCTGCTTGTTGGCGAAGTAGCGGAAGAACGTGCGCTGGGAGACGTCGACGGCCTCGGCGATCTCGTCGACGGTCGTCTCCTCGTACCCCTTGGTGGTGAAGAGTTCGAGCGCCACGCGCAGGAGGGCGTCCCGGGTGCGCTGCTTCTTGCGCTCGCGCAGCCCCGGCCTGGAGGCTTCCGCGGACGTGTCCTCGGCGCTCTCCTGCCGTGTCTCCGGGCGGTCCGTCGCTCGCTGCGTCGTCTTCACACCATGGTCCTCTTTCCGGCCGTTTGCCCAGTTCACCTTACCTGTGAGGCACGTGACAGTCACCGACTAGTGAAATGGTTTGTCAACTGTCAGACGCTGTCACTAACCTCGAACGCATGACTAGTCAGACCACCGTCGACAAGGCGGACGAGGCGCCGGAGCCCCTCTCCGTTCCGGCCCCGGCCAAGGGGCTCCGCGGCCACCCCTGGCTGACGCTCTTCGCCGTCGCGATCGGCGTGATGATGGTCGCCCTGGACGGCACCATCGTGGCGATCGCCAACCCGGCCATCCAGAAGGACCTCGGCGCCACCTTCGCCGAGGTGCAGTGGATCACCAACGGCTACTTCCTCGCCCTCGCCGTCGCGCTGATCACCGCGGGCAAGCTGGGCGACCGCTTCGGCCACCGCCAGACCTTCCTCATAGGCGTGGTGGGCTTCGCCGCCGCTTCGGGTGCCATCGGCCTCTCCGACACCATCCCGCTGGTCGTCGCCTTCCGCGTGCTCCAGGGGCTCTTCGGCGCCCTGCTGATGCCCGCCGCGCTCGGACTGCTCCGGGCGACGTTCCCGGCCGAGAAGCTCAACATGGCCATCGGCATCTGGGGCATGGTGATCGGCGCCTCCACGGCCGGCGGCCCGATCCTCGGCGGTCTCCTCGTCCAGCACGTCAGCTGGCAGTCCGTCTTCTTCATCAACGTGCCGGTCGGCATCATCGCTGTAGTGCTCGGTGTGGTCATCCTCAAGGACCACCGTGCGGAGAACGCGCCGAAGTCCTTCGACGTCGTCGGTATCGCCCTGCTGTCGGCGGCCATGTTCTGCCTGGTCTGGGCGCTCATCAAGGCCCCGGAGTGGGGCTGGGGCGACGGCATGACCTGGACCTTCATCGGCGCCTCCGTACTGAGCTTCGCGCTCTTCGCGGCCTGGGAGTCGAAGGTCAAGGAGCCGCTCATTCCGCTGGCCCTGTTCCGCTCGGTGCCGCTCTCCGCGGGCGTGGTCCTGATGGTGCTCATGGCCATCGCCTTCATGGGCGGCCTCTTCTTCGTCACCTTCTACCTGCAGAACGTGCACGGGATGAGCCCCGTGGACAGCGGCCTGCACCTGCTGCCGCTCACCGGCATGATGATCATCGGCTCGCCGCTGGCCGGCGCGATGATCACCAAGGTGGGCCCGCGCGTCCCGCTGGCCGGCGGCATGCTCTTCACCGCCGTCGCCATGTACGGCATGTCCACGCTGGAGGCGGGCACCGGCAGCGGTCTCATGTCGATCTGGTTCGCGCTCCTCGGCCTCGGCCTCGCCCCGGTGATGGTCGGCGCGACGGAGGTCATCGTGGGCAACGCGCCGATGGAGCTCTCCGGCGTCGCCGGCGGTCTCCAGCAGGCCGCGATGCAGATCGGCGGCAGCCTCGGCACGGCCGTCCTCGGCGCCGTCATGGCGTCCAAGGTCGACAGCGACCTGCCCGACAACTGGGCCGATGCGAAGCTTCCGCCGCTCAGCGAGGCCGAGCTCGACAAGGCCGCCGAGGCCGTCCAGGTCGGTGTGGCGCCGGTGCCGCCGAAGGCTCCGCCGTCGATCGCCGACCAGATCACCTCGGTCGCCCACGACACCTTCATGTCGGGCATGGGCCTGGCCTGCCTGGTCGCCACCGGAGTCGCCGCGGCCGCCGTCTTCGTCGCGTTCCTGACCAAGCGCGGCGTCAACGCCGAGGCGGGCGCGGGCGTGGGCCACATCTGAGGCACCGACGCCGAAGTTCGTGAGTATCGGGGAAAGCCCCTCAGGGAGAACCTGGGGGGCTTTCGCCTATCAGGGTGACGCACATTCGTACCCCTTCCGACGGCCGGTCCGGCGGGTCCACAGTGCAGACAGAAGATCCGCACACGTGGCCAACGGAGCCACAGCACACGGGGGTTGAAGAAGCATGCGTACGACCACACCCGCGACCGCCACCGCAGCCGCACTCGCCGTATTGGCCGCACTCGCCGCGGTCCTCCTCACGCCCACGCACGCCGGGGCCGCCGCCCCGCCGACACTGCGCGGCTGCGGCGCCGGCGAGCTCTGCCTCTGGGAGAAGGCGGGCTTCCGCGGCCCCCGCCATGTGTACGAACTGGCGGGCATCGACATCGAGAGCTGCACCGCGCTGCCGGAGGGAGCAGCGCGGAGGCCGTCGCCAACCGCACGGGCCGGCCCGTGACGGTGTACCAGTCGGCGGAGTGCGCCGAGACCGGCGAGTTCAACACCTATCCGGGCAGCGGCACCTGGGCTCCCGAATCCCCATACCGCGTCAGGGCTTTCAAGGTCTGGGAGAACTGAACGGGGGTACTCGCGGAGACATCACGCGCAAGCGCCCCGGCTCACGCGGCCGTACGTGGTCGCGGAGTCGGCCGGATCGCGCGACGCTCACCGGGACGGGAGGCTCCGGCTACGCGCCGGGCTTCCCCGCTCCGGGCCGTGGCACCGCAGCACCCACCTGCGGCTCGGCACCCACCTGCGGCTCGGCACCCACCACTCCGGGCACCGCAACCACCTCCGGCTCCGCACCCGACAGCGCTGTCACCTGGGCCCGCAGCGCCTTCACCTCGGCCGTCAACGCCTCGATCGCGGCTGTCTGACGCCGCTCCTCGGCATCGTCCTTCTCGAAGCGGGCGATGAACCAGGCGGCGATGTTCGCGGTGACGACACCGAGCAGGGCGATGCCCGACAGCATGAGCCCGACCGCGAGCACCCTGCCGAGGCCCGTCGTCGGCGCGTGGTCGCCGTAGCCGACGGTCGTCATCGTGGTGAAGGACCACCACACCGCGTCGCCGAGCGTCTTGATGTTCCCGCCCGGTGCGTCCCGCTCCACGGAGAGCACCGCCAGGGAGCCGAACATCAACAGCCCCACCACCGACCCCACGACATACGTCGTCAGCCTTATCTGCGACGCCATCCTGGCCCGTCGGCCGACGAGAGTCAGCGTGGCGACGAGCCGCAGCAACCGCAGCGGCTGAATCATCGGAAGGAGCACGGCACACAGGTCCAGCCAGTGGGTGCGCACGAACCGTCCGCGGTGCTCGGCGAGGAGCAGACGCACGACGTAGTCGACGGCGAACGCACCCCAGACGAACCACTCCACCATCGAGCAGGTCTTCGCCACGGCCGGGTCGGCGTCGGGCATCACGATCGGCACGGCGTAGGCGACGGCGAACGCCACCGCGAGCGCGAGGAGCGGGCGCTGCGTGCGCCGCTCCCAGCGGATCTGTGCGGGTTGCGCCGGTTCTTCCTTCATGGGCGCATCGTAGAAAACGCCGAAGGGCGGCGGGACCGTACCCCGCCGCCCATCGGATGGAGCGCTGTGTATCTGGAGCGCTATGTATCTGGAGTGCTGTGTGCCTGGGGCGCTACGCGTCGCCCCCGGCCGCGCCCGGGTCGGCGGCCGTGACGTCGAGGAGCTGGTAGCGGTCGATCGCCTGCTTCAGGACGGAGCGGTCGACCTTGCCCTCGCGGGCCAGTTCGGTCAGCACGCCGACCACGATCGACTGCGCGTCGATGTGGAAGAAGCGCCGGGCCGCACCGCGGGTGTCGGCGAAGCCGAAGCCGTCCGCGCCCAGCGACTGGTACGTGCCGGGCACCCAGCGGGAGATCTGGTCGGGGACGCTCCGCATCCAGTCGGAGACGGCCACGAACGGGCCTTCGGCGCCGGACAGCTTCTGCGTGACGTAGGGGACGCGCTGCTCCTCGTCGGGGTGCAGGAAGTTGTGGCGCTCCACGTCCACGGCCTCGCGGCGCAGTTCGTTCCAGGAGGTCGCCGACCAGACGTCCGCCTTGACGTTCCACTCCGCGGCGAGGATCCGCTGGGCCTCGACCGCCCACGGCACCGCGACGCCGGACGCGATGATCTGGGCCGGGATGGCGCCCTGCTCACCGGTCTTGAAGCGGTAGATGCCCTTGATGATGCCGTCGACGTCCACGTCGGCCGGCTCGGCCGGGTGCTGGATCGGCTCGTTGTAGACGGTGAGGTAGTAGAAGACGTCCTCACTGTCGGGGCCGTACATCCGGCGCAGGCCGTCCTTGACGATGTGCGCGATCTCGTAGCCGAAGGCGGGGTCGTAGGCGACACAGCCCGGGTTCGTGGAGGCGAGCAACTGCGAGTGGCCGTCCGCGTGCTGCAGGCCCTCGCCGGTCAGGGTCGTGCGGCCGGCGGTCGCGCCGAGGACGAAACCGCGCGCGAGCTGGTCGGCCATCTGCCAGAACTGGTCGCCGGTGCGCTGGAAACCGAACATCGAGTAGAAGACGTAGACGGGGATCAGCGGCTCGCCGTGGGTGGCGTAGGCCGAACCGGCGGCGATGAGGGACGCCGTGCAGCCCGCCTCCGAGATGCCGTCGTGCAGCATCTGGCCCGTCGGGGACTCCTTGTACGCGAGGAGGAGGTCGCGGTCCACGGCCTCGTACTGCTGGCCGAGCGGGTTGTAGATCTTCGCGCTCGGGAAGAACGCGTCCATGCCGAAGGTGCGGTACTCGTCGGGGGCGATCAGCACGAAGCGCTTGCCGATCTCCTTGTCCCGCATGAGGTCCTTCAGGATGCGGACGAACGCCATGGTGGTGGCGATCGACTGCTGTCCCGAGCCCTTCTTCGCGGCCGCGTACGCCTTGTCGTCGGGCAGCTGGAGGGGCTTGGCGCGCACGACACGGGTCGGGACGTAGCCCCCGAGGCCCTTGCGGCGGTCGTGCATGTACTGGATCTCTTCGGAGTCCCGGCCCGGGTGGTAGTACGGCGGGGCGCCGTCCTCCAGCTGCTTGTCCGTGATCGGGATGTGCAGGCGGTCCCGGAAGCCCTTGAGGTCGTCGACCGTCAGCTTCTTCATCTGGTGCGTGGCGTTGCGGCCCTCGAAGTTCGGGCCGAGGGTCCAGCCCTTGACCGTCTGGGCGAGGATCACCGTCGGCTGGCCCTTGTGCGCCTTGGCCGCCGAGAACGCCGCGAAGATCTTCTTGTGGTCGTGACCGCCGCGGCCCAGGTGCAGGATCTGGTCGTCGGTCATGTTCTCGACCATGGCGCGCAGCCGGTGGTCGTCGCCGAAGAAGTGGTCGCGGATGTAGGCGCCGGTCTCGGTGGCGTACGTCTGGAACTGGCCGTCGGGCGTCGTGTTCAGCTTGTTGACCAGGATGCCGTCGCGGTCCTGCGCGAGCAGCGGGTCCCAGCTGCGGTCCCAGACCAGCTTGATGACGTTCCAGCCGGCGCCGCGGAACTGCGACTCCAGCTCCTGGATGATCTTGCCGTTGCCGCGCACCGGGCCGTCCAGGCGCTGCAGGTTGCAGTTGACGACGAAGGTGAGGTTGTCCAGGCCCTCGCGGGCGGCGATGGAGAGCTGGCCGAGCGACTCGGGCTCGTCCATCTCGCCGTCGCCGAGGAACGCCCAGACGTGCGACTTGGAGGTGTCCGCGATGGAGCGCGCCTCCATGTAGCGGTTCATCCGGGCCTGGAAGATCGCGCCGAGCGGGCCGAGGCCCATGGACACGGTCGGGAACTCCCAGAAGTCCGGCATCAGGCGCGGGTGCGGGTACGACGAGAGGCCGTTGGGCGCCTTGGACTTCTCCTGGCGGAACGCGTCGAGCTGCGGCTCGGTGAGCCGGTCGAGGAGGAAGGCGCGGGCGTAGATACCGGGGGACGCGTGCCCCTGGAAGAAGATCTGGTCGCCGCCGTCGCCCTCGTCCTTGCCGCGGAAGAAGTGGTTGAAGCCCACGTCGTAGAGCGACGCGGAGGAGGCGAAGGTGGCGATGTGGCCGCCGACACCGATACCGGGGCGCTGGGCGCGGGAGACCATCACCGCGGCGTTCCAGCGGGTCGCGTTCAGGATCTTGCGTTCGACTTCCTCGTTGCCGGGGAAGAACGGCTCGTCCTTGGTGGCGATCGTGTTGACGTAGTCCGTGCTGCGCATCTCGGGCACGGCGACGCGCTTCTCGCGCGCGCGTTCGATCAATCGGAGCATCAGGTAGCGGGCCCGCTCACGGCCGCGTTCGTCGACCGCGGCGTCGAGGGAGTCGAGCCACTCCTGGGTCTCTTCGGGATCGAAGTCCGGGACCTGACTCGGCAGGCCGCCAATGATGATCGGGTTGCGATCGGATCCGGAAGCCACGCTGTTCCTTCGCTGTTGGGGCTCTCGCCTGCGGTGTGCCTGGCCGTGCACCGTTTCCCATCGTGTACCTCGCGGACGCAAACGTCATGTCTACCGATTGGTAACCGAGACGCTCATCCGGCCACCCTGGGGTAGGCTCGGCCCAAATCGCAACGATACGCCCAACGTGTCCAGCCGCTTCGCAGAGCCGTTCGGCCTCGTACAGGTGAGGCGGCAGTTGCGGCGACACGGTCGGGAACATCACCGTTTCGGCGGTCTCGACGGCCGGGTACTTGCGCGATCCGTCCCGCCCGTGTGGACTACGGCCAACGCCCCGCGCACGCGCGTGGCTGACAGGCATTCCCAAAAACATGATCAGGAGGCAATCCGTGAGCGCGACCGCGGACCACGCGGAGACGAACCTTGCCGTAAGGCTTGGTTTCCAGCCCGACCAGGTGGTCCAGGAGATCGGCTACGACGACGACGTCGATCAGGAGCTCCGCGAGGTCATCGAAGAGACCATTGGCTCCGAGCTCGTCGACGAGGACTACGACGACGTGGCTGACGCCGTGGTGCTCTGGTTCCGTGAGGACGACGGGGACCTGACCGATGCGCTGGTGGATGCCATCGCCTACATGGAGGAAGGCGGCTCGATCCTGCTGCTCACTCCGAAGACCGGTCGTGACGGGTACGTCGAGCCGAGCGAGATCGGCGAGGCGGCCACCACAGCGGGCCTCTCCCAGACCAAGAGCATCAACGCCGGCAAGGACTGGAACGGCAGCCGGCTGCTCACCCCCAAGGGCGCCGCCAAGAAGCGCTAGAGCGCCAGGCCCCAGCGGACCGCAGAGTGGCACCGCAGAACGACCGTGAGGCCCCCGCCGACGACCATCCGTCGGCGGGGGCCTCACGCGTGTGCCGAACGCGTGTGGCGAACGCGTGTGCCGAGCGCCCCGAAAGGCGTAGATCGCCGCAAGTAGGGTGGGTGTCACCCGAACGGCCCCACCCGAGGGGCCCCGTCGAAGGGATGCGTACTCATGGCGATCGAGGTGGGCACCAAGGCCCCGGAGTTCGAGCTGAAGGACAACCACGGCCGGTCCGTGCGGCTCTCCGACTTCCGCGGCGAGAAGAACGTGGTGCTGCTCTTCTACCCGTTCGCGTTCACCGGCGTCTGCACCGGCGAGCTCTGCGCGCTCCGCGACGAGCTGCCGAAGTTCGTCAACGACGACACCCAGCTGCTCGCCGTCTCCAACGACTCCATCCACACCCTGCGCGTCTTCGCCGAGCAGGAGGGCCTGGAGTACCCGCTGCTCTCCGACTTCTGGCCGCACGGCGAGGTCTCGCGCGCCTACGGCGTCTTCGACGAGGAGAAGGGCTGCGCGGTGCGCGGCACCTTCATCATCGACAAGGAGGGCGTGGTGCGCTGGAGCGTCGTCAACGGCCTGCCGGACGCCCGTGACCTGAATGAGTACGTCAAGGCCCTCGAAACGCTCTGAGCAAGCCCCGTTTTCGCTCGCGGCCGGGAACCGGTCACTAGGATCCACACGTTGATCCGATGGCAACGCAACGCTTGGGGCTCCCCGCCCCTGGACACCAATTGGGAGGACTCGTGGGAGTCAGCCTCAGCAAGGGCGGCAACGTATCGCTGAGCAAGGAGGCACCGGGCCTGACCGCGGTTCTGGTCGGCCTCGGCTGGGACGTCCGCACCACCACCGGTACGGACTTCGACCTCGACGCCAGCGCGATCCTGACGAACGCGGAGGGCAAGGTCAGCAGCGACCAGAACTTCGTGTTCTTCAACAACCTGAAGAGCCCCGACGGCTCCGTCGAGCACACCGGTGACAACACCACCGGTGAGGGCGAGGGCGACGACGAGGTGATCAAGGTCGACCTGGCCGCGGTCCCCGCCGACGTCGAGAAGGTCGTCTTCCCCGTCTCGATCTACGACGCCGAGAACCGCCAGCAGTCGTTCGGCCAGGTCCGCAACGCGTTCATCCGCGTCGTGAACCAGGCGGGCGGCGCGGAGATCGCGCGGTACGACCTCTCCGAGGACGCCTCGACGGAGACCGCCATGGTCTTCGGCGAGCTGTACCGCCACGGCGCCGAGTGGAAGTTCCGCGCGGTCGGCCAGGGCTACGCCTCGGGCCTGCGCGGCATCGCGCAGGACTTCGGCGTCAACGTCTGAGCCGAGCACACCCCGCACCATCCGTCCGGCGCCGCACACGCACGTGGTGCGGCGCCGGACGTGCTCAACCACCTGGTGCGCCCGTCACCGCGGGCGCACGGCTCTCGTCACCACGGGGAGGACCAGCACCATGGGCGTCACGCTCGCCAAGGGAGGCAATGTCTCCCTCTCCAAGGCCGCACCCGATCTCACCCAGGTCCTCGTGGGCCTCGGCTGGGACGCGCGCTCCACCACCGGCGCCCCCTTCGACCTCGACGCCAGCGCCCTGCTGTGCAACGCGGGCCGGGTCCTGGGCGACGAGTGGTTCGTCTTCTACAACAATCTGAAGAGCCCCGACGGCTCCGTCGAGCACACCGGTGACAACCTCACGGGCGAGGGGGACGGCGACGACGAGTCGGTCCTGATCGACCTCTCCAAGGTGCCGGCCAACTGCGACAAGATCATCTTCCCCGTCTCGATCCATGACGCGGACAACAGAGGGCAGACGTTCGGCCAGGTCAGCAACGCGTTCATCCGCGTCGTGAACCAGGCGGACGGCCAGGAGCTCGCGCGCTACGACCTCAGCGAGGACGCCTCCACGGAGACCGCGATGATCTTCGGCGAGGTGTATCGGTACGGGGAAGAGTGGAAGTTCCGTGCCGTCGGGCAGGGGTACGCGTCTGGCCTGCGTGGTATCGCTCTAGACTTCGGGGTCAACGTTTCGTAAAGCAGGGGACCGGCGCGGGGGAGACCGCTAAACGGGAGCCCGTAAACACACGATTGGGTAACCAGTGATTCTGAAAACCTTCGGCTGGTCGTTCGCGGTGACCGTGCTCGGCCTGGTCGCCGCGGTGTTCTACGGGGGGTGGACCGGCTTCGGCGTCGTGGCGATCCTGTCCATCCTCGAGATCTCGCTGTCCTTCGACAACGCGGTGGTCAACGCCGGAATCCTGAAGAAGATGAGTGCCTTCTGGCAGAAGATCTTCCTCACCATCGGTGTCCTGATCGCGGTCTTCGGTATGCGACTGGTCTTCCCCGTCGTGATCGTGGCCATCAGCGCCAAGGTCGGCCCGATCGAGGCCGTCCGCCTCGCCCTCAACGAAAAGGACCAGTACCAGCAGCTGGTCACCGACGCTCACCCGTCGATCGCCGCCTTCGGTGGCATGTTCCTGCTGATGATCTTCCTGGACTTCGTCTTCGAGGACCGGGACATCAAGTGGCTCGGCTGGATCGAGCGCCCGCTCGCCAAGCTCGGCAAGGTCGACATGCTGTCGGTCTGCATCGCGCTCATCGTGCTCCTGATCACCGCGATGACCTTCGCCACCCACGCCCACCAGCACGGTGGAGCGCATGTGGACAAGGCCCAGACGGTCCTCATCTCCGGTATCGCGGGTCTGATCACGTATCTCGTCGTCGGCGGTCTCTCCGGCTACTTCGAGAACAAGCTGGAGGAGGAAGAGGAGCGCGAGCACGAGCAGGAGGAAGAGGCCAAGCGGTCCGGCAAGAAGGTCCCGGCCGTCGTGATGGCCGGCAAGGCGGCGTTCTTCATGTTCCTCTACCTGGAGGTCCTGGACGCGTCCTTCTCCTTCGACGGTGTCATCGGCGCCTTCGCCGTCACCAACGACATCGTGCTGATGGCGCTGGGTCTCGGCATCGGCGCGATGTACGTCCGGTCCCTCACGGTCTACCTGGTCCGCCAGGGCACCCTCGACGACTACGTCTACCTGGAGCACGGCGCGCACTACGCGATCGGCGCCCTCGCCGTGATCCTCCTGATCACCATCCAGTACGAGATCCACGAGGTCATCACCGGCTCCGTCGGTGTCATCCTCATCGCCTGGTCCTTCGTCTCGTCCGTGCTGCGCAACCGGAGGCTGGCAGCGGCCGAGGGGAACGCGAGCGGTGACAAGACCCAGGTGTCGTCAGGGGTCTGAGACTGACTGATTCGCTCACCGAGCTGTCCGATTCCGGTTCCCGGAGTGTGACGACGGCCCGGGTGAGGAACGCTCTGTGCGGGGCGGCCGTCGAGGAGATGTCCTCATGGCCGCCCCGTCGGTTTCGTAGGCGGCACAAGGGCACTTGGGGGCGGAATGTCCTTCTGGGACGGTCTGTGGCGCGGGCGCTCGATGGACTTCGAGTCGGGCAGCGCCGCCAGCAACTCCATCGAACTCACCAAACGGCACCCGACGGTCTCGCTCTCCAAACAGGGCGCGGCCACCGGCAACCTGCGCGTCAACCTGTCCTGGCAGATGCGCACGTCCGACCTCATCGGCAAGCCCCGCCGCAGCGGCGGCCTGCTGCGGCACCCCTTCAAGCTCTTCCAGCCCGACGTGGTCCAGGCGCACACCCAGGGCGTGGTCAACGTCGACCTCGACATCGGCTGCCTGTACGAGCTCATGGACGGCACCAAGGGCGTCGTACAACCCCTCGGCAGCTTCTTCGGGGACCTGAACGGCCCGCCGTTCGTGAAGCTCAGCGGCGACGACCGGTTCGGCTCACCCTCCGGCGAGACCATCTACGTCAACCTCGACCACCGCGAGTCCATCAAGCGGCTCCTGGTCTTCGCGTACATCTACGACCAGACACCGGCCTTCGACCGTACGCAGGCCAAGGTCACGCTCTACCCCAGCAACGGCCCGCGCATCGAGATCGACCTCGACGAGCGGCAGCCGCAGGCCCGCTCCTGCGCCGTCGTCGCCATCGAGAATGTGAAGGACGAGCTGATCGTGCGCCGCGAGGTGAAGTTCGTCTACGGCTTCCAGGCCGAGCTCGACCGGCTGTACGGCTGGGGACTGCAGTGGGGCCGGGGCTACAAGACCAAGGTGGGCTGAGCCCCGTGCACCCACCGGGCCGGCCCGCCGCCTCAGCGGGGCAGGAACTGCGGCCCCTGCGGCGGCAGCCGGAAGTTCGGGTCCGGCATCGGCGTCACCGGCTGCGGATAGCCGTACGACGGCTGGGCGACCGGGGGCGGCGGCGCGATCGGGGCGGGCTGGGTGGCCGCCGCAGGCGGATAGCCGTACGCGGGCTGGGGCGCCGGGTGGCGGGGCGGCTCGGGCGGGTAGCCGTACGCGGGCTGCGGGGGCGTCTGCGGGGCCGGCTGGGCGACGGACGGCTGAGCGTGCTGCGGCGCCGGCTGCTGGGGCGGCAGCGGGAAGGACGCCGAGGGGGCTGCGGGCGCGGGCTCCGGGGCCGCGGAATCCGAGTCGTCCACCGAGATGCCGAAGTCGGAGGCGAGGCCCTCCAGGCCGTTGGAGTACCCCTCGCCGAGCGCGCGGAATTTCCAGCCCTCACCGCGGCGGTAGAGCTCCCCGCAGATCAGCGCGGTCTCCTCGCCGGTCTGCGGCGTGATGTCGAAGTAGGCCAGCGGCTCGCCGTCGGCGACCGCCGCGTCGAAGAGCAGGATCCGCAGCGCGGGTACATGCTCGAAGGAGACGCCCTCGGCCGACGCGGCGAGGAGCACCCGGTCCACGGCCGGATCCAGGCCCGCCAGATCCGTCTGGATCGTGTCGGTGAGCCCCTCGGCGACCCGCTTCTTGCCGAGCCGCCACACCTTGCCGCCGGGGTGACGGGGCTGGTTGTAGAAGACGAAGTCCTCGTCGGAGCGGACCCGGCCGTCGCCGCCGAGCAGCAGCGCCGACGCGTCGACGTCGGGGACGCCCTGGCCCGGAGCCCAGCGCAGCACCGCGCGGACGGACGAGGCTTCGAGAGGGACGTTCGACCCCTTCAACATCGCGTGCGTCATACGGTCATCCTGCCTTCCCCCGCACGAGTGGGACAACGCGGGGGGCCGAAGCTCCCGGTCGCGCCATCAGGCTCCTGACCTGCGGGTGCTGCGAACGTGCGACGGTGGTGTGGTGAGCATGTGTGACATGGCCGGGTTACCTGAAGTTCATGCCCGGAGGGAACCCCCGGCACCCGTCTCTACGTACTATTACCGGCCACATCCAAACGGCCCACGTCGATGAAACAGGCGATAGCAGGGGAATCACATGCGTCATTTCGGGCACATCGCCCCAGAGGTGCGTCAGCGCCTCTTCCACCGGGAGCCGTGTGCCTTCACCGCGGACTCCCCGCCCCACCTGCTCGCGCCCGCCTTGGGCGCCACGCTCTACAGCCCGGCCACCCGCCCCCGCCTCGCGGACGACATCATGAAGCAGGCCGGGCGCGGCGTGATCTCCATGGTCGTGTGCCTGGAGGACTCCATCGACGACTCCGAGGTCGCCGACGCCGAGGAGAACCTGGTCAGGCAGTTCGCCGACCTGGCGGAGCGGGACGCGGAGCCGCCGCTGCTCTTCATCCGGGTCCGCGCCGCCGGGCAGATAACCGACCTCGTCCGCAGGCTCGGGACGAGCGTCCGGCTGTTGTCCGGATTCGTACTGCCCAAGTTCACCGAGGAGCGGGGCGTTCCGTTCCTGGAGGCGGTGGCGGCCGCGGAGGCGGAGCTGCCGACGGGGCCCACGGGCGGGGGCCGGCGGCTCTTCGCCATGCCCGTCCTGGAGTCGCCCGAGCTGCTGCATCTGGAGAGCCGCGCCGAGACCCTCGCCGGAATCGCCCGCACCGTCGACAAGTACCGCGACCGGGTCCTCGCGCTGCGCCTCGGCGTCACCGACTTCTGCTCGGCGTACGGACTGCGCAGACCGCCGGACATGACCGCGTACGACGTGCAGATCGTCGCCTCCGTCATCGCCGACGTGGTCAACGTCCTCGGCAGGGCCGACGGCACGGGCTTCACCGTGACCGGGCCCGTGTGGGAGTACTTCCGCGTCCAGGAGCGGATGTTCAAGCCGCAGCTGCGCCGCAGCCCCTTCCTGGAGAGCCGGGCCGAGGAACTGCGCCAGGCCCTCATCGAGCACGACATGGACGGGCTGCTCCGGGAGATCGAGCTCGACCGCGCCAACGGCCTGCTCGGCAAGACCTGCATCCACCCCTCGCACGTGCTGCCCGTGCACGCGCTCTCCGTGGTCAGCCACGAGGAGTTCAGCGACGCCGAGGACATCCTCCGCCCCGAGCGGGGCGGCGGCGGGGTGCTGCGCTCCTCGTACACGAACAAGATGAACGAGGTGAAGCCGCACCGCGCCTGGGCCGAGCGGACCCTGCGGCGCGCCGAGGTCTTCGGCGTGGCCAAGGCGGACATCGGCTTCGTGGAGCTGCTCACCGCGGGGCTTCCCGCTTGACCGGCCGGACTCCCCGGCCGGACCGCCGGGCTTCCCGGCCGACGAAGACGCCGGATTTCCGGCCGACGAACGTGCCGGTTCCCCGGCCGATGAACGTAAGGGACATGACGTACGTGACTGAAGACGCGGTGCCGGAGACGACGGAGTGGTCGGGGACCTGGGTCGCCGAGCGGCTCGGGGTCGGGCTCGACGGCGACGCGTCGCTGCGCGGCCTGCTCGGCCTCGCCCTGCGCCGCAACCCCAAGCGGGCGCACCTCCTGGTGTCGAACGTCCTCGGCAAGCACGTCCCCCAGCGCCCCTCGGTGGTGTACGCGGCCGGGCACGACCTCGGCGTCCGTGTGCGGGAGCTCCTCGGCGACGACGAGGCCCGGCGCGCCGTCGTCCTCGGCTACGCGGAGACCGCGACGGGCCTCGGCCACGCGGTCGCCGACGGCATCGCCCTC
The DNA here is from genome assembly GCF_055639375.1 of Streptomyces sp. NPDC039462. Lineage (NCBI taxonomy): Bacteria > Bacillati > Actinomycetota > Actinomycetes > Kitasatosporales > Streptomycetaceae > Streptomyces > Streptomyces sp. NPDC039462. Next base: position 364,017 of record NZ_JBVKAO010000007.1, read on the forward strand.
GCGCCCTACCTGCACTCCACCCGGCGCCCCGTCGACGGTGTCGAGCGCGCGGGCGGTTTCGAGGAGTCCCACTCGCACGCCAGCTCGCACCTGCTGCTGCCCGAGGATCCGCGGCTGCTGGCCGGCGAAGGACCACTGGTCCTCGTCGACGACGAGTTCTCCACCGGCAACACCGTCCTCAACACCATCCGCGCCCTGCACGAGCGCTTCCCTCGCGAGCGGTACGTGATAGTGGCGCTCGTCGACATGCGCTCGCCCGCGGACCGGGGGCGGCTCGCCGACTTCGCCCGCGAGATCGGCGCCCGCGTCGACCTCGTCGCCACGGCGTCCGGCACGGTGCGGCTGCCCGACGGCGTCCTGGAGAAGGGGCAGGCGCTGGTCGCCGAGTACGAGACGCGTCCCGTCCCGCCGCCCGGTGGGGGACACGGCCCCGTCACGCGCGTCGAGCTCGGCTGGCCCGCGGGTGTCCCCGACGGCGGACGGCACGGCTTCACGCCCGCGCACCGGGCCGCCCTGGACGCGGCGCTGCCCGCCATGGCGGCCGAGATCGAGAAGGCCCTGCCGGCCGGGGCGCGCCGCGTGCTCGTCCTCGGCTTCGAGGAACTGATGTACGCCCCGCTCGCGCTGGGCGTGGAGCTGGAGCGCAGGGTCGGGGGAGAGGGGCGGGCCGGGGTCGAAGTGCGGGCCGGTGTCGAGGTGCGGTTTTCGACCACGACTCGGTCGCCCGTGCTCGCTGTGGACGATCCCGGCTATGCGATACGCACCCGCCTCGCCTTCCCCGCGCACGACGACCCCGCCGACGGACCCGGCACGCGGTACGCGTACAACGTCGCGGGCGGCGGTTTCGACGCGGTCGTCGCGGTCGTGGACTCGGTCGCGGACACTCCGCAACTGCACGCCCCGGACGGCCTGTTGGCGCAGCTCTCCGCACACACCGGGCACGTCCTGCTGGCCGTCGTCCCCTCCTACGTACCCGAGCGTGTCCCTGAAAGGTCCCGCATGCTTCCCGAGCCCCTTCGCGGCCCCGCCTTCTCCTCGTACGCCCCCGAAGACGTCGGCTGGCTGCTCCAGGACCTCTCGGACGTGACGCTCGAAGCCCCCACGGAGGAGCGCGAGGAGGCGATACAGAGCGGTGGCGCGCACTACGCCGAGTCGCTGCCCGTCGAGTACCAGCCGAGCGAGCGCTACCAGGAGCTGTTCCGCGCCGCGCTCGACACGTCCGCAGCCCGCATCGCGCAGGCCGTCGGCACCGTCACCGAGACCGTGCTCGCGGAGAGGTCCCCGCGTCCGGTCCTGGTCTCCCTGGCCCGCGCGGGCACCCCCGTCGGCGTCCTGATGCGCCGCTGGGCCGCCCACCGGCACGGCCTCGACCTGCCGCACTACGCCGTGTCGATCGTCCGCGGCCGCGGCATCGACGCCAACGCGCTGCGCTGGCTCGCCGCCCACCACGACCCGGCCGACGTCGTCTTCGTCGACGGCTGGACAGGCAAGGGGGCGATCACCCGCGAACTCGCGGATGCGGTAAGGGAGTTCGAGGCCTCGGGGGGTCCCGCGGGCTTCGATCCGGAGATCGCCGTGCTCGCCGACCCCGGCTCGTGCGTCCGCACCTACGGCACCCGCGAGGACTTCCTCATCCCCTCCGCCTGCCTCAACTCCACGGTGTCCGGGCTGATTTCCCGCACCGTGCTCCGCGCCGACCTGGTCGGCCCCGACGACTTCCACGGCGCGAAGTTCTACCGCGAGCTCGCGGAGGCGGATGTGTCCGGCGAGTTCATCGACGCGGTCGCGGGCCGTTTCGCGGAGGTCGACGACGCGGTGGACGCGCAGGTCAAGGAGGCTCTCTCCGCCGACCGCGCGCCGACCTGGGAAGGCTGGGCCGCCGTCGAGCGCATCAGCGAGGAGTACGGCATCCACGACGTGAACCTCGTCAAGCCGGGCGTCGGCGAGACGACCCGCGTCCTCCTGCGCCGCGTCCCCTGGAAGATCCTGGCCCGCGCGGGCGCCGGGGCGGACCTCGACCACGTACGCCTGCTCGCCGAGCAGAGGGGCGTGCCCGTCGAGGAGGTCGACGAACTCCCGTACACCTGCGTCGGGTTGATCCACCCCAAGTACACGCGCGGCGCGACGGGCGCGGACGGCAGGGCGGTGACCGGCAAGTGAGCACGATGGTGATCGCCAGCGACCTCGACCGCACCCTCATCTACTCCACCGCCGCCCTCGGCCTTGCCATGCCCGACGCCGAGGCGCCGCGCCTGCTCTGCGTCGAGGTGTACGAGGGCAAGCCGCTGTCGTACGTCACCGAGACCGCCGCCGGACTCCTCGACGAGCTGGGCCGCACCGCCGTCTTCGTGCCGACCACGACCCGGACCCGCGCACAGTACGGGCGCATCCATCTGCCGGGCCCCGCACCGAAGTTCGCGATCTGCGCCAACGGCGGGCACCTGCTCGTCGACGGCGTCTCCGACCCCGACTGGCAGGCGGTGGTCGCCCGCCGCCTCGCCGCCGAGTGCGCCACGCTCGACGAGGTCCGCGCCCACCTGGTGCGGACCGCCGATCCGGCGTGGCTGCTCAAGGAGCGCGTCGCCGAGGACCTCTTCGCGTACCTCGTCGTCGAGCGCGCGCTGCTGCCGGGGGAGTGGGTGAAGGAGCTCGCCGTCTGGGCCGAGGAGCGCGGGTGGACCGTCTCGCTGCAGGGCCGCAAGCTCTACGCCGTGCCGAAGCCGCTCACCAAGAGCGCGGCGGTACGGGAGGTCGCGCGGCGGGCCGGCGCGACGGAGGTCCTCGCGGCGGGGGACTCGCTGCTCGACGCCGACCTGCTGCTCGCGGCGGACCGCTCCTGGCGGCCCGGCCACGGGGAGCTCGCCGACACGGGGTTCGTCGCGCCGGGCCTCACGGTGCTCGCCGAGCGCGGGGTCGCGGCGGGGGAAGAGATCGCCAGGGCGTTCCTGGGGTCGGTGGGGTCCCGCTAGCCTGGGGTCATGCCTCGATACGAATACCGGTGCCGGTCCTGTGGTGAGACCTTCGAGCTGAGCCGTCCCATGGCCGAGTCGGGCGACCCGGCGGTGTGCCCCGGCGGGCACGAGGACACGGTGAAGTTGCTTTCTACTGTGGCTGTCGGGGGCTCGGCCGCCGCGTCGGCGCCTGCGGCTCGCGGGGGCGCGGGCGGTGGCGGTGGTTGCTGTGGTGGGGGTTGTTGCGGCTGAGGGGCCCCTGGGTCGGCGAGGTGCGGGTTTGCCTGCGGGCCGGTGGGGGCTGGGCGCGCAGTTCCCCGCCCCTGGGGCGGCGGGGGTGCGGGTTTGTCTGCGGGCCGGATGTGGCTGGGCGCGCAGTTCCCCGCGTCCCTGGAAGCTGCCCTGGCGGGCGCTTTCCCGGGGTCCCCGCCGGGGGCTAGCGGACCACCGTTCCCCCGCCCGCCCCCAGCAGGCCCAGCTCTGCCCGTGTCGGTGCGCCCTCCCAGTCGCCGGGGGTCGCCACCGCGAACGCGCCCGTCGTGACCGCGCGGGCCAGGCGGTCCCGCACGTCCGCGCCGTCGAGCAGGGCCGACAGGTAGCCGGCGACGAACGCGTCGCCCGCGCCCACCGCGTCCACGGCCCGCACCTCGCGGGCGGGGGAGTGGAGTTCGCCCTCGGCGGTGTGCACCGTGGCGCCGTCCGCGCCGAGTTTGACCACGACCTCGCGCACGCCCCGGTCGACGAGGCCCTTCTCCGTGGTGCCCGACGGCAGGCACAGCGGCAGTTCGTCGTCGGAGGCGATGAGGACGTCGACGTACGGGAGCCACTCGCGCAGCTCCGTCGCCGCCTGCTCCGGACTCCACAGGCGGGAGCGGAAGTTCACGTCCAGGCAGACCTGTGTGCCGTGCTCGCGGGCGAGGCGCAGGGCGCGCCGGCACGCCTCGGCCGCCGACGGGCCGAGCGCCGGCGTGATGCCCGTCAGGTGCAGGACGCGCGGGGGCCGGGCGGTGGCGAAGGCCGCCTCGACCGCGTCCGGGGCGAGCCGTGAACCCGCCGACCCCGCCCGGTAGTAGTGCACGCGGGTCACATCCGGCAGCCGCGGCTCGAACAGGACCAGGCCCGTCGGGGCTTGCGGGTCGCGCGTGGCGGCGGTGACGTCGACGCCCTCCGCGCGCAGCGTGCGCAGGACCAGCTCACCGGCCTCGTCGTCGCCGACCGCGCCCGCCCAGCGGACGGTGTGACCGAGCCGGGACAGTCCGATGGCGACATTGCTCTCGGCACCCGCGACCGACACGTCCATCGAGCCCCCCAGCTTGAGGGGCCCGCTCCCGCGCAGGGCAACCATGGCCTCGCCGAGGGTGAGGACGTCGCAGGGGGCTGGGGGCGACGTCGAGGGCGAGGGCGGAGCCGGGCTCGGGGGCGGGGACGAGGGCGGTGTTGGGCTCGGGGGCGAGGGCGGAGCCGGGGTCGAGGTCGAGGCCGGGGGCGAAGTCGGGGGCGAGGAGGGAATCGGGCCCGGGGGCGGGGGCGGTATCGGTGGTGTGCTCATCGGGGCACCGCCCCCGTCGCCTCCACGAACTCCGCGGCCCGGGCGCGCAGCGCGCCCAGGTCGCCGCCGTCCGCCGCGTCGCCGATCAGCGGTGAGCCGACGCCCACCGCCACCGCGCCGAACGCCAGATACGCCTCGGCGGCCACCGCGTCCACCCCGCCGACCGGCACGAAGGCCGCATCGGGGAAGGGGGCCCGCAGCGCCTTGAGATACGTGGGGCCGCCCATCGCCGACGCCGGGAAGACCTTCAGCGCCGTCACGCCCGCCGCTTCGGCCGCGATGACCTCGGTGGGCGTGAGGACACCGCCGAGCACCGGAAGCCCGAGGCGCACCGCCTCGTCGACGCCCGCGCCGAGCCCGGGCGTGACGATGAGGTTGGCACCCGCCTCGGCGGCCCGGCGCGCGTCGTCGGCCGTGCGGACCGTGCCCGCGCCGAGCCAGGCGTCCGCGCCGAGCTCGGCCCGCGCCCGGCGCAGCACACCCAGGGCGTCGGCGCCGCTGAGGGAGACCTCGACCAGTGGAACGCCGGACTCCACGAGCGTCATGACCGTACGGAAGGAGGCATCGGGATCGGTGCCGCGCACGATGGCGACGAGGCGCCGCGCCCGGAGATCCGTGGGGAAGTCACCCGTGGGGAAGTCACGCATCTCCCCACATTCGCACAGGGGTTCAAGCCGTACCCCGGCCGGGGTGATGAGACAGGCTCTCAGGCCCCCTGCCCCCGCTCCTCCCGGATCTGCGCGACCACGCGCGCCACGGTGGTGCGGACCGCCTCGGTCTCGGTCAGGAAGTGCCAGTAGTCGGGGTGGCGGCCCTCCAGGGAGGCCACCGCGCGGTCCAGGCGGGCCACGGAGTCGTCCAGCGGGCGGGCGTGGCGCGGCTCGGGGGTCTGGCGGCCCGCCATCGCCAGGCGCTGCGCGTCCCGGATCGCGAAGCGGGTGCGGTCGATCTCCTGCTGCGGGTCCTTCGACACCGCGTTCAGCCGCTGGAGGCGGTCACCGGCCGCCGAGACCGCCTCGTCCGTGGAGTTCAGCAGCGCGCGGACCGTGGAGAGCCGCGCGGTGGCGTCCGGCCAGCGCTGCTCCTCACGGGCCTGGCGCGCCTCCGCCAGCTTGGCCTCGGCCTGGCGCACGTGCTCCGCGGCCTGGTCGGGGACGTGCTGCAAGTCCTGCCAGCAGGCGGCGGAGAACCTGCGCCGCAGCTCGCTGAGGACGGGGTCGACCTGGCCGCTGCGCGTGGTCAGCGCCTGCGCGCGGGTGCGCAGCGACACGAGCCGCCGGTCGATCTCGGCGGCGCGCTCGGGCAGCCGCTCGGCCTCGGCGCGCACGGCCTCCGCGTCGCGAAGGACGCGGTCGGCACGCTGCAGCGTCTCCGGCACGCCGTGCCGGCCCGCGCCCTGGTTGAGCTTGGTCAGCTCGGGGCCGAGTGCGGCGAGCCGGGCGGCGAGATCGTCGGCCTTGAGGCCCGCGGTCCGCACGGCGTCAAGCGCGTTGCTCGCGGCGAGCAGCGTCTGGCGGGCCCGCTCCACCGCGGGGGCGAGCCGTGCCAGCTGGGTCTCCGCCTTGTCGAGCAGCGGTCCGAGGCCCTGCTGGAAGCGGTCGAGGTCCTGCTTGGCCTTGTCCAGCTCGGTCTTGGCCGCGGCGAGTTCGGTCCTGGCGCGGGCCGCGACCGAGGACTCCAGGTCGTCCCGGTCGAGGTCGTGGGCGTCCACCGCGCTGATGTACTGGTGGCTCACCTCGTCGATGCGCCGCCCGAGCGCCTCGAAGTCCGAGACGGCGCGCTGGGCCGCGGGCGAGGAGTCCACGGCCACGATCGTCTCTATCGAGATGCGCAGATCGCGCTGGGCGGTGTCCAGTTCGTAGAAGGCGGCGGCAGCGGCGTCCTTCGCGGCCTGCGCCTCGGCGCGCAGGCTCTCGCCGCGGCCGCCGAACCAACGGCGGGTGCCGCCGCCCGCGAACGCGGCCGGTGCGGCGGCGGCGAGCAGCGGCAGGGAGAGGGTGACGGCGGTGACGAGGGCGAGGGCGTGGAGGGCGTCACGGAGGGGACCGCCGCGACGCGCGCTCCCGCACTGAGCGCGCACCGTGCCCGCCGCGTCTCCTGTGGCTGTGGCTGTGGCTGTGGCTGTCGCTTTCGCTGCTGTGGTGCTCTCGGCCTCGGTTCTGTCCGGTGTGTACGGCTGCGAAGGTGTCGCCGTCACTATCCCTCTCCCGTGCTGTCATCCGCCCTGCCCCGGTGTCACATTCTCCCACCGGTTAAGGACGAATACACGGGCCGGTTAGTTCGCGCTGCGCACGGTGACTTTGCCGTCGGCACTGCGGACGGACAGCCGGTGGCGGCTGTTGTCGTCGCGCGGCACCGCCACGTCGACGGAGCCGTCGGAGACATCGGTCCGCACGTCGTACGCGACCTTCTTCCCGCTCTCCCTGCCGGGCACCGCTATGTCGACGGAGCCGTCCTTGCTCCGGGCCTCCACGCGGTCGGGCACGGCGGCCAGTTCCAGCCGTACGGAACCGTCCTTGGAGTCGACGGCCACCTGCCGCGACGTGATGCGGCGCGCGGTGACGGAGCCGTCGGAGCTGTGCAGATCGAGCGGCCCCTTCGCGCCGTCGACGGTGATGGAGCCGTCGGAGCTGCGCAGGTCGAGCGCGGCGCCGGTGTTCTTGACGGTGACCGATCCGTCCTTCGTACGCACCTTCAGCGCGTCCTTGAACCCGCTCGCCGTGACCGTGCCGTCCTTGTTCTCGACGGTCACCGCGACCCCGCGGGGCACCTCGACCCGGTGCCTGGCCGAGCAGTTGGCGATGACTCCGGAGCACTCCATGTCGAGCGTGAGCCGGTTGCCCTCCATCTTCCACGTCACCTTGGGGTCGCCGCCGAGCACGGTCTCTCCGTCGAACCACCGGGTCACCTGCACGCCCTTGGCGTCGCCGGCGGCGGGAACCAGTTCGAGGGTGGAGTCGCTGGACTCGACGGTCAGCGTCCTGCCCGGCAGGGCGAACGTCCGGTGCTCCGGTTCGGTGTCGTCGTCGGCGTCGGCCCCGCACGCGCCGACGAGCAGGACGACGGCCGCGGTCCCGCCGACGGCGGCGAGTGCGCGGGCCGTGCGCGGACGACGACGGGTGCGGACGGTCATGACGGGCTCCCCCTGAAGTGCTCTCGTACTGCTGAAGTGCTCTTGTGCGGCTGAAGTGATCTTGTGCTGTCGGGTCAGACTCTACGGAGCCGCCCGGGCCGGGAGGATCCCGCCGGCCACCGGATCAGGGTGGGGTTAACCCCCGGCCGCCCGGTGACAAGAAGGGGTTTGCGGGGCACTGCCTGCGGCAAGGTAGGCTGTCCACTCGTCCCGGGCGCGTAGCTCAGGGGTAGAGCGCCTCCCTTACAAGGAGGATGTCGGCGGTTCGAAACCGTCCGCGCCCACCGGGTGAAGAAGCAGGTGTCGTCCTGCTCGTGGCCCCCCGGCCGTGATCGGCCGGGGGGCTTCTTCGTGCGCCGGGTCCGCGGGACGAGGGGTAACCCGAATGGGCTAACCGGTGGGGGGTCGGCCAGATCCGTCCGATGGCTGCAGGCGTGCCTCTGCACGGCCTTTTCCGGGCAGTCCGGGTACGGTGCGTGACTTTCCTGGTTGCGGTGCGGCGCCGCGCAGAGCGCGATGGAGGGGAGGCGTGCGTCCTCCGAGGCGAAAGTCGATTTTCGCCTGTCGCGCGCTGCAAGGGAGTGATCACCCATGACGCAGGGCGAGGCCTTCACCAACCCCGACGGGCTTGCGGGCCTGACGGCCTACGACCGGACCGGCGAGAAGATCGGCAGTGTCGAGCAGGTCTACCTCGACGACCGCAGCGGCCGCCCCGAGTGGATCACCGTCAAGACCGGCCTGTTCGGTATGAAGCAGAGCTTCGTCCCGCTGGCCGGCGCCCGCCGTCAGGAGGACAAGCTGCACGTGGCGACGACGAAGGAGGCCGTCAAGGACGCTCCCCGCATCGACGCCGACCAGCACATAGAGCCGGGTGAGGAGCACGAGCTCTACGCCCACTACGGGCTCGCCAGGCCCGACGCGACCGCGCGTGGCATGGCGGGCGGCAACCAGACGCGCACCACCTCCGGGACGGGCATGGCGGGTGCCGGAGCGGGTGCCGGTATGGCCGGCGCGGGTGCGGGTGGCTCGCGCGAGTTCGCGACGCGGGCCGGTGCGGCCGACACCGGCAAGGCCGAGGACATGGTGCGCTCCGAGGAGCGGCTGCGGGTGGGGAAGGAAGAGGAAGTGGTCGGGCGGGCCCGCCTGCGCAAGGTGGTCGTCACCGAGGACGTGAAGACGTCCGTGCCCATCTCCCACGAGGAGGTACGCGTGGTCCGCGAGCCCATCCGTGAGGGCGAGGAGACCCGCTCCAACATCGGCGAGGCCGAGACCGAGGTGACCCTGCACGCCGAGAAGCCCGTCGTCCGCAAGGAGTCGGTGCCGGTCGAGCGCGTGCGCCTGGAGACCGAGAAGGTCACGGAGACGCAGGAGGTCTCCGACTCCGTGCGCAAGGAGCAGATCGAGTTCGAGCGCGCCAAGGGTGAGCGCGGCGACGCGAAGGGTCAGGACTGGCGGGACCGGAAGCAGGGTCCGCGTCACTGACGCTCCCGCTCCGGTTGCGCGCAGGCCCCTCGCCGATGTCGGCGGGGGGCCTGCGCGTGGCGCTGCTCTTCGGCCGTCCCGGCGGGGATTTCAGCGGCCGGATCCGGGGTGCGTCCTGCGGTATCGGCGGTCCCAGCGCTCCTGGCGTTCCTTGCGGATGCGGTAGTCGCGGTACGTCTTGGGGTAGCCGCCGCCACCTGCGCCGCCTCCCCCTCCGGCGCCCATGCCGCTACCGCCGCTCCCGGAACCGCTCTTCTTGCCGGCCGAACCGCCCTCGTAGAAGCGCACCAGGTAGAAGGCGAGTGCCGCTGCGGCCAGCCACAGCAGAGGTTGGTCGAAGCCCAGGCCGAAGAGGGCCAGGATCGCGACGACTATCAAGACGTTCATGGCTGCACCTCCGTGGCTCGAAGGGGGCTCTTGTGCGCGGCTGGTAGGGAGTCAACGCCCGCTCTCAGCGCGTGTCAATGGCTTTACGGCGCGGACTCGTCCGGCGTCTCGTGGGCGTGCTTGAGGCGGGCCCGCGCGGCGACGACGTCCGGTCCTGTGACCTGTTCCCAGTACCGGTGGCAGGTCACGAAGACCGCCAACTCTCTTTCCCGCGTGCGCAGTTTCTCGACCTCGGCCTGTTCATCGGGGGTCCAGCCGGGCGAAGCGGGGCGCTCCACTTTCCGCCAGCCGCCCGTGTCGCTGAAGCCGTCGAGGGGCTCGACGGACCAGGGCAGGCGTTTGAGCAGCGCCAGGAGCGTGGAGCGGACCTGGTGCAGTTCCTCCTGGCCGGCGAGGAGGTCGCTCGGGAAGTCATGGGGTGGGGTGACAGGCACGCCGTAATGGTACTCCTGTTCGAATTCAGTGTGCGAGTGATCCGTGCGCTCCGTTCCGATTCGACGCGGCATCGGTAGTGACTGGGTGGGGCTCGGCGACGGCCCGACGTTGGCCCGGCGGCGGCCCGGTGGCGGCCCGGCGGTGGCAAGCTGGAGGCATGTGCCGAAGCATCAAGACGCTCCGCCCGCCCGCCATCCCCGAGGACGCCACCGAGGAGGAGATCCGGGCCGCCGCGCTTCAGTACGTACGCAAGGTCTCCGGCTTCCGCACCCCGGCCGCCCACAACCGCGAGGTGTTCGACCGCGCGGTGAACGCGGTGGCGGAGGCGACGGCGGAACTGCTGGCGGACCTGGAAGTGCGCGGGGCACGCGCGTCCTAGCCCCAGCGGTGACCTGCCTCGCGGCAGGCTTCCCCTCCCCCCCCGCAGAGCGGACGAGGCAGAGGGTTGTCGTTGGCGTTGGGGTGCCCGGATGCCGCCGCCGACCCGGGTGGCGCCCGCTTCGTGGCGACGCGCGCATGCGCGAGGAGCGCGCGAGACGGCTAGGACCGCCGGAGCCGCCCCCCCCCGGAGCGCAGCCGGTCTGCCGGTGAGCCTGCACTCGGCGGATCCTTGGGCCCGGTGCTGTCACGGCTGGGCGGGGCGCGCGCTCGGCCGGCCGGGGCGAGGGGGGAGAGGGCTGGGGTCCGTGTGGGGCCGTGGCCGCTCGGTTTCCCTGCGCCTTCGTGGCGTCCGGTCCTGGGTGGCGTACCGGGACGCCGCCAGTCGGTCGGGGGGCAGGTGCGGGAGCGTGGTCCCATACGGCGCCTTCGGCCTCCGGCCCTGGGCGGCTTCCTAGGAACGTGGCCGGTCTTCGGGGTGCACCAAGGGGGGTGGGAGTGTGGGCGGGGCCGCGTGTCTCGGGCCTACGGGCGTCCGGTCCCCGGCGGCGTACCGCGCCCTCGCTGTGTCCGGTAGTCCCCGGCGGCGTACCCGAAAACGACGCCGGCGGCAGGTCGGGGTGGGTGCAGGGGTAGAGCGCGGCCGTTCCGGCGGCCAGGGGCCATGCCGGGGCCGGGCGGTTGCCTACGCCTTTGCCGGTTCGGTTCCCGGCGGCGTGCGCCGTCGGCCAGGCGGGGCGGGAGCGCAGGTGGCCCTCCCGGGGCCCGTGTCGGCCCGCGTGGTGCTCTGTGTGTTCGCTGCGGCCCTTCCCGGGGGGCGTGCCAGGGATGCCACCGGTCGGGGCCCGGGGTGGGCGCAGGGGTGGCCCGGGGCCCCCGGCGGGCCGTGCCGGGTCGGGCCGTTGGCTAGGCCTTTGTTGGGGTCGGGGTTGGGCGGCGGACCAGGAATGCTGCTCCTGCGCCTGCTGCGAACAGGGCGAGGAGTGAGACGCCTGTGGCTAGCCACGTCGCGCCGAGCCATTGGCCGCCGAAGTAGCCGAGGGCGACGCTGTAGCCGGCCCAGGCCAGGCCGGCCAGGGCGGACCAGGGCAGGAACTCGCGCAGTCTGCGGTGGGCCGCGCCCGCGCCGAGGGAGACGATCGAGCGGCCCGCCGGTGCGAAGCGCGCGATGACGACGAGGATGCCGCCGCCCCGCGCGAGCGCGGTGCCGAGTCGTTCCTGCGCGGTGGTCAGGCGCCGGGAGCGGGCGATGGCGCGGTCGAGGCGTTCGCCGCCGCGCCAGGCCAGGCGGAAGGCGACCATGTCGCCGAGCACGGAGGCCGTCGCCGCGCAGAGGGTGAGCATCAGGATGTCGGGGACGCCGTGGGGCACCTGCCCCGCACCGGTCCCCGCCGCCGCGGCCGCCGTGGCCGACATGATGACGAGGACGCCGCTCGGCAGCACAGGAACGAACACGTCGAACAGGACGGACAGGGCGACGACCGCGTAGATCCACGGACTGCCGGTCAAGGCCCCCACACTCTCAAGCACCGTAACTCCCCGTTACTCCCCGGTTGGCAGCGCGTTGCCGCTGTGTCTCGGGGAACGGCAGGGGCGGCCTGGTGACAGCTGTACAGCGTACGCCGCGCGAAGGGCGAGAGATCCACTGGGGGTTTAGATGTTCCCTACATCACGTTCACCCGGCTGCCTCCCCCGATGCGGCGTACGGCACCGAAGTCCCGTACGAACGAGTCAGCGCCCGAGCGGGACGCGGGCGACATCAGGGACGGAGCGGGCGATGGTGGTGCCAGGGGTGCTGGTCAGGGTCGGTGTCGGGGGCATGGCTGCGGTGGGTGTGGCGGGTGTGATGGGTGTGCTGGGTGCGAGTGGTGCGGTTGCGGGGACCCCTTCCGTGCGGGTCGAGGCGCGGTTCGCGCCGCCCACGGCCTTCATCCCCTCGCCCGCGGTGACGTACGACCAGAGACTCGTCCCCGCGGCGTCGTGGATCCAGGTCGTGCAGCGCCGCGTCGAGGGCGGCACGGCCGTCACCCTGCGGGTCAGGGGCATGAAGCCGGGGCACGCGTACGGCGTGCATGTGCACCGGAAGCCGTGCGGCGCGGACCCGGCGGCCTCGGGCGGCCACTACCAGCACCGCGTCGACCCGGTGCAGCCGTCGACGAACCCGGCCTACCTCAACCCGGAGAACGAGGTGTGGCTGGACTTCACCGCCGGAGCGGACGGCTCCGGATCGGCGGGCGCGGTCCACGGCTGGGGATTCCGGCCCGGTGAGGCCGCCTCCGTGGTCCTGCACCACGAGCCCGGCGGCGCCGGTGACCGGGCCGCGTGCTTCACGGTGCCGTTCGAGCCCCGGGCGCACGCGAAGGCCGACCGGGCGTAGACGGAAAACGGCGCCCCCTTCCTCGTACCGGAATACCGGGAGACCGGAAGACCCGAATACCGGGATGCGCGAGGAAGAGGGCGCCGCTCCGTACGCCGGCTCAGCTCACGCCGCGACCGGCGCCCGCTTCGAGTCTGCGTCCTCCCCGCCGGCCCCGCTCGCGGCCCGCGAGGCGAAGAACCGGTCGAGGCCGAACGCGCCGGACCCGGTGAAGACGAGCAGCAGCATCGCCCAGCAGAAGATCGCCGCGGCCTCGCCGCCGTTCTCCATGGGCCACAGCGCCTCCGGCTGGTGGACCTTGAAGTAGGCGTAGGCCATCGAACCGGACGAGACGAACGCGGCGGCGCGGGTGCCGAGGCCCAGCAGGACCAGGCCGCCGCCGACGAGCTGGATGACGGCCGCGTACCAGCCGGGCCAGGTGCCGGCGTCGATCGTGCCGCCGCCCGCCGCGCCGCCGAGGACGCCGAAGAGGGAGGCGGCGCCGTGGCAGGCGAAGAGCAGGCCGATCACTATGCGGAACAGGCCGAGGGCGTAGGGCTGGGCGCTGTTGAGACGTCCAGTCATGGTGGGGGACTCCTTCGGTCGGGGGACGGTAACCGAGCGGAGGCCCAAGATTAGGCGCACCTAATTAGTGCTTGCAAGTTCAACATTCGGTCAGTCGGAGATTCCGCTTCGGCTCTACCCGGGGTCCGGGAAGCGGCTCACCGGCCCCGGCGGCCATGCGGAGTGCGGCCCGCGCCACCGCGTCCGCGTCCGACAGGGTGACCGAGTCGACGCCGGGCCTGGCACCGGCAGCGGTCACCCAGTGGACCCCCTCGGTGGGCACCCCGAACGCGAACCTCCGCGCCTGGACGCGGCCTTGACGGTCGATCAGGCGGTAGGGCCGCGGCGTCACGTCCAGCCCTCCGGTTTCGTAGCCGTCGACCACGTGGGGCCGGCACCCGCCGCTCGCCAGGAGCTCACCGAGCAGCGCGTCACCGGTGCGGCGCAGGTCCGGCTCGGGCAGCCGGGCCTCGATCAGCGTGGTGACACGGACGGCGGAGTCCGGCACGTCGGGGGAGTGGGCGAGGAAGACACCGCTCTCGGGCCGCACGGTCAGGCGCGGACCGAGCACCTCCAGGACCCCCGCCTCGATCAGTGCCGCCATCTCCTCGATGCGGCGGCGCGGCGGACCGATGGACAGGAAGGCGTTGAGCGGCGTGTACCAGCGGTCGAGGTGGTCGCGGCGCGAGGCGCCGGAGAGGCCGCCGTGGTCGACGATGCCGCGGAGCTCGTTGCGCAGGTCGCGGAGCACGTCGAGCGCGGCCTTCAGCGGACCTGCGACATTGCCGAGCGCGGCCTGCGCGGCGTCCTCGCGCAGCCGCTCCAGGAGCCACGCGCGGTGGGCGCGCGCGGAGGTGAAGGGGCGTGGCGGGTGCGGCCGGGAGAGCCGGTCCCAGGACCAGCGGTCGGCGTCCGCGATGCCGAACTCGCCCAGCACGCGCGCCTCTTGAGGGCTCCCGTGGCCGGTGGCGAGAAACCGTCCCCGGAAGTCGCTCACCCGCGCCGGGCCACCGCCCCGGCCCGCCAGCAGCGCCGCGTAATAGACCGTCTCCACCTCCTTCGCGATCAACGGCCATATCTCGTCGAGGAAGTCGGGGGCGTCCCCGCTCTCCGCGCGCTTGCGGAAGCGGGCCACGACGTCACCGGTCAGGACGGCGGGCTCGTGCCGCCCGTACGGGCCCTTCGCGTTGTCGCCGCGCGCCTGGTACGGGACGCCGCGCCGCGAGCCCGCGTACAGCCGCGGCTCACGGCCCGACGGCCGGTACCGCAGCGCGCCGCCGGGCGTTCGCACGTACCGGCCGCCGCGGCCCTCGGTGAACAGCGCCATGTGGTCGAAGAAGTTGAGACCGAGCCCGCGCAGCAGCACCCGCTCGCCGGGGGCGACGGCGGACAGGTCCAGGTCGGCGGGGTTGGCGGGCGGGAAGTGGCGCAGGCCGTGCCGCGCCGCGTGGTCCGTCAGGCGCCGCTGCTCCGGGGTGGCCGCCGTCGGCAGGTGGCCCTGCACGAGCACGACCGCCGCGAGGCCGGACAGTTCCAGGCCGTCGTCCAGTACGAGGGTCTGCGCCCCGTCGGCCGCCCCGGTCAGGCGCACCGCGCGCGCCGCGTGCACCCGGACACGGATCGAGCCGGGCGCGCCGCGCACCGTTTCGGCGAAGACCCACTCCAGGTAGCGGCCGTAGCAGGCGCGGGTCGGATAGTCGTCGGGCCCGAGCCCCGGCGCGTGTCCTGCAGCCGCCCATTCGTACAGGCTCGGCCCCGGCCGTATCGGCCCCGAGCAGTCGACGCTCTCGTCCGTGAAGAGGGTCACCTGGGACGCGACGGTGTTCATCAGGAGCTCGGCGGGCTGTGCCGTGCGCCAGACGCGGCCCGCGCCCGGCGGGGAGGGATCGACGACGTGCACCGTCAGACGTGTCCCCGGCGCGAGGAGTTCGGCCGCCGACGCGCAGAGCCGCTCGAGCACGCTGGTGCCGCGGGGCCCCGCGCCGACCAGGGCGAGGGCGGACTCGTGCGGGCCGGGCCGGGATGACGCGGGTGGGAGCGGCGCGGGTACAGGTGCAGACAAAAGCGTGACTCCCGGGGCATATAGAGAACGCTGGAACGCTGGTAGGCCGAGCGCTGGAACGCCGGAACGCCGGAACGCTGGAACCAGGCGGTCCGCATCGGTCCGGCATCATCATGCCGTCGGCGGCCCCGATGCCGAACCCCTGCCGGAGGATCCGCTTCCGGCTGTGGGACGCGTCACGCCCGGGTGCCGGCACAGGCTCTCAGGAGAGCCGTGTCGACTCCGCCGTCTCCAGGCGTACGCTCCCGCCGCGCACCGCACGCGCCTGATCGAGCCGCAGCAGGGCCGAACGGCCGCGCAGCGTCAGGGTCATCAACTGGTTGCCGAACCAGGGTCCGCCCGTCCTGCGCCAGTCGATGCCCGCCTGCGTCACCCCGCCGTGCCGTGCGAAGCGCCGTCCGAGCGCGCGCCCCACGCGGCTCCAGCCGAAGCGGAAACCGAGCTTGATGGAGGCGGGGATGGAGTTGTGCACCGGGGAGCAGGTGAGCTGCAGGACCCGGGCCTCGGGCCCTTCACCCGCGGGCCAGCTCGGCTCGGCGATGTAGGCGTGGTGGACGTCGCCGGAGAGCACGCACACCGTCGCGGGCGCCGCCGGGCCCGAACCCGCCTCCGTGATCAGCGCGGTGAGCGCTTCGAAGGAGGCGGGGAAGGCGGCCCAGTGCTCCAGGTCCGAGCGTCTTCGCAGGTTCTCTCCGAAGCGGGCCCAGCGCTCGCCGCGCTCGCCCCGGCACAGCGCGGCGTTCCACCCCTCGGCGTCGTGGATGAGGTGGGGGAGGAGCCAGGGCAGGGAGGTGCCGATGAGGAGATGGTCGTACGCGCCCGGATCCGCCAGCGCCTGCTCGCGCAGCCAGTCGGCCTCGTCGGCGTCGAGCATGGCGCGCTCGCGCTCGTCCAGGACGCGGGCCGCGCGGGTGTCGACCATCAGCAGGCGTACGCGCCCGAAGTCCCGCCGGTAGCTCCAGCGGGCGGTGGTGGGGTCCAGGTCGGCCGCGGCGGCGAAGGCGCGCAGCGCGTCCGTGCCGTCCGGGGTCGCGCACACGGCGGCGTAAAGGGCGTCGCGCGCCAGTTCCTCGGGCGGCAGATTGCCGAGGTGCTGATAGACCCAGTACGACATGAGGCCGCTCAGGAGGCGCTCGCGCCACCAGGGCGTGGCCCGCATCTCGGCGAGCCAGGCCGCACTGGTGTTCCAGTCGTCGACGATGTCGTGGTCGTCGAAGATCATGTTGCTGGGCACGGTGGACAGCAGCCAGCGGATCTCCGGGTCGAGCCAGGACTCGTAGTAGAGGTGGGTGTACTCCTCATAGTCCGCGACCTGGGCGCCCGGGGGCTCGGCGAGGTCGCGGCGGGCGGCGAGCCAGCGCTGGGTGGCCTTGGAGGTCTGGTCCGCGTACACCTGGTCGCCGAGGAGCAGCAGGACGTCCGGGCGCTCGGCGGCCGGGTCGGCCGCGATGCGGGCGGCGAGGGTGTCCAGGGCGTCGGGCCCCACGGGGTCGTGCTCGCCGGACGGCGGCGCGGCCCACCGGCAGGAGCCGAAGGTGACGCGCAGCTCGCCGGCGCGGGGGTCGCCGGGCTCCGCCGGGGTGCGGATGGTGCTCGCGGGGTAGGGCGATTCGGGCAGGGGCCAGACGACGGCCCCCTCGCCGTCGCCGAGCCGCACCTCGTACGCCGTCTCGGTGCCGGGGGTCAGGCCGGTGACCGGGACGAGCGCGTAGTGGTGGCCGGCGATCTGGAAGGTGCGTGCCGAGCCGCGCGCGCCGTCCGCGCACCGCACCTCGGCGGTGCACGGCCGGTCGGCCTCGACCCAGACGGTCGCCCTGGCGCCGTCGACGTATCTCAGCAGTGGACCCAGGCGCAGCCGTGCCACAGGTGATCACCCTCCTCTGTCGCCCCGTACGGTACGGAACGACGGGGGAGGGCGGGCCGGTTCCGGGACAACCCGTCGGAACCCGGTCCGCCCGCCCGCGGGCGATCAGGAATCGTTTCAGCAGCCGTCGGGCAGCTGTCAGCAGCCGTTGAGCAGCGAGGAGAGGGCGCTCTTCTCCTCGGTGTTCACCGCCAGCTTGTAGTGGTGCTTCACGTCCACCCACATCCGGGCGTAGTAGCAGTGGTACGAGGCGGTGGGCGGCAGCCACTCCGCCGGGTCCTGGTCACCCTTGGCCTGGTTGACGTTGTCGGTGACGGCGATCAGCTGGGGCTGGGCCAAGTCGTTGGCGAAGGTCTCGCGCTGCGCGGTGGTCCAGCCGCTCGCGCCGGACTTCCACGCCTCGGAGAGCGGCACGACGTGGTCGATGTCGACGTCGGACGCGGCGGTCCAGGTGCCGCCGTCGTAGGGGGACTTCCAGGTGCCGGAGGTCGCGGCGCAGCTGGCGTCCTGCTGGACGTTCGTGCCGTCGCGCTTGAGGACGACCTCGCGCGTGTTGCAGGCGCCGGACTGCGTCTTCCAGTGCGGGAACTTGTCGCGGCTGTAGCCGTCGGAGGAGCCCTCGGCCTTGACGGTGAGCTCGCCGAGGTAGGTGCGGGCCGTGGCGGCGCCGACCGGTGCCGGGGGCGCGGCCTCGGCGGCGGTGCCGGTGAGGAGGGTGGCGGCGGTGGCCAGGACGAGGGCCGCGGCGGCGAAGGCGGGCCGGGTGTGTCGACGCGCGTAGACAGCGGACATGCGAACTCCCTTGATGTGGGGGGCGGTTGACCGGTGGGGCGGCCAGAGTCGCGGGTCGTGGTGACGGACGGATGTGCGTCTAGTGACAGGGTCGCGTCAAACAGGTGCCGACTTCAAGAGTTCTGGCGCGGCGTCAAGTGCATTGGGCGGGACGGAAGTTGCATTCCGCGCGTATCGGCGCGCTTCCCGTGATCCAGGTCACTCCGGCGCGGACCGAAAGTCCCTGGTCGCGACCCGTGCGCCGTCCCGTACGATGGACGGCGCAGAAGGGGAGTAGCTCTTCGCCGGACCGTCGACATACTGCTCAGCTCGTCTGAGCCGGCGCCCGGAGGCAGGCCCTGTGGGGCAGGCCAGCGAGACCTTCGGCAAGCAGTGCCCGACGTGCGCGGCCCGTGTACGTCCAGACGCCCACATCCGTGTGCGTCCGTGTGCGCTGCCGTGCCGAGGTGTCGTACGCGAAGCGGTGTAACACTCTCGGTGGGGCGGCCCCGACCGATTGAGGAACCCTTGATCAGCTTCAGCGTGATGGCGCTCGTCTTCGGCGTCGTCTTCCTTGCCGAGCTGCCGGACAAGACGGCGCTGGCCGGACTCGTCCTCGGCACGCGCTACCGCGCTTCGTACGTCTTCGCCGGCGTCGCGGCCGCCTTCACCGTCCACGTGGTGCTCGCCGTCGCGGCGGGCAGCGTCCTGACCCTGCTGCCGCAGCAGCTGGTCCACGCGCTGACGGGCGTCCTCTTCCTCGGCGGCGCCGCGATGCTGCTCCTGAAGGGCGGCGGCGAGGAGGAAGAGGTCAGGCAGCCCGAGGACCAGAGCTTCTGGAAGGTCTCCGGGGCGGGCTTCATGCTCATCCTGGTCGCCGAGTTCGGCGATCTGACGCAGATCATGACCGCGAACATGGCGGCGCGCTACGACGACCCGCTCTCCGTCGGCCTCGGCGCGGTGCTCGCGCTGTGGGCGGTCGCGGGACTCGGCATCGTCGGCGGAAAGGCGCTGATGAAGCGGGTGCCGCTGGTGCTCATCACGAAGATCGCGGCGCTGCTGATGCTGGGGCTCGGGGTGTGGAGCCTGTACGAGGCGATTGCCTGAGAGGGGTGGCCGCCCCGTGGGTAGTGGTCCCTTTTGCGGGTCTTGACCGGTCTGACCTGCGGCGTTGGCTTTTGGGGCCCGCGTTTTGTACCGTGCAGGAACAAAGTGGCTCCGCCCGTACTCCCTGACCGGCGGGCGGGGCCGCCTTGATCTTTCGCTGCCCCTGCGCTCTGGAGCACCCCGATGACGGCAACGACCGCCGACCCTGTCGCACCCGTTCTGACCGCCCGGGCCGTTCTCCTCGACATGGACGGCACCCTCGTGAACTCCGACGCCGTCGTCGAGCGCTGCTGGCGGCGCTGGGCCGCGCGGCACGGGCTCGACTTCGACGAGGTCATCAAGGTCGTCCACGGGCGGCAGGGATACGCGTCCATGGCGGTGCTGCTGCCCGAGCGGCCCATGGAGGAGAACTACGCGGAGAACCGCGAGATGCTCGCCGCGGAGACCGCCGACATGGACGGCGTCGTGCCCGTGCCGGGCGCGCCCGCGTTCCTGACCGCACTGGCCGACCTCCGCCTGCCGCACGCACTCGTGACCTCCGCCGATGTGCCCCTGTCCACCGGACGCATGGCCGCGGCCGGGCTCGCGCTGCCCGAGGTGCGGGTGACCGCGGAGAGCGTGGGCGCGAGCAAGCCGGACCCCGAGGGGTTCCTCAAGGGCGCGGCGGCACTCGGTTTCGACCCTGCGGACTGCGTGGTCTTCGAGGACTCCGAGGCGGGCATACGCGCGGGTCAGGCGGCCGGCATGAGGGTCGTGGGCGTCGGCCCCCGCGCCGCGGAGTTCGGCCCGACGGTGCATGTGGACGACCTGACGGGCGTGGGCGTCGCGGACGCGGGCGACGGGTCGATCCGCCTGACGTTCGACTGACGTTCGGCTGAGGTCGCGGGTCGGGGCCGACGCCAAGGATTGTCTATGGTTCCGAGGTTTCCGCCTCCAGGCTGCGGCGGGTCTCGCGGCCGTACTCGCCCCGGGCGTCGTCGGTGAGGCCACGGGCCCACTGGTAGCGGGCCACAGCCTCGGCGACCCGGGACGTGTAGACGCCGTCCCGCTCACCCACGTACAGGTAGAGCTGCGCAAGCCGACCCTGCAGCTCGGCGACGCGCGGCCCCTTGTCGCCCGGCCTCAGCGTGACGTCGGCCGCCTTGCGGGGCGGCGGTGACGCCGACGGCCCGACCGAGCCCGTCGCGCGCGCGGTCGAGGGCGTGACCGAGGGTGTCGGTGGCGCCGAGCGCCCGGGCGTGGGCGAGGGCGGCAGGTTCACGGCCGGTGTGCTCGGGGTGACGGAGGGCGTGCGCGCGAGGGACGCCGACACGGATCGCTTCGCGGAGGGCGGCGCGGGCTTCGTCGGATCCGCGTACGCCGACACGGGGTCGCCCGGCAGCGCGCGGTCCCGGTCCGGCCCGTCCGTGGCGGCCGAGAAAAGCCCCACCGCGAAGACGGTGCCGGCCACCACGGCTGCCGCCACCCCGGCCCCGGTGACCAGCGCGAGGCGCCGGTTGCGGGCCGGCTTCTCGTCCGGGGTGGTGGGTCCGGGAGCGGGATCTCTTTCGGCGCCCGGTGCCGGAGTGTCGGCGTTCGGGAGTGGTCGGGGCGGCGGCTGGGCCGACAGGGGCGCCGTGTCCGCCGCACGATCGGTCGGGGTGGCCGTATCGGGGTCCGGCAGCGAGACGTAGGGCCGTATGCGCAGCGGATCGAAGTCCTCCGCAGCGGCGGCCTCCGCAGACCGCAAGCGAGTCCGGTCGAGGGCGTCAATCACGCGTGCCGCGGCGCCTGTGCCGGCTGGGCCACCTGCGCCTGCCGGGTCTGCCGACCCTGCCGGACCTGCCGGACCTGCCGGGCCAGCCAGGCCGTCCGGGCCCGCTGGGCTGCTGGTGCCTGCTGGGTTGCCCGCGCCTGCTGCGCTGTCCGGGTCGGCCGTGCTGCCCGCGCCTGCCGTGTCGACGGGGCCCGCTGGGCTGCTGGTGCCTGCTGGGTTGCCCGCGCCTGCTGCGCTGTCCGGGTCGGCCGTGCTGCCCGCGCCTGCCGGGCCAGCCGTGTCGACAGGGTCCGTTGGGCCGCCCGCACTGCCCGCGCTCCCTGCGCCCGCTGCGCTGCCGGGGTCTGCTGGGCTGCCTACCGTGCTGGCCGGGCTTGCTGTGCGGCCCAGGTCTGCCAGGTCTGCCGGGTCTGCCGGGCCTGCCCGGCCTGACGGGCCGACCGTAGCGACTGGGCTCGCCGGGCTGCCCGCGTTTGCCGGGCCAGCCGTGCCGACCGGGCCCGCTGCACTTCCTGCGCCCGCTGCACTTCCTGCGCCCGCTGCACTTCCTGCGCCCGCTGTGCTGCCTGCGCCCGCTGTGCTGCCTGGGACCGCTGCACTTCCTGCGCCCGCTGTGCTGCCCGGGCCCCCTGTGCTGCCCGCGCCCATCGCGCCGCCCGCACCCGCCCGCCCCGGGCCTGGCGCGTCGACCGCCCCCGCCGAGCAACCGCACCCCGAGGACGCGCCCCCGGGCTCGCGAGGCGCGGATTCGCACGACGGGGAGTGCAGGTCGTCCTGCCCGCCCCGCCTGCCCTGCCTGCCCCGCCCGCCCCGTAACCCCTCGTGCCGTTCGTCCTGTCCGGCCACCGGCCGTTCCTCCCCTCCTGCGTCCCGCCCGCCCCGAGAGCTCCAGCGATTATGCAGACCCTCGCTTCAACAGGCCATAACGGGAGACACGGACCAGGATGGAAAGGGAAGGCCGCAACGGACTCCACGGGTTCAACAGACTCAACAGACTCAATCGACCCAAGAGCCTCACCGGGCTCACCGGGCTCACCTGGCTCGCCGGGCCCCTACAGACCCCACAGCCCCGGCGAGAACAGCTGACCCGGCTGAATCAGCGGACCACGCGGCCCCGGCGGACCCCCAGGAGGTGTCCATGTCGCAGGATGTCAGCGCCCGCTCCGCAGGAGAGGGACCCGGACCCGGCTCGACGCACGTCGGCGGCAACGGGCATCCCCCCGGAAACGTACTGATCTCCATCGGCGCACTGCTGCTCGGCATGCTCCTCGCGGCCCTCGACCAGACCATCGTCTCCACCGCTCTGCCGACGATCGTCAGCGAGCTCGGAGGCATGGACCACCTGTCGTGGGTCGTCACCGCGTACATGCTGGCGGCGACGGCCGCGACCCCGCTCTGGGGCAAGCTCGGCGACCAGTACGGCCGCAAGAAGCTGTTCCAGACCGCGATCGTGATCTTCCTGGTCGGCTCGGCACTCTGCGGCATGGCGCAGAACATGCCGCAGCTCATCGGATTCCGCGCGCTGCAGGGCCTCGGCGGCGGCGGGCTCATGGTGCTGTCCATGGCGATCGTCGGAGACCTCGTGTCGCCGCGCGAACGCGGTAAGTATCAGGGCCTGTTCGGCGCGGTGTTCGGCGCGACCAGCGTCCTCGGGCCGCTGCTCGGCGGCCTCTTCACCGAGCACCTCTCCTGGCGCTGGGTCTTCTACATCAACCTGCCCATCGGCGTGCTCGCCCTCGCCGTCATCGCGACCACCCTGCACATCCCGGTGCGCAGGACCCGGCACACCATCGACTACCTCGGCACGTTCCTCATCGCGTCCGTCGCCACCTGCCTGGTCCTGGTCGCCTCGCTCGGCGGCACCACATGGGCCTGGGGCTCACCGCAGATCATCGGGCTCGCGGTGCTCGGCGTGATCCTGGCCGGGGCCTTCGTGGCGGTGGAGCGCAGGGCGGCGGAGCCGGTGATCCCGCTGAAGCTGTTCCGGATCCGCACCTTCACGCTCTCCGCCGTCATCAGCTTCATCGTGGGCTTCGCGATGTTCGGTGCGATGACCTACCTGCCGACGTTCCTGCAGGTCGTGCAGGGCGTATCGCCGACGATGTCGGGCGTGCACATGCTGCCGATGGTGGCCGGCATGCTCCTGTCGACGACCGCCTCCGGCCAGATCGTCAGCCGTACGGGCCGCTGGAAGGTCTTCCCGATCGCGGGCACGGCCATCACCACGCTCGGCCTGCTCCTGCTCCACCAGCTCAACGAGAACAGCGGCACCTTCGAGATGAGCGCGTACTTCTTCGTCTTCGGCCTGGGCCTCGGCCTGGTCATGCAGGTCCTCGTCCTCATCGTGCAGAACGCCGTCAGCTACGAGGACCTGGGCGTCGCCACGTCCGGCGCGACGTTCTTCCGCTCCATCGGCGCCTCCTTCGGCGTCGCGATCTTCGGCACGGTCTTCACCAACCGGCTCGGCGACAAACTCACCGACGCCCTCGCCGGACAGCAGCTGCCGCCCGGCCTCAGCGTGAGCACCCTGGAGGCCGACCCACGCGGCATCGCCCGGCTCCCCGCCGACCTGCGGCCCAGCGCCCTGCACGCGTACGCCTCGTCGATCACCGACGTCTTCCTATACGCGGCGCCGGTCGCCCTGGCGGCCTTCCTCCTCGCCTGGTTCCTGCGCGAGGACAAGCTGCGCGCCTCGGTCACGGCACCCGATCCGACCCAGACGCTGGCCAGCAACCCCGTGGAGCGTTCGTCGTACGACGAGTGCGCGCGGGCGCTCTCGGTGCTCGGGACGCGCGAGGGACGGCGCAAGATCTACGAGAGGATCACCGAGCGCGCCGGCTACGACCTGCTGCCCGCGTCGAGCTGGCTGCTCCTGCGCGTCGCCCGGCACGGCTCCGTCGAGCCCGGCGTGCTCGCCGAGCGCACGACGGTGCCGCTGACCGTCATCACGGCCGCCGCCCGCCAGGTCGAGGAGCGCCGCCTGGCCGAACGCCAGGGCCTGGAGATGATCCTCACCGACCGGGGCCGCGAGGTCGCCGCCAAGCTGGCCACGGCCCGCGAGGAGTCCCTGTCCGAACTCCTCGGCGACTGGTGGGGCCCCCACCGCCCGACCGACCTGGACCGACTGGTCAAGGAACTCAGCGCTGAACTGTGCGGCTCGGAGTCGGAGCGCCCGCACAACGGGTCGACGGTGGCGCGGGCGGCGTGAGACCCGCCTGATTCAGAGGGCGGCAAGTCCCCACGCGGCGCGGACGTCGGAGATGATGACGCGCGCGCTCTGAGGTGAGATGGACAGCTCCTGGCGTGCTTCGGCGAGCGGCTGCACACCGTCCCTGCGTGGTGACCGGCCGTCCGCCGCCGCCTTGCGGCGGGTGAACTCGGCGGACCCGAAGACGTCCAGGAGCGTCAGCCCGAAGTAGACGTACGCGCTGGCTTCTTCGAGGAGCGCGAGCGTCCCGTCCGACAGGCCGGGGCCCGTGGGCCATGGCTGGGCGCCGTCGACGGTCCACTGTCGCATGGGCCGCACCCGACGGCCCGCGAAGTCAGTCATGAGCACCCGGGCGTTGTTCCGGCGGGAGAGAGTCGATCCGGGCTGCTCGGCGCCGTCCGCCGACAGGAGCTGTTCGAGTTCGCCGAGGTGGAGCAGGACGGCGGCGGTCCCGGCGGTCCAGCCCGGCTCATCGGCGAGCAGCACGCGGGTGCTGGCCAGTGCTTCCGCCACCTCGTCGGAGATCATCTCCCAGGCCAGCTGCGCCATTTCGTACGCGTTGGTCTCCTGCTGCACTTCGTCCAGGCGGCGGCCGTACCGGATGAGGTCCCGCGGAACGCCACCGGAGAGGGCGTGGGAGAGGCAGGCGTACGGCGGTGTCAGGCCCGGAACCCGTTCCTTCAGGATGGCGGTCGATTCGGCGAGCGTGCAGGGCCGTACGTGCAGCACGTCATCGAGTGAGCTCTCGGTGACGTCCCGGTGCGGGAGCCCTCTGCGGACGAACGCGGCACCGACGTCCTCGGCGACGGAGATCAGGTAACAGACCCCGCGGATGCCGAACACGGCCTTCACCTCGCGCAGAAAGGCGAGGGCCTGCTCCTCGGTCCCGACGCGGTCCAGTTCGTCGATCGCGATGATCACCTTGGTCCGACGGCGGTACGAACCCAGCGGCCCGAGCCCCGAACCGCACTCCAACGCGATGTCGCCGAGGATCTGCCGGAAGTCGGAGACCAGTTCCGGATACGTCAGCGGGGCGAGGGAGAGCGACGTCGTCTGTGAGGCGCCGAGCTTGTCGGGCATGCCCAAACTGACCATGGCGGTGGCGTTCTGCAGCGTGCGCAGCCGGTACAGATGCCGTTGGCAGCGATGCACCAGATAGGGCGTCCTTCGCCTGTTGCGTCGGTAGGTGAGGTCGAAGAGGCCGAGGCCGGTGCAGACGAGAGCGACGCGTGCGGCGTTGTCGTCGTCGAAGACGAGAGAGACGATCTCCTCCTGCGTGACCGCCCAGTGCAGCCCTACGGCACCGCAGACGACGAGGGTGCCGAGCCAGAGAAGGGCCCTGGCGTCCTGGGGCTCGGAGTACCGGCCCGCCCTTTCCACGTAGAAATCTCTGTGCCTCCGCCAGATGATCCGGATGAGACAGGGCAGAGCGACGAACACGGCCAACAGGACGCCCCAGTCCGCGCCTTCGTAGAGCTGAACGGAGTTGTGTCGGATGTCCCGGTCGTAGAAGAGAGAGAAGACCGATGCGCCGATGACGGCCAGGGCGGCGAACCGGAGCGCGATACGCGTGGTACGGGCGGCGGTCCGGCGGAAGCCCGGCGACGTGCGGCACGACCACAGGAAGATGCCGGCGACGGTCAGCGCAAGCGCCGCCACGGGCCGCTCCCCTCGCCAGATCTGCTCCCCGTAGTCGAAGAGTCGCGACCCGTGGCCGGTGATCTGTTCGCGGAGACCCGGCCCGTGCTCGGTGACGTGGACATCGACCTCCCGCGCAAGGCCGAGCACCAGAAGTCCGGCCGAGACCGCGGCGAAGACGAGCCGCCGGGCCAGCCGGCTCGTCGCCTTCCTCGCGAAACGCAGCGGACGTCGGATCAGCCCCAGAGACGTGAACTCCGGGACCGGGTAACCGTGACCACCGATGTAGTCCTCGCAGACCTTCGCCGACAGGTGGAGCAGGAAGTCGTGCGGGGTGTACGTGGCGGGCACCTGGACGAGGACGGAGAACGCGGCGTCGGCGGTGGCCTCTTCGAGCAGGGTGGTCTTGCCGGTGCCGCGCGGACCGCAGACGGCGATGGTGCCGTCGTCGATCTGGTCGATCTTCCGTTTCAACTGCGCGGACGCGGCCGAGTCGACGACATAGGCGCGGCTCCGGGCCGAGTAAAGACCCTGCTTGCTCGTGGGCAGGTACAAGCTGTCCTGGTCGTCGCCGAGCAGGTCCTCGACGATGTCCACGACCATGGGCAGGGTGGCGTTGCGCATGCGCAGCGTCACGGCCCGCGCCCGGCTCTCCATGACCGCGCGTGCCCATCTCGACTCGGCCCATCGCCTGGCCAAGGCGAGCCAGTTGTCGGCGCACGCGCGTGAACCCGAGGACGTCACGGCGAGCGCCAGGCTGATCAGCGCGCAGCCGGCGAGCGCCCAGAGAACGGCCGTCGAGGAACCGATGAGGGTGTAGAGCGAGAACCAGCCGCAGGCGATCACGGCGCCTATCAGGCGCCAGTCCCGCAGGGGCCGACCCGTGGCCTCCCGCAGCCTTCCGTCGGCGGTCTCCTGGCGCTGCACGGCTGCCCGATACGAGGAGAGCACTGCGCCGCACCCGCTCAAGACCGTGGACACCTGGGACGGGTGGGCCGCGGCACGGCGCACGTTGGACGCGCTCGCCGACAGCCGCTTGTCGACCTTCTTCGCGACCTTCGGATTGGTCAGCGCGTCGTCGACGGCATCGGTGTACAGGGCCCGCTCTGCCTCGCCGCGCAGCGGGCCCGACCGCAGTGTCTGGCGGTGTGCGTTCCATGCGGGTGAGGTCATTCACGCGTCCTTGTGTGGCTGCCCTGGGCACGGGTGCCGCGTGCCCTTGGTACGGGGTGGGGCCGCCAACAGCCCCACGACGGAACCCTAGCGACGCACACTGACATCCTGATCTTGTGACCGGACACGGTGTCACGGAGACGCGACTGTGCCCCGTACCCGGAGCGATCCGGATACGGGGCACAGTGTCGAACCGAGCCGTTACTCGCCCTTGGGCGCGGCCTGCTGGATGACCTCGAAGGACCAGACCGAGGACCCGCTGGCGGCGGGCTTTGGGCGGTCGCCGCCCTCGCTGCCGCCCTGGTGCGCGGCCTTCATGGGGCCCTCCATCCACGCCTGGAAGGAGGCCTCGTCGCGCCAGCGGGTGTAGACCAGGTACTGGTCCGTGCCCTCGATCGGGCGGAGGAGTTCGAACCACTCGAAGCCGTCCGAGTTCTCCACCGCGCCCGCGCGGGAGGCGAAGCGCTTTTCCAGGATCTCGCGCTGTTCGTCGGGGACGGTGAGGGCGTTGATCTTCACGATGCTCATACCGCCATCCTGCCGCACCGGGGTGTCGGGGCGGCGTGAGCCCCGGCCCCGGCGGGGGACACAGGAAGAGGCACGATGCCTGTCACAGGCGCAGCAGGCGCTCTGCCGTCTCGCGGTAGTCGCGCAGGGCCAGGCGGAGCTGTTCCGTGTCCCCGGTGGCGGTGCCGCCGGTTGCCGTCTCGCCGGCGGTGGTGCCACGGCCGGTGGTGTCACGGGCGGTGGTGTCACGGGCGGTGGTGTCTGCGGGACGGTGCCCGGAGGCGGCGGGCGGGGTGGCGTCGATGGTCGCGGGCGCGGCCTCGCCGGGTGCGCCCTGTGCCGGGAGGGACTGCCACGTCGTGCGCAGGGTGCGACGGCGCTCCTCCAGGGTGCGCGTCAGGTCGGCGATCGTCTCCTCCAGGACGCGGTCGGCGTTCTCGACGGCGGCTCGCGGCTCGTCGACGAAGCCGTTGACGGCGTTCTGAAGGCGCAGCGTCAGCTTGTCGCGTGCGTCGGGCGGGAAGAGAGCGGACCCGTCAGCCATGCTGAACTCCCTTGTGGGTGATGCCGGTCGAGCGCTTGTGGGTGCCGTGCCTGCCGTCGTGCACGGCGTCGGTGTCGGTGTGCTGCTCCTTCACCAGGGCGTCGAAGAGTGCCCGCGCCTCGATCATGGCGGCGCGCATCTCCTCGGTACCGGTGCCGGCACCGTGTTCGTCGGTGCCCGGCGTGTCGAGCGCCGCGCGGTGCACCTTGCGGTAGCCGTGGACGTGGTGGGCGTGGTGCACGGAGAGCGCGTCGACCTGGTCCTCGTAGTGGCCCGCGTCGGGGAAGCCGCGGGCTCCCGCCACCTCGGCGATGAGCCGGTCGGCCTCGATCAGGGCTTCGCGGGGGGAGTCGACGAAACGTTCCTGGGCGACGGTCCAGCGCGCCGCGTACTCCTCGCGAGCGGCGGGCGCCAGCGGCCGCGTGCGCAGCGAACCGTGCCGCTTCACACGCTCGCCGAGGTCGCGCTCGGCGGCCTTGGTGTCACCGTCGTGCCGGGCGACCGCGCGGTCGTACTCGGGCCCGAAACGGCGCCTGAGATTGCGCCTGCCGCCCGCGCCCTGCCGCTTGCGGCTCAGTACGGCGAAAGCGGCGGCGACGAGGACGACGGCGACCACGATCAGAACGATGAGCAGGACTGTGGACATGGGTGGGTGCCCTTTTCGGCTCGGGGATCGGCCTGGGGCGCGAGGCCCTGGGGGCCTCGACACCCGTTCCCCGAATCGAGTTGCCCGAAAGGGAGCCGTCAAACGGCCGGTCCTGAGGGCGAGTCGGGCCGCTCAGGCCTGATGGCGCTCCCGCCAGTCGCGGGCCACCTCGTCGACGTCGTAGGGGGCCAGGCCGAGCGGCGGGCCCGGCGGCGGGGTGCGCAGGGCCGCGCGGATCTTCTCGTTGAGCTCCGTCACGAGTCTGCGCGCCACGCGTTCGGACGGGGCTTCGGCGGCCGCGACCAGCGTGTCCTCGGCCTCCTTGCGCAGGGCGAGCGTGGGGGACAGGTAGGAGAGGCCTTCACGGGCCATCTTCCGCTTGACCCACCACATTTCGTCGTACGTCGGGTCGGGGCCCTCGGGGAGTGGCTTGCCCCTGCCCGGCAGGGAGGCGAAGTCCCCGCGCTCCTCCGCCTCACGGATCTGCTTGTCGATCCAGGACTCGAAGTCGACGCCAGGTGGCTTGCGCTCAGTCATGGGTCCATTGTCCCAGGAGGGCCGTGCGTCCGCCCAGGGAGGCGCTTAGGATGCGGCACGCGACACACCGGCCGCGGGCCGACAACCACGGTCGTGCCGCCCTGAGTTGAAGGAGCGTACCCACGTGCTGGAGCTGACCATGGCCTCGGTGTCCGGGACGGACGCGGGCGCGACCGCAGGCATGCTGATGGCCGAGACGCCGAGCGAGCCCGGTGCGGTGCTGCGGGTGGGGCGGGACAGGAACGTGTGCCGGCTGGTGACGCCCGACGACTGGCTGTTCGTGTCGCGTACGCATCTGGAGTTCCGCTGCGGGCCCGACGGGGCCTGGTCCGTCCGGTGGCTGCGCGGCTCGAACCCCGATCCGGCCTCCGAGGTGCGGGTGGTGTCCGAGGGCGCGGCGCGGCCCCTCGCCTACGGAGGGGCGGCGCCGCTCTCCCGGGGCGGCTCCGGGGAGATCGTCATCCAGGACAGGTCGGGGCCGCGGAGTGTGAACATCGGTTACTACCACGAGGGTTGAGGCCAGACGCGCTAGGCCAGTACGCGGGCAAGCGCGAAGCCGTCGTACCCCTTGACGCCGACCGTCTGCACCGCCGTACCGCTCAACTTAGGGTGCTCGGCGATGAGTTCGAGCGCGGCCCGGGTGCCGAGCACGCCCGGGTCGGTGCTGGAGGCGTCGGTGACGGCGCCGCCCCGTACGACGTTGTCGAGGATGATGAGGCTGCCGGGGCGGGTGAGCTTGAGCGACCACTCCAGGTAGTGCGCGTTGTTGACCTTGTCGGCGTCGATGAAGACGAGGTCGAAGGGGGCGGGGTGCGCGGCGTGTTCGGCGCCGAGCGCGGTGAGCGAGTCGAGGGCCGGGCCGACGCGCACCTCGACAAGCTTGTCGAGTCCGGCGCGGGCGAGGTTGCCGCGGGCCACGGCGGCGTGCTGGGGGCTGTGTTCGAGGGTGATGAGGCGGCCGTCGGCGGGCAGGGCGCGGGCCAGCCAGATGGTGCTGTAGCCGCCGAGGGTGCCGATCTCCAGGATGTGGCGGGCGCCCTGCGTCTGGGCGAGGAGGTGGAGCAGCTTGCCCTGGTTCGGGGCGACGTTGATGTGCGGCAGGCCGGCCGCGTCGCTGTCGCGCAGGGCGGCGGTCAGGGCCTCGTCGGCGGGGGCGAGGAGGCCGGTGAAGTAGTCGTCGACGGAGTCCCACTGCGGTTGGTTCATGCGGCGCGCACGTTCCCTTCGACTGTCTAGTTAGCTTCGCTAAGGAGTCTAGGGCGGGCGGCGGGGATTGTCAGTGGGGGCTCGCATACTGGGGGTGAAGATCGGCGGTTCAGGTGATGACGGGGGATGGGTGTCGTGGAGTACGGGGGAGCGGTGCGGGGGTTCGCCGAGCGGTGGCTGCCCGAGGTGGAGCGGTCGGCCGATGGTGTCGACGGCTCGGGGGACTTCGTGTGTTCGCCGGCCGGGATGTGGCTCGCGCTGGCCTCGGTCGCGGCGGGCGCCCGCGGGGAAACCGCCGACGAGCTGCGGGAGTTGCTCGGCGTCGCCGGGGCCGAGGCCGCCCGGGCCGTGACGGACGGCGCGCGGGCCCTCGCGGACACGGACGCGCTGGGCGTCGCCACGCGCGTGTGGAGCCGGGTGCCGGTCCTGCGGGAGTACGAGGAGGCCTTGCCGGACATCGGCTTCGGTCCCATGGACGCCGACGGCGCCGACGCCGCGGACGCGTGGGTGCGGGAGGCCACGGGCGGCATGATCGAGCGCCTGCCCGTGACCGTCACCCCGGACACGCTGCTCCTCCTGGTCAACGCGCTGGCGCTCAAGGCGCGTTGGGAGTACCCCTTCGAGGGGGCGGCCACGCGGGACGCCCTCTTCACGGACGCGGCGGGCGTCGCGCACCAGGTGCCGACCATGCGGCGGGAGGTGGCGCCGGGGGACGCGTGGGTGGTGGACGCGGCCCTGGGCGCGGGTGTGGGGGCGCGTGTCGTCGAGATGCGGTGTGCCGTCCCGCGCGGCGGTCTGCCTCCCGTACGGGTCCGCTTCGTCCTCGGGGAGCCGGGGGCCGGGCCGGCCGCCGTGCTGCCGCTCGCCTGGGCGCCTGGCGAGCGGCGGTCGCCGATCGACGCTGAACAGATCCTCATGGCCCTGCCCCGCTTCTCACTGCGCACGCGCACCGACGCGACGGGACAACTGGCCGCTCTCGGGGTGCGGTGGGCCATGAGTGACGCCGCCGACTTCTCGGGGATGTCACCGGAGCGGCTCGCGATATCCCAGGTGGTGCAGGAGGCGGTCGTGAAGATCGCCGAGCGGGGAGTCGAGGCGGCGGCGGTGACGGCTGTGCCGATGCCGGCGGGCGCGGCGTATCGCCCACGGCGCGTGGAGCGGATCACTTTCGACCGCCCGTTCGGCGTCGTCGTACTCGACGGGTCGGCGGAGGTGCCGCTGTTCGCGGGCTGGCAGGCGGGGGTCCCCACCGGCCCGTAAGCCGCCGCCTCCGGCGACACGCCTCGGGCGGCGTCTCGCTGGATCCGGACTCCGCGCCTCCGCGGGGGGGGCGTACGTCTCGCTGGAGCCGGGCCACACGTCTCGCCGGAGCTCAGCGCCGTCCGCATCTCCCCGGAGCCGCGACTCCGCCGCATCCCCCGGTCGCGGGGCCCGGCCTCCCGAGACCCCGCACCGCCTCCCGCCCCTGGGGCGCCGGAGGAGCCAGGCCCCGCCGTCCTGCCTTCCGAGGCCCCGCCCCGCCTCCCGCTTCTCAGGCGCGGGAAGAGCCGGAGGGGGCGGAGGTGCCGGAGAGGCCACAGGGAGCGGAGGGGGCGGAGGTGGCGGCGGAGCCCGAGGCGTCCGCGTTTCGTAGGGCGGTCGCCTCTGCCTCTGTCTCTACCGCCGGCGGCGAACCCGGCAGCGGGCTGCGGGCCGATTCCGTCATGTACCAGACGGCGATGCCGCCCACCACGGCCGCCGCCATCATGTAGTACGCGGGCATCATCTTGTCGCCCGTCGCGCCGATCAGTGCCGTCACGACCAGCGGGGTCGTGCCGCCGAAGACCGAGACGGAGATGTTGAAGCCGATGGACAGGGAGCCGTAGCGGACCTTGGTGGGGAAGAGGGCGGGGAGCGTCGACGGCATCGAGGCCGTGAAGCAGACCAGGAGCATGCCGAGCGCGCCGAGGCCCAGCCCGATCGCCCACAGCGAGCCGTCGCGGATCAGGAGCAGGGCGGGGACGGAGAGCAGGAGGAAACCGGCGCAGCCCGCGGCGATCACCGGGCGGCGGCCCACGCGGTCCGTGAGCGCCCCCATGAACGGCTGGGCGCACATCATGAGCGCCATGACGGCCAGGATGACGAGGAGGCCGTGCGTCTCGTCGTACTCGAGCTCGCTGGTCAGATAGCTCGGCATGTACGACAGCAGCATGTAGTCCGTGACGTTGAAGACCAGGACCAGGCCCATGCAGAGGAGGAGCGCCTTCCACTGGCCCGTGACCATGTCGCGCAGGCGCACCTTCGCGCGGGTCTGCTCGTCCTTGTGGGCCTTCTCCAGCTCGGCGGCGAACGCCGGGGTCTCCTCCAGCTTCATGCGGAGGTAGAGGCCGATCAGACCCATCGGGCCGGCGATCAGGAACGGGATGCGCCAGCCCCAGGAGAGCAGGTCGTCCGAGGAGAGCAGGGCTGTCATCAGGGTGACGAGGCCCGCGCCGCCGATGTACCCCGCCAGCGTGCCGAACTCCAGCCAGCTGCCGAGGAAGCCCCGCTTCTTGTCGGGGGCGTACTCGGCGATGAAGGTGGAGGCACCCGCGTACTCGCCGCCCGTGGAGAAGCCCTGCACCAGGCGGGCCGCGAGGAGCAGCACCGGCGCCCAGACGCCGATCGACGCGTAGGAAGGGATCAAGCCAATCGCGAAGGTGCCCGCCGCCATCATGATCATGGTCAGCGCGAGGACCTTCTGGCGGCCCACGCGGTCGCCGAGCGGCCCGAAGATCATGCCGCCGAGCGGCCGGATCAGGAAGGCCGCGGCGAAGGCGCCGAAGGTGGAGAGCAGCTGGGCCGTCGGATTGCCCGAGGGGAAGAAGACCTTGCCCAGGGTGACGGCGATGTAGCTGTAGACACCGAAGTCGAACCACTCCATCGCGTTGCCGAGGGCGGCCGCCTTCACCGCGCGCCTGACCATCGCCGGGTCGGTGACGGTGACGTCCTGAACCGCGGTGACGTCCTCAGCCGCTCCTCCCCGGGGCCCGACCCCGGTTCCGGCCCCGGTCCCGTTCCGGGGCCCGGCCCCTGTCCCGGGCAGGTGTCCTTGCGAGGACTCCGGCTTGCGTAGTGCGACGGGTGTGGCGCTCGCCAAGGGTTCGCTCGCCTCTTTCGGTCGACGACAAGGACAAGGCCGCACCCGGAAACCGGGGCGGCCCGAAAAGCGACCATAGGTGCAAGGGGCATCATTACGGTGGGTGCCCGGGCGGCCGCGCACCGCACCGAAACCGCTGTTGTCCAGGCCAAACGTCTTTTCGTCCGGTAGGAGAGACTAGGTCTGTATGTGATCTATGTCGCCGCCCCGGCGCGGAACCGCACGCGTACGGCACGCCAAGCGCACGCGAACCGCACAGGAGCGGCACAGGAACCGCAGGTCGGGGGCCGATTCCCGGCCGCGGGCGGCGGGCGCGGCCCGGCGCGGTGCCCGAAAAGCCGATAGAAAGCGATGTGGCGGCCAGGTGAAAAGGTGGTTGCGTGCGTCTCACATGAGGGGCTTGAAAAGGGCCGCAGACAGGACGAACGGGGCGGGAGGGTCGACGGGGCGTGGCGAACGTTGAACACAGGAGTGGCGGCGCCCTGGGAACAGGGCCGGCCGGCGGACCCGAGTCGCGGATCGGAGCGGCCCGCGTCGTCCTCTGGCTGCTCGCCGCCGTCCTCGCGATCCGGCAGGCCACCGACGTCCTGCGGACCCCCGCGGGCGAGCGCCTCACCGATCTGGAGACCTGGATCGGGCCGGAGGGCGTCCTGCACGTGAAGGGCTCCTTCTACGACGCGGACAAGTTCACCGGCACCCCCTTCGCGGGCCTCGTCCTCAAGCCACTCGCACGCTCCGGCGAGCAGGCGCTCGGCTGGGCCTGGACCTTCGGCACGCTCGGCCTCGTCGTCGCGCTCGGCCTGATCGCCGCCCGCTCCCTGCCCCAGCCGGTCACCCGGCGCACCTCCCTGCTCGCCGCCCCCGTCGCGGTCAGCCTGCTCATGCTGTCGCTGCCGGTCCGCAACACCCTGCACCTCGGCCAGACCAGCATCCTCCCCGTGCTGCTCGTCCTGCTCGGCCTCTTCGCGGTCCGCGGCGAGCGGACCAGCGGCGTCCTCATCGGCATCGGCGCGGCCCTCCAGCCGACCATGCTGCTGTTC
Source organism: Streptomyces sp. NPDC039462 (assembly GCF_055639375.1). Classification (NCBI taxonomy): domain Bacteria; kingdom Bacillati; phylum Actinomycetota; class Actinomycetes; order Kitasatosporales; family Streptomycetaceae; genus Streptomyces; species Streptomyces sp. NPDC039462. Next base: position 398,429 of record NZ_JBVKAO010000007.1, read on the forward strand.
GCCGCGCTGCTCTGGTGCACAGGACGCCGGAAGGCCGCCGCCTCCACCGGCGCCGGCTTCGCCGCCTGCACCGCGCTCGCCTGGGCGGCGATGCCGAGCGATTCGTCGACGTACTGGTTCCACCACCTCGGCGGCGCGGGCCTGGGCGGGAACCCGGACGCCAACGCCAACCAGTCGCTGCACGGCATGCTGCTCCGCGCCGGCCTCGAAGGACCGCTGGAGATCGGGCTCTTCCTGGCCCTGAGCGCCGCCCTCGTCGTCGTCGGCCTGCGCCGCGCCGTGCGCTACGCGCGGGACGGGCAGCTGCTCCTCGCCGTCGCGATCACCGGCTGTGTCGCGGTCGCGGTCTCCCCGACGACCTGGCAGCACCAGCTCCTGTGGGTGCTCTTCGCGGTGGTCGGCCGGGTCGGCAAGCGCCAGTCCGACCGGTACATGTGGCCGGTGGCCGTCGTCCTCGTGTCGACGCTGCCCGCCAAGATGATGCTGCCGAACATGCCGGTCACCGAGCCGATCAGGGACAACATCGTGCTGATCGCGGCGCTCGCCGCGGCCACCGTCGTGCCGTTCCTGTCGCGCACGCACCCGCAGTACCGGAGCCCCATCCCCACGGACTACGCGGCGCCCGTCCCGGCGCGCTGGAAGCGGGTGCCGCTCGTCCCGTTCTGGCGGCGCGTCGTGACCCGCCCGAACCTGCTGCTCGAACTGCTCCTGATCCGCGTCGGCTACTCCGCGTACCAGCAGGTCAGGCTCGCGGCGACGGGCGGCACGATCTCCGGGGGCCGGGCCACCGCCGAGCACCACGGCGAGCAGGTGCACGCGATCGAGCAGTTCCTGTTCATCGACATCGAGCACTGGTTCAACCATCTGACGGCGCGGACCGGCTGGATGGAGGACTTCTTCAACTTCTACTACACGTCCTTCCACTTCCTGGTGCCGCTGAGCGTCCTCGCGGTGCTGTACGTCCGCCGCCCCGCCGACTACCGCTGGGCGCGCTCGGCGCTCGGCTTCGCGACGGTCCTCGCGCTCATCGGGTTCTGGGCCTATCCGCTCGCCCCGCCGCGTCTGATGCCGGAGCTCGGCTTCATCGACACGGTGCACGGCGTGCAGGACTTCACCCAACCGGACTACGGCACGCTGACCGCGCTCACCAACCAGTACGCGGCGATGCCCTCGCTGCACTTCGGCTGGTCGCTGTGGTGCGGCCTGATCATCGCGATCGTCGCGCCCCGGTGGTGGATGAAGGCGCTCGGCCTGCTGCACCCGTTCTTCACGGTCTGCGCGATCGTCGGCACCGGCAACCACTGGATCCTGGACGCGGTGGGCGGCGCGGCCGTCGTGGGCGCGGGCTTCGGCCTCACCTATCTGCTGTCCGGGCCCCGGGTGCGGCAGCCGCGGAAGGCGCCCGTGCGGGAGCCGGTCACCGGCACGTCGAAGGACGACTCCGCGAAGGACCGTACCCCGAGCTGATCTCGTAGGTGCCGGGCGCGGGCACCGACAGACGCGTGAACTCGCCGTGCCGCTTCAGGCAGGCGCCCTCCGCCCGGAGCCACGGCGAGTACACGAGGCGTACGGTCACCGAGCCGCGCTCGGGCACCCGCACCACCACGTTCGAGCCCGTGGAGCGGACGACGGCCGCGGGCTCGGAGACCAGCGGAACCGGGTCCTTCACCCGGAAGATCTGCCAGTGCGCGTCCTTCCACACCGGTTCCAGCCACTTCGGGCCGCTCGCCACCAGCTCCGCCTCGTCCTCGGCGAAGCCGTCCGGCTTGCCCGCGGGCAGCACGACGTACCCGACGGCCCACTTGTCGAGCCACTTGCGGTAGCTGGCCGCCGAGAACGATCCGTCGTAGAAGAGGCGGCCGCGCTCGATGTCGAGCTGGCGGTTCCAGCCGCGCGCCATGTTCACGTACGGGGCGAGGGCGGTGGCCTCGCGGTGGTTGCGGGTCGGCACGACCTCGACGCGGGTGCGGTTGGCCTCCAGACGCTCCAGCTCCCGCACCACGCCGTGGGTGTCGACCGCCCACTTCGGCACCTTCGTGGAGACCCGCAGGTCGTCGAGGGTCTTCTGCGCCACCCAGGCCGAGGACAGCACGAGCGCCACCGTCAGGGTGATCCGGCGGGCCCGGTCAAGGCCGGGGGCGAGCAGCGCGGCGAGCAGCACGGCGGGGCCGACCAGCTCCGCGAGCCGCTCGACGTTGGTGCCGATCGGGGAGGGGATGAGGTACGTGAGGACGGTGCCCGCCGCATAGACGCCGGCGCCCCACCGCAGCACCCGCCAGTGGCGCGGCCCCGCCACGATGAGGGCCAGGCTGAACAGCACGGGCGGGAAGATCCGGTCGAAGGGCATCAGGTGCTCGCCGGTGAACGGGAAGAGCACCGTGGTCGCCCCGACGACCAGGAAGGGCGGCAGGATCAGCGCGGCCGACCGCACCCAGTCGCGTACGAAGAAGTAGCCGGCGCCCGCCACGACGAGGAAGAGCCCCGCGACCGGGGACCCCATGGTGGCGAGGGCCGCGCACGCCACCGCGGCGACCGTGCGCCGGCGGCCCACCAGGGCGAGACAGGCGGCGAGGCCGAAGGCGAGGCCGAGCGCGAACGTCGTACGGCCGGAGGCGACGTTGCACCAGACGGCGAGCGAGGCGAGCACCGCGGGCCACAGGGGCCTGCGGATGCCGCTGCGCTCGATCAGGACGGCGACCAGCCAGGCGCCCGCGATCCCCGACACCGCCGTCACGGTCTTCACGCCGAGCGCGGCCATCAGATAGGGCGAGATCAGGCTGTAGTTGGCGGTGTGCATGCCGCCGTACCAGAAGAGGTTGTACGCGGCCGAGCCGTGCTCGGAGGCGAACCGCGCCCAGGCCTCCTGCGCCGCGAGGTCGCCGCCGCCCGTCGCGAGGAACATCACCCACACGGCGTACAGGGGAAGCGTGGGGACGGTGGCCAGGAGCGGTACGCGATAGCGCCGGAGGAACTGCCGGAGCGGGGGGTTCCGGCCGGTGGACGCAGTGCCGGACGGGGCGAGCGAGACGTCGGCAGAGACCACGGTCACCGTTTCCGTTCGTGTCCTGGGAAGCCAAGGTTCACTTCTCAGGACGCTTCATGCAACGGAAACGTTGGTTCCGTAAAGGTGATTGACCTGATAGGTCGCCTCATGGCGCTCTATCGGCTCAGGGGCGGGCGCCGCGGCCGGTGCTGACCCGGAGTTCCTTCACGCCGTTGAGCCAGGCGGAGCGGAGCCGGCGCGGGTCGCCGGTCAGGCGCAGGCCGGGCATGGTGTCGGCGATCGCGTTGAAGATGAGGTTGATCTCCAGGACGGCGAGGGACTTGCCGAGGCAGAAGTGCGGTCCGCCGCCGCCGAAGCCGAGGTGCGGATTCGGGTCGCGGGTGATGTCGAACTTCTCCGGCGACTCGAACACGTCGGGGTCGTGGTTGGCCGATGAGTAGAAGATGCCGACCCGGTCGCCCTTCTTGATCCGCGCGCCGCCGAGCTCCGTGTCCTGGGTGGCCGTGCGCTGGAAGGAGACCACCGGGGTCGCCCAGCGCACGATCTCCTCCGCCGTCGTGGCGGGGCGCTCGCGCTTGTAGAGCTCCCACTGGTCCGGGTGGGTGAGGAAGGCGTGCATGCCGTGGGTGATGGCGTTGCGGGTGGTCTCATTGCCGGCCACCGCCAGCAGGATCACGAAGAAGCCGAACTCGTCGGAGGAGAGGTTGCCCTCGTCCTCGGCGGCCACCAGCTGGCTGACGATGTCCTTGGCGGGGCACTCCTTGCGGGCCGCGGCGAGGTTCATCGCGTACGCGACGATCTCCATGGCCGCCTCGGCGCCGATCTCCTCGGTGATGGCGTACTCCGGATCGTCGTACGCCGCCATCTTGTTGGACCAGTCGAAGATCTTGGAGCGGTCCGCCTGGGGCACGCCGATCAGCTCGGCGATGGCCTGCAGCGGCAGCTCGGAGGCGACGTTCGTCACGAAGTCGAAGGAGCCGTCGTCGGCCGCGCCGGCGAGCGCCGTCTCGACGATGGAGCGGGCACGGGCACGCAGCGCGTCCTCCAGGGACCGGATGGCGCGGGGCGTGAAGCCGCGCTGCACGATCTGCCGGACGCGGGTGTGCTCGGGCGGGTCCATGTTGATCATGATCAGCTTCTGGACCTCGATCCGGTCCCGGTCCATCGACTCGTTGAAGCGGATGATCGCGGTGTTGACGTTGGTGGAGAACAGCTCCGGGTGCGTGGAGACGTACTTGACGTCCTCGTGCCGCGTGACGGCCCAGTACCCCGCGTCGTCGTAGCCGGAGACGCGGTACGGCTGGGTGATCCAGCGCACCGGCTCCGTCTGCCGCAGCTGCGCGAACTCCGGCAGGGGGATCCGGTCCTGGATCAGGTCGGGGTCGGTGAAGTCGAACCCGTCGGGCAGCGCTGGACAGGGCATCGGCAACTCCAGGCGTGAACGGGGTTCCGAAGGACGGCCCGGACGATGTCCTGACGGTCCATCAGAAGGCTTGGGCCGCAAGGTAGTAACGGGTTCTACAAGAGGCAAGGCCCAGAGCGGGTCCGGTTGCGTGCGGATCCTGCGCAAGGTGCGTGCAAGACCCTTGCGGCACCGGGGCCCGGCTCCGCAGACTGCTGAACGGAACTAGAACGCGTACTAGTTCTACTCGCGAGCCGCCGGGACGGCTCGCGGGACGTGGAGAGGGAGGACGAGCCCATGGCCGCGGAACCCGTCATCGTCGAAGCAGTGCGCACGCCCATCGGCAAGCGCGGAGGCGCGCTCGCCAATCTCCACCCCGCCTATCTGCTCGGTGAGACCTACCGCGAACTCCTCGGCCGCACCGGCATCCACGCCGACTGCGTCGAGCAGATCGTCGGCGGCACGGTGACGCACGCCGGGGAGCAGTCCATGAACCCGGCGCGCACGGCCTGGCTCACCATGGGGCTGCCGTACGAGACCGCGGCCACCACCGTGGACTGCCAGTGCGGCTCCTCGCAGCAGGCGAGCCACATGGTCGCCAACATGGTCGCGGCCGGTGTCATCGACGTCGGCATCAGCTGCGGCGTCGAGGCGATGTCGCGGGTGCCGCTCGGCTCCGGGTCCAAACACGGCCCGGGCAAGCCCTTCCCCGACGAGTGGAACGTCGATCTGCCCAACCAGTTCGAGGCCGCCGAGCGCATCGCGCGAAAACGTGGCCTCACCCGCGAGAACGTGGACTCGCTCGGCCTCATCTCGCAGGAGCGGGCGGCCGTCGCCTGGGCCGAGGAGCGCTTCAAACGCGAGACGTTCGCCGTGCAGGTGCCCACCACGGAGGAGGAGCAGGCCGCAGGACAGGGCATGTGGCGGCTCGTGGACCGTGACGAGGGGCTGCGCGACACCACGATGGAGGGCCTCGGCGGCCTCAAGCCGGTCATGCCGACCGCCGTGCACACCGCGGGCAACTCCTCGCAGATATCGGACGGCGCGGCCGCCCTCATGTGGGCGTCCAAGCGGATGGCGCGCGCCCTGAAGCTGAAGCCGCGGGCCCGCATCGTCGCGCAGGCGCTCGTCGGCGCCGACCCGCACTTCCACCTGGACGGACCGGTCGACGCGACGCGCGCGGTGCTGGGCAAGGCGGGGATGTCCCTGAAGGACATCGACATCGTGGAGGTCAACGAGGCGTTCGCCTCAGTGGTGTTGAGCTGGGCGCAGGTCTTCGAGCAGGACCTGGAGAAGGTCAACGTGAACGGCGGCGCGATCGCGCTGGGCCACCCGGTCGGGGCGACGGGGGCGCGGCTCATTACCACGGCCCTGCACGAACTGGAGCGCAGGGACAAGGAGTTCGCACTCATCACCATGTGCGCGGGCGGGGCGGTGGCGACGGGGACGATCATTCAGCGGCTCTAGGTACACCAATCGCCGGACAGTCATAGCCTGTCCGGCGATTGAGGGCGAACTCGGCGAAGCCGGTGATGCGGCGGTGCTCAGTGGACCCGTTCAGGCGCCTGTCGCAACGCTCAGTACCAGCCGTTCGCCTGCCAGTGGCTCCACGCGCCGGTCGGGCTGCCGTAGCGCTCGTTCATGTACTTGAGGCCCCACTCGATCTGGGTCTCGGGGTTGGTCTTCCAGTCGGCGCCCGCGGAGGCCATCTTCGAGCCGGGCAGGGCCTGGACCAGGCCGTAGGCGCCGGACGAGGAGTTGGTCGCGCTCGGGTTCCAGCCGCTCTCGTGCGAGACGATCTTGTCGAACGCGGCGTACTGCGCCGGGTCCGGGATCATCTTCTTGGCGATCGCCTTGGCGGACGCGGGAGCGGCGGCGGGGGCGGCGGCCGGAGCGGCGGCCTTCGTGGTGGTCGGGGTGGCTGCCTGAGCCGGTGCCGCGGCGAAGACCATGCCGGAGGCGGCGGCGGCGACGAGGCCGCCGGTGATGGCCTTCTTCGGGGAAGCGATGCGGCGGATGAGCGAGGCGGACACAGAGGACCTTCCGGTGGGGAACGGGGCGGTCGCGGCGCACGCCGTGGCACACGGAAGTGTGGGGGACATGCGGCGGCGCCGAGGCCCGGGTGGGCTGTCGGCGCCTTGCGACTCATCCAGAGAAACAGGCCCGGGCCCTCGCCGCAATGACCCTGTTTACTAGTGGAAGCCGCACCCGCGCCAAATGTCCATTGTGTGACGTGGCTCTCAATCCCCAGGTCAGAGCGGGTATTGATGCGTGTACGTCAAGACGTGAGGGCTACTGGCCTCTTTCGTAGAGGACCAAGGTCCTGTGGGCCGCCTCACGCTCGCGGGACCTCGATGTGACGCGCCGCGTCGGTTCCCTCACGCCTTCGGGGCCTCGAATGTGACCGGCGCCTCGAACGCCGCCCGGCGCGTGGCCCGCCGGAGCGCCTTCAGGACGGCGGGGCCGAGCGCCAGGCTCAGGAGCACGGTGACCACGGCCCGCGGCAGGTCCCAGCCGAGCGAGGTCGCCAGGCAGTACGCGACGAAACGGCCGAGGTTGTCCACGAGCGGGTCGCCCGGCACGAAGGACACACCGGTGGCCCCGCCGGCGAGATAGGGCCAGCCCTGGAGGTTCATCACCGTGCCGTACAGCACGGAGGAGACCGCTCCATAGACCGCGAGCATCCACAGCTCACGGCGGCCGCGCAGGGTGTCGGGCCCGGGCAGCAGCCCCGCGCCCATGCAGACCCAGCCCATCGACAGCATCTGGAACGGCATCCACGGTCCGACACCACCGGTCAGCAGCGCCGACGCGAACATCGACACCGCCCCCAGCACGAACCCGAAGCCGGGCCCGAGCACCCGGCCGCTCAGCACCATCAGGAAGAACATCGGCTCGATGCCCGCCGTCCCCGCGCCCAGCGGCCGCAGCGCGGCACCCGCCGCGGCCAGCACGCCCAGCATCGCGATGGCCTTCGCGTCGAGCCCCACGTCCGCGATGGTCGCCACCACGACGGCGAGCAGCAGCGGGAGCAGCGCCGCGAACAGCCACGGCGCGTCCTGCGCGTGATCGCTCAGCCCCGAACCGCCGTCCGCGAGCAGCGGCCACCCGAACGCGGCCACGCCCACCGCGCTGACCAGCGCGAGCGCGACGACCGACCGGAGGCCGAGGCGGATGGGACGCACCCGGCGCGGGCCGTCCGGTGCGACGGGGTCCTTCCGCACGGCCCTCACGACGCGCCCTCCCGGTCCCCGTCCAGTGCCTGCCGCACCTGCGCCACCGTCAGCCACTCCTGAGGCGCGAGGATCTTCGTCACCTGCGGAGCGAAGGACGGCGACGACACCACGATCTGCTCGGTCGGGCCGTCCGCGACGACCTCGCCGTCCGCGAGGATCACCACCCGGTGGGCGATCTCGGCAGCCAGCTCCACGTCGTGCGTGGCCAGCAAGATCGCGTGCCCCTCGGCGGCGAGCCCCCGCAGGATCCCGACCAGCCGCGCCTTCGCCGCGTAGTCGAGGCCGCGGGTCGGCTCGTCCAGGAGGAGCAGGGGCGGGCGCGTGGCCAGGACGATCGACAGGGCGAGCGCAAGGCGCTGCCCCTCGGAGAGGTCACGGGGGTGCGTGTCGTCGGCGATGCCGGGCAGCAGCTCGCTCACCAGGGCGCGGCAGGCCCCCGGTGTCGCACCGGCGTCATGGTCGGCGGCGGCGCACTCGGCGGCCACGGTGTCCGCGTACAGCAGGTCGCGCGGTTCCTGCGGGACGAGGCCGACGTGCCGGATCAGCTGCCGCGGGGCCGTGCGGTGGGGGATCGCGCCGCCCACCCGGACCGTCCCGGACGTGGGTTCCAGCAGGCCGACGAGGGCGGAGAGAAGGGTCGACTTCCCGGCGCCGTTGCGGCCCATCAGGGCGACGGTCTCGCCGGGCGTGACGGTGAGGTCGACGCGGCGCAGCGCCTCGATGCGGCCGCGGCGCACGGCGAGGCGCTCGACGCGGGCGGCGGCTGTGTCTGCTTCGGATGTACGAGGTGTACGAGGCGTACGTTCCTTGCGCAGCCGGGACCACCGGCCGGGGGCCCGATGCTCGGCGGCCGGTTCGGCAGGCGCTTCCCGTGGCGGACCGGCCACCGAGAGCCGCTCCCGGAGCGCGCCCGCCCTGCGCCGCGCGTCCCGCACGGTCAGCGGCAGCGGCGACCAGCCGGCGAGGCGGCCGAGCGCGACCACCGGCGGGAAGACGGGGGAGCGGGCCATCAGCGTCGCCGGGTCGCCGAGCACCGGAGGCTCGCCCGGCGCGGCGAGGAGCAGCACCTGGTCCGCGTACTGCACCACCCGCTCCAGGCGGTGCTCGGCCATCAGGACCGTGGTGCCCAGGTCGTGGACGAGCCGCTGCAGCACGGCGAGGACCTCTTCGGCGGCGGCCGGGTCGAGCGCGGACGTCGGCTCGTCGAGGACGAGGACCCGCGGGTGCGGGGTGAGCACCGAGCCGATGGCGACGCGCTGCTGCTGGCCGCCCGACAGGGTCGCGATGGGGCGGTCGCGCAGGTCGGCGAGGCCGAGCAGGTCGAGGGTCTCCTCGACGCGCCGCCGCATCACGTCAGGGGCGAGCCCCAGCGACTCCATCCCGTACGCCAGCTCGTCCTCGACGGTGTCGGTCACGAAGTGCGAGAGCGGGTCCTGGCCGACCGTGCCGACGACGTCGGCGAGCTCGCGCGGCTTGTGCGTACGGGTGTCGCGCCCCGCCACCGTCACGCGGCCGCGCAGGGTGCCGCCCGTGAAGTGCGGCACGAGTCCGCTCACGGTGCCGAGCAGCGTCGACTTGCCCACCCCGGACGGCCCGACGAGCAGCACGAGTTCCCCCTCGGGCACGGTGAGGTCGACTCCGCGGACGGTGTCCCCGGCGGCCCCCTCGTACGCCACCGACACATCCTCGAAGCGGATCATGAGGTCTCCTCGGGGGGTGTGGGGGATGCGGGCGTGGGCGACTCGCCGTCCCGGCGTGCGGGGGCTGTTCGCCATGCGGCGGGGGAAGGCCGTTGCGCGGGGGCTGCGGGGCGCCCCGGGGCCGGGGCGGTCGGATCACCGGTCCGGGTGGGCGGTTCGCCGGGGTGCTCCGGGGCGGGGTTGCCGGCGTGTGCCGGGCCCGGTCCGGCACCGGGTGCCGCGGCCGGTTCGCCAGGGTGTTCTCGGGTCGGTTGGTCGGCGTGTTCCGCGTCCGGTTCGCCGGGGCGTTCCGGTACCGGTTTGTCGGGGTCTTCGGGGTCTTCGGGGTCTTCGGGGTCTTCGGGGTCGTCGGGCTCCGGGGTGCTGGCGTGCTCCGGGGTCCGCCTGGCGCGACGGACGGGCCCGGTTGCCCCGGCGGCCTCGGCGGATCCGGTGGATCCGGTGGCCTCGGTGGCGTCGGTGGTCCCGGTGGTCCCGGCGGGCCTGGTGGGCTTGGTGGTCTCGGTGGTTTCGGCGGGCCTGGTGGTCTCGGTGGTCCTGGTGGCCTCGCCGGCCCCGATGGTCCTGCTGGCCTCGGTGGTCCCAGCGGGCCTGGTGGCCTCGGCGGCCTCGGCGGCCTCGGCGGCCTCGGTGACCTCGGTGGCCTCGGTGGTCTCGGGGGTCCCGGCGGCCCTGGCGGCCCCGGTGGTCCTGCTGGCCTCGGTGGTCCCGGCGGCCCGGGTTGCCCCGGTGGCCCCGACGGCCCCAACGGCCCCGGTGGCCCCGGCACCGCGGGACATGTTCTCGGCCGGGACCGGTGCCACGAATGCCGGGAGGAGGCCGATCAGGACCGCCGCCGCGGGCCACAGCGGCAGCGTCGGGGCTACCAGCGGTACGACGCCGGGGTGCAGCGCGGTCGGGTCGTGCGAGGCGGCCCAGATCGTCAGTCCCGCCACCGCGAGCCCGGACGCGGAGACCAGCCAGGCGCGCGGGCCCCACGGGTCGGGCCGGTAGCGGGTGCGCACCGAGCGGCGGCCGCCGAGCCGCAGCCCCGCGAGCACGGCGAGCAGCCCGGCCAGCAGGAGGGGCAGGCCGTAGACGGTGCCCTGCGCGGTCAGGAGTCCGTACGTCCCCACACACACGCCCATCAGACCGCCCAGCGTCAGCACGGCCGTCGCCCTGCGCACCCCGGCGGGGACGGGCGCGGTGCGGCCGAAGCCGCGCGCGTCCATCGCGGCGGCCAGCGCGACCGACCGCTCCAGCGCGCCCTCCAGGACGGGCAGGCCGACCTGGAGGAGTCCGCGTATCCCCTTGTCGGGCCGGCCGCGCAGCCGCCGGGCCGCCCGCAGCCGCTGGACGTCGGTGATGAGGTTCGGGGCGAAGGTCATCGCCACCACGACGGCGACCCCCACCTCGTACAGCGCCCCCGGCAGCGACTTGAGCAGCCGGGCCGGGCTCGCCAGGGCGTTCGCGGCGCCGACACAGATCAGCAGGCCGGCCAGCCTGATCCCGTCGTAGAGCGCGAAGGTCAGGCCCTCGGCCGTGACGCGGCCGCCGATCCGCACACCCTTCGCCCAGTCGGGCAGCGGCACCTCGGGCAGCGTGACGACGGTGTGCGTGCCGGGGATCGGCGAGCCGAGCACGATCGCGAAGACCAGGCGGATCGCGATGACGACCAGGCCCAGCTTCACGAACGCGCCGTACGACTTCGCCCACGGCGCCGACGTCCGCCGCGCCGCCACCACATAGCCGGCGACGCCGATCAGCAGGCCGAGCAGCAGCGGATTGGTCGTGCGGGACGCCGCGGTGCCCAGGCCGATGGCCCACACCCACCAGGCGCCCGGGTGCAGGGCGTTGCTCCGGTGCGCCTCGGGGGCGAGGCGGCGCCGGAGGGGTCCTGGCACGCTGCTGCCGTGGTCGGTCATGGTGCTCTGCTGTCTGTCCGTGGGCTGTCCGTGTCCGTGGGAGTCCGGGCCCGCTCAGCCGCGGCGCCGCCGGGCCTGCCAGATCCCGGCACCGCCGAGCAGCGCGACGGCGGCGATCCCGGCGATCAGGCCGAGGGAGGGCCCGCCGTTGTCCCCGTCCGTGTCGGGCTTGCTCTCGGTGGCCGTTTCCTGCCGGCCGGCGCCGTCCCCGGAGACCTGCTCGCCGCAGCCCGACTTCGGGTAGCCGTCGATGGCGCAGAGCAGGGCCTTGGTGTCGTAGCGCAGCGGCTTGGCGACAGCGGCGAGGGCGTCCGCGCTGGTGGCGTCGGAGGCGACCCGCGCGCAGGCCCGCCGGGGCGCGGGCGGTGTCTCGCCCTTCGGGGCGTCCTTCGGCAGGCCGAAGTCGATGACCAGCGCGACCCGCTTGCGGCCCTCCTCGGCGGGCGTGCTCGCGCAGATGTCCTCGAAGTCGGCGGGGCCGCGCGGCCGGGCCGAGTCCTGGGAGTCGTCGGAGACGGAGAAGCGGAATCCCTGCACGTCACCGTCCTCGGGGCGGGCGGTGCCCGGCCCCTGGCTGGCGTACGTCCACTGGTCGCCGTCCCGCTCCCAGAACGACCAGTAGCGGTAGCCGGCGGCCTGGGCGGGCGCGCCGGCGAGGAGGCTCAGCAGGGCGGCGAGGAACACCCCGGCCGCCGCGCCGAGCCGCAGCCGGCCGCGCGTCACGGCTGCTGCTTCTTGCGGTTGCCGCTGTACAGGAAGCCGATGCCGATGCCGGCGACCATGCCGACGCCGATGATCCACCAGATGCTGACGCCGCCGTCGTCGTCCTTCTTCTCGTCCGCGTCCGCCGTGGCGGAGGCATCCGCGTCCTGCGGGGCGGGACCCTGCGCGTTCAGCTGCTTCACGAGGTCGGCGCCGCCGAAGTCGCGGGGGTCCATGCCGGTCGCGTGCGCGGCGAAGATCAGTTTGGCGTACGCGGCCGGGCCGCCCTGCTTCGCCCAGTCCGCGGAGTTCTTCGCGAGCCACTCGGCGGACTTCTTCGCCTGCTCCTGCTGCCCGGCGGCGGCGAGGGCGACCACGGCGTCGGTGGTGCCGCCCGTGTCCGGCACGTCGGAGGCGCCGATCAGGTGGTCGTCCGTCTTGCCCAGGGTGTCCAGCAGATAGCCGGTGCCGTTGCTCGCGGCCTGCGCGGCGGTGTCCGGCTTCGCGCACTTGGGCGCGGAGGTCTCGCGCTTCTTGGGGGGCGACACGACCAGACCCTTGCCGAGGCTGCCGAGCACGCCGGCCGCGGTGGCGGCGGCGTTCGGCGTGAGCTTGCCGGACTTGGGGTCGGCGAGACCGAAGGCGCCGTTCTCCTCGTCGCAGTCCATGACGAGCTTCGGCAGCGCGTCGTAGGCGGACTTGCCGTCCTGGGACTTCACGGCCGCGGGGTTCTGGCCCGCCGCGACGAGGGCGCCGATCACGATGCCGGTGGAGTTCGCGTCGGTGGGCAGGCCCGGGTTGTAGCCCCAGCCGCCGTCCTGGTTCTGCACGGACTTCAGCCACTGGACGCTCTTCTTGACCGTCGCGTCCTGGTGGTCGAGCGCGGCGAGGGCCTGCACGGCGGCGGCGGTGGAGTTGCTGTCCACGTGCGTCTTGGAGTCGCACGGCTCGCTCGCGTCGGCACGGTAGGCCGCGAAGCCACCGCTCGCGCACTGCTGACCGGTCAGCCAGTCGACGGCCTTCGTGGCGGGCTTCACGCCTTCGGTGTGCTGGGCGAGCAGGGCGTACGACTGACGGAAGACGCCGTCGAACTTGGGGTCGCCCTTGCCGTAGAGGCCCGAGGGGAACGCGGTCGAGGGCGACGGCTTCGCGTCGTCCGCGAAGGCGGCCGGTGCTGCCACCGAGCCGAACACGGCGACGGCGGCCAGGACCGCGGCGCTGCGGCGAACGTTCATGATGCGGCGGGTTGCCTCTCCCTGCGGGGAGCGGGGCGGCACGGCACGTGCGAGCACGGCTACCGGGCGGCTCCGGCTCCGTATACCTCGACGGTGCCGCTCATCGGGGTCCGATGAAGCGAGCCGGTCACGATCCGCACAGGGCATTCCGGCTCACCACGTTCGTGGTTGTACGGCTGCGGGTCAGCGCCGGATTCGCACCGGCTTCCCCCTGCGTGGACGTGAGGACGACGCGCCCACTCTACCGGCCGGTCGGCGCACGCCCCGGGTCACACCGCCACGAACGTGACCGGATCGCTCCCCGCCACGGCCTCCGCGCGGCCCAGCTTCACCAGGCGCCGCACATGCGCCTCGGCCTCCGAGACCGCGATGTTGCGCGAGGCGTAGGGGATCTCGTCCCAGGGGCGGTTCCACTCCATGCGTGCGGCGATCTGCCAGGGGGTGAGGGGCTCGGCGAGCAGGGTGAGGAGTCCGGTCAGGCGGTCCTCGTGGTGGGCCAGGAGTGTGCGGACGCGGGCGGGGGCGTCGGTGAACGCGCGCTGGTGGGCGGGGAGGATCTCGGCCGGGGCGAGGCGGCCGACGCGTTCCAGGGAGTCCAGGTAGTCACCTAGGGGGTCCGTGGCCGTCTCGGCGTCCGGGTCCTCGTACAGGCCGATGTGCGGGGTGATGCCGGGCAGCAGGTGGTCGCCGGAGAAGAGGCGGCCGTTGCCGGGCAGGCCCGTGGGGTGGTCCTCCTCCAGGTGCAGGCAGACGTGTCCCGGTGTGTGGCCGGGCGTCCAGATCGCGCGCAGCCTGCGTCCGGGCAGGGCGAGGAGTTCGCCGGGGGCGATGGAGCGGTCGGGGAGGGCGGGCGCCAGGCCGGGGAGCTTGCGGGGGCGGCCCTCGTCCCTGGCGCGGACCAGCGGGGCGATGTGGTCGGCGGGGGCGCCGGCGGCGGTGAGCTTGTCGACCAGGTACGCGTACCAGCGGTCCGGGGGGCTGGAGCGGGTGCGGTGGACCACGGCCGCGTCGGCCTCGTGCATGGCGACCCATGCCCCGGAGGTGTCCCTGACCCGCTGGGAGAGCCCGTGGTGGTCGGGGTGGTGGTGGGTGATGACGACGCCGTGCACGTCGGCGACCGCGACGCCGCACGCGGCGAGCCCGGCGGTGAGGGTGTCCCAGGACGTCGGGTCGTCCCAGCCGGTGTCGATGAGGACGGGTCCCACGTCGGTGTCCAGGAGGTGGACGAGGGTGAAGCCGAGGGGGTTGTCGGGGATCGGGACCTTGATGCTCCAGACGCCGCCGCCGTGCTCGATCACCGGCGGGTCCGTCGCCTGCGGGGTCGGGGTCATGGGGCCTCGTCTCTGGTCGCCGGGTGCCGCCACTGTCGTCGCCGGGTGCCGCCACTATAACTAGAACTAGTTTCAATGGTCGCCCAAGTCGACCGACTCCGCGACGAGTTGCCCCTTCCGCTCGTGGACTCCGCCAACTAGAACTGGTATCAGTTCTGAAACAGTGTCAGGAACCGCCCGCCAGGAGGCAGTCAGCCATGACCGAGCTCGTGGAACACGGACAGCTGTTCATCGGCGGGGAGTTGGTGGACCCGCTCGGCAAGGACGTCATCGACGTCGTCTCCCCGCACACCGGCGAGGTCTTCGCGCGGGTGCCGCACGCGGCCCCCGCCGACGTCGACCGCGCCGTCGCCGCCGCCCGCAGGGCCTTCGAGCACGGCCCCTGGCCACGGATGACGCTGGACGAGCGCATTGAGGTCATCACCAAGATCAAGGACGGCTTCGCGGTACGCCACGAGGAGATCGCCCGCGTCATCAGCACCGAGAACGGCACCCCCTACACCTCCAGCGTGATGGTGCAGGCCCTCGCCGCGATGATGGTGTGGGACGCGGCGATCACCGTCGCCCGCGACTTCACGTACGAGGAGGCGCGGGACGGGGTCCTCGGCAGGATCCTCGTCCGGCGCGAGCCGATGGGCGTCGTCGCGGCCGTCGTGCCGTGGAACGTCCCGCAGTTCACCGCCGCCGCCAAGCTGGCGCCCGCGCTGCTCGCCGGCTGCCCGGTCATCCTCAAGACCTCCCCGGAGGCGCCCCTCGACGCGTACATACTCGCCGAGCTGGCCGCAGAGGCAGGGCTGCCCGAGGGGGTCCTCTCGATCATCTCCGCCGACCGCGAGGTGAGCGAGTACCTCGTCGGGCACCCGGACGTCGACAAGGTCTCCTTCACCGGGTCCGTCGCGGCGGGCAAGCGCGTCATGGAGGTCGCCGCCCGCAACCTGACACGTGTGACGCTGGAGCTCGGCGGCAAGTCGGCCGCCGTCGTCCTGCCGGACGCCGACGCGGCGAGCGCGGTCGCCGGCATCACGCCGTTCGCCTGGATGATCAACGGCCAGGCGTGCGTGGCCCAGACCCGCATCCTCGTGCCGCGCACCCGCTACGACGAGTTCGCCGAGGCCTTCGCCGCCGCCGCGTCCGCCCTCAAGGTCGGCGACCCCCTCGACCCCGCCACCGAACTCGGCCCGCTGGTCGCCCGACGCCAGCAGCAGCGGTCCCTCGACTACATCCGCATCGGCCAGGAGGAGGGCGCCAAGCTCCTCGCGGGCGGCGGCCGGCCGCCCGGCCTCGACCAGGGCTGGTACGTCGAGCCGACGCTGTTCGGGGGCGTCGACAACTCCATGCGCATCGCCCGCGAGGAGATCTTCGGGCCCGTCATCTGCCTGCTGCCGTACGGCGAGGAGAGCGAGGCGGTGCGGATCGCCAACGACTCCGACTACGGGCTCAGCGGCAGCGTCTGGACCGCCGACGTCGAGCGCGGCATCGACATCGCGCGGCAGGTGCGCACGGGAACGTACTCCGTGAACACCTTCAGCCTCGACATGCTCGGCCCCTTCGGCGGCTACAAGAACTCCGGCCTCGGCCGCGAGTTCGGCCCCGAGGGGTACGGCGAGTACTTCGAGCACAAGATGATCCACCTCCCCGCGGGCCATGACGGGAGTGGTGCCTGATGGGTGACCGCTGGCGCGTCGAGGTCGACCGGTCGGTCTGCATCGGCTCCGGGATGTGCGTGCTCACCGCGCCCGGCGGCTTCGAGCTGGACACCGCCCGCCAGTCACACCCCACCGCGGCCGAGACCGACGCCGACGAAAAGATCCTGGAGGCCGCCGAGGGCTGCCCGGTCGAGGCGATCACGATCGCGCTCGCGGGCGGCGGCGAGATCGTCTTCCCGCCGGAGGAGTAGCCGGGACAAGCACCGACCGCCGTATGCCCGCGCCCCGTTCACCCTCGTCGTGGCGCGGGCGCCCGGGTCTCCGCCGTCAGGTCGATGAGTCGGCACACCGTCTCGATGTCGATCTTCACCTGGGCGATCGAGGCCCGGCCCGAGAGCCAGGTGATCAGCGCCGAGTGCCAGGTGTGCTCGATGACCCGCACCGCGGACAGCTGCTGCGCCGTCGGCGTCTCGGTCAGCCCCATCGCGTCCAGGATGATCGCCGTCGTCAGCCGGGACACCGTGTCGACCTCGGGGCTCACCGAGCGGTCCGCGAAGGTCAGGGCCCGCACCATCGCGTCCGCCAGATGCGGCTCGCGCTGCAGCGCGCGAAAGGCCCGCATCAGCGTCTCGGCGACCCGCTCGGCGGGCGTCTCGCCGGCCGGCGGGCGCTTCCTGATGGTCGTGTGCATGTGCTGCAGCTGGTCCTGCATGGTGGCGACCAGCAGATGGACCTTGGAGGGGAAGTAGCGGTAGAGGGTGCCGAGGGCGACCCCGGCGGCCTCGGCGACCTCGCGCATCTGCACGGCGTCGAAGCCGCCCCGGCTGGCCAGTTGGGCACTGGCGTGCAGGATGCGGCGGCGGCGCGCCTCCTGGCGCTCGGTGAGGGGCGGCGCCGCAGGGTTCGCCGCCTTGACTTCCGCTGTCATGTCGATGCCCCTCCGAAAAAACGCCTCGCGAGATCGCACAGCATGGCAGGGAGCCCGTGGTGGCGCGAATCACCTGATCCGGGCCTTACACCTCGCCTACCTGCCGGTAGATTCAAAGCTCGTCCAGCGATCATTCAGCGATCAAGTCTGAAACTTGTTCTAGATTACCGTCCCGGCGTAACCTCGCGGAGAACTGCAGGGAGAAGGGGGCCGAGAGGTGACCGCTGAGGCCATGGAGGCAGGCCCCCGAAAGGGCTCAGGCACCGACGGCGAGCGCCCGTTGCGCATCGCTCTCCTCACGTACAAGGGGAACCCGTTCTGCGGGGGACAGGGCGTCTACGTACGCCATCTCTCGCGCGAACTGGCCCGGCTCGGCCACAGCGTCGAAGTGATCGGCGCCCAGCCCTATCCCGTCCTGGACGAGGGCCCGGGCCTCGCGGGTCTCAAGCTCACCGAGCTGCCCAGCCTCGACCTCTACCGCTCGCCCGACCCCTTCCGCACGCCCAGGCGCGAGGAGTACCGCGACTGGGTCGACGCCCTCGAAGTGGCGACGATGTGGACCGGCGGTTTCCCCGAGCCCGTCACGTTCAGCCTGCGGGCCCGGCGGCATCTGCGCGCCCGGCGCGGCGACTTCGACGTCGTGCACGACAACCAGACCCTCGGCTACGGCCTGCTCGGCGACCTCGGCGCGCCCCTGGTCACCACCATCCACCACCCCATCACCGTCGACCGGCAGCTGGAGCTGGACGCCGCGCCCGACTGGAAGCGCCGCGCCTCCGTCCGCCGCTGGTACGCGTTCACCCGCATGCAGAAGCGCGTCGCGCGCCGCCTGCCCTCGGTCCTCACCGTCTCCGGCACCTCACGCCAGGAGATCATCGACCACCTCGGCGTCCGCGACGACCGGATCAGCGTCGTCCACATCGGCGCCGACACCGGCCTCTTCTCGCCGGACCCGGCCGTCCCGGAAGTGCCGGGCCGGATCGTGACCACCTCAAGCGCCGACGTGCCGCTCAAGGGCCTCGTCCACCTCGTCGAGGCGCTCGCCAAGGTCCGCGCCGAACACCCCGGCGCCCACCTCGTCGTCGTCGGCAAGCGCGCCGAGGACGGGCCCGTCGCCCAGGCCATCGAGCGCTACGGCCTCGAAGGAGCCGTCGAGTTCGTCAAGGGCATCACCGACGCCGAGCTCGTCGACCTCGTCCGCTCGGCGCAGGTCGCCTGCGTCCCTTCGCTGTACGAGGGGTTCTCGCTCCCCGCGGCCGAGGCGATGGCCACCGGCACCCCGCTCCTCGCCACCACCGGCGGCGCGATCCCGGAGGTCGCGGGCCCCGACGGCGAGACCTGCCTCGCGGTCCCGCCGGGCGACGCGGGCGCCCTTGCCGTCGGCCTGAACCGGCTCCTCGGCGACCCGGAGCTGCGGGCCCGGCTCGGCGCAGCGGGCCGCGCACGCGTCCTCGCCAAGTTCACCTGGGCGCAGGCCGCCAAGGGCACCGCAGACCGCTACCGCGAGGCCATCGCCCGCGCCGCGGCCACGAACCCCGGCCGCGCCGCCGCGGCCACCACGACGTACTCGACGCACTCCGGGAGCCATCGCTGATGCTGACCGTCGACTTCACCCGCTTCCCGCTCGCCGCGGGCGACCGCGTCCTCGACCTGGGCTGCGGCGCGGGCCGGCACGCCTTCGAGTGCTACCGGCGCGGCGCGCAGGTGGTGGCCCTCGACCAGAACGCCGAGGAGATCCGCGAGGTCGCCAAGTGGTTCGCCGCGATGAAGGAGGCGGGCGAGGCACCGGCGGGCGCGACCGCCACCGCGATGGAGGGCGACGCGCTCAACCTCCCCTTCCCCGACGCCTCGTTCGACGTCGTGATCATCTCCGAGGTCATGGAGCACATCCCCGACGACAAGGGCGTCCTCGCGGAGATGGTCCGCGTCCTCAAGCCCGGCGGCCGCATCGCGGTGACCGTCCCGCGCTACGGCCCCGAGAAGGTCTGCTGGGCCCTCTCCGACGCCTACCACGAGGTCGAGGGCGGCCACATCCGCATCTACAAGGCGGACGAGCTGCTCGGCCGGATGAAGGAAGCCGGACTCAAGCCGTACGGCACCCACCACGCGCACGCGCTGCACTCGCCGTACTGGTGGCTCAAGTGCGCGTTCGGCGTCGACAACGACAAGGCGCTGCCGGTGCGCGCGTACCACAAGCTCCTGGTCTGGGACATCATGAAGAAGCCCCTCGCCACCCGCGTCGCCGAGCAGCTGCTCAACCCCGTGGTCGGCAAGAGCTTCGTCGCCTACGCCACCAAGCCGCACCTGCCGAAGGCCTCGGCCGACGCCGCGGCGGCCGCCAAGTGACGAGCCCGGAGCGGACCGAACACCTCGTCCTGCCCGGCGTCCTGACGGCCGGTCAGGCCGCGGCGACGGTGCGCGGCATCCTCGCCGTCCAGCGCGAGGACGGCGCCATCCCGTGGTTCCGCGGCCACCACCTCGACCCGTGGGACCACACCGAGGCCGCGATGGCGCTGGACGCGTCGGGCGAACACGCGGCGGCCGAGCGCGCCTACGAGTGGCTCGCCCGCCACCAGAACCCGGACGGCTCCTGGTACGCGGCGTACGCCGACGGCGACCCGCACGACGTCACCGACCGCGGCCGCGAGACCAACTTCTGCGCGTACCTCGCGGTCGGCGTCTGGCACCACTACCTCTCCACCGGCGACGAGGCGTTCCTGGACCGCATGTGGCCCGCCGTGGTCGCCGCCGTCGAGTTCGTCCTGGCGCTGCAGCAGCCGGGCGGCCAGATCGGCTGGAAGCGGGAGGACGACGGCACGCCCGTCACGGACGCGCTCCTCACCGGCTCCTCCTCCATCCACCAGGCGCTGCGCTGCGCGCTCGCCATCGCCGAGCAGCGCGACGAGCCGCAGCCCGACTGGGAGTTGGCGGCCGGCGCCCTCGGGCACGCGATCCGCCGCCACCCCGAGCGGTTCCTCGACAAGGACCGCTACTCGATGGACTGGTACTACCCGGTCCTCGGCGGCGCGCTGACCGGCACGGAGGCCAAGTCCCGTATAGAGGAGGGCTGGGACCGCTTCGTCGTCCCCGGCCTCGGGGTGCGCTGCGTGGTCCCGAACCCCTGGGTCACCGGCGGCGAGAGCGCCGAACTGGCCCTCGCGCTCTGGATACTGGGCGAGTCGGACCGCGCCCTGGAGATCCTCCAGTCCATCCAGCACCTGCGCGACCCGGAGTCGGGCCTGTACTGGACGGGCTACGTCTTCGACGACAAGGCGATCTGGCCCGAGGAACTCACCACCTGGACGGCGGGCTCCCTGCTCCTGGCGGCAGCGGCCCTCGGCGGCGACGAGGCAACCTGCGCGGTCTTCTCGGGCGACCACCTGCCGCGGGGCCTCGCCCCCGAGTGCTGCGAGTCGCCGGAGCAGCCGTCTCAGTAGCGGCGCAGGCGGTTCGCGAGGGCGTGGCCGATGAACAGGTAGACCACTGCGGCGAGGCCGTAGCCGGCGACGACCCTGGCCCAGGTCTCGTCGAACGTGAACAGATCGTGTGACCAGCCTGCCAGCCAGCGGGCCGCGTCGTGGATGAACTGGACGAGGTCGTTGGCGCGGTTCGCGTCCAGCAGGTACATCAGGATCCACAGGCCGAGGATGGCGGCCATGATGTCGGCGACGAGCGCGATGACCCGTGCCGCGGTGCTGCCGTGGGAGTTCCGCGTGGGAGACATGGCGTCCGGGTACCGGGGAAGCCGCCGTTCGAAACCCGTTCGGGTCCACACCGGTGGCGGGGCCCGGCGGCCCGGGTGAGGGTGCGAGCAAGGTCCGCGCGCGACCGCGCGCAGCTCAGCCCACGCCTGGAGGCCCCGCCGTGCCCAGCACCGTAACCGTCCGCCGTGCCGGAGTTTCCCTCACGCTCTGCTGCACCCTGCTGGCCGGTGCGACGGCCTGCGGCGGCAGCGGCGAGGACACCGCCACCGCGTCCGCGCCGTCCACCAGCAGCAGCGCCGAGAAGCAGAAGTTCGCCAAGACCCGCTTCGTCGCCAACGCGGGGCTCGCCGCGGGGGCGACCTACCAGTGGATCGTGAAGCCGTACCGCGCGGGCAAGTTCAAGAAGGGCGCCAACGGTCGCAAGTTCGCCCTGGTCAAGGCGGGCCTCGCGGGCGCGTTCACGTACAACAGGCTGAAGGCCGCGACGAAGAACGCGAAGGGTGACCCCACCCTCTCCAAGGCGGTGGCCCCGCTGACGTCCGGCATCGACGCCCTGAAGGACCTCCCCTCCAAGCTCCGCAAGGGCGAGGGGACGGACTCGGTCGTGAACTCCTTCGACGACATCATCAAGGACGTGAAGGGCGCGGGCAGCAAAGCGGGTGCCGAGGTCAAGGACAAGGTGCCGTCGGCGGGCGAGCTGGCGAAGGGCTGACGCGCACCGGCGCGGGCGTGGTCGTGGGCGCGGGCGTCAGGAGTTGAGCTCGGCGAGGACCCGCAGCGTGTGCGGGTCCGGGGCGAGCACGAGCAGGTCCGTGACCGGGCCCTTGCGCCACAGTTCGAGCCGCTCCGCGATCCGCGCCCGCGGCCCGACCAGGGAGATCTCGTCCGCGAAGGCGTCGGGCACGGCGAGGACCGCCTCCTCCCTGCGCCCCGCGAGGAACAGCTCCTGGATGCGCCGGGCCTCCGCCTCGTACCCCATGCGGGCCATCAGGTCGGCGTGGAAGTTACGGGCGGAGTGCCCCATTCCGCCGATGTAGAAGCCGAGCATGGCCTTGACGGGCAGCAGCCCCTCGGCGACGTCGTCGCAGACCTCGGCGCGGGCCATCGGGGCGATCAGGAAGCGCTCGGGGACGTCGGCGAGCGACGCCTCGTACACGTCCGTCCGCAGCGGCGACCAGTACAGCGGCAGCCAGCCGTCCGCGATCCGCGTCGTCTGCGCGATGTTCTTGGGACCTTCCGCGCCGAGCAGGACGGGCAGGTCGGCGCGGAGGGGATGGGTGATCGGCTTGAGGGCCTTGCCGAGGCCGGTGCCGTCCGGGCCGTCGTACGGATGGGAGTGGAAGCGGCCCGCCACCTCCACCGGACCCTCGCGCCGCAGGACCTGCCGGATCACCTCGACGTACTCCCGCGTCGCGGTCAGCGGCGACTTCGGGAACGGCCGCCCGTACCAGCCCTCCACCACCTGCGGCCCGGAGAGCCCGAGCCCGAGCATCATCCGCCCGCCGGAGAGGTGGTCGAGGGTGAGCGCGTGCATGGCGGTGGTGACGGGGGAGCGCGCCGCCATCTGCGCGACGGCCGTGCCCAGCCCGATCCGCGAGGTCCGCGCGGCGATCCAGGTCAGCGGCGTGAAGGCGTCCGAGCCCCAGGCCTCGGCGGTCCACACGGAGTCATATCCGAGCCGCTCGGCCTCCTGGGCGAGGTCGACGTGCCCGGGGTCGGGGCCGCGCCCCCAGTAACCGAGTGCGAGCCCGAGCCGCATAGGCCTGCCTCCCTGATGAGCTGACTGCGTGTCAGATGTGGTGTGCCGGGGAGGGACTGTACGACAACGGCCCCCCGCCCGGAAGGGCGAGGGGCCGCGATACCGCTGTGCGGACGTCAGCCGCGCTGGATCCCCGTGGTGTCCTGCAGCACGCCGCGACGGCCGTCCTGCGTCTGGGCCACCAGGCCGGGGCCGCGCTGCTCGACGGCCAAGTACCAGGTGCCGGGCGCCAGTTCGGCGATCGGCGTGGGCGAGCCGTCCTCCGCGTACAGCGGACGCGGCACCGGCACGGCGAACCAGAACGGCGAGAAGTCACCGGCCGGCTGCGCCTGCGCGGGCGGCGGGGTCTGCCCGGCCTGCGGCTGCGGCTGCCCGCCGAAGGACTGGCCGCCCTGCGGCTGGCCCGGCTGACCGCCGTAGGGCGCACCCGGCTGCGGCTGGCCCGCGCCGGCGCCCGGGTAGCCGTAGCCACCCTGCGGCTGGCCGCCGTAGGGCTGCGGGGCCATGGGCTTCGGGGCGCCCATGAGGGGGGCCTTCAGCGCAGGAACGATCAGGCCGGCGACCGCACCGGCGGCGAGCACGAGGGCGGCGATCAGGCCGAGGATGAGGCCGACACCGGCGTCGGGGGACTCGCTGCTGCCCTGGCCGCCGCCGAACTGGCTGAGCTGCTTGAAGATGACGCCGAAGGACTGGTCGGTGTCGAAGATCGCACCGAGCGAGGACCAGGCGGCGGCCACCGTGAAGGCGACGCCTAGCTGTCCCAGGTCGAGGCCCGCGACCTTGCGCTGCGGCTGCATGGCGCGGCCGACCACGATGAGCGCGGCACCGATGATGCCGAGCAGGTACACGCTCATCAGCAGGTTGCCGTTGTCCCAGGCGTTGGGGACATCGTCACCATCGCCGTCGAAAGTGCCGAGGAACGAGGCAATGAAGAGCAACACCGCTGCTCCGATCACCACGCCGTCGCCTCGAGTGAGGGAGCGGAAATTCACTTCAGGTCCTTCGTCAGTCGTCTCGTCAGTGGAGGCGTCGCTGTCGCCGTAGTCGCGTTCGTGTCGCGGTGCGCGAAGCGCGGGGGTGGCCCCTCATCGTAGGGAGGACAATATCGTCCGGACACGCGGGGTGTCTGCTCGGGATAAAGACGTCCACGCTTCGTCGCGAAGACGTTCACTTCTACTTCCGCAGGAATCCCGCGATTCCCTCAGAAATGCCCTGTGCCGCCTTCTGGCGCCACTCGCCGCTCTTGAGCAGCGCCGCGTCCTTCGCGTCCCGCATGTTGCCGCACTCGATGAACACCTTGGGGACCGTGGAGAGATTGAGGCCGCCGAGGTCCTTGCGGACGTCGAGGCCGGTGCCGCCGCCGACGTAGTTGGAGGGGGCGCTGCCGGTCGCGCTCACGAAGGCTCCGGCGATGCGTTCGCCCAGCTCGGCGGAGGGGGCGACGATCGCGGATGTGTCGGCCGCGCCGGACTTCACCTTCGCGGGCAGGATCACGTGGTAGCCGCGGTTGCCCGCGCCGGAGCCGTCGGCGTGGATGGAGACCACCGCGTCGGCGTTGGCCTTGTTGCCGATCCGGGCGCGCTCGTCGACGCACGGGCCCCAGGGGCGGTCGCCGTCCTGGGTGAACTTGACCGTGGCGCCCTCCTTTTCGAGCAGGACGCGCAGGCGGCGGGAGACATCCAGGGTGAACTTCGCCTCGGTGTAGCCGTCGTTGGTCGACGTGCCCGTGGTGTCGCACTCCTTATGGTTCGTGCCGATGTCGACCTGACGGTTGATTTCCGCCGTGTGACGGAAGTTGCCGGGATTGTGGCCGGGGTCGACCACGACGACCTTGCCCTTGAGGGGGCCGTCGGCGGCGGGGCGGCGCGGGGGCGTCTTCGTGGCCGAATCGTTGTCGTCGCCGCCCTCGCCCTTGCCGCTCTTGCCGTCTTTACCCTTTTCCTCCTCCTCATTGGACTTGCCGGGCTTGCCGGGCTCGCCGGTTCCCGAGGAGGAGGACGCGTCCTGGCCGGGGGACGCGCTCGACGACGCCGGCAGCGATCTCGCGGGTTCGTTCCCGTCGGACCCGTTCGTCGCCTGGTGGACGAGCCAGCCCACCAGACACGTCGGTACGAGCACGGCGACGGCCACCGTCAGCGGACGGCCGATGCGGCGCTTGGGCGGCTGGGACGGATCGAATTCCGGACCTACGTACGACACGAGGGCGAGCCTATCCGTGGGGCAGGATCCCCGCTCGGATACGGGGCGGCGGTCGGATCCCCTCGGGGCAGGCGAGGGTCAGATCCCCGCGCCCGTCCGGCGCAGCACCCGCAGTGACTCCGTCACCGCCGTCTCGGTGAACGCGCCGGACTCCAGAGCCCTGAGGTAGACGCGGTACGGCGCCTGCCCGGTCATGATGTCGACCGGGTCGGGGAACACGTCGTGGATGACGAGCAGCCCGCCCTCGGCGATGTGCGGCGCCCAGCCCTCGTAGTCGGCCGTGGCGTGCTCGTCCGTGTGGCCGCCGTCGATGAAGACCAGGCCGAGCGCGCCGCCCCACGCCTTCGCCACCTGCGGGGAGCGCCCGACGACCGCGATCACGTGGTCCTCCAGGCCCGCCCTGTGCAGCGTGCGGCGGAAGGTGGGCAGCGTGTCCATCCGGCCGACCTCGGGGTCCACCGTCTCCGGGTCGTGGTACTCCCAGCCGGGCTGCTGCTCCTCGCTGCCGCGGTGGTGGTCCACGGTGATCGCGACGACGCCGGCCTGCCGGGCCGCGTCCGCCAGCAGGATCGTGGAGCGGCCGCAGTACGTGCCGACCTCCAGGAGGGGCAGCCCGAGCGCCGCGGCCTCCGTGGCGGCCGCGTACAGCGCGAGCCCCTCGTCGCGGGGCATGAAGCCCTTGGCGGCCTCGAAGGCGGCGAGAATCTCCGGCTTGGGCTCGACGGCCATGGCTTCCTCCGGGGCGGGTGCGTGCGCGGATGCATGTGTGGGTGGGGGCGGTGCGGTCCGGCTCATGATGCACGGCACCCCCGCCACTGCGGTGACGGGGGTGCCGGGTGACGCATGGTGTGTGCCCCGGTCAGGCCGGGACGTCGCTCTCGCTCTCGCGCGGCAGGGCGAGGTCCATCCGGACCGGGCGGTTCTCGCCGGGGTGGGCCGCCGCCGAGGCGAGCGGACCGTGACCCGCCGCGCGCACCGCCAGGACGTACGAGCCGTCCCCGGGCACCGCCAGCTCGTACTGTCCGCCGTCGTCCGTCAGGGCCGCGCCCGCCTGCTGCCCCCTGCGGTCGATGAGCGTCACCTTCGCGCGGGGCACGGGCGTCCCCGCCGCGTCCCGTACCTGGCCGTGGAAGCCGGCGAGCGCCTCGGCCGCGCGCTCCAGGTTGGCGTCCTCCTCGCTGCTGGCCCGCAGCTGCGTGGTCGTGGAGCGGCGTGCGGAGGGCAGCAGCAGGGCGAAGAGCAGGCCGACGGCGACCGCTCCCGTGGCGATCAGGAACGAGACGCGGAAGCCGTGCATGGTGGGCACGGCGACGCCCCCGACGTGGTCCGCGGTGTTGGCGAGGACCATGCCGATCACGGCGCTCGACACGGACGTGCCGATCGAGCGCATCAGCGTGTTGAGGCCGTTGGCCGCGCCCGTCTCGGACGGGTCGACCGAGCCGATGATGAGGGCGGGCAGCGAGGAGTAGGCGAGGCCGATGCCCGCGCCGAGGAGCACCGCGATGACGACGGTCTGCCAGGCGGCGCTCATCAGGCCGAGCCCGGCGCCGTAACCGATCGCGATGATCAGCATGCCGAGGATGAGGGTCACCTTCGGGCCGTACTTCGCCGAGAGGCGGGCGTAGACCGGGGCGGTGAACATCATCGTCAGGCCGAGCGGCATCACGCACAGGCCCGCGACGACCATCGACTGGCCGAGGCCGTAGCCGGTCGCCGTGGGCAGCTGAAGGAGCTGGGGCAGGACCAGCGAGACGGCGTAGAAGGCGACACCGACCATGATCGAGGCGAGGTTGGTGAAGAGCACCGAGCGGCGGGCCGTGGTGCGCAGGTCCACCAGCGGGGCCTTCAGGCGCAGCTCCATCACGCCCCACAGCACGAGGACGACGGCCGCGGCGCCGAAGAGGCCGAGCGTCAGGGCCGAGGTCCAGCCCCAGTCGCTGCCCTTGGTGATGGGGAGGAGGAAGAGGACGAGGCCGGCGGAGAGGCCGAACGCGCCGAGCACGTCGAAGGTGCCCTGGGCGCGGACCGGGCTCTCGGGGACGAAGACGAGGGTCAGGACGATGGAGAGGACGCCGAGGCCCGCCGCGCCGAAGAAGAGGGCGTGCCAGTCGGCGTGCTGCGCGGTGAGCGCGGCGAGCGGCAGGGCGAGGCCGCCGCCGACGCCGATGGAGGAGCTCATCAGGGCCATCGCCGAGCCGAGCTTCTCGCGGGGCAGCTCGTCGCGCATCAGGCCGATGCCGAGCGGGATGGCGCCCATGGCGAAGCCCTGGAGGGCGCGGCCCACGATCATCACGATCAGGTTGTCGGTGAAACCGCAGACCAGTGAGCCGACGACCATCACGGCGAGGCTGGTGAGCAGCATCTTCCGCTTGCCGTAGAGGTCGCCGAGGCGGCCCATGATCGGCGTGGAGACGGCGCCCGCGAGCAGGGTCGACGTCATGACCCAGGTGGCGTTCGACGGCGAGGTGGCGAGCAGAGCGGGCAGATCCTTGATGACCGGCACGAGGAGGGTCTGCATCACCGCCACGACGATGCCGGAGAACGCCAGTACGGGGACGACTCCGCGTATGCCACGTGGGTGGGTCGTCGACATCGACATAGGTGGGGGCCTCCGGCGGAAGGTCGGGTTCGGCAGGTACTTGTAGATCGAACCTGTATCCCTGGGCGACTATTCCGACGGGTGTCGTACGAGGGGAATTCTTGACCTGCTGTTAACCGAGTCATCAGCCGCGCGCCGAGGCCCCGCTCGCGAGACCATCCCATCTGACCTTCCGTCAGATTGAAACGTGTTCTACCCTGCCTCCGTCCCGGCAGCTGCCACCGGCGAGGATGCGCAGGGAGATCGCGATGGGCATCGGAATCACGCGGGAACAAGGGGAGTTGGCGTCAGCGGTACGCGGCTGGCTCGCACGCGCCGCACCCCCGGAGGAGAGGCGCGCACTACTCGACGCCGCCGAGCCCTCGGAGGAGGGGCACGCGTTGCCCGCTGCCGCCGGGCCCTCCTCGGGGGAGGCGGACGAGCTGCACGACCCCGCCTCCTCGCCCGCCTCCCCGCCGCGTCCGGGCCGGGAGGGCTCCGCCCTCGGTGCAGCCCCGCCGCCTCGCCCGGACGGGGATAGCTCCGCCCCCGGTGCCTCCTCGTCACCTCGCCCGGACGGGCATAGCTCCGCCCCCGGTACCTCCCCGCCGCCTCGCCCGGACGGGGAAAGCCCCGTCCCCGGTGCCGCCCCGCCACCTCGCCCGGACCGGGACAGCCCCGCCCCCGGTGCCGCCCCGCCACCCCACCCGGACCGGGAAAGCTCCGCCCCCCGCGGCAGCCGTCCCGCCCACTGGGAAGGGCTCGCCCGGCAGGGGCTGCTGGGGCTTCATCTGCCGGGGGAGTGCGGAGGCGGGGGCGGGGGACTGCTCGACCTTGCCGTGGTCCTTGAAGAGGCGGCGCGGGCCGCGCTTCCCGGGCCGTTCGCGGCGAGTTCCCTCGCCTCGCTGGTGCTGCACCGCGCCGGCGCGCGGACGCTCGCCGCCGAGCTGGCCCGCGGTGCGCGGATCGGCGCCGTGGCTCTGGGCGCGGGCACCCTCACCGCCGCCTCCCGGCCCGACGGATACGTCCTCGACGGCACGGCGCCGCCCGTCCTCTCCGGCGGGGAGGCGGACCTGCTCGTCCTGGCCGCGGCCTCCGCGGCCGGCCCGGTGTGGCTGGCCGTCGACGCCGCCGCGCTGACCGTGCGTACCCACCGGAGCGCCGACCCGACGCGGCCCACCGCCGAAGTGACCGCACGGGCCGCGCACGTCCCCGCGGACCGGGTCCTCGCCGTGGACTCCGCGCTCGTCCGCGACCTGGCGGCCGCCGTGCTGGCCGCCGACGCCTGCGGCACCGCGGCGTGGGCGCTGCACACCGCGGCCGAACACGCCAAGACCCGCGAGCAGTTCGGCCGCCCCATCGGACGGTTCCAGGGCGTCAAGCACCTCTGCGCCGACATGCTGCTCCGCGTCGAGCAGGCCCGCGCCCTGACCTGGGACGCGGCCCGCGCCGCCGACGACCCGGACCTGCCGGACGACGTACGGGGCCTGGTCACCGCCCTCGCCGCGGGCACGGCCCTCGACGCCGCGTACTCCTGCGCCAAGGACTGCGTACAGATCCTCGGCGGCATCGGCTTCACCTGGGAGCACGACGCCCACCTGTACCTGCGCAGGGCCGTCGTGGCGCGGCAGCTGCTCGGCGCGGGCGACGCCCACCGGCTGCGGGCCGTGCGGCTCGCGGAGGGCGGCGCGCGGCGCGAACTGCGCCTGGAACTCCCGGCGGAGGCGGCGGAGGAAGCGGCGGCCTGCCGCGCCAGGGCCCGCGCGGCCATCGCCCCGGCCCGCGGGCTCGCCCCGGACGCCGCCCGCAAGGCCCTCGCCCCCACCGGCTACGCGGCCCCCCACCTCCCCGCCCCGTACGGACTTGGCGCCGGACCCGTCGAACAGCTCGTCATCCAGGACGAGTTGAAGGCGGCCG
This sequence comes from Streptomyces sp. NPDC039462, assembly GCF_055639375.1. Classification (NCBI taxonomy): domain Bacteria; kingdom Bacillati; phylum Actinomycetota; class Actinomycetes; order Kitasatosporales; family Streptomycetaceae; genus Streptomyces; species Streptomyces sp. NPDC039462. The sequence continues at coordinate 427,674 of NZ_JBVKAO010000007.1, forward strand.
GAGTCAAGATCGGTGACCTCGGCATCGCGACCTGGGTGATCCCCTCCCTCCTCGCGTACGGCACCGAGGCCCAGCGGCAGCGCCACCTCGCGCCCACCCTGCGCGGCGAACTGCTGTGGTGCCAGCTCTTCAGCGAGCCGGACGCGGGCTCCGACCTCGCCGCGCTGCGTACCCGCGCCGAACGCGTCGACGAGGGCTGGCGCGTCAACGGCCAGAAGGTGTGGACGAGCGCGGCCCAGTGGGCCGACCACGGCATCCTCCTCGCCCGTACGAACCCGTCGGCGCCCAAACACAAAGGGCTGACGTACTTCCTCGTCGACATGAAGAACACCCCGGGGATCGACGTCCGCCCCCTCAAGGAGATCACCGGCGACTCCCTCTTCAACGAGGTGTACTTCGACGACGTACTGCTCCCCGCGGACGCGGTCGTCGGACAGGTCGACGACGGCTGGCGGGTCGCCCGCCACACCCTCGGCAACGAACGCGTCCACATGGCCGACCAGTTGACCTTCGACACCGGGCTGGAAGCGCTCATCGCCCGCGCCGGCGAGCTGGACGGCGCGTACCGCGCGCGCATCGGGGCGCTCGCCGCCGAGGCCCACGCTCTCGCCTGCATCGGCCTGCGCACCACCACCCGGCAGGTGGCGGGCGCGGAGCCGGGCGCGGGCGCCGCCGTCCGCAAACTCGTCCAGACCCCGCACCAGCAGAAGGTCGCCGAGTTCGCCCTCGAACTCCTCGGCGCGGCGGGGGCGGTGCGCGAGGGCCCGGGGGAGCGGGCGCTGCACGGCTTCCTGATGTCGCGCTGCCTGACGATCGCGGGCGGCACCACCCAGGTCCAGCTCAATGTCGTCGCCGAGCGGATCCTCGGCCTGCCCCGTGACTGATCCCATGACTGGAGGGCCCTTATGAAGGCGTATGTCGTCGGTGTCGGGATGACCCGGTTCGAGAAGCCCGAGACGCGGGACTGGCAGTACTGGGACATGGCGAAGGAGGCCGGCGACAAGGCGCTCGCGGACGCCGGGATCACGTACGACCGCATCGAGCAGGCCGCCGTCGGCTACTGCTTCCAGGCCTCCACGGCAGGACAGCGCGCCGTCTACCAACTGGGCCTCACCGGCATTCCCGTCTACAACGTCAACAACAACTGCGCGACGGGGTCGACCGCGCTCATGATGGCGCGCCAGTTCGTCGAGGGCGGCCTGAGCGACTGCGTGCTCGCGCTCGGCTTCGAGAAAATGACGCGCGGGGCGCTGGGCGGAGGCGGCGAGGGCGACTTCGCGACGTCTCCCGTCGCCCGCCACTACGGCATCATGGCCGCGCGCCACGGCTTCGAGATGACCCCGCCCACCGCGCAGATCTTCGGCAACGCGGCCCGCGAGCACATGGAGAAGTACGGCACGACCGAGGCGCAGCTCGCCGCGGTCGGCGCCAAGAACCACCGGCACTCGGTGAACAATCCGTACGCCCAGTTCCAGGACGCGTACACCGTCGACGAGATCCTCGCCGCCAGGACCATCCACCGCCCCCTCACCAAGCTCCAGTGCTCCCCGACGTCGGACGGTTCGGCGGCGGCGGTCGTGGTCTCCGAGCGGTTCGTGGAGCGGCACGGCCTTGCGGGGCGCGCGGTGGAGATCGCCGCCCAGGCCATGACCACCGACACCGAAGAGTCCTTCGCCTCCGGGTCCTGCGTCGACGCCGTCGGACAGCCCATGTCGCGGGAGGCGGCGCGCCGGGTGTACGAGAGGTCGGGGCTCGGCATCGAGGACGTGGACGTCGTCGAGCTGCACGACTGCTTCTCCGTCAACGAACTCCTGACGTACGAGGCGCTCGGCATGTGCGCGCCAGGCGAGTCGGGAAAGCTCGTCGAGAGCGGCGCGACGACGTACGGCGGGCGCTGGGTGGTGAACCCCTCCGGCGGCCTCATCTCCAAGGGCCACCCGCTGGGCGCGACCGGCATCGCGCAGGTCGCCGAGCTGACCTGGCAGCTGCGCGGCGAGGCGGCGGCACGGCAGGTCGAGGGGGCACGGGTGGGGCTCGCGCACAACATCGGCCTCGGCGGGGCGGCGGTGGTGACGCTCCTGCGCGGCTAGCGGGGCGGGAGGGGCGTTCGACCTAGGCCTCTGGGACCAGGACAGGGGGAGCGAATGCCCGATGCGTCGCTCGAATCCCGCTTGAGAGGATGGCTGTCATGGTCCAGACGCCCTCCACCGCTTACACAGCCGGTTCGGCTCCCACCGCCTCTCCGGCCCGGTCCGCCCGGCCAGCTCACCCGCCGAAGAAGTCCGTACCGGTGTGGGCGGTCCTGCTCACCGCCTGCGCCGGTCAGTTCCTGGTCGTCCTCGACGTGTCCGTGGTGAACACCGCGCTGCCGTCGATGCGCTCCGACCTGGGCATGAGCGCCATCGGTCTGCAGTGGGTCGTCAACGCGTACTCCATAGCCTTCGCCGGCTTCATGCTGCTCGGCGGACGGGCCGGGGACCTCTTCGGACGCAAGCGCATGTTCCTCGTGGGGCTCGGCCTCTTCACCGCCGCCTCCCTCGGCGGCGGCCTCGCGCAGGCCGAGTGGCAGCTCCTCGCGGCCCGGGCCGTGCAGGGCCTCGGCGCCGCCGTCCTCGCGCCGTCGACCCTGACGATCCTCACCTCCGCGGTCCCCGAGGGCCCGGCGCGGGCGCGGGCCATCGGCGTCTGGTCGGCGGTCGGCGCGGGCGGCGGCGCGGCGGGCGGTCTGGTCGGCGGCGTCCTGACCGACCTGCTCTCCTGGCGCTGGGTCCTCCTGATCAATGTGCCGGTCGGCGCGCTGGTGATCGTCGCGGGCCTGGCCTGGCTCACCGAGAGCAGGGCCGACCGGACGCGCCGCCTGGACGTGCCGGGCGCCGTCCTCGTCACGGCCGGACTCGCCACCCTCGCGTACGGCATCGTGCAGACCGAGGAGAAGGGCTGGACGGCCGCCCCGACCCTGCTGCCCCTGGCGGCGGGGCTCGCGCTCCTCGCGGCCTTCCTCGTGGTGGAGTCGCGCACGAAGGCGCCGCTGATGCCGCTGAAGCTGTTCAAGGTGCGGACGGTGTCGGCGGCGAACGCCGCGATGTTCGTGTGCGGCGGCGGCATGTTCGCCATGTGGATGTTCATGACGCTCTACACCCAGAACGTCCTCGGCTACTCCCCGCTCAAGGCGGGCCTCGCCCTCATGCCGTCCTCGCTCACCGTCGTCCTCGGCTCGATGCTCGCGCCGCGCCTGATGCCGGTGATCGGCGCGAAGAGCGTCTCCGTCCTCGGCATCCTCGTGGCCGCCGCGGGCTTCGGCTGGCAGTCGACGGCGATGACGGTCGACGGGGCGTACGTGACCTCGATCCTGCTGCCCGGCATGGCGATGATGCTCGGCGCGGGCCTCGCCACGACGCCGCTCGCCTCGCTCGCCACCTCGGGTGCGGCGGCCGGCGACGCGGGGCTCGTGTCCGGCCTTGTCAACACCTCCCGCACGATGGGCGGCGCGCTCGGCCTCGCGGTGCTGTCCACGGTGGCCGCCGCGCAGATGAACGGCTCGGCGTCGCGCCAGGCGCTCACCGACGGCTACGCGATGGCGTTCCGGACGAGCGGGTTCATCCTGCTGGCGGGTGTGGTGGTGCTGCTCCTGTGGATGCCGAGGCAGCGGAGCTCCTCACAGGAGTAGGGGGGGTCACAGCCACCCCTGCTGCCGGGCCTCCCGCACCGCCTCCATCCGGTTCCGCGTCCCCGTCTTCCCGATCGCAGCCGACAGGTAGTTCCGCACGGTCGACTCCGACAGATGCAGTCTGCCCGCGATGTCGGCGACCGTGGCGCCGTCCACGGAGGCCTTGAGGACGTCCGCCTCGCGGCCGGTCAGGGGGCTCGGACCCGCGCTCAGCGCGGCCGCGGCGAGCGCCGGGTCGATCACCGTCTCGCCCCGCAGCGCCCGCCGGACCGCCTCGGCGAGCTCCTCGACGGGCCCGTCCTTGACCAGGAAGCCGACCGCGCCCGCTTCCATGGCCCGGCGCAGATAGCCGGGCCTGCCGAAGGTGGTGAGGATGAGGACCCGGCAGTCCGGGCACTCCTCGCGCAGCTCCGCCGCGGCGTCCAGGCCGCTGCGGCCCGGCAGCTCGATGTCGAGCAGCGCCACGTCGGGCCGGGCGGCCAGCGCCGCGTCGACGATCTCGTCCCCCGCCCCGACCTGCGCGACGACCTCGATGTCCGCCTCGAGCCCGAGCAACAGCGCGAGCGCGCCCCGCATCATGCCCTGGTCCTCGGCGAGGAGAACCCTGATGGATCTGGTGGGGCGGTGGTCCTGCGGCATCTCTTCCACGGGAGAAGAGTATGACGGCCAGTCAGGCACCGGGAATTCGCGTCGGTTCATGCCTCTCGGGCGCCCGTCGGGGCGGGTGTGAGGGAGGTGGCCGGGACGGGGTCGGTCTCGGTGGCCGGGAGGATCGCTGTGACGCGGAAGCCGGTGCCGGGGGCCGGGCCCGAGGTGAGGGAGCCGCCTGCTGTCGTGAGGCGTTCGGTCAGGCCCTTCAGGCCGGTGCCGGGTGCCCCGGCGCCCCCGCCGCGGCCGTCGTCCGTGATGTCCAGGCGGGTCTGTTCGGAGGTGCCGGTGACCTCGATCTCGCAGTGGGCGGCGCCGGAATGGCGTACGACGTTGGTGGCGGACTCGCGGACCACCCAGCCGAGGAGCGCCGCCGTCTGCGGGGCGAGGGGCGGGCCCGACTGGCGTACGACCGTGTCGATGCCCGCCGCGCCGAGCAGATCGCGGGCGCGGTCGAGCTCCGTGGCGAGGCTGCCCTCGCGGTAGCCGGTGACGGCCTCGCGGATCTCGGTGAGCGCCTGCCGGCCGACGGACTCGATGTCGGCGACCTGGCCGAGTGCCGCGTCCAGGTCGCGGGGGGCCAGGCGGCGGGTGGCCTCCGCCTTCACCACGATCACGGAGAGCGTGTGGCCGAGCAGGTCGTGCAGGTCCCGGGAGAAGCGGAGGCGTTCCTTCTCGACGGCGGCGCGGGCCAGTTCCTCGCGGGTGGCGCGGAGTTCACGCACGGCCTCGGACAGGGAGAGGATCGCGGCGGTCACCATCGTGGAGAGGAACGTGCCGTAGGCGATGTTCACCGCGTCCCAGCCCTCCCTGAAGCCGCCGATGCCGCCGGCGAGGACGCTCAGGCCCAGGCCGACGGGGCCGAGGCCGCGCCCCCGCACGACGGCTCCGGTGGCCAGGCCGAGGAGCGGGAAGAACATCAGCCAGTTGCCGCCGTAGCCCGCGGCGAGGGCGATGGTGAGCACGGCCAGGGCGCCGAGGGCCCGGAAAGTGGCGGGTGCGGTGCGCTTCTCCTTGTCGAAGGCGCGGAACACGACGGAGATGTAGAGGGAGTTGAAGGCGATCAGGCCCACGCCCGCGATCCACGGGTTGGGCGTCTTGCCCTGGAGGAGGTGCGAGAAGGCGCCCATGCCCATGAGCAGCCAGGGCAGCAGGGCGAAGCCGTTGGGCGGGCCGAACTCGTGCGGGGGGATCTCGCCCGCCTTCTTCTTGGCGCGCCAGGCGGGCTTGGCCTCCGCCCATGCGGACTTCCACGTCCGGCGGGCGTGCTGCCACTCGTGCATCCGGCAGCTGACCTTGTTCTTCCAGGACATGTCCACGTTCCTCGTCCTCCGGCTCATGCGGCTCACGCGGTGCGCGCGGCCCGCCGGTACGAGACAACAGCGTACGAACCGAACGCGAGCAGCCAGCAGAGCAGGACCGTCACGGTGACGAGGCCCGGCGCTTCGTGCTCGGTCACGGCGACGCCGAGGTCCGCGAACCGGTGGGTGGGTGTGTAGTCGGCGACGGTGCGCAGCCAGTCGGGGAACTGGGTGATCGGGAACCACAGGCCGCCGAGGACCGCGAGGCCGAGATTGCAGGCGACGTTCACGACTCCGGTGGACTGGGCGGTGAGGCGGTAGCCGTTGCCGAGCCCGAGGAAGGTGAACGGCAGCGAGCCGAGCCACAGCAGCAGCGTGGCCGCCGCCCACTGCCAGGCGTCCATGCGCACGCCGTTGACCAGGCCGCCCGCGACGAACACCGCGGCGATCGAGGGGAGCACGGTGACCGAGCCGTTCAGGGCCCGGCCCGCGACGACCTCGCGCGGGGTCATCGGCGTGACCCTGAGCTGCCGCAGCCAGCCGACGGACTTGTCCTCGGCGACGCCGGTGCCGGTGTTCATGGCCGCGCCCAGCGCGCCGTACGCGGCCATGCCGATCATCGTCTGCGTCTTCCAGGCGTCCGCGTCGTCCCCGCCGACGTTGGTGAACAGCAGAAACATCAGGACCGGCATCGCGACCGCCGAGATCACATAGCCGGCGTCGCGCAGCGTCCTGCGGATCTCGAGTCGGAGGTAGGCGAACATCAGGAGGTCTCCAGAGCGGTCGGGGAGGTGGAAGCGGAGGTGAGGGCGAGGAACGCGTCGTCCAGGGAGGCCGGTGCGACCTCGAGACCCCGGATCGCGCCGAGCGAGGCGAGCGCGAGGACCGTCGCGTCCGAGTCGTCGGTACGCAGCCGGGCCCGGTCCCCGCGCACCTCCAGGGAGCGCACCCCGGGCAGCTCGGTGAGCCCGGCCGTGCCGCCGCCCGCCAGGTCGAAGGAGACGAGGCTGCCGCCGGCGGCGCGCCGCAGCCGGTCCCCGGTGCCGTCGGCGACGACCCGGCCACGGTCGAGGACGACGATCCGGTCGGCGTGCAGCTCGGCCTCCTCCAGGTAGTGGGTGGAGAAGAGGACGGTGTGGCCGCGCCGCGCGTAGGTGCGCATGGAGGTCCAGAAGGCGTTGCGGGCCTCGACGTCGAGGGCGGCGGTCGGCTCGTCGAGCACGAGCAGCGCCGGGTCGCCGGCCAGCGCCACGGCGAACCGCACCCGCTGGCTCTGGCCCCCGGAGAGCCGGTCCACGCGCCGGTCGGCGAGCTCGGCGATGCCCGCGAGGTCAAGGGCCCGGGCGACGGACATCGGTTCGGGGTACGTCCGGGCGACGAAGGAGACCAGTTCGCGGACGGTGACGCGCGGCACCTGACGGCCCTCCTGCAGCATCGCGCCGACCCGGCCGGCGGCCACGGCGTGCTCCGGAGAGCGCCCGAAGAGGCGGACGGTGCCCGCGTCGGGGTCGTTCAGGCCGAGCAGGAGGGAGAGCGTGGTGGACTTGCCCGCGCCGTTGCGGCCGAGCAGTGCGACGGTCTCGCCCCGCTCGATCCGCAGGTCGACGCCGTCCACGGCGCGGACACCGCCGAAGGTCTTGACAGCGCCGTCGAACGCCACTGCGGGCGCGTCCTCCGATGTGTTCGTCATGGCTGCGACTGATGTCTTCGTCATGACCACGACGCTACGAATCCGGGGCGGGGCGGCGGCAGATGCGGTTGTACGGACCCTGCCGGTACAAATGTCACCGTCACCCGACGGCGCCCGCGATCTGACGTCGCGTCAGGAGGGTTCACAAGTGCTGGGGCCTCGGCTATACATGGGATCGCCGGACTGGAACGCGTTCTAGAACCGGCCGGTTCGCGGACCGTTCGCCGACCGGCCTCCGGCCCTGTCACGACCTCGGTGCGGCCGACGGTGCGGACGGTCGCACCGAGGTCTTCTCCCGTCGGCCCAAGGAGCTGCCCCCCGATGCCCATCGACGCCGAGAAGGCCATGGCCGCCGAGCCCCGGTCCGCCGAGATCGCCTGGGACCACAAGGACGTCCAGCTCTACCACCTGGGCATCGGCGCCGGACTGCCCGCCACGGACCCGGACGAGCTGCGCTACACCCTGGAGTCCAGGCTGCACGTCCTGCCCAGCTTCGCCACCGTCGCGGGCGCGGGCATGGGCGTCGTCGGTGGACTCTCCGCGCCCGGCATCGAGGTGGACCTGGCCGCCGTCCTGCACGGCGGCCAGAGCATCACTCTGCACCGCCCCATCCCCGTCCGGGGCAAGGCCGTCACGACGTCCCGGGTCGCCGCGGTGTACGACAAGGGGAAGGCCGCGATCCTCGTCCTGCGCTCCGACGTCGCCGACGACGACGGGCCGCTGTGGACGAGCGACGCGCAGATCTTCGTACGCGGTGAGGGCGGTTTCGGCGGCGAGCGCGGGCCCTCCACCCGTGTTCCCGCACCTGAAGGCGACCCCGACCTGGAGGTCGAGCGCCCCGTCCGCGAGGACCAGGCGCTCCTCTATCGCCTCTCCGGGGACTGGAACCCGCTGCACGCCGACCCCGAGTTCGCCGCGCTCGCCGGCTTCGACAAGCCGATCCTGCACGGCCTGTGCACCTACGGAATGACACTCAAGGCCGTCGTCGACACGCAGCTCGGCGGCGACGTGACCCGCGTCCGCGGCTACAGCACCCGCTTCACCGGCATCGTCTTCCCCGGCGAGACGCTGCGGATCCGCATGTGGCGCGCCGAGGGCCGCGTCCAGGCCACGGTCACCGCCGTCGAACGGGACGACGCGCCGGTCCTCGCCGACACCGTCGTCGAACACGTCTGAGGCGTTCGAACACGTCTCCGTACGAGAGGAGCCGCGCCATGCGCGCAGCCGTACTGCACGAGACAGGCCAGGAGAAGCTCGAAGTCCTCGACGACCTGGAGACGGCGGGCTTCGGCCCCGGCAAGGTGAAGATCCGGGTCCGGGCCACCGGGCTCTGCCACTCCGACCTCTCGGCGATGAGCGGCGTGCTGCCGCAGCCCGCCCCCTTCGTCCCCGGCCACGAGGGCGCCGGCGAGATAGTCGACGTCGGCGACGGCGTGAGCGGCCTCGCCCAGGGCGACCGGGTCCTCCTCTGCTGGCTCCCCGCCTGCGGCACCTGCCCCGCCTGCAAACGCGGCCAGACCCACCTCTGTCTCGCCGGGTTCATGAACGCGGGCACCCCCAACTTCAAGCGCCCCGGCGGTGACGTCTTCGGCTTCGCGGGCACCGGCACGTTCGCCGAGGAGGTCGTCGTCGACGCCGGGTGCGCCGTGCCGATCCCGGACGACGTGCCCTTCGACATCGCGGCGCTGATCGGCTGCGGCGTGACGACGGGGCTCGGCGCGGCCGTCAACACGGCGGACGTGGCGGTCGGTTCGTCGGTCGCCGTGATCGGCTGCGGCGGCGTCGGCATCTCCGCGATCCAGGGCGCCCGGCTCAAGGGCGCGGCGCAGATCGTCGCGGTCGACCCGGTCGCGTCGCGCAGGGAGGCGGCGCTCGCGTTCGGCGCCACGGAGGCGGTGGCGCCCGGCGAACTGGCCGACGCCAAGCAGCGGATCACCGCGGGCGAGGGCTTCGACTACGTCTTCGAGGTCGTCGGCAAGTCGGCCACGACCCGCACGGCGTACGAGACGACGCGGCGCGGCGGCACGCTCTGCGTCGTCGGCGCGGGCGCCATGGACGACCACCTGCAGCTCAACATGTTCGAGCTGTTCTTCGACGAGAAGCGCATCCTGCCCTCCATGTACGGCGGAGGGGACGTCCTCACGTCGTACGAGCGGGCCATCGCGCTCTGGCGGGCGGGCCGCATCGACCTGGCGGGGATGATCACGCACCGCGTGCAGCTCGCCGAGGTCAACGAGGCGCTGGACCAGATGCGCACGGGTGTCTCCCTGCGCACCTGCATAGAGATCTGACCGCTCCGAGCGTCGAAGGGATGCAGATGTCACTGCCACTTGAGGGCCTGTCCGCGGTCGTCACCGGTGCGGGCCGCGGGCTCGGCCGTGCCGAGGCGCTGGAACTGGCCAGGCTCGGCGCGAGCGTCGTCGTCAACGACTTCGGGCAGCCGGGACGCGACGGCTCGGGCGAGGCGTCGGCCGCGCCCGCCGAGGAGGTCGCCGCCGAGATCAGGGCGGCGGGCGGGCAGGCCGTCGCCCACACCGGCGACGTCGCGGACCACGAACAGGCCGGCGGCCTTGTGCGGTCGGCGGTCGAGGCGTACGGAAAGCTCGACATCCTGGTCAACAACGCGGGCATCCTGCGGGACCGGATGATCTTCTCGATGAGCGAGTCCGAGTGGGACTCGGTCATCCGCGTCCACCTCAAGGGCCACTTCAACACGACCCACTTCGCGTCGGCCCACTGGCGCGAGCGCTCCAAGGCGGCGGGCGGCCCGGTCTACGGCCGGATCGTCAACACGTCGTCCGAGGCCTTCCTCGCCGGGTCGGCGGGCCAGCCCAACTACGCGGCGGCCAAGGGCGGCATCGTCGGCCTGACGACGTCGACGGCGCTGGCCCTCGCCAAGTACGGGGTGACCGCCAACGCCATCTGCCCCCGGGCCCGTACGCGGATGACGGAGGACGTCTTCGCCGGGTTCGAGGAGCCGTCGGAAGGGCGCCTCGACCCGTTGGCGCCCGAGCATGTCGCCCCGCTGGTGGGGTACTTGGCGTCGCCCGCCGCGGGGCGGGTCAACGGACAGCTGCTCGTCGTCCACGGCGGCATGGTCGCCGTCGTCGAGCGGCCCAAGGTGGCGGCGAAGTTCGACGCGGCGAAGGAGGCGTTCACCTTCGACGAGCTGGACGAGGCGCTCTCCCCCTACTACGCGGACCGCCCGGCGAACGAGACGTTCGCGGCGGCGGAGGTCCTGGGCCTCAAGCGGGGCTGAGCCCCGGGCCGGGGAGGGAGAGGAACGGAGAAAGGCCCCGCCCCGTGCCGCTCGTGACGGCGTGGGGCGAGACCTTTCTGCGACGAGCCACTCGGCGTCAGGACTGCGGGTCCTGCCTGCGGTGCCGCCCCCGCGGCGCCGTCGCCTCGTCGTGCTCGGCCACCGGCCCCCGGTGCCTGCCGGCGCCGACGTGCGCGCCGGTGGGCACAGTCGTCGGCCGCTGTGGCGCGGTGTTCTGCTGTGTCTCCGTGACGGTCTCGGTCATAGTCAAGCCATTCACCCCGTAAAGAAGATCGTTCGTACAGCCGGGCGAGTCTAACCGCCCGCCGTCCGCCCGCCGAGGGGTGCCTGCTGCAGCGGTACGGGGCGTGCCGCCGCGGGCTTCGGGGGGTGTGCCGGAGGTGGCTGCGGGGTGGGTGGTGCGTCGGCCGGCGGGGGTTCGCCGGCGGCGGGCCGTGCGGGTTCGGGGGCGGGTGCGGACGTGGCGGCGGGCGCGGGTGCGGAGGCGGGCGGCGCGGGGCCTCGCACGCGGGCGACTCCGCACGGAGTCGCGCTCGTCGCGTACGGCAGACACAGGGTGCCCTCCCGCGTCCACCACCCCGAGCCGGTCAACCACCCCGGGGGCGCGGCCAGTTGCTGCACCTGCCGCCGGGCGGGCCGCCACAGCCCGAGCCAACTGCCCCCGCTTCCACGGCCCGCACCGCCCCCGCCGCCGGCCGCCGGGCCGTCGATCCGCAGCGCCACCCCGCAGGACTCCGGCGTGAGCACCTGCCCCGGCTGGATCGCGAACGGCGTCACCGCGAGGCCGGGCAGCCGCAGGCTCTCGGGGAAGCGGACCGGCCGCGTGCCGCCGAGGACGCCCCAGCCCAGGCGGTGCTCGCCCGGGGCGTCGGAGCGGATCAGCAGCAGGCCGCTGCCCGCGTCGGCGAGCAGCAGCCGGTCGTCGCTGTCCTCGGAAATCTGCAGGAGCGGGGAGACCTCGCCGCCGCGCTCCAGGTCCACCGCGACCGTCTTGGTGCGGCCGTCCAGCTCGCGGTCCAGGGCGAGCATCCGGTCCGTGCCGTCCAGCCAGACGCCGCCCGAGCACCGGCCCGGCACCTCGGCGAGGTGCTCGGGCCCGAAGGCGCCGCCCGCCACCAGCCAGACGTCCGAGGCGCGCGCGCCGGGCGCGAGGGCGTACGCGCGAGTGCCGCCCGGCGCGGGCGGCAGCAGGCTCAGCTCGCCGCACTCCACGGCCCCCAGCGGCACCTCACCGGTGGCCGGGCCCGTCGGGTACAGCAGGGCGAAGGTGTGCCGCTCGCCCACCACGCGGTGGATGAGGACACGGCCGTCGGCCATCGGGAGCACTTCCGTGGCCGGTTCCTCCGGCTGGTTGCCGGGCAGCGGCACGGCGTACGGCTCGGCGGAGCCGAGGGTCCAGCGTTCGGGATACCAGGAGTCCGGAGCGCCCGCGGCGCGGGCGAGGCGCGCGGCGTACGACCCGTCCGCCGCGATCGTGCACCCCGCGGCGCGGGCGGGGACACGGACGCGGGCGCGGGCCCGGGGCGGTGGCGGCACTGGGGGCGCCGGTGGCGCCGGTGGTGCTGGTGGCGCTGTCATCGTGGGTGTCACCTCCGGCCCCGAAGCTAGTTTTCGCACGCACTGACGTGGCACCGACGAGCGTCCGCTTCACACAGAAGGGTGGAGATGTCCGGATTCGCCTGAGGGAGCAGGAGCGGTTGTGCTGCGCGGGGCTCTTCCGTGCCGTCGGCCGGGTCGCTCGCGCGGCTCCCCGCGCCCCCTTCGAGGCCCTCCGTGGCGGTCCGGTAGCGGCGGGTGACGCACGACATGCCGGGCGCGGCGGGAAGGTAGCCTTTCTTCGTGCCCCGTCTGTCTGAAGTCATCGCCGCGCTCGACGCCCTGTGGCCCGCCGAACTGGCCGAGAGCTGGGACGCGGTCGGCACGGTGTGCGGAGACCCCGAAGCGGAGGTCTCCCGGGTCCTCTTCGCCGTCGACCCCGTCCAGCAGATCGCCGACGAGGCGGTTGCGCTGGGAGCCCAGCTCCTGGTCACCCACCACCCCCTCTACCTGCGGGGTACGACGACGGTGGCGGCGTCCACCTTCAAGGGCCGCGTCGTCCACGACCTGATCAAGCACGACGTCGCGCTGCACGTCGCGCACACCAACGCCGACCGCGCCGACCCCGGCGTCTCCGACGCCCTCGCGGGCGCCCTCGACCTCCGCGTCGTACGCCCCCTCGTGCCGGACCCCGCCGACCCGCACGGGCGTCGCGGCCTCGGCCGGATCTGCGAACTCGACCACCCCCTGACCCTGAGCGAGCTGGCCGAGCGCGCCGCGAAGCGGCTGCCCGCCACCGCGCAGGGCATCCGCGTCGCCGGCGACCCCGCCGCGCCGATCCGCACCGTCGCGGTCAGCGGCGGCTCCGGCGACAGCCTCTTCGACGACGTGCGCGCCGCCGGCGTGGACGCCTTCCTCACCGCGGACCTGCGCCACCACCCGGCGTCCGAGGCCCGCGAACGCACGCCTCTCGCGCTGCTCGACGCGGCGCACTGGGCCACCGAGTGGCCCTGGTGCGAGCTGGCCGCAGCCCAGCTCGACGAGATCTCCGACCGGAACGGATGGGGACTGCGCGTCCACGTCTCGAAGACGGTCACCGACCCCTGGACCGCCCACGCGGCGTCCACGACTTCTGACACTTCTCAATCCTCTGGAGCCCCCAACTGAACGCCGCGCCCGCCGACCAGATCCGACTGCTCGACGTCCAGGCCCTGGACGTACGCCTGCAGCAGCTCGCGCACAAGAAGAAGTCCCTGCCCGAGCACGCCGAGATCGAGTCGCTGACCAGGGACCTCACGCAACTGCGTGACCTGCTCGTCGCCTCGACGACCGAGGAGAGCGACTGCGCCCGCGAGCAGACCAAGGCGGAGCAGGACGTCGACCAGGTCCGTCAGCGCGCGGCCCGCGACCAGCAGCGCCTGGACTCCGGCGCGGTCATTTCGCCCAAGGACCTGGAGAACCTCCAGAAGGAGATCGTCTCGCTGGCCAAGCGCCAGGGTGACCTGGAGGACGTGGTCCTGGAGGTCATGGAGCGCCGCGAGTCCGCCCAGGAGCGGGTCGCCGAGCTCACCGAGCGCGTCTCGTCCGTCCAGTCGAAGATCGACGACGCGACGGGCCGGCGTGACGCCGCGTTCGAGGAGATCGACGGCGAGGCCGCGACCGTCGGCAAGGAGCGCGAGGTCGTGGCGGCCTCCATCCCGGCCGACCTGCTGAAGCTCTACGACAAGCTGCGCGAGAAGGAGGGCGGCGTCGGTGCCGCCAAGCTCTACCAGCGGCGCTGCGAGGGCTGCCGCCTCGAGCTGAACATCACCGAGGTCAACGAGGTGAAGGCGGCGTCCCCCGACACCGTGCTGCGGTGCGAGAACTGCCGCCGCATCCTGGTCCGTACGTCCGAGTCCGGCCTGTAAGGGCCTTCTGGGATGCGGGAGTTCATCGTCGAGGCCGACGGCGGGTCGCGGGGCAACCCGGGGCCCGCGGGCTACGGCTCGGTCGTCATCGACGCGGCCACGGGGGAGACCCTGATGGAGGCCGCCGAGTACATCGGCGTCGCGACGAACAACGTCGCGGAGTACAAGGGTCTCGTGGCGGGCCTGAAGGCGGCCCACCAGCTGGACCCGGCCGCCTCGGTGCACGTCCGCATGGACTCCAAGCTCGTCGTCGAGCAGATGTCGGGCCGCTGGAAGATCAAGCACCCCGACATGAAGCCGCTCGCGGCGGAGGCCGCGCGGATCTTCCCCGCCTCCCGCGTCACGTACGAGTGGATCCCCCGCGAGCGCAACAAGCACGCGGACCGGCTCGCCAACGAGGCGATGGACGCGGGCAAGCGGGGCGAGCGGTGGGAGCCGTCGAACTCGACGGCGGACCTCGACACGTCCGCCGCGCGGGCGGCGGCCGGACCCCCGCCGGGCCCGCCGGGCGACGCGGCGGCGGGCGCGGCGCTGGCCCGCGCGGCCCTGGCGACGACGGCCCGGGGGCCGCAGCCTCCAGCAGGAACCACCACTCCGGGCGCTTCGGCTTCCGGGCAGGGCATTTCAGTCTCGGATGCGGCCGTTTCGGGGCGCGGGGCTGCTGTGCCGGGTGCCGTGGCTCCGGGCCACGGAACCTCCGCGCCCGCGCCCGCGCCTGCCGCCGAGCCGGTGCCCTCCGGGGCCGGCGCGGCGGACCGCGTCGACGTTCGTGCGGCGCGCAACGCCGCCACTCCGCCCGTGGGCTGGGCCGCGCCCGCCGACCTCGGCGCCCCCGCGACCTTCGTCCTGCTGCGGCACGGCGAGACCGCGCTCACGCCGCAGAAGCGGTTCTCCGGGAGCGGTGGATCCGATCCGGCCCTGTCGGACGTGGGGCGCGAGCAGGCCGAGCGGGCCGCGGCCGCGTTCGCCGCGCGCGGCACGATCCAGGCGGTCGTCTCCTCGCCGCTCAGGCGCTGCCAGGAGACCGCGCGCATCGTCGCCGCCCGCCTCGGACTCGACGTACACCTCGAAGAGGGCCTGCGCGAAACGGACTTCGGGGCCTGGGAGGGACTCACCTTCGGTGAGGTGCGCGAGCGCCACCCCGACGAGCTCAACGCCTGGCTCGCGTCACCGGAGGCGGCACCGCCGGGAGGCGAGTCCTTCGCGGCGGTCTCCCGCCGCGTCTCGGCGGCGCGCGACCGGCTGATCGGCGCGTACGCGGGACGCACGGTCCTGCTCGTCACGCACGTCACACCCATCAAGACGCTGGTGCGGCTCGCGCTCGGCGCCCCGCCGGAGTCCCTGTTCCGCATGGAGCTCTCGGCGGCATCGGTGTCGGCCGTGGCGTACTACGCCGACGGCAACGCGTCGCTGCGCCTCCTCAACGACACGTCGCATCTGCGCTAGCGCAGGACACGTCACACTTGCGCCAGCGCAGGACACGGCAACACCTGCGTCAGCGCAGGGCCGCAGCCTCGCGGGCCAGGGACTCGACGCGGTCCCAGTCCTTGGCCGCGACCGCGTCGGCGGGAAGCATCCAACTGCCGCCCACGCAGCCGACGTTCTTCAGCGCGAGGTAGGTCGGCGCGGTGCCGGCCGTGATCCCGCCGGTCGGGCAGAACCGGGCCTGGGGGAGCGGGGCGCCCAGCGACTTCAGGTAGGCGGTGCCGCCGGCCGCCTCCGCCGGGAAGAACTTCATCTCCCGTACGCCGTGTTCGAGGAGCGCCACGACCTCCGAGGTCGTCGAGACGCCCGGCAGGAACGGCACGCCGGAGCCCTGCATCGCGTCCAGCAGCGACTCCGTCCAGCCGGGGCTGACGAGGAAGCGGGCCCCCGCCGCCACGGAGTCGGCGACGTGCCGCGCCGTGATGACGGTCCCCGCGCCGACCACCGCGTCCGGCACCTCGGCGGCGATCGCCGAGATCGCGTCGAGCGCGACCGGCGTCCGCAGGGTCACCTCGATCGCGGGCAGCCCGCCCGCGACCAGGGCCCGCGCCATCGGCACGGCGTCCTGGAGGTCCGAGACGACGACTACGGGGATGACGGGGGCGAGGTCCAGTACGGAGGAGGTCATGAGGGCATCCTGCACCGGCGGGAACAGCATGCGCAAAGCCCATTGCACATGCTGCAATCCTTTAAAGTCAGGGCCGGTCAGTGGATCTCCCGCACCACCACGTCCAGCGCCCACGGCTTGCCCGGCTTGGCCGGAGCCTCCGCCTCCACGACGTGCCCCAGGTCGCGCAGCGCCTCGACCAGCTCGGCGGGGTCCTTCGGCTCGGTCCCCGTGGTCAGCAGGGAACGGACGATGCGGCCCTTCGTCGCCTTGTTGAAGTGCGACACGACGGAGCGCTTCTCGGTGCCGGTCTTCTCGTCGAGCTGCGCGTGCAGCACGCGTACGGTCGCCGTCCGGCCGGCGAGCTCGCCCTTCGGTTTCCACGCCGCCGCGTACGCGGATGACCGCAGGTCCAGGACGAGGCCTTCGCCGGCCGCCTCGGGCATGACGGAGGCCATCGGCGTACGCCAGTACGCGCCGAGGGCGCCGATGCCCGGCAGCTTCACGCCCATCGAGCAGCGGTAGGAGGGGATCCTGTCGCCCACGCCGACGGCGCCCCACAGACCGGAGAAGACCAGCAGCGAGCGGGTGGCGCGGCGCTTGGCGGCGGCGTCGAGGGAGGCGAGGTCGAGGGCGTCGTACAGCACGCCCGTGTAGATCTCCCCGGCAGGGCGGGCGCCGGCCGTGCGCAGCCCGGCGTTCTTCGCGACCTCGCCGCGCAGGCCTTCGCTGAGCCCGAGCACGGTGCGGGCCTTCTCCTCGTCCGCGGCGCACAGCTCGACGAGCTCGTCGAGAACGGCCTGCCGCGCGTCGGCGAGCCCCGGCAGGGAGAGGGACTCCGGCTTGAGGGGAGCACCCCGGCCGGAGGAAGCCTTGCCTTCGGACGGCGGCAACAGGACGAGCACGATCGGACTCCTTAAGCGGTACGGGGGAGGGGTGCGGCCCCGGTGAAAGCGTACGGGTCGGGTCCTGGTGGGGGCGCCTTCCGCCCGCCCGTGGGGCGGGGCCGCGGGGGTATGTGCGTACTCGCCATCCCTGCGCCGCGCCTCAAGTCCAAAGGCGCCACAGTGTGCTCGGTGCTCCGTTCGCACATACCCCCACGTCCCCTCGGGCGCGCGAGCGCCTGCGCCCCGGTGGGGGTACCCGCCCCCACTCCCGCGTGCCGCCACGGGGTAACACCCGTCCACCCGCCCCTACCCCCGCGAAACGGTGCGGGGTGAACGGGTGGGTGGGTGGGAGGTATCCGCCGCGAAGCGGCGGGCTTGGGGTTCCTGCCCCGGCGGGACGGCGACGTGACGCAAGGAGGCAAGCGCGTGCCGGAACCCCGGCGCGGCCCTACGCTCGGGACATGCCCCGCCGCCACCTCCGCCTCACCACCGCCCCCGACGCCCCGCTGCGAACCGCGCTGCGTGATCTGCGTACGAGACTGGACGTGCCCGGAGAGTTCCCCGCCGGCGTCCTCGCGGAGGCGGAGCGCGCCGCCGCCGCGCCCCGGCTGCCGGAGTACGACGCCACGGACATCCCCCTCTTCACCGTCGACCCGCCCACCTCCGTCGACCTGGACCAGGCCATGCACCTGTCGCGGCGCGACGGCGGCGGCTTCCGGGTGAGGTACGCGATCGCCGACGTAGCCGCGTATGTCGCGCCGGGCGGGCCCCTGGACGCCGAGGCGCACCGGCGGGTCACGACCCTGTACTTCCCCGACGGCAAGGTCCCGCTGCACCCCGCCGTGCTGAGCGAGGGCGCCGCCAGCCTGCTGCCGGGCCAGAGCTGTCCCGCCGTGCTGTGGACCGTCGACCTCGACGCGGACGGCCGCGCCGTGACGACCGACGTGCGCCGTGCCCTCGTACGCAGCCGGACGAAGCTCGACTACGAAGGCGTGCAGCGAGCCATCGACGGCGGCACCGCGGAGGAACCCGTCGCGCTGCTGCGGGACATCGGGCTGCTCCGCGAGCGGCAAGAGGTCGAGCGGGGCGGGATCTCGCTCGGCGTGCCCGAGCAGGAGATCGTGGAGCGCGACGGAGCGTACGAACTGGCCTTCCGCGCCCCGCTCCCCGCCGACGGCTGGAACGCCCAGATCTCCCTGCTCACCGGCATGGCCGCCGCCGAGCTCATGATCGCCTCGGGGGCGGGCATCCTGCGGACGCTGCCCAGCGCCCCCGACGGAGCCGTGGGCCGGCTGCGCCGCACCGCCGACGCGCTGCACATCGACTGGCCGCACCACATGCCGTACGCGCGGCTCGTACGCTCCCTCGACCCGCGCGAGTCGCACCACGCCGCCTTCCTCCAGGAGTGCACGACGCTGCTGCGCGGCGCGGGCTACACGGCGTTCAGCGGCGGCAGGATCCCCGAGCTCACCACTCATGCCGCGGTCGCCGCCCCGTACGCCCACTGCACCGCCCCCCTGCGCCGCCTCGTCGACCGTTACGCCTCCGAGCTCGCCCTCGCGGCCTGCGCCGACGCGCCGCCTCCCGAGTGGGTGCTCTCAGCCCTGGACGAGCTGCCGAAAGAGATGGCGGACGGGGCGCGGCGCGGCAACACCGTGGAGCGGGAGTGCGTGGACATCGTCGAGGCCGCCCTGCTGAAGGAGCGGGTCGGGGAGGTCTTCGACGCGGTGGTGGTGGACGTGAAGGAGGGGGAACCGGCCGCCGGTACCGTGCAGTTGACCGAGCCGGCGATCGTGGCCCGCGTCGTGGGCGGTTCGGCCCAGTTGCCGTTGGGGGAGCGGATGCGGGTCCGGCTCACGCAGGCCGACCCCGGCACGGCGAAGGTTCAGTTCGCGCCCGCGTGAGGGCGGTGGCCGCCGAGCGCCGTGAGGCGGTCCCGCAGGGCCGTGAGGAGCCGGTCCGGCTCGTCCGCGTGCAGCCGTACCGTCGTCACCTCGCGCCGCTTCCCCAGGAAGCCGACGTCGGTGACGGGCTGGGCGAGCTCCAGGGTGAGTGACGTCGCCGACGCGACCGGCACGGCGAGCACGCCGTCGGCGGCCTCGTGCGTGAAGAGGCGCTCGGCGCGTACGGCGGAGACCAGCTCCAGCGGTATCCGCAGGTCACGGTGGGCGCCCTGGCGCACCCGCAGCGCGTCCCGCGACAGCACGTGCGGGCGGGTCGCGGACGCGGCGTGGATGCCGATCATCAGGAGCACGCCGTAGACGTCGGCGACCAGTACGACGGCGTGGAGGGTCGGCCAGTGCCGCAGCAGCACGGACATCCCGAACGACTCGACGACACAGACGAAGGTCAGGCCGTACATGATCGCCGCCTGCCCGCGGGCGTGCCCGAAGGCACGGTCGCCGGCCGCCGGGCGCACCCCGTGCCGCCGCCGGGTCACCCACATCAGGAGGCTGGCCAGGACGCGCAGCTCGTGCCCGACGAGCCGCCGAGCGGGTGTGGGCACGGCCGCCCGGAGGACCTTCGCCCAGGCACGCCCAGTCCGCGTTCTCATCCCGATCCCCGCCCTTCCGCCCTCGCGTCCGCTTCTGTTCCGCGGCGCACCAGCAGCCGCATCGCGCGGCGCACGGCCTCGGCCTGCGCGGGCGCGAGGTCGGCGAAGAACGCTTCGAGGAAGCCGTCGTCGCGGCTCCCGCGGCCCTCGGCGAGAGCCTGGGCGCCCTCGGTCCCCAGCTCCGTCAGGAGCGAGTCCGGCAGCGCGTCGGCGAGTGTCCGCGCGGCCTCGTCCACGGCGGCGTCCGTGCCGGGTTCCGCGAGGTCGGCGTCGGCGAGGGCGTCGAGCCGCGCGTACACCTCGTGGGCCCGCTCCACCGCGCCGGGCGTGCCGAGCGCAGGACGCATCGCGGCGAGGAAGGCGTCCCGGTCCTCCGGCGAGGCGGTGGTGTCGAGCAGGACGAGGAACTCGCGGTCCTTCGTGGCCATCACGGACTCCGGTCCCTGGCGCCCCTCCGACGCGCGGGCCATCTCACCGAAGAAATCGGCCAGTTCGGGGGAGACGGGACCCTCGGGCGACAGGCGCCCGCGCTCCGCGTCGTCGAGCAGGACCCGCAGCCGTGCCCTGTGCTCCCGGATCGCGGTCTCCTGCCGGGCGAGGTCCTCGTCCAGTTCGGTGAGGACCTCGGCGAGGTCGCGGCCCGCGTCGGCCGCGAGCACGTCCCGCACCTCGGCGAGACCCAGACCGAGCTCGGTCAGCCGCCGGACGCGGGCCAGCACGACGGCGTGCCGCAGCCCGTACGCGCGGTAGCCGTTGGGCCGCCGTTCGGGCTCCGGCAGCAGGCCCAGGTGGTGGTAGTGCCTGATGGCACGCGTGGTGACGCCGACCAGGCCGGCGAGTTCTCCGATCCGCATGCCCTCAGTAGAAACGTTGACGCTGCGGCAAGGTCAAGCACACGCGGGCCCGGACCGATGCCCGGCACGGGCGCCGGTGTGCCACGATCGCGGGAAAGGCTCCGAGCTCACGGAGGCCGACGATCCGATCTCGCCGGGGGAGCGGCCACATGGACCACGAGGCGACGGCGGCCGGGCGTCCGCGCGAGCTTGCGGTGTGGGCCCGGGCCCCCGTCGGGCCCCGCGGCCAGACCCTCGACCTGCTGACCGCGCGCTTCGACCGGCACCGCTACGCGCCGCACTACCACGAGGAGTTCACCGTCGGCGTCTGCGTCGGCGGCTCGGAGGTCATCGACTACCGCGGCGGCCGGCTCGACATCGGGCCGGGTTCCATCGTCGTCCTCGCGCCCGGAGAGGTGCACACCGGCGGCCCCGGCGCGACCGGCGGCTACGCCTACCGCGCCATGTACCCGGCGCCGTCCCTCCTCGGCGAGGGCACCAGGACCCTGCCGCACTTCCGCGACCCGGTCCTCGACGACCCCGGCCTGGCCGCCGCCCTGCGCGCCGCGCACACCGGACTGAGCGCGCACGCCGACCCGTTGGAGGCCGAGTCCCGGATCCCGTGGCTGCTCACCGCCCTCGCCCGCAGACACGGCACCGCCCGGCCCCTCGACGACCGCGTACCGGGCGCCGACCGCATCGCCCGCGCCGTGCGCGACCGCCTCGCGGACGAACTCCTCACCCCGCCCACCCTCGCCGAACTCGCCGCACCGCTCGGCCTCTCCCGCTACCAGCTCCTGCGCGCCTTCCGTACGTCGACGGGGCTGCCGCCCTACGCCTGGCTCGCCCAGCACCGCGTGCAGCGGGCCCGCGCCCACCTGGAGGCGGGCCTGCGCCCGGCCGAGGCGGCGTCCTTGGTGGGCTTCGCCGACCAGGCACACCTCACGCGCTGGTTCCGCAGGGTGCTCGGGGTGACCCCGGCGGCGTACCGCAACAGCGTTCAAGACACCGGCGGCCGGGACGGCCGAAACTGCGCGCATGACGGCACGCGGCTGGTTCCTCTTCTCCCTCATGGGTGTCCTGTGGGGCATCCCCTATCTCATGATCAAAGTGGCGGTCGACAGTGATCTGTCACCGTCGATGGTGGTCTTCACGCGCTGCGCGCTCGGCGCGGCGATCCTGCTCCCCTTCGCCGTACGACAGGGTGGACTCCCCGGCGTACTCAGGACGCACTGGCGTCCCATGCTGGT
Organism: Streptomyces sp. NPDC039462; assembly: GCF_055639375.1. Classification (NCBI taxonomy): domain Bacteria; kingdom Bacillati; phylum Actinomycetota; class Actinomycetes; order Kitasatosporales; family Streptomycetaceae; genus Streptomyces; species Streptomyces sp. NPDC039462. The sequence goes on from NZ_JBVKAO010000007.1 coordinate 449,319, forward strand.
CTTCGCCTGTGTGGAGATCCTCGGCCCGTGGTGGACCCTGACCGACGCCGAGCGCCGCATCTCCAGCTCCACGGCCGGGCTCCTCATCGCCGCCGTCCCGATCATCGGCGCGCTCCTCGCCCGCTTCTTCGGGGACACCGAACGCCTCGGCGCGCGCCGCCTCACCGGCCTCGGGCTCGGTCTGGCGGGCGTCGCCGTCCTGACGGTGCCGCACCTGACGGGCGGCGACGCCTGGTCCCTCACGGAGGTCATGCTCACCGCCCTCGGCTACGCCATCGCCCCGCTGATCGTCGCCCGTCACCTGCGCGGCATCCCCACCCTGCAGCTCATCGCGCCCTGCCTCACCCTGGCCGCCCTGGTCTACGCCCCCGCGGCGGCGGCGACCTGGCCGGAGACCATGCCGGACACCGAGACCCTGGCGTCGCTCGCGGGCCTCGGTGTCATCTGCACGGCCCTGGCCTTCGTCGTCTTCCTCGAACTGATCAGGGAGGCGGGGCCGACCCGCGCGGTCGTCTTCACGTACGTCAATCCGGCCGTGGCGGTGGCGGCGGGCGTCACGTTCCTCTCCGAGCCGCTGACGGCGGACGTCGTGGCGGCCTTCACGCTGATCCTCGCCGGCTCCCTTCTGGCGACGGCGGCACCGGGCGTGGCGTCCGGCCCCGGGACCCGCCGGGTACCATGGTCGGCACGGCAGACGAGCCGGGCGGGCGGCCGCGTGAAGACCCCTTCGGGGGACCTTCCCGAGGAACGTCCGGGCTCCACAGGGCAAGGTGGTGGCTAACGGCCACCCGGGGTGACCCGCGGGACAGTGCCACAGAGAACAGACCGCCGAGGGCTCCGGCCCCCGGTAAGGGTGAAACGGTGGTGTAAGAGACCACCAGCGCCTGAGGTGACTCAGGCGGCTAGGTAAACCCCACCTGGAGCAAGGTCAAAAGGAGCGCCGTCACAAGCGCTCTGCGCGGACGTTCGAGGGTTGCCCGCCCGAGTCCGCGGGTAGACCGCACGAGGCCGGCAGCAATGCCGGCCCTAGATGGATGGCCGTCACCGCGACGTCCGCGAGGACCCGCGGTACAGAACCCGGCGTACAGCCCGACTCGTCTGCCGCCAAGGGCCCTCGACCAGGGAACATACTGGTTAGGCCCTTTTTGCCGACTACGAACGTAGCCGTCAAGGTAGCCATGCATGGGGGGGACTGTGGGCACTCGTCCTGATCACTGTGCAGTGGTGATTCTCTGCGCAGTACGGTCCGATTTGCCCGAACCCGAGACACCTTAGACGTACCCGGGATGGGAAGGAACGTAAAGGAGCCAGCCGGCGGGAGGGCGAGAACTGGGGAGGTGTATGCCGGATGCTGTAACTGCCGCGTTACGATCCCCCTGAGCCTGGCTCGGCGTAGTGGCAGGCGGTTCGGGGGAGTGGATGACATTCGCACAACCAGGGCGGGTAGGTTTCCCGTCTTCGGCGCGATCGCCGCGGCTGGCGATTCTGCGCCCTGACAAAGACTTTCTTCGCCTACTCACAGCCGACCGCACCAAGGAGAGGTCCTACTCCCAATCCTGCCGTGACTGGCCCGAGGTCAAGTCGCACCTCGCGATTCTTCTTGCCCCCGCTGACCAGCTGGCTGACGAAGGCAGCGGGGAGAAACCGGAGCGGATCTGGGGGCTGGGTATCGTACGCCCTGCTCGTGAGACCGACCGAGACCGGAAGGTCATCGTCACCTGTACGCGAGGCCTTCAAGGCCAGGTGCGTGCTTCAGGGCTCTGGTGCGGTGGCGGCGAGCGAGACGCCGCACTCTACGAATCCTTACCGGAAAGTGGTCCTGTCACAGTCGGCGCAGATACCGTGTTGGCCAATCTCCGGGGGATCTCTCCTGATGTCGAGGCCGAAGTCCAGAGGTTGATGCCTTTGCTCGACGACGCAGAAGGATGGAGCGAGGGGGAGCTTCGCTGGCGTGATGAGCGTGACGCTCTTCTGCTCTTCGCCAAGATAGCCGGGTTGGCCCCGAACGACTTCTCGGAGGTACGTCTCTGGGACAGGACAGCTGCCGGGGCAGCGTTCGTCAGCGGGCTTATCGGGACTGCGGTCCAGCCGATGCTCGACGACATTCGCGGGCGGGCAGCGACGAGGTTCAGCGGCATCGGTGAGACCGTCGTCCGAGCGTTCGCGAGTCGCGGAGGTAACCGAAGCTATGACTTCGAGGCGACGTCGATAACCGATCAGTCGGTGGTGGACGGTCGGGAGGGCGCCCTCGACGCGTACTACTACCACGTCGAGACTCGGACGATCGTCATGCTGCGCTACGTGCGTCCCGGCCCGAACGGGCTCCTCTCGCCTGACGCCCGCCACAGCCTGGACGAGTTCCACAGCCGTGTTCACCGCCTGCCGAGACGAGTCCGGCGAAGCGCCGACGATTACAGCTTGCTGGACGACCCGCTCTTTCTCCGCATTCACGAGCGGGTGCCCTTCACTGCCGCTCTGCAACGGACGAGCCCCGGTGCGATCTACCCCTACGACCAGGTCGCCGCAGCGATCTCGGCCGCAGCGAAACCCGGTCTCCCGGACCTTGCCGTGGACTCACTCACCCGCCACCTGGTACCGACCCACTTCGCCCAGCTGGTTCGCGACGGTTGGTTCGGCGCGAGCGGCGTGCCCTTCGAAGTGGCTTTGGACTGGGTGGAGGCCACGATCGACACGGTGGGCGCTGCTTTGACGGTCGTGGACTTCAGTCCCCGGCAGCGTGGCAACGGCTCAGGGATCAAGACGTGGGCCTAGGCCATCAGCAAGACACCACCAATGGGAAGGCAACCAACCATGACCACCTCGGGGGCGGACACACCTCGCCAGGTCACGCAGGTCCGCGAGCAACTGCACGAGACATTCGACGGGGTGATAGACGACAGCGACATCGCCCACTTTCGAGGGGGCAACTACGAACAGCGGTTCCTCTCCCGCGCCCTCGCAGCCCTCGCGGTACGACGCGTGGCCCAGTGCACCGTGGCCGAAGCGGCCCGGTTCGTCACGGACGGCATCGCGGACCAGGGATTGGATGCCATCGCCCCCTTGCCGGAGAGCGGGCAGGCTCTGCTCGTCCAGGCGAAGTGGAGCGACAAGGGCTCAGCGACCTTCGACGTGGACGCCGCCAAGGCGATGGTGGACGGCCTGAACCGGATCGAGAACGAGCTGTACGACCAGTTCAACCAGCGTGCCGGTGCCCTCGCTCTGGAAGCCAGGCCGTTCATCGTCAACAAGAAGGCCATCCTGCTCATCGCGCTGATGGGCACCGCGAAGCCCTCTCCGCCGGCTCTGGAGGTTCTCGACAACGCTCTCGCGGAGTTCAACAAACACGGTGCCCGCTTGAGCGTTGAAGTGTTGTACGCCGCGGACTTCCATGATCAGATCCACGCGGATCTTCGGCCGGAGCCGATCTGCCTGGATGTGCGCCTCGACGACTGGTATCAGCAGAAGGGACCACTCAAGGCCTATCAGGGCACGGTCTCCGCCGAGAGCGTCGCCGAGTGGTATGAGACGCACGGCACCGGCCTGTTCGAGCAGAATCTCCGGGCCCCGCTCGGGACCACCGTCACCAACGCGGAAATCGGTCAGACCCTGACGTCCGACCCCACGAGATTCTGGCACCTGAACAACGGCATCACCATGATCTGCGACTCGCTCACGGCGAGGAACGACAGCGCCAAGGCGCCGCAGAGCAAGCCGACCACTCTCACCGTCACGGGGGCGAGCATCGTCAACGGCGCTCAGACGGTACGTGCTGTCGCCAGGGCCATGCACGACGACGGTGAGGCCGCGGCCAACGCCACACTGAGCATCAAGGTCATCAACACGCATGAAGACCGGGAGTTCGGAGTCCAGGTCTCGCAGGCGGCGAACCGGCAGAATGCCATCGAGCAGCGCGACCACATCGCGCTGGAACCCGTGCACCAGGCGATCAAGGCCAACCTGCGCGCCGAACTGCGCAAGCAGTACGTGATCAAGCGCGGCGAGCCGGTGGCCGCGCCCGAGACCGGTTGCTCACTGGACGAACTCGCTCTCGCACTCGCGTGCCTGTACCCGGATGCGGAACAGGCCGCCCGGGCGGCCAGTTCGACGGAGAACCTCTGGGAGCAGGGCCCCAAGGGCAGCCACACTCTGCTGTTCAAACGCGAACCCTCTCCACAGAAGGTGTGGCGTTCCGTACTCACACTGCGAGCAGCACGGAGTGCGGTCTACGAACTGGGCAGCGGGCAGAACAGCCGTGAGGCAGCCACCGCGGAGCACGGTGGCTTTCTCGTCACCCACCTGCTTTTCCAGCATCTCGGCGCCACGAGCATCGATGACCCCGATTTCGACTGGGAGAGCGAGGTCCTGGAGAAGATCCCCGCTCTCGTACCGGATCTGGTGCGTCGGCTGACGCACCAGATCGTCACGCGTTACGGGCCACGTCCCCAGATCAGGACCGCCTTCCAGACCGTGGAGACGTGCCGAGAGCTCGCGAAGCATGTCCTCGGCGACCTGGCCGATGGTGTCGCCGTTCCTGCACCTCCCGTGAAGGAGCGCAAGCCGCGTCGTCCGAACACCGTGCCGCTCCTGGTGGACCGCCGTGTCATCAAGGAAGGATCTCCTCTTCGGTACGTGGCCCAGACCGAGCCCGAGCGTGATGCCATGGAGGAGTGGCTTGCCGAGGACGAGAGCCGACGCCAGGCGACCTGGGTCAATCACCGGACCAAGCCGATCCTGTGGGCGTACGACGAGCAGCAGTATTCGCCGTCCGGGCTGGTGTCGAAGATGTGGGCGGACGCCGAGTGGGACGAGCGCCCCGTGGCCAACCAGGGAACGGCTCGCTGGTTCCAGTCGGATGACCTGAGCCTGTGGGATCTGGCTCAGCGCATCCACAGTGAAGAGGCCGAGGACGAGGACGAGGCCTGACGGCGTGTGCACCGCACTGGCTGGACGTCAGTAAGGACGTAGTCCCTCCGGGCCGCGCAGCCGGGCGAGGAGATCGGCGATCTCGCGGGTCTCCTCGTGGTCCTCGCCGAGGAGGACGCACATGTCCTCGTGGAGGGCGTCGAGGACCCCCTCGGCCTCGGTGCGGCGCCCCTCGGAGAAGAGGAGCACGCCGATACTGCGCCGTAGGTCGAGAGCGGTTTCGGAGGCGTCCCCGGCCGCGTCGGACACGACTTCCAGAACCTCCTGGAATTCCCGTAGGGCGACGGTGGCCTGACCTAGGTTGGCCCGGCAGTAGGCGGCGTGCCGACGGCACTCCAGCGTGCTTTCATCGCCTGGTCCCGCTGTGCGGGCGTAGACGGCGGCCAGAGCGTCGAACTCCGGCAAGGCACGCCGGAAGTCCTCACCGGCCATGAGGACTGCCGCGCGCTGCCTCCGAAGGCCGAGCACACGGGAGTTGTGTGCGCCGAGGGCGGTGGCCGCTGTGGCGATCACTGCCTTGAGGACGTCCGCGGCCTGGGCGAACCGTCCGCTCTCGGCGAGGTCCGCGGACCGGGCGTAGGCGTCCCTGATCGCGTCCCGCAACGCGGTGTCGACGCGCGCCGGGATCGGTACGGGCGCCACCGGCCCGAGCGAGGGCGCGGGCGGCGTGGTCCGTCGCAGGGGTGCGTTCGGCTGTCGGTAGACCACCGTCGGGTCGGGAAGTCCGGAAGGGGAGCCATGGGGGATGGCCATGGAATCGGCTGCGGATCCCGGTTGCGGCAGGTGCGGCGACAGGCGCTCGTACACCGCGTAGGCGTCGACGGGACGCTGCTCCGGCACCTTCGCCAGCAGGTCCAGGACCAGCGCCTCCAGGCCCTCCGGCACCTCGGGCCGCAGGGTGCGCAACGGCTTCGGCGGCACCTTCATGTGCTGGTGCAGAAGCTGGTACTCGTTGTCACCACTGAACACCGGCTCTCCGGCGAGGAGTTCGTGCAGCACGCAGCCGAGCGCGTAGAGGTCGCTCAGCGGGGTGATCTGCGCGCAGTCGATCTGCTCGGGCGGCATATAACGGCTGGTGCCGATCCGGCTGCCCGTAGCCGTGAGCCGGGTGACATCCGTGCGCAGCAGTTTCGCGATGCCGAAATCCAGCACCTTGACCGTGCCGTCAGCGGCGATCAGGACGTTGTCCGGCTTCAGATCGCGGTGCACGACCGGGATGGCGTGCGCGTACGACAGGACTGTGCAGATCTGCGCCACGATCGACGCGGCCCAGCTCACCGGGAGCAGCGCCGCCCCGCCGTCCCCCGGGCCCGTGAGCACCCTGCGCAGGGAGATCCCGCGCACGTACTCCATCACCAGGTACAGCCGGTCGTACGACGCCTCGTCCAGCACCGCGTCGAACACCTGCGGCACTCCGTGATGCCCGATCCGAGCGGTGACGCGCGCCTCGCGTTCGAAGCGGCGGGCGAACTCTTCCGCCTGTGCCGGCGATGCGACGACGTCGGGCCGGATGAGCTTGACCGCGATTTCACGGTCGAGAACTGCGTCGTAGCCGCGCCAGACCGTGCCCATACCGCCGGATTCGATCTCCTCGATCAGCTCATAGCGGCCCTGCTCGCCGATTCTCCGTGCCTGCGCCACGCGTCGCGCCCCCGTCGTCCTGATGTCACGTCAGTCGATCGCTGTACACGGTACCTATCGGCGGGGCGCGCGGCAGGGGTTACAGCAGGTGGTCGGCCTTTCCGGCCTTGATGTCGGTGATGAGGGTGCGCAGGGCTTCAAGGGAGTCGGTGAGGTATCGGTCCTCTTGGCCGTTGACGGCTATGTAGCCGTTGCCGTTGCCGTCGGCGTCTGTGCCGAGGCGGAAGCAGGAGCTGCCTTCGCCGCAGAATGGGGCGTCCCAGGTGATGTCAGCCATCTTGGCTTCTCCTCAGAGTCGTTGGGCGATCTGGCGGATGAAGTCGCGGGACCGCTCCGGCGACAGTGCCAAGTATTCCAACAGGTCGAGTTGTGCCCGATATTTCGCGAGCTGGCCGTCAGCATGCAGGAAGACAGGGCCATGCGAGATGTCCACCTGCACGGTATCGAGCTGTTGGACAGGGCCCTCGGTGTAGACAACCGTGTGCCCTGCCCCGGGGAAGGCGGCGTGGCTGAACGGGAGGACGAGCACTGTGACGTTGTCCCACTCGGAGACCTCCAGAAGGTACTGCAACTGTGCCTGGGCAACGTCTCGTCCACCGAACTGCATGCGCAGCGCCGCCTCGTGGATTACGGCCACGTACGGGGCCGGGGTGGCACCGGTGATCACCTTCTGACGCTCCGAACGGTGTGCCAGTCGGAGAGCAACCTCATGTTAGGGAAGTTGTGGGACGACGGCACGAAAGATGGCCATGGCATGCGCCGATGTCTGGAGCAGCCCTGGCACGTGCACGGTGTTCGCGCCCCGCAGACGCACTGCGCTGGCCTCCGTTTCGGAGATGTCCAGCAGGCCTTGAGTCAAGCTGCCCCGGTAGCGCTCCCACCACCCTGCTTCGCTCGGCTCCGCCATCTCGGCCAAGGCGCCGATGTACTTCTCGTCGGTGCAGTCACAGTTGCAGGCCAGAGTACGGAGCCGTGCGGCGCTGATTCCGCGCAGCCCGGACTCCATGTTGGAAATCCTGCCCCGATCAACGCCGAGGAGCCCCGCAGCGTACTCCGCCGACATGCCAGCCGTGGTGCGCATCCTGCGCAGTTCACTTCCCAGGCGCTTCTGCCGGTGGGTGAGAATCGTCCTTGGTGGCATGTCGTACCTTCTGGCCTACTGTCAGTGTCGCGCCGGTCACACACCGCAATGCCGGAAGCGCACCGCGCGAGCATGCCCGTCCGCCCTGGGACGGGTGTGCCCGCGACCAGGGCAGTAGGCCACTGGCGATTCCAAATCCCCCACAGAGCCGCGGAGTTCGCCATGCCCGAGATCCCCCTCGTTCCTGCCCACTGGCGCTTCCCCGCCCATCCCGCCTCCGTACGCCGGGCCCGGCACGCCGTCACCGAATTGCTGCCAGACGTCCTACGCCCACAACTCGGGGAAAATCTTTGCCTGTTGACCTCGGTACTGCTCACCAACGCCATCCGTCGCGGTGCCTGTGGGGAGGACGGGGACCTCGTCGAACTCGTTCTGTGGCCGGCCGACGGACACTATTGGCTGGCCGTCTCCGACCCGGGTACGGGCAAGCCCGTTCTGGCCCGGCCGGACGCCGACTCCGAGAACGGTCGCGGCCTGATCCTGGTCGACAGCCTCGCTATCGCTTGGACCGTCCGTCCCCGCCCCACGCGCGGAACGTCCGTGATCGCGGGGCTCTCGGTCCACCAGGGAGGCTGACCAGGGGAAGGGGTCGGCAGGGAGGGGACGGAGGACCGCGCGGGTCAGGCCGCGTCGTCGTCGATGTTCTCCTCCCGGCGGATCATTCGCCAGGCCGCCCGGCGCGCACTCTGGTTGAGTGACTGCTTGAAGCTGTCGTCGTGGCTGAAGTACTGCCGTCCCATGTCGGCGATGGTGTCGATGTGTTCGGCCATCTTGTCCTCGAAGACCTCGTCGAAGACGAGCCCGAAGTTCTCCTCGTCGTTGACGGCAGCGGCGCGGACCTTCGGGTCGGCCTTCGCCTCCGAGAACGGCGTGATCACGTCCTGATCGGTGAAGTCGGTGCCGAACTTTTCGTTGAACTTCTCGATCAACTCCGACAGCAGCGACTTCTCCTGCTCCTTGGCACCGCCCCCGCCTTCACCGAAGCCGCGCAGCTCCGCGGCTCCCTCGGCGGTCAGCGCGAGGTCGTGCTGGCCGGTCCTCTGGATGCGCAGGTGGCTGAGGTCGACGTCTCCTATGTCCACACCGCCGTCTCCGCGTCGCGGGAGACGGTTGAGCAGGTGGCGGCCGTAGAGGTAGAGGCATTCGAGGTCGGCGTCGCGGTAGGGCACGATCTGCGAGAGGAAGCCGTACTTCCGCACGTAGTCGTTGAGATCCGCGCGGAACTGCTCGGCGGCCTCGGCGGCTTCCTCGTCGGGGTCGTCGGCCTCGTCCTTGCGGTCCAGCAGCTCAGTGAACCGTTTGACGGCGGGGTCGAGATGCCGGTACAGCTCCGCGTGGAGCTTCTCCCAGCGGGCGGCCGAGCCTGCTGCCTTCTCCTCGGCTGACAGATAGGCGTCCGCGAACTCCCGCATCTCCTCCTCGACGAGGAGGTCGGCCCGCATGACCTGGCTCTGCGCGGTGTAGAGGAGGTTGGGGTCGGAGGGAAGGGTGTTCGCCTCCTCGAAGTACGGGCGGAAGGACTCCTTGGTGTCCTCGGCGTCGTTGACGAAGTCCAGTACGGCCAGGTCCGCCTGCGACTTGCGGTCGGCGGTGCGGTTCAGACGAGAGAGGGTCTGGACGGCGCTGATGCCCGCGAGCTTCTTGTTCACGTACATCGTGGTGAGCAGCGGCTGGTCGAAGCCGGTCTGGTACTTCTCGGCGACGACCAGGATGCGGTACTCGCGCTGAGTCGCCGTCCCGCCCGTGCGCACGGCCTTGTCGTCCTTGCGCGTGTACGCGAACGCCTTCGGCAGCGCGGACTCGGCGAGGCCGCCGTTCTCCTTCGGCTCGGTGGTCTCCTCGCCGTCATACGTCAGGGTGCCGGAGAACGCGACCAGGACGCCGGGGTCGGCGTACGCGTTGTCGCCGATGTACTTCCTGATGGCACGGGCCATTTGTACGGCGCTGTGCCGGGAGGCCGTCACCACCATGGCCTTGGCACGCCCGCCGAGCCGGCCGGCGGTGTGCGTGCGGAAGTGCTCGACGATCACTTGCGCCTGTTGCGTCACGGTGGAGTCATGCGTGAGCGCGTACCGGGCGAGCAGGGGGTTCGCCTTGGACGGGTCCACCTCGCGCTCGTCCGGGTTCTTGTTCACCAGCTTCCAGTACGTGTCGTACGTGACGTAGGTGCGCAGGGGATCGAGGATGAAGCCTTCCTCGATGGCCTGGCGCATCGAGTACGTGTGGAAGGGAACGTACGTCGGCTTGCCGTTGACGGTGTCCAGGGTGCCGAAGAGTTCGAGCGTCTTGGCCTTGGGCGTGGCCGTGAATGCGAAGTAGGAGAGGTTGGAGGCCATGCTGCGCTGGGTGGCCTTGCGAATGAGCTTGGCGTCGGTGGTGGCCGTCGCCGCTTCCACCTCGGTTGCCCCGGCGTCGTCGGAGTCCGAGTCCAGGCCGAGGTCACGCAGCGCCGCGCGTACGGCTGTTGCCGCGTCGCCAGACTGCGAGGAGTGGGCCTCGTCCACAATGATCGCGAAGTTGCGACCCTGGATCTCGGTGGGGTTGCGGCGCAGGTAGTCGATGAGGGCGGGGAAGGTGTGCAACGTGACCGTGATGATCTTCCCGGTCTCACGGGACAGCGCCTTGGCGAGCTGGTCGGACTTCGCCCCGTGCTTCTCGTCGATCTTCACGACTAGACCGGCCGTCTTCTCAAAACTGCCGACCGTCTCGCGCAGTTGGGCGTCGAGATTGCGGCGGTCGGTGATGATCACGACCTTGTCGAAGACGGGCGCGCCGGGCTTGAGTCCGGCGGCCAGGGCGTCGGGGTCGATCTCGGCGGGGTCGGTGGGCGTGTGCAGCGACGACAGGCGGTGCGCCAGCCACCCGATGGTGTTCGACTTGCCCGAGCCGGCGGATGCCATGCCGAGGTAGTTGTGACCGGCGCCATGGCGGGCCGCGTGGTCGGTGAGCTTCTTGACGATGTCCCACTGGTGGTAGCGCGGGAAGATCAGCTTCCTGCGCGTCCGCCCGTCCGGACCCTTCTCCTTGCTGAGATGCACGAACCGCTCGATCAGGTCCAGCCAGGTGTCCCGCTCCCAGATCTGTTCCCAGAGGTACGAGGTTGCGTACGTCCCCGGGACGGTAGGCGCCGGATTCCCGGCACCACCGGGCTTCCCCGGTCCCTCCGATCCTGTATTGAACGGGAGGAACCGCGTCAGCTTGCCCCGCAGTTCGGGCGCGACGTAGACCACGTCCGTGTCCACGGCGAAGTTTGCGATGATGCGGCGCGCGAAGATCAGCTCAGTGGGGTCCCGCTTGAGTCGGTACTGCTCCTTGGCGTGCTCCGCCCCCTGCCGTGTGAGGGCGTTCTTCAGCTCGGCGGTCGCCAGCGGGATCCCGTTGAGGAACAGGGTGAGGTCCAACTCGTTGCCCTTGTCCGCCTGCTTCGCCGCGTACTGCAACTCCTTGACGAAGGTCAGCCGGTTTGCCCGGTAGTCGTTCAGGACGGCGTCCGACGCGACGAGCGACGGTTTGAAGTAGGCGAGCCTGATCAGGACGCCGTGGTCCTTCACGCCCTTGCGGAGTACGTCCAGCACACCATCGGTTCCGATCGCCTGGTCGACCCGCTTTGCGAACCCGGCCTGGGCGGTGTTGGGATCCCCGCCGTAGAGGGCGATCAGCTCGGCCCAGTCGTCGGCTTGGGTCTTGCCGATGAACTCGAAGAGCTGGGCGGTGTCCAGGGCGAGTTGAGGGCGGTAGTCCTGTCGGTTTCCTTCAGACCAACCGCGCTTGAGCAAGGCGGCAACTATTGCGTTTCCAAAGGCTGCTTCATCGTGGACGGGCATGAGCGGCATTCCCCCCGCTTTCCGGTGGCCTGATAGGTGATGTCGTGACAGAAGTTTTCGAAAACGATGAGTTGGTGCGGACAAGGTCGAGGTCCGTGTCTTGGGTCAACCGGAACCTGCCGTCGCGTAACGTCTAGCGATGCATTTGTAGTTGTCTGCTCGAACGCGTGCGATGAACGACGACAAGCGGTGGGGCGCGGCGGGACTCACGGCGCGATCATTCCTCGATCCCTCGTCCGCTGGCGGCGGACACGTCGATCTGACCGGTGACGGCGGCGGTGATCAGGGATTGGCGGTGCTCGGCGAGAAGTGCCGACGACTTTCGCAGGGCTGCCACGGCAGAGTAGAGTGCCTGACGTTCCTCCTCCAGATCTTCTGCGTACTGTTCTTGAAGGTGGGCCGGGACCGCGGGGATGTTGATAGCGCGGATATCATCAGCCCTCAGCTTGATCGTCTGTCCTGACTGGCCCCGGAAGAGCAGCGCCATAAAGCCGCGAATCGGCTGGCTTTTCAGAACAAAGCTGGTGAATTCCGAGGACCAGCCATGACTCAGCCGGATGCGGTACAGGAGATCGCTGAGGAGGAGTCGCCTGCCAACGGGATGAGCTACCGTAGGAATGCCTACGTGTTCCGGGGAACCGCTTCCCCTGGTCATGAGAATGTCTCCGTCAGAGATTTGATACCGCAAGTCGGGATAAGTTCCATGAGGGAGTCTCTTGTGTTCCAGGGGCTTGAACGTCCCAGAGCTTACCGCGCTCGTCTTGAGTACCGCCCATTCAGAAGGAGTGGCGATCGTATCGTCGCACTGTGGGCTCCATCCTTGTTCAATGGACTCAACCACACGTCGGAGTGGAACGAGGCCGTGCTCAGCGATCCAGAGCTCAACACGGTGGGCCAAACGAGATACCCAAAGCTCTTTCAGGCAACGCACTTGTGCGTCGCGAGCCGTAGAGAGTGAATCGATGCGGGCGATTTCAACGTCGAGGAAGTCGGCGATGCGGCGCTGTTCATCCAGAGGAGGGGCGGGAAGTTCCAAGTTGCCAACTTGCTCAAAGTTTAGACCATCCCGGTTTCCGCCGACCTGAAGTTCCTGGATTTGTCCTTGCATGAATCGAGCCGACATCCCATAGGTTAGATACCGTGAATCGGTTGCCGCGTTGGGGCGGATAATGCAAACATGCTGGTTGACATTTGCTTCTCCAATTTCCTCTGGGACGCGAGTAACACGCCCGATCGACGCACCCGTGATGTTTAGAAGAACATCATTGAGCGCTACCTGAGTTGCACGCATCTCGCGGTGGACGTTCGCATCGATGTAGGCGACATCGTCCAACCTCAGGCCGTCAAAGTGGATGTTTTGACTCCGTAGGAATAGTACGCCTTGGTCTACGTACGTTTCCGATCCCCCGGCCGGAGTTTTTCCGCTGCCAATCTTGGTGGCGAGCCTCTTGACGCGAACTTTTCCCCAAGGGGATTCAATGAGCGCCATTAGTCTGTCACCTCCCCAAGTAGCGCCTGAATCTCGGCCTCAAGAGACTTCAGCTCCGCGTCGATCTCCGCCAAGGGTCGCGGCGGCTTGTACACATAGAAATGCCGCGTGAACGGGATTTCGTACCCCACCTTCGTCTTGCTGTGGTCGATCCACGCGTCCGGGACATGCGGCAGAACTTCCCGTCGCAGGTACTCCTCCACGTCCTCCTTCAGCGGCACGTTCTCGTAGTCCCGCAGTTCCGGGTCCGGTTCCGGTTCGCCCTTGATGCGCTGGACCTCGCCCTTCGGGTCACGGACGCCGACCGCTTCCCGCAACGCCTTGCCGAACGGCGTACCCGTCGGCCACAACAGGCCGGCCGCGACGATCGCGTCCTTGAGGTCGATCCATGCGTCGGACTTCGTCGACCAGGACTTGCCGACCAGGGGGCGCAGCGCCTCCGCGAACGCCTCGGCGTCCGTGGCCCGTGTGATCGGCTTGGACGCGGTGATCGCCGCCAGCGTCTCCTCCGTAACCTCGAAGCGGAGCTTCAGCGGCCGTTCGACGGTGATGCGGTGATACCCGAAGTCCTCGTTGTGGAAGACCTTGATCTTCCCGGCCCGGTCGACCAAGTCGTGGCCGCCGCCCTTTTCCGCCGCGTCGACGACCGCCAGCGCCTCCGTGTAGAGCCTGGTGATCTCGGAGATGTGCTGCTCGCCCAGTTCCTTGCGCTTGTCGCCGAGCGACTTCCGCATCTTGCGCCAGTAGTCGCGCGCGTCCAGCAGGACGACCTTGCCGCGCCGGTCCCTGGCCTTGCGGTTGCTCAGTACCCAGAAGTACGTGGAGATGCCGGTGTTGTAGAAGAGCTGGTCGGGTAGGGCGACGATGCCCTCCAGCCAGTCGTTCTCCAGGATCCACTGCCGGATCTTGGACTCACCCGACTCCGCCGCCCCCGTGAACAGCGGGGAGCCGTTGAAGACGATGGCGATCCGGCTGCCGCCCGCCCCCGACGCGTCCACCGGCTTCATCTTCGAGATCATGTGCTGGAGGAAGAGCAGCGAACCATCGTTGATACGCGGTAGGCCGGCCCCGAACCGCCCGCTCTCACCGAGGCGCTCATGTTCGTCCTCGACGGTGTCCTTGACCTTCTTCCACTCCACGCCGAACGGCGGGTTGGCCAGCAGGTAGTCGAAGGTGGTGGGCGTGTTCTTGTCTCTCCTGGAGTCGTCGCTGCGGAAGCCGTCGTCGCTGAAGGAGTTGCCGAACTTGATGTTCTCCGGGTCCTGACCCTTGATCATCATGTCCGATCGGCAGATGGCCCAGGACTCGGGGTTGAGTTCCTGGCCGAAGACCTTGACCGTGGCGTCCCGGTTGTGAGCGGTGATGTGCTCCTCGGCCGCGCTGAGCATGCCGCCGGTTCCGCAGGCCGGGTCCATGACCGTGCGGACGGTGCCCGGCAGCGCCAGCGCGTCACTGTCCGGGGCGATGAGCAGGTTGACCATCAGTCGGATGACTTCCCGAGGCGTGAAGTGCTCTCCGGCCGTCTCGTTGGACTGCTCGGCGAAGCGTCGGATCAGCTCTTCGAAGACGTATCCCATCTGGTGATTGGTGACGATCTCGATCGGCTTGCCGTCATCGTCGAGTTCGACATTGCCGTCCGCGTCCCTCTTCACCGGCCGTAGATCGAGGTCGGCGAACCGTCCGACCACCCGGTACAGCAAGTCCGCCGCGTCCAGCCGCTTGATCTGCTGGGCGAAGTCGTACCGCTCCAGGACTTCCCGGGCGTTGGGGGAGAAGGCGCCGTAGTACTCGTTGAGGTACTTCGCCGCGTGGGAGGCGTCCCCCGCGATGGCCTTCAGCGTGTAGGCGCTGGTGTTGTAAAAGCTGTGGCCGGACGCCTTGCGCAGGAAGCGGTCGGGGTTGATGTCCTGGTTCTCGTAGCGGGCAGCGACCTCCAGGACCTTGTCCTTGGTAGGGGCGAGGACGCACTCCAGGCGCCGCAGCACGGTGAACGGCAGGATCACCTTGCCGTAGTCGGACTGCTTGTAGTCACCCCGCAAGAGGTCGGCGACCGACCACGCATGGTTGGCCAGTTCCGTGTGCTTACTGCTGTTCAACGCTGTCCTTCCGGAGTTTCGCCGTCCCCGAGGGGCGGAGAGGTCAAGTCTGGCCGTTCGCGGTACCGGGCCGCAGGTTTCACGCCGATCCGTGCCCGCGCGGCAACAGCGCGCCGCCGGTGAGTCCGGTGCCGAGGAGACGTGTGACATCCTCGGCGGCCCGGTCGGCCCGGCGCGCGGCGGTACGCAGTTCGTGCAGGCTGCGGAACGCGGCGCCGTAGCGCTGCTGCTCCGCGAGCGGGAGCAGGGGAACGCGTAGTCGCCGGGGGTCCACCCGGGTGATGGATGTGCCGGTGGCCGCGGCGTTGACGTTTTGCTCCGCCGCGAGGAATCCGGCGAGGAACCACGGGTCGAGCCGACGCTGATCCGGGCGGAAAAGCAGCAGATGGGGTCCGAGGAAGCAGCCCGTCTCGCCTGGCTCGACGACCCGGGCCACGGCCGTGCGTCCCACGCGGAGGAGCTCTGTGAGAAGCACGTCACTTGTCTGGACCGAGGGGAGGGCGATGCCGGCGGGCAGGTCCGCTTCCGTTCCGGAGGCGGGCCGGTTCTCGACGACGTCGGCAGCCGTGAGCGCCGGTCGTGCGCCGGGTTCTGCTTCGGGCCGGGGCTGCGGTGGGCCGCTACGGGTCCGGCGGCCCGGGGGCGCGGTGTGGAGCAGACTGAGTGCGCCGCCGCGCAGCAGGTCCGAAACCGTTGCGGTGCGCCAGTCGCGGGGCCGGTCATCGGCCGGCGGCCAGTCGCCTTCGGTGCTGAGGCCGACCAGGTCTGTTGCCGTTCGATGGAGTTGGTCGTACAGCTCCGATGCCTGCCGGGCCAGGAGGGCGGGGCGCAGTGCTTGCTGGGAAGCCGTCCGGATGCGGCGGGCCGGGGTCAGGTCCACGGCTTCGTCCAAGAGGTCGGTGACCGGCATGGCGGTGGCGATACCTGGGGCTCCGGTGTAGCCGTCCTGGTCGGCGAGGTAGGGCCGCCACGCCGAGAGCACGGTGCCGTCGATGGTGGCCCAGTCGAGATCCCGGTTCTCGGAAGGGGCCGCGTCGACGAGCAGGATCGTCCCCGGGGCTTCAGCCTGCGGGTCGGGCCGTTCGAGCACCCACAGGTGCAGGCCGATGTGGAGAGGGGTGGCCGCGCCCTGAGGAAGCGAGACGACCGCGCGGAGGGCTCCGTCGCGTACGAGCTGAGCCCGGATGCGCCGGCCGGCGGTGCGCTCCGCGACGGCGGGCGGCATGAGCAGTACGGCGCGGCCCCCAGGCGCGAGATGGGCCAGACAGTGCTGGACCCAGGCGAGTTCGGGCTCGCCCTTGGGAGGCACGCCGTAGGCCCAGCGTTGGTCGTAGGCCAGGTCATCGTGTCCCCAATCACGGACCCCGTAGGGGGGATTGCACAGGACGGCGTCCGCGGTGAGGCCCTTGAAGGCGTCGGAGCGCAGGCTGTCTTCCGTACGTACGGTGATGGCCGCCTCGGGGGCGCTCAGCCGGAGCCGCACGGCGGCCTGGGCGGTCTGGGGGGCCAGGATGTCCTGGCCGTGCAGTTCGGTCGCCCCTGCGGATGCCGCCGCGGCGAGCAGCGATCCGGTACCGCACGCGGGGTCGAGAACGCTCACGGGGAAAGCACCCGCGCTGTCGGTCAGGAGCCGGGCCATGAGGTCGGCCAAGGGGCGCGGCGTGAGGTAGGTGCCGGTGCCCCCCGTGTCCTCCAGCAGACGTTCGGCCAGGACATCCGTCGCAGCCTCGGCGCCGTCCGTGACGACGCACTGCAGCAAGGCCCTCAGCGGCCCGGCCGCCTCGGGGGTGTATACGGCGTCTTCGGTTCCCGGGAAGCCCTTGGCCCCGTCGTCCGAAGCTGACCGCACCCATCGCAGCAGTGCGTCGTCACGCAGTGCGGGAAGGGCTTCGCGTTCTCCCCGGTCCAGCCGGGCAGCCGCGAGCACCACGGGGAGCAGGTGCAGGGCCAGTTCGCCGTCGCCGGGGTGGGTGCGCAGTGCGGTGCGAAGCCGGTCCGCAGGTGTGTCCTCGGGGAGTTGGCCACGGGTCGAGAGCCACGCGCGCACGGCGTCGAGGTCGTAGGTGGGGCTGGTGTCCGTGCCTCCCGCAGGGGCCGGAAAGTCCGGGTGCCGACGACGCCAGTTGCTCACCGTGGCGCGGGTGACTCCGGCCAGCCGGGAGATGTCGGCGGCGGTCACGAAGGCACTGGCCTGCTGATTCATGGGCTCCTGCCGGGTGACGTGGGGGCGGGCGTGCTGGACGGCTTCACTCTATACCGACATCTAACTGGCGTGAACTGTTTGACAGTGCTTTCAGTTAACGCTCTACTGGTTGTGCTTTCACTTGGCTTCCCGGCTCCTCCCGAGTCTCCCGGGCTGCCCCCTGCTCATACGTCGAATGGAGCGGCACCATGGCCACCAGCACCTCCGGCACGTCCAAGCGCACCCTGTACCGGCTCACGGGTGTCGCTCCCACGGTCGACGCGATGTTCGACGTCCTCGACCCGGATCGGCTCGAAGCCGTTGACGCGGAACTGCACGTCCCGGAGGAGCGGTTGGGCGTTCCGGCGCTGCTGGTCACCGGCAGCTTCGAGCAGCCCGTCGCAAGCTGGTGCGGCGAGATCAATCGCACGACCGGGTGCGAGGTGTCGCGGCCGGTGAACCGGTCGGCCGGACTGCTGATGCTCGTGGTCGACGGCGAGGTGTATGCCATCGGCTACGACCAGGGCTTCCGTCTGGTGCCCGACCGGGTCAAGGACCGGCGGTTCGGGCTGAGTTTCGTGATCCGCAGGGTGGACCCCGCCCAGATCCGGGACATGGTCTCCCATACGCCGGGCGGTGGCCGGACCGACATCACCCTCGTGCCCGGCGGCGCTCCGGTCTGGAGCCTGGGTGTCCAGGAGCACGCGCAGATCGTGCGGCGGCTGGGCGGTCGGCTGGACGGGATCCAGCTGACGATCGCGCAGAACGACCGTACGAAGATCTCCAGCGTCGAGGGCGGTACCGGGCTGCGGATGCACCTTGGTATCGACGCCGCGGACCTGGTCGCCGACATCCGGGCCATCGCCCGTGTCATCCGGGATGAGGCCCCGGCTCCGGAACTGGAGTTCGTCGAGCACATTGTTCCGGTCAAGGACGCCGACCTCCTGACGCGGCTGGAGGAGCGGCTCGACGACATGCTGGGCCAGGTACCGGACGGACGCATCGCGGTCGCCGTCCCGTCCGATCACTGGGACGACTACGGCGCCGCCCAGGCGTTCGCCACCAAGGTGCACAGTGTGGAGGCGCGCTTCACCGACGACTTCAGCCTGGAGTACGTCCTCAACCGGGCTCGCGTGCAGAGGGCGGGAACGCGTTTCGCCGCGCTCCGGGACGGCACCGTCACCCTCTACGCGCACAGCCGGGCGGAGAAGAAGGATGACGTCATCTGGACGTCGAGCGTGCTGCGGTGGATCGAGGCGGAGGTGGCGCTCGGTGCCCGCCGGTTCTTCCTGCTGGACGGGCAGTGGTACGAGATCGGTGAGGCGTACCTGGAGGCCATCCGCTCGCAGGTGGAGCGGCTCATCACGAATACGCCCTCCGTCGACCTCCCGGCCTGGGTGCTCGGGGACAAGGAGCGGGACTACAACGAGTCGGTGCCCCACCTGCGGCCTGGATACGTCTGCTTCGACCGCGACAACGTCCGGACGGCGCTGCACCGGGGCAACGGCGTGGAGATCTGCGACCTGCTCAGCCCGGACGACGTCCTGGTCATGGTGAAGCGGGCCAAGGGGTCCGACGCGCTGAGCCATCTGTTCGGTCAGGCCGTGGTCGCCGTGCAGACTTTGCTGCACTCGCCGGAGGCCATGGACGCGTTCGCTCGCAAGGTGGCTGCGGCCCGACCTGGCAAGGCGTTGGCGGAAGGCTTCCGGCCTTCGAAGGTCACCTTCGCGATCCTGCTGAAAAGCGGAACCGATCTCACTGCAGACACACTCTTCCCGTTTTCCCAGGTCACCCTCGTGCAGACGGCCAGGCTCCTTGAGGCGTGGGGCGTTGAGGTCGAGGTCATCGGGATCCAGGCTGCGACAGTGCCTCAAAGCCGGACGGGAATCCGCCACCTGGCCGCGTAACAGGGCCCATCTGGCACGTACACGGGTGCTGTCGATCAGATGGGCCGGTTCGGTCGCGGCGAAGTTAGCCGGGTGCCGCTCGAGGGGCGACAGACGCCCTCGGTCGGGCTTTACGTGCCATCAGGGTAGCCACACAAGTACACTCCCAACACGTTTGCACAGGTCATAGCGCTCCGGTGACTCTCCCCGGCGTACAGCCCGACTCTTCGTCCGGCGGAGGCCAGTCCGGTGGAGCGGTGCTGGCAGGTAGGGTGTAAGGGGTGGGCGGTGTGCCATGGCCCGGGGGTGTCGGTCGTAGGTCATAGGGCCGACGGTCCGGGTGGTGTGGCGGATTCGTGGTCCTTCATCCGTGCCGGGTCCGGATGGACAGCCGTTCACGTCCGCCGCCGGGCGCCCCGGCGACAGCCGTTCGACACCTGCCGAGCCTTCCTCGGTACGTTCCCCACGTTTCCCGCCGGAAGGCTCACCGTGAATCACCAGGACCTCCCCGACCTCCCCGACCGCCCCTCCTCCTTCGCCGAGCTCGAACTGCCCGGTGAGCTGTTGCGGGCGCTCGACCGGCTCGGGGTGCGGGAGCCCTTCCCCATCCAGGCCGCCACCGTGCCCAGCGCCCTCGCCGGACGTGACGTCCTGGGCCGCGGACGCACCGGGTCCGGCAAGACGCTCGCCTTCGGGCTGCCGCTGCTCGCCAGGATCGCCGGGCGGCGCGCGGAGCCGAAGCAGCCCCTCGCGCTGGTCCTGGTGCCCACCCGCGAGCTGGCCCAGCAGGTCACGGAGGCGCTCACGCCGTACGCCGAGGCGCTGCGGCTGCGCCTCGCCACCGTCGTCGGCGGCATCTCGATCGGCCGCCAGGTCGCCGCGCTGCGGGACGGCGCCGAGGTCGTCGTCGCCACCCCCGGCCGGCTGCACGACCTCATCGACCGCAAGGCCTGCCGCCTGGGCCGGGTCGGGATCACCGTCCTCGACGAGGCCGACCAGATGTGCGACATGGGCTTCCTGCCGCAGGTCACCGAGGCCCTCGACCAGGTGCGCCCGGACGGCCAGCGGATGCTGTTCTCGGCCACCCTGGACCGCGACGTCGACCAGCTGGTCAGCGACTATCTCCACGACCCCGTCGTCCACTCGGTCGACCCGTCGGCGGGCGCGGTGACGACGATGGACCACCACGTCCTGGTCGTCCACGGCCCCGACCGGTACGCCGTCACCACGGAGATCGCCGCCCGCGACGGCCGCGTCCTGCTGTTCCTCGACACCAAGCATGCCGTCGACCGGCTCACCAAGCACCTGCGGGACAGCGGAGTGCACGCCGCCGCCCTGCACAGCGGCAAGTCCCAGCCGCAGCGCAGCCGGACGCTCGCGCAGTTCAAGGGCGGCCAGATCACCGCCCTCGTCGCGACCAACGTCGCGGCCCGCGGGCTGCACGTCGACGACCTCGACCTGGTGGTCAACGTCGACCCGCCGACCGACCCCAAGGACTATCTGCACCGCGCGGGCCGCACCGCGAGGGCCGGCGAGTCCGGCCGCGTGGTCACCCTGGTGCTGTCCGCCCAGCGCCGCGAGATGAGCGAGCTGATGGCGGAGGCCGGCATCGAGCCGAAGGTCACCAAGGTGCGCTCGGGCGAGGCGGAGCTGAGCAGGATCACCGGGGCGAAGGCTCCCTCGGGCACCCCGCTCGACCGCGGGCCCGCCGAGACCCGCCCCAAGAACGTCAACACCCCGTTCCGCGGCCTCGGCTCCAGCAAGGACGCCTCCCGCGGCACGGGTGGCGGCAATGCGGGCGGCAAGTCCCGCAAGGGCAGCGAGGCCCGCAAGCTCGCGGAGGCCCGCAAGGCGGCCCGGGTGCGGCGCGGGGGCTGACGGCTCGGGCCCGCGCCCCGCGACATGATCCGCCGGGCTGGCGCTAGCAGTTCTCGGTGTGGCTGAGGTGGATCAGATGGGCCACCGTGGGCGCGGTGCGCTTGCTGCGGATGCGGCGCAGATACGTGCTCACTGTGTGCACGCTGATGCCCAGGCGTCTGGCGATCTGCTTGTGGGAGAGGCCTGCCGCGATGTGGGCCAACACCTGACGCTCCCTGTGGGACAACGCCGGTGCGTTCTGCGGGCGGCTGTCTACTGGCATCTTCCCTCCGGGAGGGACTGTCAACACGTACGGCGGCTGTGGCCGCAACGTGATCTAACCACGGTCGTGGAGAAACAGAAAGGAATCCCCGCATACCCAGGGGAAACGCAGCGCTACTGAGCGCCATCGACCATGTCAAGTCCCCAATTCGGGTGACTGTAGGCGTGCTTCGGTGCGGGCGAGTGTGAAGGCGGTCTCGGCTGAGCGGCAGCCGTACACGTTCTGAATGGCAGCCCGGCGCGGACCAGGGGGGAACGCTTGCTCCACTTTCGCCTGCTCGTCGCGGGTAACGCCGTCTCGGCGTACGGCAGTTACCTGAACATGGTCGCCCTGAACGTGTTCGTCTACGAGGTGACCGACAGCGCGCTGGCCGCGGGGATCTTCATGGCCGTACGCCTGCTGACCAGTGTCGTGTCCGGCTTTGTGAGCGGACGCCTGGTCTCGGCGTACGACCGCAAGAGGTTGATGGTCGGCGCCGATCTGACGCAGTGCGCCGCCATGATAGCGCTGCTGATCGCCCCCGACGCGGGACGTGCGGGTCTTCTCTACGTCCTGGCCGTCGTGACCGGCTTCTGCTCCACCCTGTCGGGCGTGGCGCTGCGCAGCAGCATTCCGGAGATCGTCGGCAGCGACCTGCGGCTGCGCGCCAACTCGCTCCTCGCGACCGGGCGTTCGCTCGCGATGATCGCCGGTTTCGCCTCCGCGGGTGTTGTGGTCGCCCAGCTGGGATACGTCGCCGCCATCTCCCTGGACGCCGCCTCCTTCGCGGTCTCCGCGTGCGTGCTGCTCTCGCTCCCGATCCGTACGAGGGCGGAGGCAGGGGACTCCACGGGCTCCGAGGGCTCCGGCGGGAAAGAGGACGCTGGGCGGAAGGCGGAGCGGCGTGGGGCCGGGGCGCTTCTTCTGCTGCGGGCCGCCCCTGTCCTCGCCCTCATGATCGCCCTCCGGGCCGCCGACGGCCTCGGGTCCTCGTCCCACAACGTGGCCCTGCCCGTGTACTCCAGCGACCTCGACCCGTCCCATCCGGCCACGTTCATCAGCCAGTTCTGGGCCACGTGGGCCATCGGCAACATCGTCATGCAGCAGGTGTGCGGGCGGTGGGGCGGGCGCGGCGGCCGGCAGGGGCCGGGGGAGCGGGCGTTCGCGGTCGGGGCCTGTGTGATGTCGGCCGCGTTCATCGTGGTCTTCGCCGGGCTGCCCACGGGGGTGGCGGTCGCGGCGGCCCTGGTGGCGGGCATGGCCGACGGACTCACCGAGATCGCCTACGTCACCCGTCTCCAGGCGGCCCCCGACGAGCAGCGGGGCAGGCTCTTCGGGCTCTCCGCTTCGGTCGAGAACACCGGCTTCGGCCTGGGGATGCTGGTCAGCGGCGCGCTCCTTGACCACTTCTCGCCGTTCCAAGTGGTGGGCCTGCTGCACGGGTTGGCGATCGCCCTGTGCCTCGGGATGTTCGTCGTCATGGTGCGTCAGGGCCGGCGGGGCACGGCGGCACCGCCACCCGAGGGCGGCGCATCGACGAAGCCCGGGAACCCCGTGAAGAGCGAGAGTGAGCCCCGATGACCACGCCTGCCACAGGCCCCGCCTCCGGCCCCGACGTCTCCGTCGCCGTCGTCGGCATGTCCTTCCGGCTGCCCGGCGCGGACACGCCGGAGGAGTTCTGGCGCACGATCCGCGACGGCGCCGACCGCATCCGCCGCTTCACCGACGCCGAACTCGCCGCCGCCGGGGTGCCCGAAGAGGCGTACCGCGCGGAGGAGTTCGTCGGGGCGAGCGGGGTCCTCGACGGCATCGCTGGGTTCGACGCCGGGTTCTTCGGGATGAGCGCGCACGAGGCCCGGATCACCGATCCGCAGCAGCGGCTGTTCCTGGAGTGCGTGCACCACGCGCTGGAGAACGCCGGGTACGCGGGCGGCGACGAAGGGGCGGCCGGGGACCGGGGCGGCCACGGTCACGACGTCGGCGTGTACGCCAGCACCGGCTACCACCTCTACTCCCTCCAGACCTATCTGCAGAACAACGTCCTCCGGGGCGGCATCGCGGACTGGGTCGCCGGACTCCAGGTCACCATCGGCAACTTCACCGACTTCACCGCCAACCGCGCCGCCTACCGCCTCGGCCTCACAGGGCCCGCCGTCAACGTCCAGACGGCGTGCTCCAGTTCGCTCACCGCGGTCCACCTCGCGGCGCAGTCCGTCGTCACCGGGGAGTGCGACATCGCGGTCGCCGGTGCCACCGCCCTCCACGTGCCGCAGGTGCTCGGCTACCAGTACGTCAAGGGGTCCATCCTCTCCAAGAGCGGCCGGCTGCGGCCCTTCGACGCCGGCGCGGACGGCACGGTCGGCGGCACGGGTGTCGTGGCGGTGGTGCTCAAGCGTCTCGACCGGGCGGTGGCGGACGGCGATCACATCCACGGTGTCATCCGGGGCTGGGGGGTCAACAACGACGGCGCGGACAAGAAGGCGTTCACCGCGCCCAGCGCGGCCGGCCAGCGCGGCGCGATCCGCCGCGCCCTCGCGCGGGCGGGCGTCGACGCGGGCACCATCGGCTACCTGGAGACGCACGGCACCGGCACGTTCAAGGGCGACCCCATCGAGTTCGAGGGCGCCACCGCCGCGTTCCGCGCCGACACCGACCGTACGGGGTACTGCGCTCTCGGCTCGGTCAAGGCCAACATCGGGCATCTCGATGTGTGTTCGGGCCTCGCGAGCCTGGTCAAGGCCCTCCTCGTGCTGCGGCACGGCGTGATCCCGCCGATGGCCAACTTCCGCCGCCCCAACCCGGCCCTCGACCTGGCGGCCAGTCCGTTCTACATTCCCGAATCCGCACGGCCGTGGCCGAAGGGCGATGTGCCGCGCCGGGCGTGCGTCAGTTCGTTCGGCGTCGGCGGCACCAACGTCCACGTCGTCCTGGAAGAGGCCCCGGAGCCCGCGCCCCGGCCCGCCGACGCCCCACCGCCCCCGGGCCTCCTGCTGGTCGCGGGCCACACCGAGGAGGCGCTCGCGGCCAACGCCACGGCCCTCCGCGACCACCTGCGCACACACCCAGGGACACATTTCGCGGACCTCGTGACCACGCAGGCCCTCGGCCGCGCCCACCGCAAGCACCGGCTCGCCGTGCGGGGCGACACCGTGGCCGCGCTGACCGGCGCCCTGGACGACTGGCTCACCCGGCCGCATCCGCAGCCCCGGCCCCGGACGCCGGGCGCGGGTGGTGCCGGGTTCCTCTTCACGGGGCAGGGCAGCCTCCACCGGGGCGCGGCCCGCGCTCTCCACGAGCGCTTTCCCGTCGTACGCGAGGTACTGGACGCCTGCGAGCGGCAGTTCGCCGAGCTCACCGGGGGCGACAGCCTCCTCGGTCCGCTGCTCGGCGAAGCGGGCGGAGAAGCGGGAGCCGAGGAGCCGGTCTGGCCCACCGAGGTGGCGCAGCCCGCGCTCTTCGCGCTGCAGTGCGCGCTCGTCCGCCTGTGGCGGGAGGCCGGGATCGTGCCGGACGTCGTGGCCGGGCACAGCGTGGGGGAGTACGGCGCGCTGTACGCGGCGGGCGTGCTGTCCGCCGAGGACGGGCTGCGGCTGACCGCGGGCCGCGGCGGACTCATGCGGCTCCGGTGCGAGCCCGGCGCGATGGCCGCGGTCCCGACGGACAGGGCCACGGCGGAGAGGCTGGCCGCCGAGGTGCCCGGCGTGGAGCTCGCCGTCACCAACGGCGAGCACAACCAGGTCCTCGCGGGCCCGGTGGCCGCCATGGAACGGCTGACGGAACTGCTCGCGGCGCGCGGCGTCCACGCACGGGAACTCCCGGTGCGGCACGCCTTCCACACCGCCCTCATGGACCCGGCCCTCGACGGGCTGCGGCAGCTGGTCGCCGACGTGCGACCGCGCCCGGCCGAGGTGCCGTTCGTGAGCGGTCTGGACGGGCGCACCCGGCCGCCCGGCTGGGTGCCGGACGCCGACTACTTCGTACGGCAGGCGCGTGAGCCGGTGCGTTTCGCGGACGTACTGGGGGAGTTGGGGTCGGCGGCGCACGACGGCGTGGGCGCGCTGGTGGAGATCGGCCCGCACACGACGCTCAGCGGCCTCGCGCGCCGGGAGCTCCCCGACCGGGCGGCCCTTCCGTCGCTGCGGCGCGGCGCCGGGCTCGAACCGCTGTGGGACGCGGCCGCCGGTCTGTACCGGGCCGGCGCGCCCGTCGCCTGGCGGGCCTTCATGGGCGGGACGGGGCGCAGGATCCCCCTGCCCGGCTACCGATTCCAGCACAAGGACTACTGGACAGGGCCGGAGAACTTCCTTCCCCGGCCCGTACAACCCGAACAACCGGCAAAGGGTGGGGCGGAAGTGGCACAGGACGAGGCAGCGGTCGAGCGCGTGCTCCAGCACATCATCAAGGTCACCGCGAAGCACCTCAGCTACGACACGAGTGAGATAGCCGAGGACGCTTCCTTCTTCGACCTCGGCGCGGACTCCCTCCAGATGATCGGGGTGCTCCGGGAGCTTGAGGAGGAGCACCAGGTCAAGGTGTCGATGCGGGAGCTCTTCGAGGAGGCGGGCACGGCACGGGGACTCGCGGAGATCATCGCGGCGAAGGCGGGGGCGGGGCGCGCCGAGCCACGGCCCGAACGACTTCCGGACCCGCGGCCCGAACGACTTCCGGACCCGCAGCCCGAACGACTTCTGGACTCGCGGCCCGAACGACTTCCGGACCCTCTGCCGGAGCCGCAGGTCCAAGCGGCGCCCATGAGCCCCGCGCCCACGGCCCCCGCACCGGCGGTGGCGCCCGCCCCCGCGGCGTCCACGGAGTACGCCACCCGGCAGGAGGTCGAGGACCTCGTACGCCAGGTGCACCAGCTCACCCAGATGCAGCTGCAGCTCATGGGCCAGCTCTCCCAGCTGCTCGCCGCGCAGACGGCGCAGACGGCACAGACGGCGCAGACAGTGCAGCCCTCGCAGCCCGCGAGGGGTGACCGATGACCGCGCGCCCCGGCTCCGTCTCCGCCGCGGTCGACGCGGACCTCGCCGCGATGGCCGAGCTCTCGCGGCGCATCACCGAGCAGATGGGGGCGACGGCGGCGGCCGAGGAGACTCCGGCGCCGCGCCCGGCCCAGCACGGCCCCCGCATGGAGGTGTCCCGCGGCTCCGGAATGCTCCGCGGCAACGCCTCCGACAGTCAGCGGGCCCACCTGGCCGACCTCGTCCGCCGCTACACCGCCAAGACGCCCACCTCGAAGAGCATCACCCAGCGCTACCGCCGTGTGCTCGCCGACAGCAGGGCGGCGGTCGGCTTCCGCAGCAGTACGAAGGAGATGCTGTACCCCATCGCGGGGCGGCGGGCGAAGGGCTCCTGGCTGGAGGACGTCGACGGCAACCGCTACGTCGACATCACCATGGGCTTCGGCGTCCTGCTCTTCGGCCACGAACCCGCCTTCGTCACCGAAGCGGTCCGCGAGCACCTGTCGCGCGGCATCCAGCTCGGCCCGCGCAACGTGGAGACCGGCGAGGCCGCCGAGCTGCTCGCCGAGCTGACCGGCATGGAGCGCGTCGCCTTCGCCAACTCCGGCACGGAGGCGAACTCCGCGGCCATCCGGCTCGCCCGCGCCGCCACCGGACGCTCCCGCATCATCACCTTCGAGGGCGCCTACCACGGCCACAACGACAACGTACTCGGCCGCTCCCCGCACACCGGCGGCGACGGCCTCACCACCGTGCCGATGTCCGCGGGCGTGCCGCACAACGCCGTCGCCGACCTGCTCGTCCTGCCGTACGGCAGCGAGGAGAGCCTCGCCGTCATCGAGCGGGAGGCCGCCGGCATCGCGGCGGTCGTCGTGGAGCCGGTGCAGAGCCGCCACCCGTCGCTGCGGCCCGCCGAGTTCGTGCGCCGGCTGCGCGAACTGACGCGGCGGCACGGCATCGTGCTGCTCTTCGACGAGATGCTGACCGGCTTCCGCCCCGCGCCGCGCGGCGCGCAGGAGCTCTACGGCGTCACGCCCGACCTGGCCACGTACGGCAAGCTGCTCGGCGGCGGCTTCCCCATCGGCGCCATCGCGGGCCGCGCCGACATCATGGACGGCATCGACGGCGGCCACTGGCAGTACGGGGACGACAGCTACCCGCGGGCCGACACCACGTTCTTCGGCGGTACGTACATCCAGCACCCGGTGTCGATGGTCGCCACGCGTGCCGTGCTGGCCCACCTCAAGGAGCACAGCCCGAGGCTCCAGGAGCGCCTGAACGCCCGCACCGACGACATGGCCGCCACGCTGAACGCCTTCTTCGAGGCGGAGGGGTTCGCCCTGAGCATGAGCCACTTCGGCTCGATGTTCCGCTTCGAGCACCGCGCGGACATGGAACTGCTCTACCACCACCTCATGCTGCGCGGCGTGCACGTGTGGGAGTGGCGCAACTTCTTCCTCTCCACCGAACACTCCGACGGGGACATCGAGTTCATCGTGGACGCGGTGAAGGACTCGTTGCGGGAGCTGCGCGCGGCGGGCTTCCCGCTCGGGAGCCCCGCCAAGCCCTCCACCAAGGCGCCTGCGAAGGCACCTGCCAAGGTGTCCGCCAAGCCACAGGCCATGGCCTGGAACAGCGCGGCCACCGTTCAGCAGGAGCAGCAGGAGCAGCAGGAGCAGCAGGAGCGTCCGGAGCAGTCGAAGCAGCCGGAACCCGCCCGGCCCCGCCCCCGCTCCCGCCCCCTCGACTTCGGCGTCTACTTCTTCGGCGACTACCCGCAGGACGAGGCGACCCCCCGGCACGGCAAGTACGACCACCTCCTGGAGACGGCCCGGTTCGCCGACCGCAACGGCTTCCACTCCCTGTGGATCCCCGAACGGCACTTCCACTCCTTCGGCGGTCTCTTCCCCAACCCGGTCGTGCTCGCCGCCGCGCTCGCCCGTGAGACGAGCCGCGTCCGCATCAACGCGGGATCGGTGGTGCTGCCGCTGCACGACCCGATCCGCGTCGCCGAAGAGTGGTCGATGGTCGACAACCTCTCCGGCGGCCGCATCGGCATCGGCTGCGCCAGCGGCTGGAACGCCGACGACTTCGTCTTCTTCCCCGAGCGCTTCGGCTCGCACCGGGAGATGATGTACGAACAGGTGGCGCAGGTCAGGAAGTTGTGGCGCGGCGAGCCCGTGCGCCGCACCACCGGGGACGGCGAGAGCGACCTGCGGCTGTTCCCCCGCCCCGTCCAGGACGCCCCGCCGATGTACACGGCCGTCGTCGGCAACCCGGCGTCGTACGAGCTGGCCGCCCGCCACGACGTCGGCATCGTCACCAACCTCATGACGCAGAGCGTCGAGCAGCTCCGCGACAACATCGCCCTCTACCGGCGCACGCGCGCCGAGTGCGGCCTCGACCCGGACGCCGGGCACGTGGCCGTGCTGCTGCACACCTACCTCGCCGAGGACCACGCGACGGCCCGTGCCGAGGCGCGCGAGCCGCTGTCGCGGTACATGCGCTCCTCCCTCTCCCTCTTCGGCAACGTCGCCAACAGCCTGGGCCACCGCATCGACCTGTCGGCGATGACCGAGGACGACCTGGACGTGGTGTTCCGCCGCGCCTACGACCGCTACTGCGACCAGCGGGCCCTCATCGGCAGCCCCGAGAGCGTGCGGCCCGTCGTGGACGCGGTACGCGCCGCGGGCGCCGACGAGATCGTCGGCCTCGTCGACTTCGGTGTCGCGCCCACCGCGCTGCGGGACGGCCTGGTCCACTTCGACGGGCTGCGCCGGGCGTACGTGGCTTCCTCTGCCCCGGAGCCGGTGGCCGACCGCGGGGCGCCCCTGTCCCCCGGGCAGCAGCGCGTCTGGTTCCTGGAGCGGATGCTGCCGGGCCGTACCGCGTACAACGAGACCAAGGCCATCGAGCTCGAAGGCCCGCTGGACATCCCCGCGCTGCGCGCCGCCCTGTCCGACCTCGCCGAACGGCACGACCAGCTGCGCACGGTGTTCCGCGAAGTGGCGGGTGAGGCGCGGCAGTTCACGCTCCCCCCGGGAGAGGTGGACTTCGAAGTCGTGGACGGTACAGGAAAGGGCACCGGCGCCGGTGACCCCGTCGCCGACGTGCTCAAGGCCGAGAGCGAGCGCCGCTTCGACCTCGCGAACGGCCCCCTGTTCGTCACGCGCCTCGTCCGGCTCGGCGAGCGGCGGCACGTCCTCGTCCTCTCCCTGCACCACATCGTGATGGACGCGGCATCGGCCGCCGTGCTCGCCCGCGACGTCTCCGCCCTCTACCGCGCCCACCTGCCGGGCGCACCGGCCGCGGAACTCCCCGCCCTCACCCGCACCTACGCCGACCACGCCCGCGAACAGCGCACCGCGCTCACCGGCCCTAAGGCGGCCGAGGACCTCGCGTACTGGAAGAAGACGCTCGACGGCGACCTTCCCGTGCTGCGGCTGCCCACCGACCGGCCGCGGCCCGCCGTCATGACCTCCAACGGCCGCGCCCTGTTCCGCACCCTCGACCCCGAACTGTCCGACAAGGTGCGGCAGTTCGCGCGCGAACGCCGCAGCACCCTCTTCATGGCCCTGCTCGCCGGCTACGCGGCCGCCCTGCGCCACGTCACCGGCCAGGACGACCTGGTCATCGGCACCCCGATGTCCGACCGCACCCCCGAGTACGAGGACGTGGTCGGCTTCTTCGTCAACACCCTCGCGCTGCGCCTCGACCTCTCCGGCGACCCGGACTTCGGCACGCTCCTCGACCGGGTGCGGGGGGTGGCCCTGGACGCGTACGACCACGCGGACGTGCCCTTCGAGGCCGTCGTACGGGAGCTCGCGCCGGCCCGCACGCTCGACCGGACGCCGGTCTTCCAGACGCTCGCCGAGTTCGAGACCGGCGACCCCTTCAGCTTCGACCTGCCCGGCGTGCGGGCGACGCCGCTCGACTCGGGGCCCGACAAGGCGCTGACGGACCTCAGCGTGTACTTCACCGACCAGCCCGACGGCATCCGCTGCCACCTGGAGTACCACACCGACCTGTTCGACGAGGCGACGGTCGACGCGCTCTACGGCACGTTCCGCGACGTCCTCGCGGAGGCGGTGGGGGCCGGGAGCGCGCCGGCCGCGGTGCCGCGGGAGTGGCGGCAGGGTCCCGTCCGGCAGCGGACGCGCAGCACCGTCGACGCCCTGGCGTCACGGTGGGCCGAGGTCGCCCCGGACCGCGTCGCGGTGATCAGTGGGGAAGTGACGCTGACGTACGGCGAGTTGAACGCCCGTGCCGAGCGTCTGGCGGCCGTGCTGCGGACTGCGGACGGCGGCGGCGCGCCGGTCGCGCTGTGGCTGCCGCGCGGCGCCGACCTGATCGTCTCGATGCTCGCGGCCCTCAAGTCGGGACGCGGGTACGTGCCGCTGGACCCCGGACAGGGCAGGGCGCGGGCCGAGGCCGTTCTGGCGGAGAGCGGCGCACGGATCGTGGTGGCGGACGGGACGCAGGCCGGGGACGCCGGCGTACGGCCGACGTGGCCGGCCGGGACGACACTGCTGGACGTCACCGCCGCCCCCGACGCGGCCCCGACGCCCCCGAGCGGCCCGGCGGCGACACGGCCCACCCCCGACTCCCTCTGCTTCGCCATCTACACCTCGGGCAGCACCGGCGCCCCCAAGGGCGTGGCCGTCCCGCATCGGGCCGTCGTGGACCTCTGTCAGTGGCACCACGAGCGGTTCGGGTTCACGGCGGACGACCGCAGTGCCGCCGTCTGCAGCCAGGGCTTCGACGCGGCCGTGCTGGAGATCTGGCCGGCGCTGACGGCGGGCGCCACGGTCGTCGTGGCCGACGAGGCGGTCCGCAGGGACCCGGCGGCGCTGGCCCGCTGGTACGCGGACCGGCGGATCACCTTCTCCATCCTGCCGACGGCTCTCGGCGAGGCGGTCCTCGCGCTCCCCGAGCCACAACAGCCTCCGCTGCGGCACCTGTTGCTGGGCGGCGACGTGCTGCGCACCCGGCCGCGCCCCGGTGTCCCGTACGAGACGGTGAACGTCTACGGCCCGACCGAGGTGACCGTGCTGTGCACGGTCGCGACAGTGGAACCGGACCCGTCCGACGGCCCGATCCCGATCGGCCGCCCCGTCGACAACGTCACCCTGCGGGTGCTCGACGAGCGTGGCAGGGAGGTGCCCGCCGGTGAGGTGGGGGAGCTGTACGTCGGTGGGCCCGGGGTGGCCGCCGGCTACCTGGGCAGGCCGGACCTCACGGCGGAGCGCTTCGTCGACGACCCGCTGGGCGCCGAAGGGCGGATGTACCGCACGGGCGACCTGGTCCGCTGGACCGGCGACGGGGCGCTTGAGTTCCGGGGCCGGGGCGACGACCAGGTGAAGATACGAGGCCACCGCGTCGAACCCGAGGAGGTCACGCGCACCCTGACCGGCCTGCCGGAGGTCCGTGACGCCCTCGTCCTGGCCCACCGCGACCGCCGGGACGACGCCTACCTCGCGGCCTACGTCGTACCCGCGTCGCCCGCCCCGGCGCGGGAGCGGGAACTCGCCGACCGTCTGACGGCGGACCTCGCGGCCCGCCTCCCGGACCACCTGGTGCCCCACGCCTGGGCCGTGCTCCCCGAACTCCCCATTTCCCCCAACGGCAAGGTGGACCGCGCCGCACTCCCCGCCCCCGCCCTCACCACCTCGACCGCCCCGGCACCCCCGACGCCCACGGTGCCCTCAACGCCCCCGGCACCCTCGACGTCGGACATCGAGGCGCGCCTGAAGCGTCTCTGGGCGGCGGAGTTCGAGGTGGACGCGGCGTTGATCGATACCGACGCGTCCTTCTTCGAGCTGGGCGGCCACTCGATCACGGCGATCCGGCTGGCGAACGGTGTGCGGGAGGAGTTCGGCACGGAGTACCCGGTGGCGCGCTTCTACGAGGAGCCGACGCTGCGGGCGATGGCGGCGTACCTCGCGGGAGACACCGGGGGAGGCGAGGACGTGCCGGTGCGCGCCCCCGTCACCGCCCAGCAGGGCGCCTTCATCACCCGGCACCGCACGCACCCCCGACCGCAGATCTACAACGTGGCGATGCGGCTCACCCTGACGGGAGCCCTGGACGTACCGGCCCTGCGGACCGCGCTCACCCAGCTGGTCGCCCGGCACGAGGCCCTGCGCACCCGCTTCGTGGAGGACGGCGGCGAGTGGTGGCAGGAGGCGCTGCCGGCCCGGCCGGTGGAGCTGCCGGAGGAGGATCTGTACGCGCGGCACGGATCGGCGGCCGCCGCCGACGAGCAGGCGGCACGCACGGCCGCCGACGTGGCGGCGACCCCCTTCGACATCGAGGCGGAACTCGCCCCGGTCCTCCGCCTGTTGCGCACCGGACGCGACCGGTGGACGCTGCTCTTCGTCCTGCACCACGCGGCCTGCGACGGCTGGTCGGTCAGCGTCCTGCTGCGTGAACTCGCCGCGCTGTACCGGGCGGCGGCCACCGGCACCCCGCACGGCCTGCCGGACGACGTCCCGCAGCCGGGCGAGTACGCGCGCTGGCAGCGCGAGCGGACCCGTACGGAGGACAAGGGCCGGCTCGTCGACTACTGGACGCGCCAGCTGAAGGGCGCCCCCTTCGGTATGCCGCTGCCGCTGGACAGGCCCCGCCCGGCGGAGCTGAGCGGGGCCGGGGACGTGGTCCTGTTCACGGTGGACCGGACCGTCCGCGCCGACGTCGAGGCGCTGGCGCGGCGGCACCGCACGACGCCCTTCGTGGTGACGGCGGCCGCGCTGGCCCGCCTTGTCGCGGAGGTGGGCAAGGAGCCGGACGTCGTGCTCGGCATCTCCTACGCCAACCGTGAGCGGCGCGAGTTCGAGGCGCTCGCGGCCTGCACGGTCTCGTCCTTCACGCTGCGGGTGCGGGGCGGCGAGGCCGCGTCGTTCGGGGCGCTGGTGGACCAGGTGGCGCGCAGTTCGGTCGGGGCCATCGACCACGCCGCGCCGATCCGGGCGGTGGCGGCGGACGTGAGCGCCGCACTGGGCACGGAGGTGCCCGAGCGGCTGCCGCTCGGCTTCCAGTACCAGAGCTCCCTGGAGACGGAGATCGAACTGCCGGGCGTGACCACGGCGGTCGAGGACCTCGCGGTCCCGGGCGCGCGCTCCGAGTTCAACTTCGGCCTGATCCCCACGGGCGACGTGCTCTCCGGATATCTGGAGTACTCGACGGACCTGTGGGACCGCACCACGGTCGAGGCCTGGACCGGCGCGTACGTCGAACTCCTGGCGAGGGAGGCGGCGGAGGCGCTGCGGGACGGAGGCGCCCCCGGCGACAGCAGGTGACGTCTTCCACCGGCTCCCCGTGGACCTGTCGGCATGGGGCCGTGGGGCCGAGCGCCCCACGGCTGGAATTGAGCGTGCCATGTCAAGAATCATGGGGATCGGCCTTGTCGCCCCAAGACCCCTGTGCCTCAATGGGCAGCGATCCGGCCTGCTGACTGCCCGTCAGGCCGCGGGCCGGCACTCGCGTCCCCCCTCACTCCCCCCACCTCATGAAGGCAGGTCCTCCATGCGACACGGCAGCAGACACGGCAGCAGGCACGGCAGACTCGGCGGTACCGGCAGACTCGGCAGAGGCATCGGCTCGGCCCTCGGCGTCGGCGCGTTCGCCGTCGGCGCGCTCGCGATGGCACCCGCGGCCGGTGCCGTGGAACCGCAGAGCGCCACCCTCTCGTTCGACTGCGGATCGTACGGCTCCGGAACGGCGACCCTCACCGCCGCTCAGGACGGCACCAACGCGACCATCAGCGTGTCCACCTCGGCGATCACCGCCCCGATCGACCTCGGCGCGGGCTCCGTCAACTCCACCCTCACCCTCACCAAGAACGGCACAGGGACGACCGACTTCACCGGCAGCTCCAACCCGGCCATCCCGGCCGGCGGCGCCGTCTCCACCGGACCGCTCACCGGGACCGTCGCCGCGGGCGACAGCCTGGAAGGGAAGTCCCTGAAGATAGTGGTCTTCGGGATCACGGTCACCTGCGACGCCACGTCGGCGCAGTCACCGGGCCCGTTCGTGTTCTGACCCGGCTCCGCCCGCACCTCCGGCGAGGGGGCGCCAGTACTGCTCCGCCCCCTCGTCGCGTACGACGAAACCGAGCCCCCGCACCGTCTCGGCCAGGTCCCTGGCGTCCTGCGGGGCCTTCCGTCGCAGCGCGGCCTTGCGTGCCGCGAGAAGCGCGTGGACCTCGGCGGGCAGGTCCGGGGTGCCGGGGATCCAGCGGTGGAACAGCGGCGCGTGCGGGTCGCCGTCCCGCCACGGGTAGCCGTGTGCGCGGAAGGCGGCGGCCAGCGCGGCGGCCCGCGCACTGGGCTCGCCCCGCACGAGCTCGCCCGAGTCCGTGCCGAGCAGCACCAGGTGCTTGCCGTCGAGGAACACCGCGGAGACGGCGGCGCGTTCGAAGGTCCGGGTCCGGCCGTCCTGTTCGACGTGCACCCGCGCGTCGGTCAGCTTCAGCGACACCGTCTCGGCGATCGCCGTGAAGGCGAGGACGAGCCCGGCCACCAGGCCGGCGGCCACCACGAGCGCGGTCTGCCAGGGCGCGTCGAGCCTGCCGACGAACTCGATGCCGTCCCGCCACGGCAGCACCGGCGATCCGGAGGCCCAGCGGGCGAGCCGCGGCACGACGAGGCCGAGCAGCAGCCCGAGGAGAGGGAGACCGACGAGCAGGAGCAGCAGATCCCCTCGCGGATGCCCGAGCTCCGTGACCGTGCCCTGCGCCTTGCCCCGCACGTCCCGCGTGTCGCCCCGCCTCTCGCCTCGCGCCTTGCCGAGCTCTTTGCCCGCCATCCCGTGCACTCCGTTCCGCCCCGCCGGTCGTCTCCTCCACGACGCTAGGAGCGGGGACGGGCCCCGCACAGCCGCCGAAAGTCGCGCGCGGCCCTACTTCGGTAGGTGCCGTGCGCGACGTTCAGGGCGTCAGACCGTTTCGAGGGGGCGGTGCGGGCCCTCCGGCAGGACGATCTCGATCACGTCGCCGGGCCGGACCTCGCCGCCCTGCCGGACCACACTCATCACCCCGGCCTTGTGGCGGACGGCCCCGGACGCGTCACGGCCGACGACCTTCTTCATCAGACCGGCCCGGAACCCGTCGATCTGGCGGCACGGGTTGCGCAGGCCGGTGATCTCGACGACGGCCTCGTCACCGAGGCGCAGCAGCGCGCCCACGGGCAGGCCGAGCAGGTCGATGCCGCGCGTGGTGATGTTCTCGCCGAGTTCGCCCGCCGCCACGGTGTAGCCGTCGTCCGCTAGCTCGTCGAAGAGCTCCTCGTGCATGAGGTGGACCTGGCGGAGGTTCGGCTGGTCGGGGTTCCTGGCGACACGGAAGCGGTGCTTCACCTTCGTACCGGCATGCACGTCCCCCTCGACGCCGAGGCCCGCGAGCAGCGTGACGCTCTCGCGGTTCGGCTTGGAGAAGGAGTACGTTCCGTTGCTGCTGACCGCAGTGACCATGGCGTCCATGGTGCGCGACCCTAGCCGCTCTCAGCCGACCGGCCCGACCGGCCCGACCGGCACCAAGGTCAGGTACGCGATGCCGAGCACCCGGCGATAGCCGCGCAGCCAGGAGGAACGCTGCGCGTCGACGCGCTCGCGGGTCTCGGCGGCCAGCGGGTGGCCGGGGTGCGCGGCGAGCCACTCCTCGACGTCGGAGCGGTAGCCCGACTCGAACTCCTCCCACTCCTCGACGCTCGCCGTCTCCACCCACAGCGGGCGGAACCCCGCCTCGATCGCCGCGTCCACCAGGTCGCCCAGCGCCAGGTGCTCGCCCGCGTCGGCGTCCGGCCACATCGCGGCGAGCTCTTCCGCGGTGGGCTCGCGCTGCCAGAAGCCCTCGCCGAGCACGACGCGGCCGCCCGGATTCACCAGGCGGCGCAGCGCGTGCAGCGCCTCGGTCGTCGTCCGGGGCGGCTCGGCGGAGCTGAGGGCCTGGCTCGCGCCGAGGCACAGCACGACGTCGGCGGGGCCGCGGGCGGTGTCCGTCGCCGACTCCTCGGCGAAGAGGACCCGGCCGTCGAGCCCGCGCGCCGCGGCGTTCGCGCGGCCGCGCTCCAGGTCCTCACCCTTGATGTCGACACCGACACCGGTCGCCTCCGGCACGGCTTCGAGGACGCGCAGCATCAACTCGCCCCAGCCGCAGCCGATGTCGAGGACGGTACGCGGACCCGCCGCCGCCAGCCGCTCCACCAGCCGGTCCGCGCGGGCCTCGGAGAGGGGGCCGTGGAAGGTGAGGCGGGTGAGCCGCGGGGGATGATCGGTGTCAGTGGTCATGACCCGGCACGCTAACCCGCCGACCGGCCCCCGGACCAGCACTTTTCCTGCCCTGGCACCTCTGTCAGTCCCCCGCCACCCCTCTCAGTCCCCGGCCTCCCCGGCCTCCCCGGCCTCCCCGGACC
This sequence comes from Streptomyces sp. NPDC039462, assembly GCF_055639375.1. Lineage (NCBI taxonomy): Bacteria > Bacillati > Actinomycetota > Actinomycetes > Kitasatosporales > Streptomycetaceae > Streptomyces > Streptomyces sp. NPDC039462. The sequence goes on from NZ_JBVKAO010000007.1 coordinate 485,993, forward strand.
GCTGGTCGACGCGGTGCAGGTGTCCGGCCAGGACGTGTGCCGCGTCCGGGGTGAGCGTGCGCAGGGCGACCATGGCAGTGACGATGACGTCGCAGAGCTCCGCCTGTACGTCGTCCCAGGTGTGGCTGGTGCCCTTGCGCGGGTTCTGGCCGGTGGCGCCGATGACCGCCTGCGCGACCTCGCCGACCTCCTCCGACAGCTTCAGCATCCGCAGCAGCAGGGCCTCTTGGGGCGCTTTGCGGTTGTGGGAATCCAGCCATTCGTAGAGGCGGTCGACGGTCTCCCACGCATCCCGCAGGCCCCCCGACGCCGACGCGCCCCGCTGATCGTCGTCCATGCCCCGCAGCCTGCCACGGCGGCTACGCGTCGGACGAGCCGCCCTCGTCCCCCGCCCCTGCCGCCCGGACGGTCTTCTTCCGTGCTCCGAGCGTCACGAGTACGCCGACCGCCGTGCCCGCGAGTGCGGCAGGGACCATCCAGGCGCGGTTGAGGGAGTGGCCGAGGGCGTGGTCGGCGGAGTAGCGGCCGGGCCCTGTGACGGCGAGTGCGGCGGAGACCATGCCGAGGAACGCCGGGTACTCGTAGCCGCCGCCCTGGCTGAAGAAGCCGTTCGGCGCGTGCACGGCCGCGGCACCGGCCATCGCGCCCGCCGCCGCCGAACCCGCCGCGGGGGTCGCGAGGCCGAGGGCGAGGAGGACGCCGCCGCCCGCCTCGGCGAGCCCCGCCACGACGGCGTTCGCCTTGCCCGGCGCGTAGCCGACGGACTCCATGAAGGCGCCGGTGCCCGCGACGCCCCCGCCCCCGAACCAGCCGAACAGCTTCTGGGCGCCGTGCGCGGCGAGCACTCCGCCGGTGCCCGCACGGAGCAGCAGCAGCCCGACGTCTCGGCGGTCCGGACACGAGCAGGTGGTCATGGGGAACTCCCGGTTCGGCCCCTCGGCGGGGTGGCGGATACGTCCGCCTCCACCGTCCACCGGACCGGCCCGCCCCACCCGGCCCGCGGGTCCGTCCGGGTGACCCGCCCGGTGCGACCGGGGGAGGGCGGCGGCCCCGGTGGCGACGCGCGCCGACCGGTGTGACCGTGGGCCCATGAGTATTCAGGTGAGCCGTCTCTCCGACCCCACGGTCCGGTCCTTCGTCGCCGCGGTGAACGCCCACGACAAGGACGCCTTCGAAGCCCTGCTCGCGCCCAGCGCCACCATGTCGGACGACGGCTCCGACCGGGACGTCGCGGACTGGACGGACCGCGAGATCTTCTCCTCCAACGGCCACATGGACGTCGAGACGGAGTCGGACGGCGGCCGCGTGCTGGTCGTCTCCTACCGCAACGACACCTGGGGCGAGATGCGCACGAAGTGGCGGTTCACCGTCGACGGCGGCAAGATCTCCCGCTTCGAGACGGGCCAGGCCTGAGCGGCCGCCCTTCCCCCTGACGGCGGTCAGTGGCAGCTGACGGAACCGGAGCCGAGCCGCGCCCACGAGCAGGAGTCCTGCTGCGCGCCGCTCGGCTTGACGAGGCGGGCCTTGTCGCCGGTGTTGTTCCAGACGTAGTTGGTGCGGCCCCAGTAGCGCACACCGGAGGCGTTGGTGCCCTTGCCGGTGCGGACCTTGACGGTCTTGCCTGCGCCGATGTTGTAGCTGCCGAAGGTGTACGTGTAGCCGGTGTCGTCCTTCAGCTGGTAGCCCTTGAGCTGGATCGCCGAGCGCGTGTTGTTGTGGATGTTCACCCACTCCGCGTTCAGCGAGGAGTTCGAGCGGGTGTCCCGACCCGGGCTGTCGTACTGGATGGAACCGAGGTGCAGCCCGCCCTGGTGGCGTGCCGTCGCCGCCGACGCGGGGGACGCGGCGAGCAGGGCCACCGACAGGGCGGTGGCGGTGAGGACGGCGGGGGCCGCGGTACGTATGCGCAAGGAGTGCTCCAAGTGTGAAATTCTCGTGGAGAGAAGCCGAGCATACGGGGATCTCCGACCGGCCTTGATGCGGTATGCCGCATTCCACTTGTGGAGATATCGGCCCCGGCGCGCTGCACCCTCCCCGCGCGTCAACCCCGCCCGATGTACGGCATGTTGGTCGCGAGCACCGTCGCGAACTGGACATTGGCCTCCAGCGGCAGCTCCGCCATGTGCCGCACCGTGCGCGCCACGTCCGCCACGTCCATCACCGGCTCGGTCGCGAGCTGCCCGTTGGCCTGGAGGATCCCGGACTGCATGCGCTCGGTCATGTCGGTCGCCGCATTGCCGATGTCGATCTGGCCGACCGCGATCCGGTAGGGCCTGCCGTCCAGCGACAGTGACTTCGTCAGGCCCGTCAGGGCGTGCTTCGTCGCCGTGTACGCCACCGAGTTCGGGCGCGGGGCGTGGGCCGAGATGGACCCGTTGTTGATGATCCGGCCGCCCTGCGGGTCCTGCTCCTTCATCTGCCGGAAGGCCGCCTGCGCGCACAGGAACGCGCCGTTCAGGTTGGTGTCGACGACGTGCCGCCAGGCCTCGTAGGGGAGCTCCTCGACCGGTACGCCGCCGGGGCCGAACGTACCGGCGTTGTTGAAGAGGAGGTCCAGTCGCCCGAAGTCCGCGCGGACGCGGGAGAAGAGCGCCGCGACGTCCTCCGGCCGCGACACGTCCGTACGGACGCACAAGGCGCCGCCGCCTTCCTTCGGCGCGAGGGCCGCCGTCTCCTCCAGCGTCTCCGTGCGGCGCCCCGCGAGCGCCACGGACCAGCCCGCGGCGAGCAGTTCCAGGGCGACGGAGCGGCCGATTCCGGAGCCGGCTCCGGTCACCACGGCGGTCTTCGGCGATGCAGTTCGCTCAGCGTTCATGGCCCCGCAGCGTACGGGAGGGCCGTCCACGCGGACATCATCCGCCCGCCATGCGGCTGTTGTGTACGCGACAGTCCCACGTCGTCCCCCGCCACTTACATGCCCCTGACAGCAATCGTCAGGGGAGGGCCACATGACACCCGCAGGCCAGCACCACGCACCGGAACTCCGTGCCGCCGCCCGCCACTTGGGACGCCGCAGGTTCCTCACCGTCACCGGCGCCGCCGCCGCGCTCGCCTTCGCCACCAACCTGCCCACCGCGGGCGTCGCCGGCGCCGCCGAGCTCGACGCCCGCCGCATCAGCAAGAACCCCTTCACGCTCGGCGTCGCGTCCGGCGACCCGCTGCCCTCCTCCGTCCTGCTGTGGACCCGGCTCGCCCCCGCACCGTACGAGCCCGACGGCGGCCTGCCCCGCGAGCGCGTCACCGTGGACTGGGAGCTCGCCCACGACGCGAGGTTCCGGCGCGTCGCCAGACGCGGCAAGGTCACCGCCCACCCCGAGTTCAGCCACACCGTGCACGTCGAGGCCGACCACCTCGACGCGGGCCGCACCTACTACTTCCGCTTCAAGACGGGCCGCTGGGTGAGCGAGACCGGCCGCACCCGCACCGCGCCGCCCACCGGCAGCCGCGCCGGCGCCCTCACCCTCGCCGCCGTCTCCTGCCAGGCGTACCACGACGGCTACTTCACCGCGTACAAGCACCTGGCGCAGGACGACGTCGACGTCGTCTTCCACCTCGGCGACTACCTCTACGAGTACGCCGTCAACGCGGTCGGCGGCGCCCGCAACTACACCGACCGCACGCTGCCCGCCCACTTCAACAAGGAGACGCAGACCCTGGAGGACTACCGTCTGCGGTACGCCCTCTACAAGTCCGACCCGGATCTGCGCGCCGCCCACGCCGCGCACCCCTTCGTCGTCACCTGGGACGACCACGAGGCCGAGAACAACTACGCCGACGACATCGACGAGAACGGCAACCCGCCCGCCGAGTTCCTGCTGCGCCGTGCCGCCGCCTACCGCGCGTACTGGGAGAACCAGCCGCTGCGCCGCGGGCAGCTGCCGAGCGGGCCCGACGCCCAGCTCTACCGGCGCGTGAAGTGGGGCCGCCTCGCCCAGTTCGACATCCTCGACACCCGGCAGTACCGCTCCGACCAGGCGTACGGCGACAAGGCGCACGTCCCCGGCCCCGAGACCGACGACCCGAGGCGCACCATCACCGGCGCCACGCAGGAGCGCTGGCTCATCGACGGCTGGCGCCGCTCGCGCGCGCTGTGGAACGTCGTCCCGCAGCAGGTCACCTTCTCCCAGCGCAAGCTCGACCTCAACGCGCAGGCGAAACTCTCCATGGACGCCTGGGACGGCTACCGCGCCTCCCGGCAGCGGGTCCTCGCGGGCGCGCGCTCCGCGGACATCGAGAACCTCATGGTCCTCACCGGTGACGTGCACGTCGGCTACGCCTTCGACATCAAGGCCGACTTCGACGACCCGTCCTCCAAGACCGTCGGCACGGAGATCGTCGCCACGTCCATCGCCAGCGGCAAGGACGGCGCGGACAAGCCGGCCAACTGGGACACCTACACCAAGGCCAACCCGCACCTGAAGTTCTACAACGGCCGCCGCGGCTACGTGACGGTCGCGCTCGGCTCCGACTCGGCGCGGGCCGACTTCAAGACGGTGTCGGCGGTGACGACGCCCGGCGCCCCCATCAGGACGGCGGCGTCGTTCGTGACGGAGGCGGGCGACCCGGGGCTGCGGCCCGCGTAGCGGTCGGCGGTCTCCCGCGGCGTCCTGCGCGCCAGGGCCAGGTCGTTGTTCACGGTGAAGTAGGGGCGCACGGAGACGGCGGCACCGGCCTCGTCGGCGAGGTGCCCGGCCGGATACACGTCGGTCCGCTTGCGGGCGACGACATCGCCGATGACGCGCGCCAGGCGGACCGGCTCGGCCCCGGGGGACAGGGACAGCGCCAGGTCCCACGTCTCCGGGGCGGCGCCCTCGCCGGCGGCCGGCAGCCGGGAGTACGCCAGGGAGAAGCGGAAACGGTCCTTCCCCGACGTCGTCACATCGGCCTCGAAGGCGGCGGCGGGGTCGTGGCGCGGTACGGCGAGGAGCCGGGGCGGCTGCCCCGGGGCGAACTCCGCGCCGTACAGCGTCCCTTCGACCGCGCACGACGTCGCGTCGGTGGCCACCGTGTGAGCCTCCGCGTGCGCGCGGCGGCACCAGGACCGCACGGAGAGGTTGTTCTTGACGGTCGCGTAGGGGATCCACCAGGCGAACGGCGCCTCCGGCGCGGCCCGCAGGCTCAGCAGGCCGCGCTGTTCGACCGTCGTGGCCGCGACCCGGCGCCGCGCCCCGTCGTCGGAGCGGACGACGTGGAAGTCCCAGCGGCCCTCGGCGAGCGGGTGGGCGCGGCGCTCCAGCACGGCCGTCCAGGGCTCGTCGTCGGTCTCGGGCCGCCGCAGCGGCACCTCGACCAGCTGCTCGTCCCGGCCCTCGGAGCCCCGGAGCGTCGCGGTCAGCGTGAACGCGGTGCCGGGCATGCCGGCCCGGTCCAGGCGTACGACGAGATCGCCCGCGGCGTTCACGGCGCAGGTCGAGCGCGGACGCAACGCCGGGCCAGCCGGGCGCCTCCGCCCCGCCCTGCGCACGGTCCGCCGCACGGCCTGCCGGACGGCCGCCCGGGTCCGCCCCGCACCGGCCGCCAGCCGGCAGTCGAGCGGCACCGGGGCGGGCGGGGAGGCGGCGCGCAGCTCGGTGAAGAGTTCCTCGTAGCGCCGGGCGACGTGGTCGGGTGCGTACCGCTCGACGTTGCGCCGGGCGGCGCCGCCCATGGCGCGGCGCAGGTCGGCGTCCTCGATGAGCCTGAGCAGACCCCGGGCGACGGCCCCGCTGTCGCCCGAGCGGACGAGCAGACCGTCCTCGCCGTCCCTGATGATCTCGGCGGGCCCGTGGGGACAGTCGGTGGCGACCACCGGGGTGCCGCACTGCATGGCCTCCACGATGGTCATGCCGAACGACTCCTCGCGCGAGGTGACGGCGGCGATCGACCCCTTCGCCCACTCGGTGGCGAGGGAGGGAATGGCGCCCATCAGGAAGACGTGGTCGCTCAGGCCGAGTTCGTCGATGCGGGCCCGCAGCGGCGCGTGCTTGGGGCCGCGGCCGTAGATCCGCAGCTTCCACTCCGGGTGCGCGGCGGCCACCGTCGCGAAGGCGTCCACCAGCAGGCCGTACCGCTTCACCGGGATGAGGCGCCCGCCGGCGATGACGAGCCTGGCCTCGCCGTCGGAGGCGGTGGTGAGGGGCGGCGGCGGTGAGGCGTTGGGGACGGACACGATCGGGGTGCCCGTGCCCGCCAGGTGCCTGCGGTGCGTGACGGCGTCCGCCTCCGTGACGGTGGTGTGCGCGTCGAGCGAGGCGATGGCGGCGTCCTGGGCGGCGCGGATCCCGGGCTCGTGCGTGCCGTACACGCGGTGTTCCTGACCGATTCTCAGGTAGTGGTCGCGGCCGAACTCGGCGAGGTACATCACCAGGCCCGGCCGGGTGGCCACCACCACGTCGGTGTCGGTGCGGCGCAGGAACCGGGCCACCCGGCGGTCGGTGAGCCGGTCGAAGCCCGCGCCCCGCGCCTCGGCGGGCGGCACCAGCGAGGTGGCTTCGCCCAGCAGCGCGTCGCCCAGGTCGTTGCGCGGCGAGTGCGGCCGGCTGTCGATCAGGTGCCGCAGCCGGACCTTTCCGCCGAGCGGCAGGCTGGGCCTGTCGCGCGGGCGCCAGACGCTGACGATCTCGACGTCGTGCCGCTCGGCGAGGGCACTGGCGGAATTGAAAGTGGCGCGGATGGTGCCACCGATTCCATAGGCGTTCTGCAGCAGGAAGGAGATTCGCATCGAGCCTTGTCCAGATCGGCGGTCGGAGCCGGGGCCCGAATTGCCCGGCGATGTTGCTAAACGAGTGAAGCGTGCTGACGTCACATGTCCGGCTCCTACGACGTCGTACATGCGGTCCCGACCACGCATCGGGAGCTGCGACCATGGAGAGCGGATCCGATCGACCGGGAGGGGCGCGATGCCTGAGCGTGGGCAGACAACGGCAGAGGACCGGATAACAGAGGCGGCGGAGCCACACGGGCCCGTCGCCGTCCGTCGTACCGGAGCCCTCGTCACCCTCGTCCTCGGCGGCCTCACCGCCGTCCCCGCGCTCTCCATGGACATGTACCTGCCGGCCCTGCCGGAGGTCACCGACGCCCTGAGCTCCCCGGCCGCCACCATCCAGCTGACCCTGACCGCCTGCCTCCTCGGCATGGCGCTCGGCCAGCTCGTCGTCGGCCCGATGAGCGACAGGGGGGGCCGCCGCCGTCCCCTCCTCGTCGGCCTGCTCGTCTATGTGATCGCCACCGCGACCTGCGCCTTCGCGCCCACTGCCGAGCTCCTCATCGGCTTCCGCCTCCTCCAGGGACTCGCGGGCTCCGCCGGCATCGTCATCGCCCGCGCGATCGTCCGCGACCTGTACGACGGCGTGGCCATGGCCCGCTTCTTCTCCACCCTGATGCTGATCTCCGGCGTCGCCCCCGTCGCCGCCCCCCTCATCGGCGGCCAAGTCCTCCGCTTCACCGACTGGCGCGGCATCTTCGTCGTCCTCACCGTCGTCGGCACCGCGCTGACCCTGCTCGTCTGGCGCCGCCTGCCCGAGACCCTCGCCCCCGAGAAGCGGCACGGCGGCGGCACCGTCGAGGCGCTGCGCACCATGAGGTCGCTCCTCGCCGACCGTGTCTTCGCCGGCTACATGATCGCGGGCGGCTTCGCGTTCGCCGCGCTCTTCGCGTACATCTCCGCCTCGCCCTTCGTGATCCAGGAGATCTACGGCGCGTCCCCGCAGACCTTCAGCCTCCTCTTCGGCGTCAACTCCGTCGGACTGATCGCCGCAGGACAGCTCAACGGCAAGGTCCTTGTCGGCCGGATCAGCCTCAACAAGGTCCTCGCCGCCGGCCTCGCGATGATCACGACCGCCGCGATCGCCCTGCTGCTCATGACGACCGGCGTCCTCGGCGACGTCGGCCTCTTCCCCGTCGCCGCCGGGCTCTTCGTCCTCATGTCGTCGATGGGCCTCACCCTGCCCAACACCCAGTCGCTGGCGCTGATCCGCACCCCGCACGCCGCGGGCTCCGCCTCCGCGCTGCTCGGCACCTCCTCCTTCCTCATCGGCGCGGTCGCCTCCCCGCTCGTCGGCATCGCGGGCGAGGACACCGCCGTCCCGATGGCCGTCGTCCAACTGGTCTGCGCACTGGCCGCCGTCACGTGCTTCGTGGGACTGTGCCGCCCCTGGCAGCACGAGCCGACCCAGGAGGCGGACCACTGAGCGCACCCAGACTCCTGCGCCCCGGCACACCGGACCGCGCGGGCCTCGACCCCGACGAGATCGGCCGCCTCGTCACCGGGGTGCGCGACCTGACGCGCGGGCCGCGCCCCTGGTGCGCGGGCGCCGTGGTCCTCGTCGGCCGCGGCCCCGTGATCGCGGCCGAGGAGGCGGCGGGCTGGGCGGTGCGGTACGCCTCGTACGACCCGGAGAGCGACACCGGCGTCGAGCTGCCCCGCGAATGGCGGGTGCCCATGCGCACCACCACCCCCTTCGACCTGGCGTCCCTCACCAAACTCTTCACGACGATCGCCGCCGTGCAGCAGCTGGAACGCGGCACGCTCGGCATCGACGCGCTCGTCGGGGCGTACGTCCCCGAGTTCACGGCCGCCGCCGAGCACGGCATCACCGTCCGCCAGCTCCTCACCCACACCTCGGGGCTGCGGCCCGAACTGCCGCTGTACGACTGCCCGGACGCCGCCGCACGCCTCGCGGCCCTCCGCGCGGAGGCCCCGGCCACCGAGCCGGGCGAATACGTCTACTCCGACCTGAACATGCTCCTCCTCCAGCACATCCTGGAGCGCCTCACCCGCCGCCCCCTCGACGCGCTCATCCGCGAGGGCATCACCCGCCCGCTCGGCATGGCCGACACCGGCTTCGGCCCGTGCCCCGACGCCGCGGCCACGGAGGACCAGCGCAGACCCTGGGCGAAGGTGGACCGCGGGATGCTGCGCGGCACCGTCCACGACGAGAACGCCTGGGCACTGGGCGGGGTCGCCGGGCACGCCGGCCTCTTCTCCACCGCCCGCGACCTCGCGGTGCTCTGCCGCACGCTGCTGTGCGGCGGCTCGTACGGCAGGGCCCGCATCCTCGGCCCCGACTTCGTCGAGCTGATGCTGGCGGGCGACGGCCTCGGCTTCGCCATCGACCAGCCCTGGTTCATGGGCGAACTAGCGGGCCGCGGCGCGGCCGGCCACACCGGCTTCACCGGCACGTCCCTGATCCTCGACCCAGCAACGGACACGTTCCTGATCCTCCTCACCAACACGGTCCACCCCCGCCGCCGCCCCCCGGACAACACCCCTCGCGCCACAGCCGCCACCCACCTGTCCCGCGCGGCCCGGGGCCGATAGCCCCGGGGGAGAGTGACGGTGGGGGCGCCGGGTCTTCCCAGGGGCACGGGAACGGTGTGGGGCGCCGGGTCTTCCCAGGGGCGCGGGGAACTGCGCGACCGGCCCAATCGGGCCGGCAGCCGCCGGACGGCGTCACGGGGCAGACGCGGGGGCGGCGGACGGCGCGGGGTGCCGAAGGTTCCAGGGGCGCGGGGAACTGCGCGACCGGCCCACCCGGACCGGCACCCGCCGGACGGCCGCCATGGGGCAGACGCGAAGGCACGGGACCGAGTCGGCTCAGGCACACCCCACACCCGCCCCCGCCAGCGCAGCGCAACGCCCCCGTAGAATCACGGGGTGAACGCCCCGATCCCCCCGGCACCCCCCCACCCCCCGGCCGAGACCCTGCGCACCTCGCTCGCCGGGCTCCTGGACGGCCTCCCGCCCAAGCAGGCGACCCAGGCCGTCGACCGGCTGATCGCCAACTACCGGGGCCGCACCCCGACCGACGCCCCGATCCTGCGCGACCGCGCGGACGTCGTCGCGTACGCGGCGTACCGCATGCCCGCGACCTTCGAGGCGGTCCGTGCCGCGCTGGCCGCCCTCGCGGACGCGGCGCCCGAGGGCTGGGCGCCCGGCAGCCACGTGGACGTCGGCGGCGGGACCGGCGCGGCGACCTGGGCGGTCGCGGCGACGTGGGCGGGGGAGCGCCCGGTGACGGTCCTGGACTGGGCCGAGCCCGCGCTGGCACTCGGGAAGGAATTGGCCGGGACGACACCCGGGCTGAGCGCCGCACAGTGGCAGCGCTCCCGTATCGGATCGACGCTCACCATCGAGAGCACCGCTCTCGTCACCATCTCGTACGTCCTCGGAGAGCTCACGGAGGCCGACCGCCGCTCCGTCGTCGACGCGGCGGCCCACGCGGCGACCCAGGCCGTCGTCATCATCGAGCCCGGCACCCCCGACGGCTACGGACGGATCATCGAGGCCCGCGACCGGCTGATCGCCGCCGGCTACCGGATCGCCGCACCCTGCCCGCACAGCTCGGCGTGCCCCATCGAACCCGGCACGGACTGGTGCCACTTCTCCGCCCGGGTCAGCAGGTCGTCCCTGCACCGCCAGGTCAAGGGCGGCTCCCTCGCGTACGAGGACGAGAAGTTCAGCTATGTCGCGGCGGTCCGCTTCGACCCGGACCCCGCGCCCGCCCGCGTGGTGCGCCGCCCGCAGATCCGCAAGGGCCAGGTGCTCCTCGACCTGTGCGGGGTCGAGGAGTCCCTGCGAAAGGAGACCGTGACCAAGCGCCACGGCCCCCTCTACCGCGCGGCGCGCGACGCGGACTGGGGCGACGCGTGGCCGCCCCCGTCCGCGGAGTGACTCACGCGCCCCAGGTGCCCTGGTTGACGGCGCAGTTCCAGCCCGTGCCGCGCACGGAGAACTTCACCTTGTAGGACCTGGTGTTCAGCAGGCGCGTGCGCACCTTGACGCCGAGCTTGGCCTTGCCCGCCAGGCTCTTGTCGTACACGGTGACGGTCTTGGACGTCTTGTGGGTGACCTTGCCGCCCTTCGGCGTCGCTCGGCCGAAGCGGATGTTCTTCACGTTGGTCACCGTGAAGCTGACCTTCTTGAAGCTCTTCGTGCTCTTGTTCTTGATGCCGAAGTACAGGCCCCCGTTGGTGACCCAGCCGTTCCGGTCGACCTGGAAGCGAGAGGTGTACACGATGTCGATCGGGCAGCCGGAGACGGCACTCGGAGACGCCTTCGGCGCGGCCTTCGGAGCGGTCGGGCCGGACGCGGCGGACGCGGACCCGGCGAGGCCGAGCTGAGCGGCGGTCAGGGCCCCCGCGGTGGCCAGCACTGCGGCGGACGTGCGCATACGGTTCACTGCGCTGATACCTCTTCTTCCCCCTGGGCCCCCGTGGACCCAACTGTTTGGTTGTGGTGACGCGTTCGCACAGGACTGTCTGCGTACCTGTGCGTCCGTATTGTTAGCACGCCGTCGGCCGGCCGGCTGAACTGCCCCTCTTCTTAAAAGGTTCTTAGAGGCGGCGACTATCCACATCTCCATGCCAACCAAGAGCAGTTCGCCCGGCCACGCCCGCAGGCGGTCGGAGACCCGATTCCTCGCCCTGTCCGTCGCCCTCGCGGTCGTCGCCGCAGGAGCCACCACGTACGCCTTCACCGCCGGAGCCGAGCCGCCGCACGGCCGGCACGTCGAACTCGCCGTCGAGGGCGGCACCGCGGTCGTCGACACCGCCACGCTCGCCGTCCGCGCCCGCACCCGCGACGGCCGCGACCTCACCCTCTCCGACGCCTCGGGCACCGACCTCGGCAAGCCGGGCCCGGTGACCCGCACCGGCACCGGCCGGGCCCGCTGGAGCTATCCCGAGCGCGGCATCGACGTGACCGCCCGCACCGACCACGGCCGCCTCTCCCTCAGCATGCAGGCCCACCGCGACACCTCGGTCAGCTGGCCCGTCACCGGCACCGACTCCGCCGCCACCGCACTCCAACTCCCGCGCGGGGAAGGCCTGGACATCCCCGTGAAGGACGCGTTCTGGACCAAGGGGGAGGGCGGCCTCGCGGGCAGCGGTGTCGACGTGAGCGAAGGCCTGACGCTGCCGCTGTGGGGCTACTCCCTCGGCAAGCGGGCCGGCGTCAGCTACCTCACCCCCACCGACATCGGCACGAGCCTCGGCTTCACCGCCCCGGGAGGACGGTTGCGCACCACCGCCGAGCACACCTTCGACCGCGGCGAGGGCACCCGCGACTACACCGTCACCTTCGCCCTGACCGACGGCAACGCCGTCGCGCCCGCCGCCGACTACCGCTCCTACCTCGCCGAACGCGGCCGGCTCGGCAGCCTGAAGCGGAAGATCGCGAAGAACCCCGCCACCGGCAAGCTCCTCGGCGCCTTCCACGCCTACACCTGGGGCGACGCCCGCAAGCGCGCCGGGATCGAGGAGCTGCGCAAGCTGGGTGTCGACCGCATGTGGCTCGGCTACGACGGGAAGCCGTACCCGGACAAGGCGGCGGTGGGCGCCGCGAAGAAGGCCGGGTACCTCATCGGCCCCTATGACTCCTTCGCCAACGGACAGGACCCGAGGACCGCCGACGCCCCGAACTCCGTCTGGCCCGGCACGGTCTACCCGGACTTCTGTGTCCGTGACGCCAAGGGCGAGCCGGTGACGGGCTTCGGCGGCCGTGGCTGCTACCTCAGCTCTTCCGCCTTCGAGAAGGCGGAGAAGCACCACCACTACCTGGCCGACCGCACCCGCCGGATGGTCGCCAACGGCGCCGACAGCTACTTCCTCGATGTCGACGCCACCGGCGAGCTCTTCCGCGACCACGGCAAGGGCCACCGGATGACCAAGGCCGAGGACCGCGAGCACCGCCTCGCGCGCATGCGGCGCATCGCGGACCGGGGTCTCGTCCTCGGCTCGGAGACCGCGCAGGCCTGGGCGAACAAGACGCTCGCCTTTGACCACGGCGGCGCGACGCCGGTCGCCGACGGCCTCTGGAAGCTCCAGAAGGACCGCGAGAAGTGGGGCGGTTACTACCCCGAGAACGCGCCCGGCGTCTTCTTCAAGCCGGTCGGCCTCCCCGCCGGCCTGGCCAAGGCGATGTACGACCCCCGCTACCGTGCCCCGCTCTACGAGACGGCCCTGCACGGCTCGCTGGTCAACACCGAGCGCTGGGAACTCTCGTACGAGAAGCTGCCCGCCCAGAAGACCCCCCGCGCCCTGCTCGCCATGCTCTACAACACCCCCCTCAACTACGTCCTCGACGGCCCTTACCTGAAGAAGCACGGCGCCGAACTGGCCGCCCTCCAGAAGTACTTCTCGCCCCTGCACAAGGCCGCGGGCACCGAACAGCTCACCTCTTTCCGCCGGCTGACCAAGGACCGCACCGTCCAGCGCACGGTCTTCGGCAAGGGCACGCTGACGGTGACGGCCAACTTCGGCACCAAGGCGTACGGGGGGCTGCCGGGCGGCTGTGCCGACGCCCGGCTCAAGGGCGACGACAAGCCGCGCCGGCTCTGCCCGGCGGAGCTGCGGAAGGGCTAGCCCCGCAGCTCCTGCGTGCAGCACTTCACGCTGCCGCCGCCCTTGAGCAGCTCGGTCAGGTCCATCCCGATGGGTTCGTAGCCGCGCTCGCGCAGCGGCTCGAACAGGCCGAGCGCGGCCTGCGGAAGCAGCACGTGGAGCCCGTCGGAGACGGCGTTGAGCCCGAGCGCCTCGGCGTCGGGCTCCTCGGCGATCAGCGCGTCGGGGAAGAGCCGCCGCAGCACCGCCCGGCTGCCGGGGGAGAAGGCGGGCGGGTAGTACATGACGTCGTCCGCCGCGTCGTCCAGGACGGCGAGCGCGGTGTCCAGGTGGTAGTAGCGGGGGTCGACCAGGTCGAGCCCGATCACCGGGCGGCCGAAGAACTCCTGCGCCTCGCCGTGCGAGAGCGGGCTGGCCCGGAAGCCGCGCCCGGCCAGGACGTAGGAGGAGGTGACGGCGAAGTCGCCCTCGCCCTCGTTGATGTGGACGGGTTCGTGGATCTCGGTGAAGCCGTGCGCGCGGAACCACTCCAGGTGGGCCGCGGCCTCCTCCTCGCGCTCGCGGTAGGCGAAGCGCGCGCCGAGCACGCGTCCGCCGACGACGGTCGCGCCGTTCGCCGCGAAGACCATGTCCGGCAGCCCGGGCCGGGGGGTGAGCTCCTCGACGGTGTGGCCGAGGGAGACGTACCGGTCGCGCAGGTCCTCCCACTGGGCGACGGCGAGGGGGACGTCGACCGGCTTGCCGGGGTCCATCCAGGGGTTGATGGAGTAGGTGACCTTGAAGTGTGCCGGTGGGCACATCAGATAGCGCCGGGGTGTGGCGCGCCGAGGAGAGCGAGGAAAACGGGACAATGAAGGCTCCTCACGTACCGCAGGTCATGTGCTGCCCATGGTGGGGCAGTTGATGCCCATAGTGCGGTCTGGGAGAGGTTTCGCGCAGTGAACCGAACGGGTGGTTGCGAGATTGGCCGAACGGGTGGTGCCGGGCACGCTCCCCACGGGCGAGACGACGCGTCTTGTCTAGACGGTACGTCTCGGTTCGGCCGCTGCTACATTCGACGGCATGGCCCAGAAGACAGCTCCCGACTCCACGCGCCGCAGCGAACGCTCGCGCCGCGCGATCTACGACGCAGCCCTCGCCCTCGTCGGTGAGGTCGGCTACGCGAAGCTGACGATCGAGGCCATCGCGGCCCGCGCCGGCGTCGGCAAGCAGACGATCTACCGCTGGTGGGCGTCGAAGGGAGCCGTCCTGCTCGACGCCTTCCTCGACCTCGCCGAGCAGGCGTCCCGGGAGGCCAGTGAGAACGCGGGCAGGGCGGAGATCGAGACCGAGATCCCGAACACCGGGGACCTGGAGGCCGACCTCAAGTACGTGATGCGCGCCACCGTCGACGAGTTCAACGACCCCAGGTACGACGCCCCCTACCGCGCGCTCGCCGCCGAGGGACTGCTCAACCCCGAGCTGGGCGCCGAGTTCGTCGAGAAGCTCCTGGAGCCGCAGCTCCAGCTCTTCGTGAAGCGCGTGGAGCAGGCCCGCGAGGCGGGGCACGTCGTGCCCGACATCGACCCCCGCATCGCCCTCGAACTGTGGTCGAGCCCGCTCGCCCAGCGCTGGCTGATGCGCTCGGGCCCCCTCACCCACGACTACGTGGACAAGCTCGTCGAGTACGCGCTGTACGGCATCACGCCCCGGCCGTACTCCGCTTCCTGACCGGCGTACGCGAGAGCAGGCCGGGAGCGTCCGTGATCACGCCGTTGCAGCCGAGGCGCAGCACCCGGTCGCGCTGCTGCGGAGTGGTCACCGTGTGCGCCCACACCCGCGGGACGCCCGAGTTCACCGCGCGCAGCAGATCGCTGTCGCGCGCCTTGTAGTCCACGTCCAGGACGTCCACGAACGACGCCCACTCCTTCGGGCGGTCCCGCCGCATCTGCGCCTTCGAGCGCCACAGCTGGGCCAGCAGGCCGAGGCGGTGGGCGCGCCGGGCGACCGCAGGGTCGTTGGTGTTCACGAAGACCGAGCGGGTGAGCCCGCGGGCGCGGATCAGCCGGGCGAGCGGCTCCAGGCTCTTCGGGTCCTTGGCCTCCAGCATCAGCATGATCCGCCCGCCGAACCGGTCGAGGACCTCCGCGACCGTCGGCGGCCGCTCCGGGCGCCACCGGCCGGGCACCGTGGCCGGGGGGCGCAGCCGCACGGCGAGCCAGCCCCACCGGTCGAGCCGGTGCACCGGGCCCGACGTGTACGTCGTGCGGTCCAGGGTGGCGTCGTGCATGACCACCGGCGTCCCGTCGCGCAGTATCCGCGTGTCGAAGTCGATGACCTGGGCGGTGCCGCGTTCATAGGCGGCCAGCAGGCCCGACATGCTGTTCTCCGGAACCTCCAGGGCACCGCCGCGGTGCGCGGTGTAGACGACGCGGGGCAGCGCGTCCACGGTCAGCGGCCCGCTCCACTCGATCGGGGTGAGGAAGCCGTTCGGTGCCGTGAGGGTCAGCGCCGTGAGGCTCGTCAGCACAGTCCTAATGACCATGGCGCCCACGGTAGGCGGGTAAATCCAAACTTGCACCGGAAAGACGCGCTATGTCATCCCGCGGTGGGCATACCCCGGCCACCCCGGATGTGGCCTCCGGCCCCCCGAGGCGCAGGATGGTGGGACCATGGGTCATGGTTTCGGCACAACGGCGAGGTGAGGGGCTAGATGGGCGCGGAGTTCGGCAGCCGGTCCGGCGGACAGGGCAAATTCTCCCAGTGGCTCCGCCGGCGCCCCAAGGACACGGCGGCGGATGACCGGGCCCGCGAGGAGCTGCTCCTCGCCGCCGCGGCGGCCGGACTGCCGCTGGCCCCGGCCGCGTATCCCTCGGGGTACCGATGTTCCTGCGACCGGATCGGCTGTCCCACCCCCGCCCGGCACCCGGTCTCCTTCGCCTGGCAGACGCAGTCCACGACGGACCGCGGCCAGATCGAGCGGTGGGCCCGCCACCAGCCGCAGGCCAACTTCATCACCGCGACCGGCATGATCCACGACGTCCTCGACGTGCCGCTGGACGCCGGGCTCGAAGCCCTCGAGCGGCTGCTCGCCGCCGGGATCGAGGTGGGCCCGGTCGCGGAGTCGGGCGGCAGCAACGGCCAGGGGCGGCTGCTCTTCTACACCGCGACGCGCGGCACCCCCGAGGACGAGGACGAGTGGTGGCCGTGCGAGCTCGACTGCCACCCCGAGACGATGGACGAGCACCCCGGCCTGCGCTGGCACTGCCGCGGGTCGTACGTCCTGGTGCCGCCCGCCCGGCTCCCCGACGACCGGGAGGTGCGCTGGATCCGCGGCCCCGAGCATCCGCTGCCGGACCCGCTGACGCTCCTCGCGACGCTCACCGACGAGTGCGCGCGCGTGGCGGGCGAGCCCCAGCAGGACGTCGCCGCCTGGCCCCTGCGGGGCTGACCCGGGCGACCGCTCCAGAGGACCCGGGTGGCCTCTCCGGGGGAGGGGCCTACTCGCCCGTCGCGCCCGTCAGACCCTGGAGGCGACCCAGGAACGCCACCTTGTCGCCGCCCGGCTTCTTCGGGTCGACGACCACCTGGTTGGAGACCCGGTGGAGCAGCAGGGACTGCCGCACCTCGCCCTTGAGCAGCGCCTTCGCGTCCGCGTCGACCTTCGGGCTGAGGCCCTTGAACGCGGTCTGCTTCTCGTAGTGGCGGGTGGCGAAGAACACCAGCGCGCCGCCGTCCTCGGTGCGCAGCCCCAGCGGCGCGAACGTGCCGCCGTTCTCCGGCTCGTCGAGGTACTGCACGGCGAGGCCGGCCCGCTTGGAGTTCCGGTCGCGGTACGCCTTCCAGCGCGACGTGTGGTCGCTCGGCGCGAACGCGTCGCCGCCCGACTTGAGGTACGACGTGTACTCCTCGCCGAGGTCGGCGGGGGCCAGCGCGAGGTCCTTCGCCCGCAGGCCCACCGGCTCGGCCCAGCCGTCCCCGTCCTTCTTCAGCTTCGGCATCTTCTCCGGCGACACCAGGTTCAGATAGGTCGCCCGCCACAGCTGGTCGGGGCCGCTCTTCGTGAAGACCCACAGCCACCGCAGGTCGGAGCGGCGGTTGGCCTTGGTGTCCGCCAGGAACCAGCGCGGCCAGCCGGCCTTCTTCGGTATCGCGTACGTCACGTCCGTCAGTTCCAGCGGCACGTGGTTCTTGTTGCCCTCCGGATGCTGCACGCGCCGGGACTTCAGGCCGCCCTGGTTGATGGCGCCCAGCGGGCCGGTGATGCGGGCGGCGTCCGCGGCCGGGTCGTAGGCCTTGTCCGCCTTGTTGTACGCGGTGAGGAACTCCCTGAGGGCGCGGCCCGCCTCGGACTTGGTGGCCGCGGGGACGACCTCCCGCTCCCCGTGCACGGTCACGCAGCCGCTCGCCGTGAGCGCCAGGACCGTCACCGCCGCCGACACCGTGACGGACCGGACGGGACCGCGAACCCTGCGAACGTTGCTCATCGGAATGCCTCCACCTACCCCTTCCCGGGCCCGAACCTTATCGGGCCCGGAAAAGGGGTGTGCGGAAGGGGTGTGCGGGTGCGGGTCAGATCTCCTGGAGGCGCGTCGCACGCGACCTCGAGCCGCGTGCGAGGAGGAGCAGCGCGGGGACCGCGTACAGCGGCCAGATCACCGTCTGGACCACCGTCGGGTCCGGGCGGAAGCCGACGACGCCTGCCAGGAGCGCGCCGTACCAGCTGTCCGGGGGGACGGCCCCGCTGATGTCGAACGCCGCGTTCCGCGCGCCGCCGAGGAGTTCGGCCTCCTGCAAGGCGTCCACGCCCTGCGCGAGGAAGCCCGCGGCCACGACGATCAGCGCGACGCCGGACCAGATGCGGCACCGGTCCAAGTCGACGCGGACCGCGCCCAGGTGGAGCAGTCCGACCAGGACGAGCGCGGTGAGCAGGCCCAGGACCACGACGAGCAGCGGCCCGTGCGCACCGTCCCTCGACGCCTGCACCGACGCCCAGAAGAACAGGGCCGTGTCCAGCGCCTCCCGGCCCACCGCGAAGAACGCGGTCACCGCGAGCAGCGCCGTCATGTGCCGTGCCTCCGCGCGCCGCATCCGAAGGGCCACCCACGTCAACAGGCCCACGGCGGCGAGCGCCAGCGTCCCGCCGAGCGTCTCCCGTGCCCGGGGCGTCAGCTCCTGCGAGCCGAACGTCAGCGCCCAGCCGAAGCCGAGCGCGAGAAGCGCCGCGACACCGATGCCTGCCCCGACGGGCCGCAGCGCGTCCCGCCGCCCGGTCCTCGCGGCGAAGGTGAGGAGCAGGCCGGCGGCCACACCGGCCTCCAGACCGGCGCGCAGCCCGATCAGATAGTTGTCGAACATCTCCGGAAGAGTAGCCGCGCCCCTTTTCCCGTTACCGCCCGCCGTCCCTGAGCGGGGCCACCACGGGGGCGCCCGTGCGCGGGTGCGGGAACACCTCGACGGGCTGCCGGTACACCTCGGAGAGCAGCGTCGCCTCGAACACGTCGCCGGGGGTGCCCTCCGCCGCGACGGTCCCGCCGCGCAGCACCGCGACCCGGTCCGCGTACGCCGCCGCGAGGCCCAGGTCGTGGAGGACCACCACGACCGCGTCCCCTGCGGCCGCCCGCTCCCGGCAGATGCGCAGCACCAGCTCCTGGTGGCGCAGGTCGAGCGCGGCGGTCGGCTCGTCGAGCAGCAGCAGCGGGGCGCGCTGGGCGAGAACGCGGGCCAGCGCGACCCGGGCGCGCTCACCGCCGCTGAGCGCGGAGAAGGGGCGCGCGGCGAAGCCGCCCACCTCGGTGGCCGCCATCGACTCGCGCACCACCCGGTCGTCGTCGTCCGCCGCCCGGGTCCCGGCCCAGGGCGCGCGGCCCATCCGTACGACCTCCGCCACCGGGAAGGGGAAGGAGAGCGCCGCGGACTGCGGCAGCACGGCCCGGCGCAGGGCGAGTTCGGGCGCGGGCCAGTCGGGGGCGGGCCGGCCGCAGAGGCGTACGACTCCTTCGTCGGCCGGGAGGTCGGAGGCCAGCGCGGCCAACAGGGTGGACTTCCCCGCGCCGTTGGGGCCGACCAGGGCGAGCACCTCGCCCGCGCGGGCGGCGAGCGAGACCCCGCGGAGCACCTCGCGCCCGCCGAGCCGCACCCGCAGCCCCTCGGCCTCGGCGAGGACGTCCCCGCGCGCGACGGGCCCGGGCAGCACGCGCTCCCGCCCCCCGAAGAGCCTCCTGCTCAGCTGTCCGATCACGCCCAACCACCCTGCCTGCGACGGGTCCTGCGGAGCAGCCAGAAGAAGAACGGGCTGCCGAGGAGCGCGGTGAGCACGCCCAGCGGCAGCTCGGCGGGCGCGGCCACCGTGCGCGCGGCCAGATCGGCGGCGACGAGGACCAGCGCGCCGCCGAGCGCGCTGCCGGGCACGAGGAAGCGGTGCCCGGGGCCCGCGGCCATCCGCAGCAGGTGCGGCACGAGGAGGCCGACGAAGGTGATGATCCCGGCGACGGCCACCGCGGCCGCGGTCAGCAGGGCCACCACGAGGACGAGGACGAGCCGCAGCCGCTCCACGTCCACGCCCAGGTGCCGGGCGGGCCGCTCACCGAGCGCGAGCAGGTCCAACTGCCGCGCGTGGAACGGCGCGACGGCCAGCCCGACGAGCGCGCAGGGCAGGACGGCGAGCACCTTCGGCCAGGTCGCCTGGGCGAGCGAGCCGAGCTGCCAGAAGGTGATCTGGCTGATCTGCGCGTTGTCCGCGAAGAAGATGCACAGGCCGATGAGGGCGCCCGCGAAGGCGTTCACCGCGATGCCGGTGAGGATCAGCGTGACGACTTCCGTGCGGCCGCCCTCGCGCGACATCGCGTACACCAGCAGGACGGTCGCGAGCCCGGCGACGAACGCGCAGACGGTCACCGTCCAGTTCCCGAGGAAGCCGAGGCCGAGCGCGATGGAGGCGACGGCGCCGACCGCGGCGCCCGACGAGATCCCGATGACGCCGGGCTCGGCGAGCGGATTGCCGAACACGCCCTGCATCAGCGCGCCCGCGCAGCCGAGCGAGGCGCCGACGAGGAGGGCGAGCACGACGCGCGGCAGCCGCACGTTCCACAGCACGCTCTCGCCGACCCGGTCGAGCGCGGACCCGCCGAGCCCCAGGCGGTGCTGGACGGAGGAGACGACGTCACCGAGGGGGATGTCGTACGCGCCGGTGCCCGCGGAGAGCAGGCAGAGCAGGACGAGGACGGCGGCGAGCGCCGCGGTCAGGGTGAGGGCGGCACCGCGGCGGCGGGGGACCGCGCCGTCCGGCGTGGGGGCGGACACGTCCGGGGCCACGTCCGTGTCCGTGCCCGCGTCCGTGTCTGCGGCTTTGGCTTTGGCTTTGGCTTTGGCGAGCACGCTCACTCGGCGTCCCCGTACAACTGCTCCACCAGGGACTTCAGCACCTGGTCGGTGCGCGGCCCGTAGTTGAGGAGCACGCCGTCGTCGATGGAGACGACGCGCCGGTCCAGGCCCGCGGGGGTCTCGGCGACGCCCGGGACCTTCAGGAGGCCGTCCACGCCGTCCACCGACGCGAGTCCCTTACGCATCACCAGGATCGCGTCGGGCGCGGCCTTCGCGAGCGCTTCGCTCGTGATCGCCGTGAAGTCCTTGCGCAGCCCGGACTCCTTGCCCGCGTCGACCGCGCCCGCCGCCTCCAGGAGCGAACTCGCCCCGGACTCGCGCCCGCCGAGCAGATAGACGGAGGCCGAGCCGCGCAGATAGAGGAAGGCGACCCGCGGCTTCTTCTTCCCCTTCCCCGCCGGGATGTCCTCGCGGACCGCCGCGATCCGCTGCCGCGTGCGCTCCGTCAGCTCGGCGCCCGCCTTCCGCACGCCCAGCGCGTCGGCCACCGCCTCGATGCGCGGGCCCACGTCGTCGAGGCTCTTCGCGGGGTCGAGGACGACGACGGGGATGCCCGCGTCACGGATCTGGTCGACGGCCTCGGCGGGCCCGGTGGTGGTCTCCGCGAGGACGACGGTCGGCTTGAGGGAGAGCACACTCTCCGCCGAGACGTCGTGTGCGCGGGTCACCACCGGCAGCTTCTTCGCCTGCTCGAAGGTGGCGGTGATGTCGCGGGCGACGACGTTCCTGCCGAGTCCCAGGGTGAAGACGATCTCGTTGAGGCTGCCGGTGAGCGGCACGATGCGACGGGTGTCCTTCACCGTCACCTTGTGGCCGTCGGTGGAGGTGACGGTGGCGGGGAGCACGGGTTTCGGCTCGGTCTTCAGCGGCTCGACCCGGTCGGGCGCGGAGGTCTTCGCCTGCGCCCGCCGCGCGTGGGGGCCGCCGTCGCCGTCCGGCGTTCCGCACCCGGTGAGACCGAGGGCGAGCACGGCGGCCCATGCGCCGGCGATGCGGAGTGAGCGCGGCATACGCACCGAAGTCCACCGTCCTGTCGAGCTGTTGAGGTCTGCTCCGAGGGCTGGGTTCCGGTTGGGGGTTCCAGCCCGGAGCGTTCGTAGTTTAGGTTAGCCTTACCTAATTCGCCAGACCGCTGGAGGGGTCCCATGCCGTCGTCCGGACAGGCGCGTGCCACCGTTCGCGCCGGAGCCGTGGCCGTGCTCACCGCACTCGTCGGAGCGCTGCTCCCGGCGGCCGCCGCGCACGCCGAGGACCGCACGGTCCGGGGCGGACGGCTCGACTGGGGCATCAAGTCCTCCTTCCAGAGCTACGTCACGGGACCCATCGCCCGCGGCGCCTCCACCCTGCAAGGGGGTGCGGCCACGGTCGGCGGGAGCCAGTTCCGCTTCCACTCGGCGAAGGGCTCGTACGACCCGGACAGCGGGGCGTTCACCGCGGGGTTCTCGGGCGGGGTGCGCTTCACCGGGCACAAGAAGGGCGGCTCGTACGAACTCGACCTCACCGTCAGCCGCCCCACGGTGAAGGTCTCCGGCGGTTCCGGCACGCTCTACGCCGACATGGTCAGCAAGGAGAAGGGCACCGGCAAGGTCACCAGGACCGCGCAGGTGCCGCTCGCCTCGCTCGACATCTCCGGCATCGACATGAAGGGCGGCACCGGCCCGATCGCCCTCACCAACCTTCCCGCGACGCTCACTTCACAGGGGGCGAAGGCCTTCGCCGGCTACTACACGGCGGGCACCGCCCTCGACCCGGTGAGCCTGTCGACGGACCTCGTCGCCAAGAGCCCCCCGAAGAGCAAGGGCGCGAAGAGCGGGAAGAAGAAGGCGGAGGCGGGCCGGACCGGCCGCATCGAGGACGCCGCCGTCGACTGGGGCGTGCGCCGCACCTTCCGCGAGTACGTCACCGGGCCCATCGCCAAGGGCGAGTGGAAGCTGTCCGCCGGCGCCCAGGACGGCGGCGCGCTCTTCCGCTTCCCCAGGGGCAAGGGGACGTACGACGAGAAGAAGGGCACCCTCACCGCGGACTTCGCGGGGGCGGTCCGCTTCACCGGCGAACACGGCCTCGACCTGACGCTCGCCGGGGTCGCCGTCGAGATCGAGGACGGCAAGGGCACGCTCACCGCGGACGTCGACGGCAAGGGCGACCGCGGCACCACCCTCAAGAACGCCCCGCTGATCACCTTCCCCGCGAAGGAGCTGCGGCCGAAGGACGGCCTCGTCTCCCTCACCGAAGTTCCGTCGAAGCTCACCGCCGAGGGCGCCAAGGCGTTCGGCGGCATGTACAAGGCGGGCTCCGCCATGGACCCGCTCTCACTCGCCGTCGCCCTCGACGCCGACGCGGAACTCCCCGCGCTGCCGGACCTCGGCTCGTCCGCGAACTCCGCGTCGGAGCCGACCCCGAAGCCGGACCCGAACTCTTCGAAGACCGCGGCGGCGCCCCGCACCGAGAACGCCGCCGAGTCCTCCGACTCCTCGTCGAACGCCGTGCCGATCGGTGTCGGCGCAGGCGTCGCGGTCCTGCTCGCCGCGGCGGTCGCTTTCGGAGTCGTACGCAAGAAGCGCGCGACGCCGGACACGCGGGACACCCCGGACGCCTGACCACCTCACTGTTGCCTGCCCCCTCCTCCCCCTCTCAAGGAGAAGCCTGATCATGGCCGCCACCCGTCGCCCCACCGTCCTCGCGGCAGCCGTCGCGACCGCCGTCGCCCTGGGCGCGAGCGCCCTCACGCTCCCGGCGGTCGCCGCCGACGCCGCCCCGGCCGCCCCGCCGAAGCTGGAGCTCAAGGACGGCACGCTGGAGTGGGGCCTGAAGGAGTCCTTCCGGAAGTACGTCACGGGCATGGCCCACGGCAAGATCGAGGCCAAGGACGGCGCCCGGCAGGCCGCGGACAACGGGGTGTTCACGTTCTCCGGGGGCAAGGGCACGTACGACACCGGTACGCACGCCACCGACACCGCTTTCAAGGGCAGCGTCCGCTTCACCTCCACCCTCCACCGCTTCGACATCGGCGTCACCGACGTCAAGGTCCGCACCCAGGGCAAGACCGGTGCCATCCAGGCCGACGTGACGCTGAACGGCTCCGTCCAGAACGACATCGACCTCGCCGCGCTCGACTTGAGCACGGTCAGGCCCGGGCAGGGCGAGGGCGGCGCGATGGTCTTCAAGGACATCCCGGCGGCGCTGACCGCGGACGGCGCGAAGGCGTTCAACGGCATGTACGAGGCGGGCGAGAAGCTCGACCCGGCCACGCTCACGGTGACGGCGGGCGGACCGGTGACCGAAACGCCCACGCAGAAGCCGACGCAGAAGCCCACGGAGAAGCCGACCCAGAAGCCCACGCAGCGCCCCACGAAGAAGCCGACCGACGGCCCGTCCGAGCCCGGCAAGGCCTCGAAGCCCACCACGTCGCAGGGGTCGCAGCAGTCCACGGGCGATGTCGTCGGCGGCCGCCTCTCCTGGGGGCTGAAGGAGAGCTTCCGGAAGTACATCTCCACCGGTGGGAAGGCGACCGTCGCGGGCGGCGCCAAGAAGATCTCCGACGGCTACCGGTTCCCGTACGCCAAGGCGGAGCTGGACTCCGCCGCCAAGAAGGCCGACGCCTCCTTCGGCGGCAGCGTCCGCTTCACGTACAAGGCGCACGGCATCGACATGAAGTTCAGCGACCTCAAGGTGCGGGCGAACGGCGCCAAGGGCACCCTGCTCGCCGACGTCACCACGCCCCAGGGCAAGAACAACGACGTGAAGTTCGCCGCGCTCGACCTCTCCGGGGTCTCGTACAAGGCGAAGAACGACGTCGTGCTGTTCGACAAGGTGCCCGCGACCCTGACGGCGGCGGGCGCCAAGCAGTTCGCCAACGACACGACCGGCTCCCCGTACCGGCCGGGCGAGAAGCTCGACCCGGTGACGGTGGCGCTGTCCTCATCGGCGGGCGCGATGCTCCCGGCCGGCGGCAACACCGGGGCAACGGCCTCCGGTTCGTCCGTCTCCGGTGCCGGCTCCGTGGGCGGCGGCGGTTCCGTCGGCGGCTCGGGCTCGCTGGCGGACACCGGCTCATCGGTCCCCTCCACCGCGCTGCTCGGCGTGGCGGGCGTGGCGCTCGCGGCGGGCGCGGGCGCGGTCGTCGCGGCCCGGCGGCGGGGGAGCGCCGCAGCGGTGTGATGCTTGAATGCGAGGGTGACTGAACCCTTCGACGTACTGCGTGTGTTCTGCGGGCCCGACGGTCGGCACGGCAACGAACTCGGTGTCGTGCGCGACGGGGCCCGCATGCCTGTTCTGGCGGACCGCCAGGCGTACGCAGGGAAACTCGGCTTCAGCGAGACGGTGTTCGTCGACGACCCCGAGCGCGGCGTCATCGACATCTACACGCCGACGCTCAGGCTGCCCTTCGCCGGCCACCCCTGCGTCGGCACGGCCTGGCTGCTCGACGTGCCGGAGCTGGTGACACCCGCGGGTGTGGTGGAGGCGCGCCACGACGGCGAGTTCAGCTGGATCACGGCACGCGCGGACTGGGCGCCGCCGAGGACGCTGCGGCAGTACGGGACGGCGGCGGAGGTCGACGCGCTCGACGTGCCGCCGCCGGGGGAGTGGATCTACGCCTGGGCCTGGGAGGACGAGGCAGCGGGCCGCGTGCGCGCGAGGGGCTTCCCCGGGCGGGGCGACGGCATCGACGAGGACGAGGCGACGGGCGCGGCGGCACTCCTGCTCACCCACGAACTGAGCCGCGCCCTCAACATCACCCAGGGCCACGGCTCCCAACTCCTGACGGCCCCGGGCCCGGGAAACGTGATCGAGGTCGGCGGCCGGGTCAGACAATCCAGCAACATTCTCAGCCCCTCCGGAGCCTGAGTATTTCCAGCCCCTCCGGCGTTTGAGGAGCGGGGGTCCGGGGGCAGAGCCCCCGAGTCGTCACCCCGTCAGGCGCTGAGCGGAAACTCTTCCCCGAGCTCACGAAACACCGCCGTATTCAAAGCGAAAGCGAACTTGCACTCGTCGACGATCCGCCGCTTCTCCAAGTCGTCCGTGACCACCACGTCGATCCCGTCGAGCAGTTCGCGATAGCCCCGCTTGAACGCGGCCGGGTTGGGGATCCCCTCGAAGACGTAGAACCGCACGCCGTCGCCCTTGCGGGCGAAGCCCCAGGTCCGCTCGGCCTTGCCGCGGATGATCTGGCCGCCGGAGAGGTCGCCGAGGTAGCGCGTGTAGTGGTGGGCGACATAGCCGCCGGGCCAGGTGCGCGCACACTCCGCGATCCGTGCCGCGTACGCCTCCGTGGCGGGCAGCGGGGTGAGGCCGGCGCGCCAGTCCGCGCCCCGCAGGTGCGCGAGGTCGCGCTCCAGCTCGCTGACGCGGTGCAGCTCGGGCCGGATGAAGGGTCCCGCGACGGGGTCCTCGCGCAGGGCCTGCGCGCCGTCCTCCAGGGCGCGGTACACGAACCAGAGCTGTTCGGTGTAGCGCGTGTACGCGTCGACGCCGAGCCCGCCGCCGAGGAGGTCGCTCATGAAGGTCGAGGTCTCGGCCTCGGTGTGCTGCTCGTGCGACGCCGTGCGGATGACCGTCGAGAAGGGCGTGAGCGGCGAGTCCATGAAGACCTCCAGGGGAGCCGGGAAGGACGGGGCGGCGGAAACCGGTGACCTCTGCAGATCATGCAAGTTAGGCTTACCTAAGTCAACCGGTTCCCGACACCCTGTCGGTAAAAGACTTACCCGCTCCCGACCCCCGGAACCTCCCGTTCAGCGATCTTCCGCATCACTGCCGGGCCCGTCCTCAGGGCAGCGTGAGGATCTCCGCCCCGGTCGCCGTCACCACCAGCGTGTGCTCGAACTGAGCGGTCCGCTTCCGGTCCTTCGTGACGACGGTCCAGCCGTCCTCCCACATGTCGTACTCGTACGTCCCGAGCGTCAGCATCGGCTCGATCGTGAACGTCATGCCGGGCTGGATGAGCGTCGTGGCGTGCGGGCTGTCGTAGTGCGGGACGATCAGGCCGGAGTGGAAGGACGTGTTGATGCCGTGGCCGGTGAAGTCGCGCACCACGCCGTAACCGAAGCGCTTGGCGTACGACTCGATGACCCGGCCGATGACGTTGATGTGGCGGCCGGGCTTGACGGCCTTGATGGCGCGGTTCAGGGCCTCCCGGGTCCGCTCCACGAGCAGCCTGGACTCCTCGTCGACGTCGCCGACGAGGTAGGTGGCGTTGTTGTCGCCGTGCACGCCGCCGATGTAGGCCGTCACGTCGAGGTTGATGATGTCGCCGTCGTTCAGGACGGTGGAGTCGGGGATCCCGTGGCAGATGACCTCGTTGACCGAGCTGCACAGCGACTTCGGGAAGCCGCGGTAGCCGAGCGTCGAGGGGTAGGCGCCGTGGTCGCACATGTACTCGTGCGCGACGCGGTCCAGCTCATCGGTGGTCACGCCGGGCGCGATGTGTTTCGCGGCCTCTTCCATGGCGCGGGCGGCGATGCGGCCCGCGGTGCGCATCAGCTCGATGGTCTCGGGGGTCTGCACCTCGGGCCCCGTGTACGGGGTCGGCGCGGGTTTCCCCACGTACTCGGGGCGCCTGATGTTGCCGGGTACGGAACGGATGGGGGAGAGCTCCCCTGGGACGAGCAGTGACTGGCCAGACATGTGAGCGAGTCTAGCCAGCCGTCGTGGGGCAGCATGGCCTCAGAGAATGTGACCCGATCGGGGACGGAAGGAGCGGGGCATGGCGCTGTTCAAGAAGCGGACCGTCGGCAAGCCGGGCGAGTGGTTCTACTGCCTGGAGCACCAGAAGGTCGAGGAGGGGCCCGACTGCCCCGGCAAGGACCGGATGGGGCCCTACGCCTCGCGCCAGGAGGCGGAGCACGCGATGCGGACGGCCGCGGAGCGGAATCTCCAGTGGGAGAACGACCCCCGCTGGCACGACACGACGGCCCGCGGCGACGACAAGGCCGACTGACCCCCCGACGCCCCCGCGGGGCACGACCGCCTCCACCCGGCCCGCCCCCGTCGGGGGACGCCCCGCCTCCGCCCGGCCCGTTCCCGGTCGGGGAGCCGATGCGCCTTCGCCTGGCCCGCCCGCGTCGGGGGGGTGATCCGCCTCTGTCCGGTCCGTTCCGGTCGGGGAGCCGATGCGCCTTCGCCTGGTCTGCCCCTGTCGGGGGGGCGATCCGCTTCTGTCCGGTCCGTTCCGGTCGGGGAGCTGATGCGCCTTTGCCTGGCCACGCTCCCGTCGGGGGGCGATCCGTCTCTGTCCGGCCCCCCGCCGGGGAGCTGATGCGCCTTCGCCTGGCCCGCCCCCGTCGGCGGCGATGCGCCTCCGCCCGGCCCGCCCCCGTCAGGGGCGCCCCGCCTCCGCCCGGCCCGCCCCCCCGTCGAGGGGGCGCCCCCCTCCGCCCGGCCCCCCCGTCAGGGGGCCACCGCCTCCGCCGTCCTCTCGCCCTCCTCGCGGCGTCGTCTCGCGTCCGGGTCCGTCGTTGCGTCGTACGACACGAGCCGTGGCAGGAGTGTCGCGAGGACGCCGACCGAGGCCACGCAGGCCAGGCCGCCCGACCAGATGGCGGGCCGCGTGCCCGTCCAGCCCGCCGCCGCGCCCGCGCGGACCTGGCCGAGCTGGGGACCCACGCTGTACGACAGGACCTCGATCCCGGCGAGCCGGCCCCGCAGCTCGTCCGGGATGGTCTGGTTCCAGATCGTGGAGCGGCCGAGACCGCTCGCCATGTCGCCCGCGCCCGCGAGCGCGAGACAGCCGAGCACCACCCAGATGTTCGAGAACCAGCCCGCCGCCGTGACCGCG
The DNA here is from genome assembly GCF_055639375.1 of Streptomyces sp. NPDC039462. NCBI lineage: Bacteria > Bacillati > Actinomycetota > Actinomycetes > Kitasatosporales > Streptomycetaceae > Streptomyces > Streptomyces sp. NPDC039462. The sequence goes on from NZ_JBVKAO010000007.1 coordinate 514,446, forward strand.
AGACCCCAGCCCGCCGCGCCGAAGACCACGAGCAGCCCGTGCCGCCGCACCCGCGACGTCCACCCGCTGGTGAGGCTGAACAGCAGCGAGCCGACCGCCCCCGCCGCGTACATCAGGCCGAGCGCCCACTCCGCGTCCAGGTCGTCCGCGAGGAACGGAAAGATCGTGTTCGGGAAGGCGAAGAACATCGCCGCCATGTCGATCGCGTACGTACCGAGCAGCACCGGCCGCGACCACGCGTACCGCGCCCCCTCCGCCAGGCCCTTCAGCGACGGCTTCTCCGCGTCGTGCGCGGCCGGCGCGGGGGAGAGGCGGGTGCACAGGAGCACGGAGACCGCGAAGCAGCCGATCGTGATCGCGTACGCGGAGGCGTGCCCGGCGTACGCCACGACGAGGCCGGCGAGCGAGGGGCCCGCGATGGCCCCCACGTTCCAGCGCAGGGAGTTCAGCGCGGCGGCCGCCGTCAGCTGGTGGTGCGGCACGATCCGCGCCATGAGGGAGTCGAGCGCGGGACGCTGCAGGCCGGCGAGGGCGGAGACGCCCGCCGCGACGACGTACAGCGGCCACAGCATCGGGTCGGGCAGCAGCGCGTTCACCAACAGGACGACGGCCAGCAGGCCCAGCGCCGCCTCGGTCAGGAGGATCACCTTGCGCCGGTCCACGGCGTCGGCGAGCGCGCCGCCGTAGAGCCCGAAGACGATCAGCGGCACCAGCTCGACCGCGCCCATCGCACCGACCGCGACCGGCGAGTCCGTCAGCTCCTTGATCTGCAGCGGCAGGGCCACCATCGCCATGAAGCTGCCGAAGTACGTGACGAGGCCCTGGATCCACAGCAAGCGGAAGTCGCGCGTGGAACGCCAGGGGGAGAGATCGGGCAGTATCGCGGAGAGAGGCACGAAAAGCCATGTTCAGGGCGGTCCGGTGCCGCGAGCAACCGAATTACGCTCCGCGCGGGCGCGGCACGTCACCACCGCGCCGGCGGCGGCGACGTCAGCTGGTCGGCGAGGCGGGACAGGCGGTCGCGCAGCCGCCTGCGGCCCCGCGGCTCGGGCAGCGCGTTCTCCCCGGCGGCCGCGCTCACCAGGTGCTGGACCGTGTCGAGGTCGAGGTCGGTCGTCTCGGGCACCGCCAGCGCCTCGTGCGACAGGGCGCCCAGGTCCCGGTCGCCGGAGCCGAGCGCCAGCACCGTCGCCCCCGCGCGCCGCGCGTCGTGCACCCGCGTGAGCAGCTCCGGATCCGGCGCGTCCGGCGCCACGACGAGCAGCGTCTCGCCGCGCCGCGCCGCCTCGATGCGGCCGAGCCCGGTCGACAGGTGCGCGGGATCCGTGGCGCGCACCCGGTGCCGTACGAGCGTCGGGGTGAGCTCCGGCGTGCCCGACCAGGCCGCCTCGTCGACCAGGTGCGCGGCCAGGTGCCACGGCTCGTACGCCGCCGTGCCCACGAGCAGCAGCCCGCCGCCGTGCGGCACGACGGAGGACCGCAGCGTCCCCGCGAAGCGGCGGGTGGCGCCGAGCCACTCGGTCCCGGCGAGCACTTCGCGCAGCAGCGCGACCCGTACGGCGTCCATGGCGAGGCATCCTGCCCCAACATGCCAGTCGTCACCGGGAGTTCACCGCGAATTCCCCCGGGATGGGGAGGCGCGGAGGATGACTTATGAGACGTCTGTTCCCTTCCGCGCGGGCCGCGAGGGATACGCGAGCTTCCGCATCCCGGCCGTCGTCACCACGGCCTCCGGCACCGTCCTCGCCTTCTGTGAGGGCCGCGTCGGCTCCTCGGAGGACTTCGGCAACATAGACATCGTCCTCAAACGCTCCGCCGACGGCGGCCGCACCTGGGGCCCCCTCCAGGTCGTCGGCAAGAACGGCGCCGACCTCGCGGGCAACCCCGCGCCCGTCGTCCTCGACACCGGCCGCGTCCTCCTCGTCCACGTGCGCAACGCCGCCGCGGCCACCGAGGACGCCATCCGCCGCGGCAAGGTCTCCGCGGCCAACGGACGCCGCGTCTGGGTGCAGCACAGCGACGACGACGGCCTCACCTGGACGGCGCCGCGCGAGATCACCGGCCAGGTGAAGCGGACGAACTGGCGGTGGTACGCGACCACGCCCGGGCACGCCGTGCAGCTCACCACGGGCCGCGTCGTCGTCCCCGCCAACCACTCCCTGCCGCCCACCGGCACCGACAACGGCACCGAGGGCAAGTACAACGGCGGGCACTGCCTGCTGAGCGACGACGGCGGCGCCACCTGGCGCATCGGCTACATCGACGACAACGTCAACGGCTACATCAACGTCAACGAGACCACCGCCGCCGAACTCCCCGACGGGCGCCTGTACCTCAACACCCGCAACGACTCCCCGGCGCCGGGCAACCGCGCCGACGCCCACTCGCGCGACGGCGGCCAGAGCCTCGTCAAGCCGTTCCGCCCGCAGGCCTCGCTCACCGGCCCCGTCGTCGAGTGCAGCGTCCTGCAACTGCGCGACCCCGACATACTGCTCTTCTCCGGCCCCGCCGACCCCGACTTCCGCGCGCTGATGACCGTGCGCCGCTCCACCGACGGCGGCACCACCTGGCGGACCGCCCACACGGTCGACGGGCTGCCGGCCGCCTACTCCGATCTCACACGGCTCGACGAGCACACCGTCGGGCTCCTCTACGAGACCGGCGACTTCAGCGCCTACGAGACGATCTCGTTCCGCCGGATACCGGTGGCGGAACTCGCCGGGTAGCCCCTGACCGGTGACCACCGGGTGCGGAACCGGTGCGTAAGGTCGCCCCATGACCTCTACAGACAGTGCGCAGAACGCTCCCGCCAAGGCCCCCGCCAAGGATCCGTGGGAGCTTCCCGACGTGTCCGGGCTCGTCGTCGGTGTCCTCGGCGGCACCGGTGACCAGGGGCGCGGCCTCGCCTACCGGCTCGCCCGCGCCGGGCAGAAGGTGATCATCGGCTCCCGCGCGGCGGAGCGGGCCCAGGCCGCCGCCGACGAGCTGGGCCTCGGCGTCGAGGGCGCCGACAACGCCGAGTGCGCGCGGCGCAGCGACATCGTGATCGTCGCCGTGCCGTGGGAGGGCCACGGGAAGACCCTGGAATCCCTGCGCGAGGAGCTGAGCGGCAAGCTCGTCGTGGACTGCGTGAACCCGCTCGGCTTCGACAAGAAGGGGGCGTACGCCCTCAAGCCCGAGGAGGGCAGCGCGGCCGAGCAGGCCGCCGCGCTGCTCCCCGACTCGCGCGTCACCGCCGCCTTCCACCACCTCTCGGCCGTCCTCCTCCAGGACCCGGACGTCGAGGAGATCGACACCGACGTGATGGTCCTCGGCGAGCGCCGCGCCGACACCGACGTGGTCCAGGCACTCGCCGCCCGCATCCCCGGCATGCGGGGCATCTTCGCCGGGCGGCTGCGCAACGCCCATCAGGTGGAGTCCCTGGTCGCCAACCTGATCTCCGTGAACCGGCGCTACAAGGCGCACGCGGGGCTGCGGGTCACGGACGTGTAGGGACCCGTGCCGGGCGGGGGCGGGCATGGGGGACACTGGTTGCGTACGCGCACGCGTACGCGACCGTGCTTGCCACGCTTCACCGGACAGGAGCCGTTCCCCATGCCCCGCCTCGCCGTGTACGCCCTCGTCGTCTGCGCCCTCGCCGTCGCCGCGGCCGTGATCTCGTTCGTGCAGGGCAGCTGGCTCGGTGTCGTGTGGGTGCTGCTCGCGGGGCTCTCGTCGAACATGGCGTGGTTCTACCTGCGGCGGGCCAAGCTGGAGCGGGACGCGGCGGCCGCCTCTCCTGCTGCACACTGACCTGACTGCCTGCGCACTGACTCACGCCGCTGGGGGAATCTCCTCCGAGGTCTGCCAGAAGCGGTACAGGTCCTGGCCCCAGTAGGTGTCCCACTCGCTCACGCCGAGGGCGCGGAGGACCGCGTCGATGGCGTCGAAGAACGCGTGGTTGATCTCCGGGATCCACAGCACGGCGAAGACCGCGATCAGCCCGAACGGCGCGAACGGCTCCACCTGGCGGCGGATCCGGTGCGAGAGCCAGGGCTCGATCACGCCGTAGCCGTCGAGGCCCGGGATGGGCAGGGAGTTCAGGATCGCGGCGGTCACCTGGAGCAGGGCGAGGAACGCGAGCGCGTACCGGAAGGTGTCGGGGACGCCGTCCAGGGCGTCGAGCCAGAACGGCGCGGTGCAGACGACGGCGAACGCCACGTTCGTCAGGGGGCCGGCCGCCGAGATCAGGCTGTGCTTCCAGCGGCCCCGGATCCTGCCCCGCTCGATGAAGACCGCCCCGCCGGGCAGGCCGATGCCGCCCATGATCACGAACAGCACCGGCAGCACGATGCTGAGCAGGGCGTGCGTGTACTTGAGCGGGTTGAGGGTCAGATAGCCCTTCGCGCCGATGGAGATGTCGCCGCTGTGCAGGGCGGTGCGCGCGTGCGCGTACTCATGCAGGCAGAGCGAGACGATCCAGGCGGCCGTCACGAAGAGGAAGACGGCGAGCCCGGGGTTGTCCGCGAAGCCGGTCCAGGCGGCCCAGCCGGAGACCGCCGTGACGGCGGCGATCCCCAGGAAGACGGGGCTGATCCGCCGGTCGCTGCGGCGGATGGGGGCGGTGGTCATGGGGCGGGGCTCCTGGAGTCCGACGGCCTGGCGTGCCCGACGCTATCGGGTCCGTGCGGTGAGAACGTCCGGTGAGGGGGCCGGGTTCCTGCTCCCGCCTCAGGTGACGTCGGGTTTCTTGGGCGAGAAGAGCCACGTGTCGAACAGGTCCGTGAGGTCCTCGCCCGATTCCTTCTCGCACAGGGCGATGAACTGCTCGGTGTCGGCGTTCCCGTGCCGGTGTTCGCGCGCCCACGTGCGCAGGATGGTGGAGAAGGCGTGCTCGCCCACGGCCTCGCGCAGCTGGTGCAGGGTCATGGCGCCCCTGCCGTACACCGGCGAGTCCGAGACGCGCGCGGCGGTCGGCGGGTCGGCGGGCGGGAAGCCCCAGATGCCGTCGCTCTCCGGGTGCGTCCCGTCGTAGAAGGAGTCGAAGGTCTCCTGCGCGGTGGGGCCGCCGTGTTCCTCGTCCCACAGCCACTCGGCGTACGTCGCGAAGCCCTCGTTCAGCCACATGTCCTGCCAGGAGCGGGGCGTGACGCTGTTGCCGAACCACTGGTGGGCCAGCTCGTGGACGACGAGGAGGGCGTCCGGGGCCTCTTCGAAGTACGGCTTGGTCTGGGTCTCCAGGGCGTAGCGGAGGTCGGGGAGGTGGTCGACGACGGCGCCGGCCGAGGAGAAGGGGTAGGGGCCGAAGCGGTCCGCGGCCCAGTCGAGGACCTCCGGCACCAGCTCCGGGACGTCGACGGGGCCGTCCGCCTCGTCGGGGTCGACGGCCGTGTAGAGAGGCAGGCCGTCGTCGGTCTTACCGGTGGAGACGTCGAAGACGCCGGTGACGACGGTCGCGACGTAGCTCGCCATGGGTTCTCGGTTGCGCCAGCGGAACGTGGTGCGCTTGCCGCGCCTGTGGGTCTCGTGCAGCGTTCCGTTGCTGACCGCGGTGTAGTCAGACGGCACGGTGACGTCGATGTCGTACGTCGCCTTGTCGGACGGGTGGTGGTTGCCGGGGAACCACGTCATGGAGCCGCTGGGCTCGCCGAGCGCCGCCACGCCGTCGTCCGTCTCGATCCAGCCCTCGTCGCCGCCGTCGCTCGCCGTGAGCATCCGGGGCACCCCGGCGTACCGGACGGTGGTCTTGAAGGTCTTCCCCTCGGCGATGGTGCGCGAGGGCGTGAGCGTCAGCTTGTTCCCGCTCCTGCCGACGCGGGCCTCGGAGCCGTCGATGTCGGCGCGGCGCACGCGCAGGCCCGCGAGGTCCAGGGTGAAGCGGGGCAGGTCCCGGGTGGCCCGCGCGGTGATCACCGCGGTGCCGGTGAGCCGGTTGCTGTCCGGGGTGTAGTCGAGGGTCAGGGCGTAGTGCGTGACGTCGTAGCCGCCGTTGCCGAGCGCGGGGAACAGGTGGTCGTCGACGCGCTTCCCGCCTGCGTCGAGCAGGACGAAGTCCCGCACGGTGCCGTCGCCGTCGTCGCCGTCCCACCAGGTGCGGAAGAGTGCGGCGACCTGCTTGGCCTCGGCCGACTTCGCGGGCAGGTCGGTCCGCACCTCCACGTCGTAGGAGGAATCGGTGACTTCGACCGTGGACAGGGCCTGCGCGTGGCGTGCCGTGCGGGACTCGCCGGTGTCGCGGGCCCAGGCGCGGAACTGCTCCAGGAGGCGGTGCTGGGACTTCCGTACGGGGGCGTCCGGGGGCTGCGTGCCGCTGCATGCCGTCAGGGCGAGGCAGAGGGCCGCCGCGTTGGCGAGGGCGCGCTTCATGAGGGGGCTCCGTCCTGTTGCACGACGGGGAAGAGGGGCGGCGGCACCCTGAGGTTGCCGCCGCCCCTTGCTTCAAGGGGGATCTGCCCGCGTTACTCGGGTGCCACGAGCTGGTTCTCCGCGCCGACGCCGGAGGCGTTGCCGTCGGCGTAGAGGGTCAGTTCGCCGTCCGACCAGCGCACGATGGTGTCGTCGGGCCTTGCGTTGTCGGTGAAGTCGCCGCCGCTGACGATCAGGGCGCGCTTCCACAGGCTGTTCGGGGCCTGCCACTTGTGCTCGCCCCGGAGGGAGCCGGCGCCGGTGAAGTCCTGGTACTGCGTCAGCTCGCCGTCGGACCAGCGCACGACGAGGTCCCAGGTGTCGTCGCCCGAGTGGTCGCCCGCGGCGATCCGGGTGGCGTGCTTCCACGTGCCGGTCCTGGCGGAGCCCGGCGGGACGACCTTGATCTCCTTGCCGAGCTTCTTGTTGCCGCCGGTGTCGCGGTAGAGCGAGACCTCGCCGTCCGACCAGCGCACGACCAGGTCGTCCTGCCGCTTGTTGCCGCCGAAGCGGCCCGCGGTCATCACCTCGGCGTGCTTCCAGGTGCTGTTCTTGGCGACCAGCCGGTACTCGCCGTGGAAGCCCTTCTCGTCGACCGACGGGTAGAGCGTCACCTCGCCGTCCGACCAGCGGACGATCAGGTCCGAGCCGCTGTCACCGGTGAAGTCGCCCGCGACGACCTGCTTGGCGTGGTCGCGCCACAGGGCGCTCGGGCCCTGGACCTTGAACTCCTTGTCGAAGTGGTTCTTGGCCTTGCCCGCGCCCCGGTAGAGGCTCAGCGCGCCGTCCGACCCCATGACGAGCATGTCCGTCCGGTCCTCTGCGGCCGGCCCGTCGAGCGTGAAGTGGCCGTTGGCGATGGTCTTGGCGCGCTTCCACGTGCCGGCGCCCGGCAGCACCGGGTCGGTCATCGGCGGCGGATCGATGCTCGCCGGCTGCTTGCCCGCCTTCGCGGCGTCGTAGATCCGCTTGACGTCCTTGCCGAAGTACGACGAGTACGAGGTGTCCGCGCTGTGACCGCCCGTCATCCAGCCACCGATGACGCCGATCAGCTTCGCCGGCTCGCCGCCCGCCGTGATGAAGGGGCCGCCGGAGGTGCCGCCGACATAGCCGTCGCAGTCGATCTCGGTGAAGGTGCCGCCGCGCCAGAGCCGGCCGCCGCTGTCCTTGACGTTGCCGGTGGCGTACTTCTTCGTCGGCGTGGTGCAGCTGAGCGGGTCCTGCTTCGGCTTGTAGCGGTCACCGCCGTACATGTACGGGTAACCGATCACCTGCGCGGTGTGGCGGAAGCCGGTGTTGAAGCCCATCGGGACGGACCCGACGACGTCCTCGACCTTCTTGCCGTCGCCGCGCGGCTCGGTGGCGAGGAACGCGACGTCGACCGCGGTGTAGTTCTCCTCGCTCTTCTTGGACCCGGTGTAGCCGGGGTCCTTGAAGATGCGGCTCTTCTTGATGGGGAACATGCCGTGCGGCATGGGGTTCCTCGCGCTGTGCTGCGGCACGAAGATCAAGTTTTCCTGGCGGGCGCCGCTGTCGAAGCAGTGCGCCGCCGACACGACCAGGTTCTTGCCCGGGGACGGGACGACGGTGCCGCCGCAGAAGCGGTAGTCGTAGCGGTCCGGGAAGTCGTTGCCCGCCTTCTCGGCCCAGTAGAACGTGCCGACCTCCTTGCGGCCCTTGAAGGGGCGGGAGGGCGAGCGCAGCATGCCCTTGCGCGGCGCCGCGTCCTCCTTCTCCTCGGCGTCTTCGGCGGCCGCGGCCTCGCGGGTCTGCTGCGGCTCGACCGGCTCGGCCTCGGCCATGCGCTCCGGCGTCCAGAACTTCTCGAGTGTGCGGGCCAGTCCCTGGTCAGGGGCCTGGGAGGGCGACTTCGAGGGCTTGGACGAGGGCTTCCCCGACGACGTCGGCGGGGTCGGCGTCGGGTCCGGAGCGGACCACGCCGGAGCCGCGGCGGCCAGGAGCGCGGCCGCGGCGGCTGTCGCAGTCAGACTGCGTCTCATTCTCACAGTGGTGTTCCCCCACGAAAAACGGACCCCGGGCAACCGGAGTCCGATTGGTACACATCAAACGAGAAGTTACGTTACGCATGCATCTGATGATGTGTCGATTTGTTTGGAGAAAGCAGCTTGGAGAAAACAGTGGGGACGACGCGGCGCTTCGCCCGGACCGGAACGCGCGCCGGGGTGCTCGCGGCAGGCGCGCTGCTCCTGGCCGTGGGGTGCTCCGGGGGCGGCGACGGTGACAGCGGAGCCGCCAAGGACGACCCCAATCCGCTGCGCGGTTTCCGCAGCTGGCTGAAGACGAACGACTCGGAGCGCGACGACGCCCTCGCGGGCCACGCCCTGCACATCAGCCTCGACTACCGGCCCGGCGACCGCGACGGAGTCGTCAAGGTCCTCACGGACTACGGACCCTGGGGCGAGGCGGAGGGGCAGGTCGGGCCGCTCGCCGAGGCATTCACGGAGTGGTGGGACGAGGACCCCGCGGCCGGGAGCGCCCGCATCCTCGGGCAGGGCGGGAAGACCGCGAAGACACTCACGCTGTACGACGGTGACGAACCCTCCAACCTCGCGGACGAGTTCCGCTCCTGGACGGCGAAGAACTCCCCGGGCGGCGCGCGCCTCGCCCCGCACGTCACGGACCTCACCATCGGATACGGGGCGAAGGGCGCCGGCGCGGTCACCGTGGCGACGGACTACCTCACGTACAAGGACAAGAAGACCCGGCAGAACCTCGACGCCCTGGGGAAGGCGTTCGCCGACTGGTGGGACGGCGACGAGGGCGCGGGCACGGTCACGGTGACCAGCGAGGACCAGGGCACCCGAGCCGTACGGAAGCTGACCCGCCCGTGAAGCCCTCGTCCCGCCGGCCGCCGCCACCAAGAGACAATGGCCCCGTGCGATACCGCGTCCTGGGGCCGACCCGAGCCGTCCGCGCCGACGGAACCACCGTTCCCGTCGGCGGCGCCCGCCTGCGCGCCCTCCTGACCGCGCTCGCCCTGCACGCGGGACGCCCCGTCCCCGCCCCGGCCCTGGTCGAGGAGGTGTGGACCGGCGAACCTCCGGCCGACGCGACCGGCGCCCTCCAGGCGCTGGTCGGGCGGCTCCGCAGAGCCCTCGGCGCGGACGCCGTCGCCTCGGTGGACGGCGGCTACCGGCTCGGCGCGCGCCCCGACGACGTGGACGCGTTCCGGTTCGACCGGCTGGTCGGCGAAGGCGGGCGCGCGCTGGCCGACGGCGACCCGGCGAAGGCCGCCGCCGTCCTGGACGACGCGCTCGCCCTGTGGACCGGCGAACCCCTCGCCGACCTGCCGGACCGCACCGCGGACGCCGCCCGCCTGCACGCCCGCCACCTCGAAGCCCGGCGCGCCCGGATGGCCGCGGCCCTCTCCCTGGGCGAGGCGGAACGGGCCCTGCCCGAGCTCGCCGCGCTGTGCGAGGCCCACCCCCTCGACGAGCCCCTGCACGTCCTGCGGCTGCGCGCACTGCGCGACACGGGGCGTCCGGCGGAGGCGCTCGCCGCGTACGACGGCGTACGACGTGATCTCGCCGAGCGGCTCGGGGCCGACCCCGGACCCGAACTGAGCAGGCTGCACCAGGAGTTGTTGGAGGGCGGCGCGACGCCGCCCGCTCCGGCGCGAGGCCGGCCTGCCGGGAATCTGCGGGCCCGGCTGACGTCGTTCGTCGGGCGCGAGGACGACATGGACGCACTGCGGGACGACCTCGGGCGGGCGCGTCTCGTGACCCTGCTCGGGCCCGGCGGGGCCGGCAAGACGCGGCTGTCGCAGGAGGCCGCGGAGGCCGTCGCCCCGGACCTGCCGGACGGCGTGTGGCTCGCCGAACTCGCGCCGGTCGATGACCCCGCGGACGTCCCCGAGGCCGTCCTCACCGCGGTCGGCGCCCGCGAGACCGTGCTGCGCGGCGCCGGCGCCGAGGAGCTGCGGGCCCTTGCCGAACGGCACGGCGAGGACCCCGTCGCCCGGCTCGTCGAGCACTGCGCCGCACGCCGCATGCTGATCGTCCTCGACAACTGCGAACACGTCGTCGACGCCGCCGCCCGCCTCGCCGACGAACTGCTCGCCCGCTGCCCCGGCCTGACGGTGCTCGCCACCAGCCGTGAACCCCTCGGCGTACCAGGCGAGTCGCTGCGGCCCGTCGAGCCGCTGCCCGAGCCGGTGGCGGTGCGGCTCTTCGCCGAGCGCGGTGCCGCGGCGCGGCCGGGGTTCACCGTCGAAGGGGATCCGGCGGCCGTCGCCGAGATCTGCCGCAGGCTCGACGGTCTGCCGCTCGCCATCGAGCTGGCCGCCGCCCGGCTGCGGCTGCTCACCCCGCGCCAGATCGCCGACCGTCTCGACGACCGCTTCCGCCTGCTCACCAGCGGCGCCCGCACGGTCCTGCCCCGCCAGCAGACGCTGCGGGCCGTCGTCGACTGGTCCTGGGACCTCCTCGACGACGCCGAGCGGACCGTGCTGCGACGGCTCTCGGTCTTCGCGGGCGGCTGCGACCTGACCGCCGCGGAGGCGGTGTGCGCGGCCGCCGGCAGCACGTACGACGTCGCCGACCTGCTGGGTTCCCTCGTCGACAAGTCCCTTGTCGTGGCGGCCCCTTCGGAGGCGTACGGCAGTGGCATGCGCTACCGGCTCCTGGAGACCGTCGCCGAGTACGCAGGTCAGCGGCTCGACGAGGCCGGTGACCGGGCCGCGGCCGAGCGGGCGCACCTCGTGCACTACCGCGAGGTCGCGAGGACCACCGACCCCGAGCTGCGCGGCCGCGGCCAGCAGGCGGCCGTGCGGCGCCTCGAGGTGGAGTACGAGAACCTGCGCACCGCCCTGCGGCACGCGCTCGCCGCACGGGACGAGCAGGAAGCGCTCTGCCTCGTCCTGTCCCTCTCCTGGTACTGGCAGATGCGCGGCATGCGCATGGAGACCCGCAACTGGGCCCGCGACGTCACGGCCCTCGGCCCCGACCCCTTCGCCCCGCCCGTCGCCCCCGCGCCCCCGCTCCACGAGTCGTGCACGGCCGCGCCCCCGCCGATGAGCCCCGAGCTCCTGGTGGAGGCCCGCCGAGGCGCGCATCTGCTCCTCCTGTCCTGCATGGAGCTGGAACTGGTCGACTGGCAGTCGCCGGAGGCGACGGAGAAGCTGGCCGGCATCAGGCGCGCCTACCGGCCCGGCCTCCCGCAGACCTGCCGCACCCCCGGCAACCTCTGGTTCTACGCCGTGCTCCTCGGCGGCGACATGGACCTGCTGCGCGCCACCCTCGACGAGACCGTCGCCGCGTGCCGTGCCCTCGGATACGACTGGGAGCTCGCCGCCGCCCTCCAGCTGCGCGCCAACATCCTCGCCAACCGCGGCGACTGGGCGGGCGACGCCATCCGCGACGCGGACGAGGCGCTGCGCGGGTTCCGGCGGCTCGGCGACATGTGGGGCATCGCGGAGGCGCTCTCCGCGCGCGGCGAATCACGCGAGCGGCGCGGCGAGTTCACGGCGGCCGCCGAGGACTACGAAGCCGCCGTCGAATATGCCGAACAGCTCGGCGCCCAGACCCAGATGGGCCTGCTCAAGGCCCGCCTCGGCGCGATCCTGACGGACTCGCCGGAGCGGCGGGACCTCTTCGACCGGGGCGAGGCGATGCTGCGGGAGATCCTCGCCGAACCGGGCAGGCACCACACGGGCGAGGTCATGCCCGCCGCCCGGCTCTTCCTCGCCTGCGCACTGGGCCACGACCGCCGCACCGCCGAGGCGCGCGAGCAACTGCGGCTGCTGCGGCAGGAGTTCAACGGCATCGGTTACGCGGTCTTCGACAGCTCCGTGCTCGGCATCTGGGCCTGGCTCGACGCACTGGACGGGCGGTACGCCGAGGGGTTCGCCAGGGCGCGCGAGGCCTTCGAGAAGGCGCTCGACCCGCTGTCGCGGCTGGTCGCCCCGCAGATGGTCTCGGTCCAGCTGTCGCTCGTCGCGATGACGCTGGCCGGGGACGGGGGAGTGCCCGGGGCCGGGCCCGGGGGCGGGTCGGATGGCGGCGCCCGTGCGCGCGACGCGGCGCGCATCCTGGCCGTCGCCGACCGGGAGCTGCCGCCCCGCCACTTCGCGAACACGATGGAGCGGGAGATCCGCGCGGGCGCGCGGGAGCGGTGCCGGGCCGCGCTCGGAGACGAGGCGTTCGAAGCGGCGTACGCGGAGGGCGGCGGCCTCTCCTTGGAAGAAACCGCCGCCCTGTGCGCAGCATGGGCCGAGTGACCCCACGGTGAACCGTGAACCGTGAACCGTGAACGGTGACCCGGTGATCAGTTCTTCGTGCGGAACTTGTGGATCGCGATCGGCGCCATCACCAGAGTGAGCGCCACCGACCAGCCGACCGTCACCCACACGTCGTGCGCGACGGGGCCGCCGACCATCAGGCCGCGCGCGGAGTCCGCGAGCGAGGACAGCGGGTTGTAGTCGGTGAAACCCTGCAGCCAGCCCGGCATCGACTTCGTCGGCGCGAAGATCGACGAGCCGAACTGCAGCGGCATCAGGACCAGGAAGCCCATCGCCTGCACGGACTGGGCGCTCTTCATGGAGACGCCGAGGACCAGGAAGATCCACATGATCGACGTGCCGAACAGGGCGGAGAGGCCCACGGCGGCGAACAGACCGAGCCAGTTCGTGATGTCGAAGCCCACCAGGACACCGACGATCATCATGATCGTCGTCGCGATGAGCAGCCGCATCAGCTCCACCACGATCTTGGCGAAGAGAACCGAGCCCTGACCGATCGGCAGGGTCCGGAAGCGGTCCATGATGCCGTTCTGGAAGTCCTGGTTGAAGCCCGTGCCGACGGCCATGGCGATGTTCATGCTCATCATCGCCATCATGCCGGGGACCACATACTGCACGTACTGGTCCTGGCCGCCGCCGAGCGCCTGCCCGATGGAGCCGCCGAACACGTACACGAAGAGGAGCGTGAAGACGATCGGCATCAGGACCGCGTCGAACATCGACTCCGGGTCCTGCCGGATCCACAGCAGATTGCGGCGGACCAGGGCGCTGGTGTGGCGGACATGGCCGCGCAGACCGATGCGGGCGTCCGCCTCCCCCGTCTTGAGGGGGGCCGTGAGTGTGGTGGCGCTCATACGGCGACCTCCTCGAGTTCCGCGGGGCGGGCGTCCTGCGGGGCACTGGCCTTCTGGCCGGTGATGGACAGGAACACCTCGTCCAGGCTGGGCAGTTCGGTGGCTATCGAGCCGATCGTGATGCCGCGCGCGGTGACCGCGCCGACCACGGCGGTCAGCTGCTCGTCGCTGAGGATCGGCACGAGGACCGTGCCGGTCTCGACGTCGACCGTCGAGGTGGCGAGGCCGGTCAGACCGAGGTCGTCCAGGGCGTTCGCCAGCGGGCGCAGCTCCAGGGGGTCGGCCGGGCGGACGCGCAGGGTGCGGCCGCCGACCTTCGCCTTCAGCTCCTCGATGCCGCCGTTGGCGATGACCTTGCCGCGGTCGATGACCGTCAGCTCGGAGGCCAGCTGCTCGGCCTCCTCCATGTACTGGGTGGTGAGCAGCACGGTCACGCCGTCGCCCACCATGCGCTTGACCTCGGCCCACACCTCGTTCCTCGTGCGGGGGTCGAGACCGGTCGTCGGCTCGTCCAGATAGAGGACGGCCGGGCTGCCGATCATCGACGCGGCGAGGTCGAGGCGGCGGCGCATACCGCCCGAGTACGTGTTCGCCGGGCGCTTGGCGGCCTGGGTGAGCGAGAACCGCTCCAGCAGGCCGTCGGCCCGGGACCTGGACTCCTTGCGGGACAGGTCGAGCAGCCGCCCGATCATGTACAGGTTCTCCCGGCCGGACAGCTTCTCGTCCACCGACGCGTACTGGCCGGTGAGGCCTATCACGCGGCGCAGCTGGCGAGGCTGGCGCACCACGTCGTACCCGGCGACGAGGGCGGTGCCCGCGTCCGGGGTGATCAGGGTCGAGAGGCAGCGGACGAGGGTGGTCTTGCCTGCGCCGTTGGGCCCGAGCACGCCGAGGACGGTGCCCTCGCGCACGTCGAGGTCCACGCCGTCCAGAGCTTTGGTCTCGCCGTAGTGCTTGACCAGTCCCCTTACGGTGACCGCGCTCCCTGCGCCGCCGGGGTTCATGTCGATTCGCGTCATGCCCACAAGGTGTCAGACCCCACCGACAAACGACCGACATCCCACCGACAGAGGGGGCTCGCCGGGGGCGGGGCGGGGGGTGCCGGGGTGGGGTCACCCGTGCCGGGGGCGTGGGCGGGGTTTCCGGGGGTGCGGCCACCCGTGGCGGGACTGGGGGGGGGGGAGGGCTGGTTGGCGCCCTCTTGCCGGCGGCGGCTCGGGGCGGGCCGTTCCTGTCCCACCGCCTGGGTACGGTGCCGGTGGGGCCGACCCTGTCCCGCTGCTTCACGGCGGATGTCCCACCGCCGTCCCACTGCTTCCGGTCCGGTGGGGGGAGACCTTCCCCCGCCGCTTCGCGGCGAGCATCCCGCCCGTCCACCCATCACCCGTCTCTCCGGTGCGGGTCTCCCTGTCCCGCCGCTTCGCGGCGAGCATCCCGCCCGTCCACCCATCACCCGTCTCTCCGGTGCGGGTCTCCCCGTCCCGCCGCTTCGCGGCGGATGTTTCCCACCCACCCACCCGTGCACCCCGAACCGACCGGGACTGTAGGGGCCCCTACCTGCGCCTTGACTCGCGGGGCAAACGGGTGGGTGGGTGGGATGATCCGCCGCGAAGCGGCGGGACAGGAGGGCGCCCCGAGGCGGCAGCCTGCGAGGCGAGCAGCACCCGGTCGGCGATGATCCGCCGCGAAGCGGCGGGACAGGGGTGCCCCGAGCCGGCAGCCTGCGACGCGAGCAGTACCCGCTCAGGGGTGCTCCGCCGCGAAGCGGCGGGACGGGAGGGCCCCGTATGGGGCGAGGAGCGGCAGCCCGTCGTCGGGGGAAGGCCGACGGGCTGCCGTGGTGCCGCGGTGGGCTCCTGCGGGCGGCAGGGGGACCGCTCGCCGCCACGGTCTCAGTGGACCGCGTGCTCCGGCGCCGGGAACGCCCCGCCCACCACGTCCTCCGCGAACGCCTTCGCCGCCCCGGCCATGACGTTCCGCAACTCCGCGTACTGCTTGACGAAGCGCGGCATCTTTCCGCCGGTCAGGCCCATCATGTCCGTCCAGACCAGGACCTGCGCGTCGCACTCGGAGCCCGCGCCGATCCCGACGGTCGGGATGTGCAGGGAGCGGGTGACCTCGGCGGCGAGCTCCGCGGGGACCAGCTCAAGGACGACCGCGAACGCGCCCGCGTCCTGCGCGGCCTTGGCGTCGTGGAGGAGCCGGTGGGCGGCCTCGTCGCCGCGGCCCTGCACCCGGTAGCCCATGGTGTTCACGGACTGCGGGGTCAGGCCGAGGTGCGACATGACGGGGATGCCGGACTGGACGAGCAGCTCGGTCTGGGCGAGGGAGCGTTCACCGCCCTCCAGCTTCACCGCGCCGACGCCCGCCTCCTTCACGAGGCGCGTCGCCGACCGGAGCGCCTGGACGGCGCCTTCCTGGTACGAGCCGAACGGCAGGTCGCCGACGATCAGGGCGCGCGAAGTGCCCCGTACGACCGCGGCCGACAGCATGGTCATCTCGTCGAGGGTGACGGGCACGGTCGTCTCGTACCCCAGGTGGCAGTTGCCCGCCGAGTCGCCGACGAGCATGACGGGGATGCCCGCCTCGTCGAAGACGGACGCGGTCATCGCGTCGTAGGCGGTGAGCATGGGCCACTTCTCGCCGCGCTCCTTGGCGGCGGTGATGTCGCGCACGGTGATGCGCCGGGTGCCCTTGCCGCCGTACAGCGCCTTGCTGCTGTCGGGGCTCTTGGGGGCGTCGGCGCTCTTCTGGGCAGCCGAAAGCTGCGTCATCGCAACGGCTCCTTCTGTCATCTCGAGGCGCCCTGACGGCGTCCCCGGATCACCTCCATGGTGGCACCACGTGCGGCCCCGGGGCTAGTGCGAGTTCAGGAGGAGCGGTTTCGGTAGCAAGGGACCCTTTCAGCAACAAGGGACCCTTTCAGTAACAAGGGACCCTTTCAGTAACAAGGGAACCTTTCGGCAGCAAGGAAACCTTTCGGCTCAAGGGAACCATTCGGCGGCAAGGGAACCAGTCGATGGTGAGGAGCCCCTTCGACAGCGCGGGGAGGCCTTTCGGTAAAGGCACGCCCTCGTGTTCGGCAAACCTTTCCAATACGAGACGGTCTCGTATCGAATTAGCTTTACGGTGGTGGGCATGTCCTCCCCTGCCATGCCCACCCCGCCCCGCATACCGGAAGCCGTCCACCGGCGCCGCTGGGCGATCCTCGCGGTGCTGATGCTCAGCCTGCTGATCGTCGTGCTCGACAACTCGATCCTGAACGTCGCCATCAAGACCATCTCCACCCCCGCCCCGACCGGCCTCGGCGCCACCCAGAGCGAGCTGGAATGGGCCATCAACGCCTATACGCTCGTCTTCGCGGGTCTCCTCTTCACGGCGGGCCTGCTCGGCGACCGGCTCGGCCGCAAGAAGGTCCTGCTGGGCGGCCTCGTCGTCTTCGGGCTCGGGTCGGCGCTCGCCGCCGCGTCCGGATCGCCCGTGCAGCTCATCGCGTTCCGCGCGGTGATGGGCCTCGGCGCGGCGTTCGTGATGCCGGCCACCCTGGCCGTCCTGATGAACGTCTTCGAGCGCGAGGAACAGCCCAAGGCCATCGGCATCTGGGCGGGCGGCGTCGGCCTCGCCATCGCCATCGGGCCCATCACCGGCGGCGTGCTGCTCGACCACTTCTGGTGGGGCTCCGTCTTCCTCGTCAACGTACCGATCGTGATCGTCGCCCTGGCCCTGATGGTGTGGCTGGTGCCCGACTCCCGCGACCCGAGGCCCGGCCGGATCGACCTCTTCGGCGTCGCGCTCTCCGTCGTCGGTCTGGTGCTGCTCGTCTACGGCATCATCAAGGGCGGCCAGCTGGCCGACTTCACCGACCCGGCCGTCCTCGGCACGGCCGGCGCGGGCCTCGCCGTCCTCGTCGCCTTCGTGCTGCACGAGAAGCGCAGCGACCACCCGTCCGTCGACATCACGTACTTCAAGAACCGGGTGTTCTCCGCGGCGATCTGCGCCATCGCGCTCGTCTTCTTCGCGCTGATGGGCGTGACCTTCTTCTCGGTGTTCTACACCCAGAGCGTGCGAGGCTATTCGCCGCTCCAGACCGGCCTGCTGATGCTGCCGCTGGCCCTGGCCCAGCTCGTCTTCGCGCCCCGGGCCCGACTCGTCGTCGACCGTTTCGGCGTGCGCGCCGTCTGCACCGGCGGACTGCTCCTGGTGGCCGTGACCCTGACCGCCTTCACCCTCTTCGACGCCGACACGCCCATCTGGCTCCTGGAAGTCGTCTTCTTCCTGATGGGCACCGGCATGGCGCACATCATGACGCCGACCAGCGTCGTGATCATGCAGGCCCTGCCGCGCGAGAAGGCAGGCTCCGCGTCCGCGCTCAGCAACACCTTCCGGCAGGTCGGCGGCGCCCTCGGCATCGCGGTTCTCGGCTCCGTGCTCTCCACGGCGTACCGGAACGGGGTCGAGGACCAGCTGACCGTGCTGCCCGAAGGGGCCCGGCACACCGCAGGCGAGTCCATCGAGGCGACCCTCGGCGTCGCGGCGAGGCTCGGCCCCAAGGGCGAACCCCTGATCACCGCCGCCAACGACTCCTTCCTGCACGCCATGCACGTCACGGCGGTGTGGGGCGCGGGCGTCGCCGTGCTCGGCGCGCTGATCGTCTTCCTCTTCCTGCCGGGCCGTACGCCCGCGGAGCCCGGCCCGGCCGAGAAGGCGGACGAACCGGTGGGTGCCCCCGGCCGCTGAGGCAGAATCGGCCCGGCGGCCGGGCGGGCATCCGGTGCGCGGAGAGCGGGAGAGCGCGGATATGCGCGGAGAGAGGGAGAGACGACGTGGTCCACCAGGGCGTGCGGGTCGCGGACGAGGGTGACGTGGCGAAGGAGCCGCCCCTCGTCAGGAGCGGCCGGGGGCGGCCCAGGAGCGAGGCCGTGGAGCAGGCGATCATCGAGGGCGTGGTGCGGCTCCTGGAGGAGGGCGTCTCGCTCACCGAGCTGTCCATCGAGCGGATCGCCCGCACGGCCGGGGTCGGCAAGGCCACCATCTACCGGCGCTGGGACGGCAAGGAGGCCCTCTTCGTCGACGTCCTGCGCGCCTTCGAGGAACCGGACCTCCCGCTGCCCGGCACCTCGATGCGCGACGACCTCGTCCGCATCCTGGAGAGCCTGCGCCGCCGCGGCCTGACCATGCGCTCCTCGGCCCTCCTGCACAACGTCTTCGCCCAGATGAAGGCCCTGCCCAAGCTGGCGGAGGCGTACCAGGAGACGGTCGTCGCGCCCCGCCGCCGCATGATCGTCGAGGTGCTGCGGCGCGGCGTCGCCGACGGCGAACTGCGCGCGGACGCCGACGTGGAGCTGGCCAACGACCTCTTCGTGGGCCCCATGCTGCTCCGCACGATCCTGCGGCCGGGCGCGCCGCTCGACGACGACCTCGCGGAGCGGATCGTCGACAGCGTCCTGGAGGGGCTGCGGCCCGCGCGGTGACACGGCTCACCGGATCCGCCGTCGGGGTTGTGCGCATTTCGTCACAGAGGGCGCTCTCCTCCGCAGATCAGGAACCCCTCGCGCCGCCCCGGACGTCATGGTGCCTGTACGGCCGTCGTGGACGGCAGGGACGACACCGGTTCATCCCCTAGGGTTTCAGGGGGGCGGGACAGACGGTGTGCACGGCAGGCAGTGAGGCGACGACAGCATGGCGCAGGCGTATATGACGGAGACGGGCAGCGGCGGCTCGGGGCCCGAGCGTCCGGGGTCCCGGCTCCGCCGCCTGCTCGACGGCTGGCGGGGCGACCCGGGCATCTGGCGGCGCGGGCTCGTCACGGCGGGCGCCGCGGTCCTGATCGCCCTGGTGATGCTCTTCCACGCGCAGATCCCCAACAACGTGGGCAACCTCGGCAGCCTGACCGAGACCTTCCTGCCCTGGCTCGGCGTCTTCATCCCGGTGCTGCTCGTCATCGCGGTGGTCCGCAAGTCCGCCACCGCGCTGATCGCCCTGCTGCTGCCCCTGATCATCTGGATCAACTCGTTCGGCGGCCTGATCACCGGCAAGTCGGGCGGCACCGGCGGCGACCTGACCGTCGCCACGCACAACGTGAACGCGGACAACCCCGACCCGACCGGCACCGCCCAGGACGTCGCCTCCTCCGGCGCCGACGTCATCGCGCTGGAGGAGCTCACCGCGGACGCCGTCCCCACGTACGAGAAGGCGCTGGCGGGGGAGTACAAGTACCACTCGGTGAAGGGCACCGTCGGGCTGTGGAGCAAGTACCCGCTGACCGACGCCAGGCCCGTGGACATCAAGCTGGGCTGGGTCCGGGCGATGCGGGCGACGGTCAACACCCCCAAGGGTGACGTCGGCGTCTACGTCGCGCACCTGCCCTCGGTCCGCGTGAAGCTCGACGCGGGCTTCACCGCCAACCAGCGCGACAACAGCGCCGACGCGCTCGGCGAGGCCATCGCCGACGAGAAGCTCGGCAAGGTCGTCCTGCTCGGCGACCTCAACGGCACGATGAACGACCGCGCCCTGAACGCGGTCACCTCCCAGATGCGCTCCACGCAGGGCGCGGCGGGCGACGGCTTCGGCTTCAGCTGGCCCGCGTCGTTCCCGATGGCCCGCATCGACCAGATCATGGTCAAGGGCGTCGAGCCGGTCGCCTCCTGGACGCTGCCGGAGACGGGCAGCGACCACCTGCCGATCGCGGCGCGGGTCGACCTCTCCTCGTAACGTGCGCGTGGTGCGGGTGTGACCGTGCGGATGTGAGCGCACGGAATACTGGGCGGGCGCGGGTTTGTTCCGTACGTAAACTTATGGGTTCACTCTGCGTTGGTCCCCGGCGCTCTCCGCGCCCTCGACGCTCTCAGTGAAGCAGCCCCCCCGCCCCCACCCCCGCTTCCGTTGGAAGGTACTTCTTCATGCCCCTGGCCCTGCTCGCCCTCGCCGTGGGCGCCTTCGGCATCGGCACCACCGAGTTCGTGATGATGGGCCTGCTGCCCAACGTCGCCGACGACCTGCACCTGTCCATACCCACCGCGGGACACCTCGTCTCCGCGTACGCGCTCGGCGTCGTCATCGGCGCCCCGCTCCTCGCCGCCGTCACCGCGAAGCTGCCGCGCCGCCGCGTCCTGATCGGCCTGATGGTGCTCTTCGTGGTCGGCAACGCGCTGTCGGCGGCGGCCCCCGACTACCACCTCCTGATGGCCGCCCGCTTCCTCAGCGGGCTGCCGCACGGCGCGTTCTTCGGGGTCGGCGCGGTCGTCGCCACCGGGCTCGTCGCCCCCGAGCGCAAGGCCCGCTCGGTCTCCCTGATGTTCCTCGGCCTGACCGTCGCCAACATCGTCGGCGTACCGGTGGCCACGGCGATGGGGCAGCAGCTCGGCTGGCGCGCCACGTTCCTCGCGGTGAGCGCGATCGGGCTCGCGGCCATCGCCTCGCTCGCCCTCCTGGTCCCGGCCGACCACGGCCACGGCGACGCGGCGGGACTGCGCGGCGAGCTCCGCGCGCTGCGCAGCCTTCCGGTGTGGCTGGCGCTCGGCACGACCGTCGCCGGCTTCGGGGCGCTCTTCGCGGCGTACAGCTACATCACGCCGATGCTGACGGACGCGGCCGGTTACGCGGAGTCCAGCGTCACGCTGCTCCTCGCGCTGTTCGGCGTGGGCGCGACGGCGGGCAACCTGCTGGGCGGCCGCCTCGCGGACCACTCCCTGCGCGGCACGCTCTTCGGCGGACTCACGGCGCTGGCCGTCGTCCTCGCGCTCTTCCCGCTGCTCATGAGCGCCGGATGGAGCGCGGCGGTCGGCGTCGTCCTGCTCGGCATGGCGGCGTTCACGACGGGTTCGCCGCTGCAGCTCATGGTCATGGAGAAGGCCGCGGCGGCCCCGTCCCTGGCCTCCTCCGCCAACCAGGGCGCGTTCAACCTCGCCAACGCGGGCGGCGCCTGGATCGGCGGCCTCGCCCTCGCGGCGGGCTTCGGCGTGACCTCCCCGGCCGTGACGGGCGCGGTCCTCGCCGTGCTCGGCCTGGCGGTGGCCGGCGTGGCGTACGTGGTGGACCTCCGCAGGGGGCCCGTGACGGGCACGGAACGGGTCGTGGCGACCGGCACCCCGACCAGGGAGCCGGCCCGCCACTGAGCCGGACACCACCCGCTGGGCTGGTCCTGAGCTGATCTGTCCCTGAGCCGATCTGTCCCTGTCGCCGTGTGGCGACAGGGGCAGATCACGTGGGGCGCGCCGGGCGTCCCGCGCCCGGAGTGGCCGGTCAGCCCGCGGAGGACTCGCGCCAGCGGTTGGTGATCGGCAGGCGGCGGTCCTTGCCGAAGCCCTTCGCGGAGATCTTCGTGCCTGGCGGGTACTGCCGCCGCTTGTACTCGGCGGTGTCCACCATCCGCAGCGTCTTGACGACCAGCTCCCGGTCGAACCCGGCGGCCACGATCGCGTCGGCGCCCTGGTCCCGGTCGACGTAGAGCTCCAGGATCGCGTCCAGGACCGGGTAGTCGGGCAGCGAGTCCGTGTCGACCTGGTCGGGGCGGAGCTCGGCGCTCGGCGGCTTGGTGATGGAGTTCTCCGGGATCGGCGGCGTCTGCCCCCGCTCCCGCGCGGCGCGGTTGCGCCACTCCGCGAGCCGGAAGATCGCCGTCTTGTAGACGTCCTTGATCGGGCCGTACGCCCCCACGGAGTCGCCGTACAGCGTGGAGTACCCGACCGCCAGCTCGGACTTGTTGCCCGGCGCGAGCACGATGTGCCCCTCCTGGTTGGAGAGCGCCATCAGCATCGTGCCGCGCAGCCGCGACTGGAGGTTCTCCTCGGCGAGCCCGGTGAGCCCCAGCGAACCCATGTACGCGTCGAACATCGGGGCGATCGGCACGGTGCGGAAGTTGAGCCCGGTGCGCCGCGCCAGCTCCTCCGCGTCACCGATGGAGTGGTCGGAGGAGTACCGGGACGGCATGGCGACGCCGTACACGTTCTGCGCGCCCAGCGCGTCGCAGGCGATGGCGGCGGTGAGCGCCGAGTCGATGCCGCCGGAGAGGCCGATCAGGACGCTGCTGAAACCGTTCTTCGCGGCGTACGCGCGCAGCCCCACGACGAGCGCCGAGTACACCTCCTCGTCGTCGTCGAGCCGCTCGGCATACCCGCCGGTGAGCTCGACCTCGTACGCAGGGAGGGGCTCCTCGGAGAGCGTGACGTGCTCGATGCGCAGCCCGTCGTCGACGACGCCGGACGGCGGCACGGGCGCGGCGGCCGGCAGGTCGAGGTCGAGGACGACACAGCCCTCGGAGAACTGCGGGGCCCGGGCGATGACTTCGCCGTCCTTGTCGACGACGATCGAGTCACCGTCGAACACCAGCTCGTCCTGCCCGCCGATCATCGCGAGGTACGCGGTGGTGCAGCCGGCCTCCTGCGCGCGCTTGCGCACGAGTTCGAGGCGCTGGTCGTCCTTGTTCTGCTCGTACGGCGACGCGTTGATGGAGAGCAGCAGCCCGGCCCCCGCGCTGCGCGTCGCCGGCACACGGCCGCCGTCCTGCCAGAGGTCCTCGCAGATGGCGAGCGCGACATCGACGCCGTGCACCCGCACGACCGGCAGCGTCTCGCCCGGCACGAAGTACCGGAACTCGTCGAAGACGCCGTAGTTGGGCAGGTGGTGCTTGGAGTACGTCAGGACGCACTCGCCGCGGTACAGCACCGCGCCCGCGTTGCGCGGGGCGCCCGCGGGCTGGCCGAACTTCGGCTTGGCCTCCTCGGTGCGGTCGAGATAGCCGACGACGACCGGCAGCTCTCCGAACCCCTCGTCCCGCAGCCGCACCGCGAGCGCGCGGAGCGCCGCCCGGGAGGCCTGGACGAAGGACGAACGCAGCGCGAGGTCCTCGACGGGATAGCCGGTCAGCACCATCTCGGGGAACGCGACGAGATGCGCCCCCTGCTCGGCGGAGTGCCGGGTCCAGTGGACGATCGCCTCGGCGTTCCCGGCGAGATCGCCGACGGTCGAGTCGATCTGATTCAGAGCGAGGCGTAGTTGAGGCACGGAATCAGTGTAATCGTCAGAGCGACGCGATGCCTTGCTGGGCTCGGTGCCTCGCCGGGGCGGGTGCGAGGGGTGTCCCCTCGCGTCACCG
The DNA here is from genome assembly GCF_055639375.1 of Streptomyces sp. NPDC039462. NCBI lineage: Bacteria > Bacillati > Actinomycetota > Actinomycetes > Kitasatosporales > Streptomycetaceae > Streptomyces > Streptomyces sp. NPDC039462. Next base: position 538,036 of record NZ_JBVKAO010000007.1, read on the forward strand.
GATGCTTCCGGACCAGGTCGCGTTGTCGTACTGGAGGAAGCCGGGTTCGACCTGGACCTCCAGCGTGTGTGCGGCGTCGGCCGGGAGGCTGACGGCGTAGGTGGCGGCGGACTGCTTGCCGGGTGCCAGCTTGCCGGCGAGCTCCCTCGGCAGGTCGCCGTCGAAGATCTTGTCCGCCTCGGCGCCGTCGGCGTCCTTGAAGGTGACCGTGGTCAGGTCCAGATCGGCCGTCTCATCCGAGCCGTTGACGACGGTGATCCTGACGGTCAGGGCCTTGTGGCCCTGGGTGTGGCCCGCCGCGTACGGCCCCGGCTGGTAGGGGGCGGGTTCGGCGACGGTCACCTTCACGCCGTCGTCGTACGCGAAGGTCTCGCCGAACCCGAGCTCGCCGGAGTCGTCCCCCGCCTCCGCCTCCGTCTCCGTCTCCCGCTCCCGGTCGGAGCCGGACGGCTCGGCGGGCGCGGTCGACGCTTCCTTCTTGCCGCCGGTCCCGTCCAGCTCGTCCACCGTGTCGTTGAAGACCGAGACGCTGATGACGAGACCGACGACCGCCAGGACCGCGGCGACCGCCCCGAGCGAGGTGCCCCAGATCGCCATGCCCCGGTTGGTGGCCTGGCCTCTGCGGGCCCTGCCGATGCCGACGAAACCGAAGACCAGCGCCAGGACGGCAAGGACGCCCGCCGCCCAGAACAGCAGCGGCACCAGCCCGCACAGCACGCCGATGATGCCGAGCACTAAGGCCGCGGTACCGAGGCCGTTGCGCATCTGCTGCGGTGGTGGCTGCTGCGGGGCGCCGGGTTGCGGGACGCCAGGGGTGGTCATGGGGACCGGCCCCCTTCGGAAGGGGTGGCATGGGCCTGTGGCCTGGGATGCCTGCCGACTGTTATGCCGTTATTATCCCGCTTCTGGTGATGAGTGCCTACCTTTCTTCCGCGAGGGCTGCGAGGTGGTGGTTGGCGGTCAGCTTCGGTAGCCGAGGACCGTCATCATTCCCGCCTCCGCGTGGTACACGTTGTGGCAGTGGATCATCCACAGGCCCGGGTTGTCCGCCTCGAAGTCCACCGTCAGGCTGCTGTTCGGCAGGACGATCGCGGTGTCCTTGCGGGGGCCGCCCGGGGTGTTCGCCAGGGCGAAGGTGTGGCCGTGCAGGTGAACGGGGTGCCACATCGAGGTCGAGTTGGCGAAGGTCAGACGGACCCGCTCGCCGGCGCGGACGGGGTGGCGCCGGCCGGGGGAGTAGGGCTTCTTGTCGAAGGCCCAGTCGTACGCGGCCATGCCGCCCGTCAGTTGGAGCCTGATCGTGCGGTCCGGCTTGCGGGAGGGCAGGGCGACCGACTCGTGCGCCCTCAGCTCGGCGGCGGTCAGGAGGCGGCCCTTCAGCTCGTCGGGGCGGGTCGACGCGGTCGGCGCGGCCCCGCCGCCCGTGCGCAGCACCGCGAGCGCCGCCGCCTTCTTGCCCTCGGCGACGGCGGTCAGCGGGAAGACGCCGTCCTTGGCGGTGACCAGCACGTCGTACCGCTCGCCCATGCCGAGGAGCAGCGCCTGCGTCTTCGCGTGCCGCACCGGGAAGCCGTCCGTGTGGGTCACCGTCATCTCGTGGCCGCCGAGGGCTACGCGGAAGGCCGTGTCCCCGCCGGCGTTGATGATGCGGAGGCGGATGCGGTCGCCGGGGCGGGCGCGGAACTGTGAAGGCGCCGCGGCCGTGCGTCCATTGATGAGGTAGTGCGGGTAGGCCACGTCGCCCGCGTCGCCGCCCAGCAGGTCGCTCTTGGCGCCCATCATCATGCGGGAGGGGCCGGAGGAACCGGAGGGGGTGCCCGGCATGTCGGGCCCACCGTGCCCACCGTGGCCGCCGGAGTCCTCGCCGCCCATGTCGTGGTCGGCCATGCCCTTGCTCAGCTCGGCGAGCACGCCGTCCGGGGTCGAGCCGTCCACTCCGTCCACCCAGTCGTCGAGGACGATCACCCACTCCTTGTCGTACTCCAGCGGCTCCTTCGGGTCCTCGACGATCAAGGGTGCGTACAGCCCGCGGTCCTGCTGGGTGCCGGAGTGCGGATGGAACCAGTACGTCCCCGGGTGGGGCACCGCGAAGCGGTAGGTGAAGTCCGCTCCCGGTTTGATGTCCTGCTGGGTGAGGCCGGGGACGCCGTCCATGTCATTGCGCAGGGCGATGCCGTGCCAGTGCAGGGAGGTGGCCTGCGGCAGGTGGTTGGCCAGGGTGAGGGCGAGGGTGTCGCCCGCGGTGACCCGGACCTCCTTGCCGGGGAGCCGGTCCCCGTACGCCCACGACCTGACCGTGGGGCCGCCCAGGTCGAGCCTGGTCTCCACCGCCGTCAGCCTCACCTCGCGGGTCCGGCCGCCCCTGCCGCGCTTCTTCTCGGCGGCCGCGACCTCCTTGCCCGCGGGATCCACATAGCCCTCGGGCCCCGACGCGCCGCCCGGGCCGTGCCCGCTGTGGCCACCGCCCTGGTCCGCGTCCGAACAGGCCGTCAGGATTCCCGCCCCGGCGACGGCGGCCGCGGCACCGAGCACGGTGCGCCGCGAGGGAACGGCGCGTGGGGGAACGACGCGTGAGGAAACGGGCCGCGCGAGGACGGGTTGCGCGGGAACCGGCTGTGAGAGGGCGGGCTGTGACGGGACGTGCGGAGAAGCTTCTTTACGCATGGCTGGGTGACACCTCGTCGTGGTGGTGCGTGCAGATGGGCGCATCTGCTGCTTCTGGTACACCGCCCGACCCCCGCGGGTTCCCACAGGAGCACCACGAGTTCGGCGGGCAGCGCGAAGCAGCCGGTGCGCAGGCCTAAATGCGCAGCACCGACAGACGGGAGAGGAGTATGCGGGGCGGCGGCGGATTGGGCCGCAGGGTGTGGAGGAGCCGCCCGGGAGCGTGCAGATGGGCGACGCGCGGGCCCGGCCGCAGCAGGCCTGCCCGCACCAGCAGGGCGAGCGTGAAGGCGCCCAGCACCGCGAGGCACACGGACAGCGGGTCCATCGCCATCCCGCCGTCGTGCGGTTCGGAGGCGGAAGCGGGGCCGGCCACGGGAGGCACGGCCACGCGCATGCCACGGTCACCGTGACGCTCGGAGTTCCAGACATCCCCGTGCCGCTCGGAGTTCATGCCGTCCCCGTGCCGCTCGGGGCTCATGACGTCCCCGTGACGCAGAGACTCGCCGACGGCCACATACCGGTCAGCCCCATGCCGGTCACCCCCATGCCCCCCGCCGGAGCCCCCCGAAGGATGCCCCAACGTATGCATGGTCACGATCCCGAAGAGCAGCGCGGCGAGCAGCAGCCACTGCCCGTGCCCCGTGCGGCTCCTCGTCCTCGCCATGAGGCGCACCCTACCCCCGCCGGGTATCCGGCGACATGCGGGCCCCCGCCGCTCCGACGATCATGAGCGCATGACGAAAAAGGACGAACCGGAGCAGACCGGTGCGGGAACCCTGCCGGAGCCGGACCCGGCCATTCCGCGGCAGTTCATCTCCTGGCTGACGCTCGCCCTGATGACCACCGCGTCCGTGGCCAGTCTGCGCCCCTCGCCCTCCATGGCCATCTACGGACTGGCCGCCGTCTTCCTCTACCTCCTGCCCGCCGTCGTCTTCCTGCTCCCCACCGCCCTCGTCGGCGCCGAGCTCGCCTCCGGGTGGTCCGGCGGCATCTACCGCTGGGTGAGCGAGGCCCTGGGCAAGCCGCTCGGGTTCGTCGCCGTCTGGTGCCAGTTCGCCATGACCATCGCGTACTACCCGAGCCTGCTCGCCTACGTCGCCTCGACGTTCGCGTACGTCGTCCATCCGAGCCTCGCCGAAAACGGCCTCTACGTAGCAATCGTCATCGTCGTCATCTACTGGACCGGCGTATGGGTCACGTGCCGGGGGACCAAGACAGTCGCCGGGCTGTCCTCCTGGGGGCTCGTCATCGGCACCCTCGTCCCCGGTGTCGTCCTCGTCGCGCTCGGTGTCGTCTTCCTGGGGCAGGGCAACCCGTCCGCCGCGCCCATGAGCGCCGACCACTGGCTGCCTCCGTGGACCGGCCTGGCCAGCCTGGTCCTCATCGTCAACAACTTCCTCTCCTACGCGGGCATGGAGATGAACGGCGTCCACGTGTCGTCGTTGCGCCACCCCCGCTCCGAGTACCCGCGCTCGATCTTCCTCGCCACCGGCCTCGTCCTGCTGATCTTCATCCTTCCGGCCCTGGCCATCAGCTGGGTCATGCCGTCGGGGCAGCTCAGCCTCACCGCCGGCCTGATGCAGGCCTTCCAGGCCTTCTTCGACCACTTCCACGTCGGCTGGCTGACCAAGGTCGTCGGGATCATGCTGGTCATGGCCGCGCTCGGCGGCATGCTCACCTGGCTCGCGGGTCCCGCCAAGGGGTTGGTGACGCTCGCCCGGCAGGAGGGCTATCTGCCGCCCGTCCTGCAGAAGTTCAACAAAGCGGGCGTCCCCCGGAACATCATGGTCGCGCAGGGCGTGATCACCACGCTGATCGGTGTCCTCTACGCCTTCAGTGACGACGTCTCCAGTGCCTACTGGATGTTCTCGGTCATCACCGTGCAGATCTACCTCATCGCGTATCTGCTGATGTTCGTGGCCGTCGTACGGCTGCGGAAATCGCATCCGGAGGTGCCGCGCGGCTTCGTGGTCCCCGCCGTGACGCTCGTCGCGTCCGTCGGCTTCGTCGCGTCGCTCGTCGCGCTGGCCATCGGCTTCGTGCCGCCCGACCAGTTCGGCAAGGGCCCGCTGTGGCGCTACCTGCTGATCGTCGGCGGCGGCCTCCTCGCGCTCGGCGTCCTGGCGCCCGCGGCCTTCCTCAAGTACCGCAAACCCAGCTGGATCCACCCCGAGCACCGGCCGGCCCATGCGCAGAAATAGCGTGTGCGCACCGGTGCCCTCCGCCACGACGGCAACCGCCCCCATGGACGCACGTCCCGTCCGCCTCGCCCGGCCCGCCGCCGCACGTGTCCTCGTGGGGCTCCTGCTGGCCGCCGCCCTCGCGTACAGCACATGGTCGGCCGAGGCCTTCCTGCCGACCGGCCTCTCGCCACGCACGACGTACGTCAGTGAACTCGCCGCCGAGGACCAGCCGTACGGGACGTTCTTCCGCACCGCGGACTTCCTCGCGGGCCTCCTCGTCCTCGCGGGCGCGGCGCTCGCCCTGGCACGGCTGCCGCTCCGCGGGTGGTGGACCACGGCGGGCTGGGCGGGGCTCGCGCTGTTCGGGGCGGCCACGGCGGCCGACTCCCGTCTCCCGCTGAACTGCGCGGCGACCGCCGACGCGGGCTGTGCCGCGCGCGAGCGGGCGGGCACCGTCCCCTGGACGCACTCCGCACACGCGGTCAGCAGCAGCCTGGCGGTCACCGGAGCGCTGGTCGCCATGGTGCTGCTCACGGTCGCCGCGCGCCGTCGTGCCGGTACGTGGCCGACGCTCGCGCGCACCGGACCCGTCCTCGTCGCCCTCGAACTGGCCGCTACCGGCTGGACGCTGGCATCCGTCGCCGCGTTCGAGGCCGGGCGGGGGACGTGGGGGCTCGGGATCGGCCAGCGCCTCCAGGTGTTGTTGATCGCGGTGTGGCTGGTGACGCTCGCGTGGTCGGTGTCGAGGGACGCGAAGGTTCCGCCTTCGGAGGCAGGGCAGGAATGACCACGTGACCTTCGTACGCGTCGGGGGAGTCCCGCACCACGTCGAGGTGACGGGGAGCGGGCCGGCGTGCGTGCTCAGTGCCGGGCTCGGCCTCGGCTGGTTCGACTGGGATCCGGTGGTGCCGCTGCTGGCCCCGCACCGCACCGTCGTCCGCTTCGACCGCCCCGGCCTGGGCCTCAGCGGCCACGCGCGCGTGGCACCCACGTTGCGGGGCGAGGCGGACCGCATCCGGTGCGTCCTCGACGCGGTACGGCTCGGCGCGGCACGGGTCACGGTGGTCGGCCACTCCCTCGCCGGATTCCACGCGGAGGCGTTCGCGCGGCTCTACCCAGAACGTACGGAGGGACTCGTCCTGGTCGACTCCAGCGTCGAGGAGCGGCCGCGCGCCCTGCTGCCGCGCGGGCTCCGGGTGACGGCCACGCGCGCGTGCGGGACGCTGCTGTGCGCGGCGGGCCTGCCCCGGGCGACGGGCCCCGCACTGCGACACCTGGCGGCGCCCACTCCTTGGGCCCGCCTGTACGGGAGCAGCCGTGTGTGGCGGGCGACGCTCATGGAGTACGCGACGTACGCCGACGAGGCACGTGAACTGGCCGCCCTCCGGCGCGGGGCGCCCCTGCCGGCCGGTCTCCCGGTCACCGTGCTCGCCGCGTACAAGAGAGGCCCGCGCCGATGGCTGAACCGCCAACGCGCCCTGTCCCGCAACCTGGACGCGACTTTACGGGTGGCGCACCCATCGGGCCACATGATCATGCACGACCACCCGACGGCCCTGACAAGGGCCATCCTGACGACAACGCCATAACCGCCCCCTACGTAGACGCCGACCGGGCGGACGACGGCCAGGCGTGATGCCTCAGGGGCGCGGGGAACGGCGCGAGCAACCACAACCAACCCGCAGCCGACAGACGGGCTGTTCAGGGGCGCGGGGAACTGCGCGAAAAGTCACGACGGCCCGCACCCGACAACACAACACCCGCCCCCTCAGGCACGCGAAGAACTGCGCCCCCGCACCCCCCGCACACTGTCCCGAATCACAATATGCGTACCGAGAACATGCCGTTCCTGGCCCGAGGCCGGAGAGCCGGAGAGGGCGCGGCGGACCGCCGTGCGGCCCATTTCCTCCGCGGGGATGTGCACGGTGGTCAGGCCGGGAGTGATGTCACCGGCCACCGGGTCGTCGTTGTAGCCGACCACCGACATGTCCTCCGGCACCCGCAACCCGTACTCCCGCAGCGCGATGATCGCCGCCGCCGCGGCCCGGTCGTCGCCCGCGAAGACCGCCGTGAAGTCGGGCTTGCCGCCCGACGCGTCGAGCAGCTCCCGCATCGCCCGATAGCCGTGGTTCTGCCCGAAGCCGATGCCGTGGAGGACGGCCTCCTCGCGCGGCACCCCGTGGTCCGCGAGCGCCCGGAGGAAGCCGGCGAGCCGGTCCTCGCCGGTCGTGTTGCCCGGCTCGTAGCCGAGCAGCGCGATCCGCCGGTGCCCGGCGCCCAGGAGGTGGCTGGTCACCGCGTGGGCGCCCGCTTCGTTGTCGTACTCGACGACCAGCGCGGGCATGTCGGGCGTCGGCGCCGGCCGCCCGCACAGGACGAGCCGGGAGCCCGCCGCCGCGAGCGCCTCGGCGTACCGCGCCATCCGCTGCCGGTACTCGTCGTCCTGGACGGCCCCGCCGACCAGCATCACGGCCTCGGCGGCCTGTTCCCGCATCATCTGGACCAGGGCCAGCTCACGCGCCGGGTCGCTGCCCGTGGACGCGACGAGGGTGAGGCGGCCCCGCTGGGCGGCCTCCACCTCCACGCCCTGCGCGACCTGCGCGTAGAACGCCCCGACCACGTCGTACATGAGCACCGCGATCGTCTTGCGGCCCGCGCCCGCCAACGCGCGCGCGTGCGCGTTGGCGACGTAGTCGAGGTCCTTGACCGCGCGCAGCACCTTGGCGCGCGACGCCGTGGACGTCGGGTAGTTGCCCGCGAGCACCCGCGAGACCGTCGCCACCGAGACGCCCGCACGCGCGGCCACCTCGCGGATGGTGACCCGCTCACCCACTGTGTCTCCCTCTCCTGGCCATCGGCCGACCGCCGTCCGGCGGCGAACCCGCCGGGCCCGGGGCCGAGTTGCCACTCGCCGGCGCCCCGCCCCCGGACCCATCATCCCGCGCCCCGCCGCCGGGTCAGTGCGCGGCCTCGTACTCCTTGAGGAATTCCTCGGCGGCCCGCTTGCCGCCCTGTGAGCGCCACTTGGCGTAGACGCCGTCCCAGTCGGAGAGCTTCTTGCGGCCGGAGACGATCGCCGTCACGCCGTCCTCGATGATCTGCTGCATGGAGGCGCCCTGCCGGTTGTACGTGTCCGACATGAGGCCCCAGTGGTCGTCGGGCACGAGGAGCGGGACGACCTTCTTCTCCCAGGCGTGCAGCCGCTCGGTGAGGTCGGGGAAGCCGGGGAAGTACAGGGGCTGCGGGGCGTCCATGAGGTAGGGGAAGGGCAGGTTGGTCCTGGAGTCGATCAGGCCGAGCTCGGTGGCGACCGGATCGCCGTCCTTGTTGTACTCGAAGTGGGTGCCCTCCACTCCGTAGTGCATCAGCTCGTACTCCTTCGAGCCGAACGGCGAGGCCAGCCAGTCGAGCACCCGCAGCATCAGCCGCACCCGCTCCTTGGAGGCCTTCTTGATGACGGTGTAGCCGAAACAGCCGCGGTTCTGCTGGTAGACGGGTGTGGCGCCGTCGACCGTGTAGGGCTCGGCGACGTCGAGGGTGAACTCGTCCTTGATGCCCTGGGCGTTGGAGATGACGGCGCCCCAGCCGTCGGTCATCGAGCGGACGGTGCCGTTGTAGAACTGGGTCTTCAGGTCGACCTGGGAGATCGACGTGGCGTCCGGGTTGTACGAGCCCGCCTTGCGCATCCCGGCCATGTGTTCGAGGGCGGCCTTGAACGCGTCGGTCCCGTACATGTCGGTGACCTTGCCGTCCTTGATCTGCCACTGGTTCGGCGCGCCGTGCCACATCGCGTGGTACATGTAGCCGAAGAAGCCCACCGTGGACGCGCCGAGGGCGTACTTCCTGCCCTGTGAGGCCTCCTTCGCCATCGCCCGGAAGTCGGGCGCGGACATCCCCGGCTGGTACCCGGCCCGGTCGAACGCCTCGCGGTTGATGAACATCGCGCCGTGCACCTTGGCGCGTTCGATCGGCAGTCCGTAGATGCGTCCGGCGATGCGGCCCATGCCCTCCCAGGCGTACGTGGGGATGTTGGCGAGGTTGGGGTAGTCCTTGACCGCGTCGCCCGACAGGTGCTCGCTCAGGTCGGCGCACCGCGACTTCACGAACTGCGACTCGCGCGGCAGGACGTACCCGCCCCCGAAGTTGATCATGTCGGGCAGGTCGTCGCCGGACATGAGGGTGGACATCTTGGCGCGGAAGTCCGCGTCCGGCACGACGGTGAACTCGACCTCGACGCCCAGGGCTTCGTTGACGGCCTGCCAGTACTCGTTGCGGCCGACCGGCTTCGGCGGGGTGCCGTAGGTGATGGTCATGACCTTGATCTTCTGCTTGCCGGTGCCCGGCTTCTCACTCGTCGCCCGCACCAGCTTCTGGGGGTACTTCGTGTACCCGGGCTGGACGCCCTCGGCGGTCGGCGCGAGATCGGGGGTGGGGCCCTTCGCCGGCGTGTACGTCGGCCAGGGCGCCGCCTTCTTGCCCGCGTTGGCGACGTTGCCGCCGCCGTCGGAGCCGGTCGAGCAGGCGGTGAGGACGGACGGGGCGGCCAGGGCGGCGCCGCCGACGGCTATGGAGCGGAGCACGGTACGCCGCGACATCGAGGAACCGGACACGTGGATGGGCCCTTCTGGACGAGTTGGCAACGGGGCGAGGTATCAGCTCTTGATGGCGCCGGTGAGCACGCCCTTGGTGAAGTACTTCTGCAGGAAGGGATAGACGAGCAGGATCGGCACGGTGGCGATCACCAGGACGGCCATCTGCGTCGTCTGCGGGGCGGAGACCTGGCCGGCCTCGCTCAGCCCGGTGTCGGCGATCTGGGAGCCGCCGATGACGTACGTACGCAGCACCTGCGACAGCGGCCAGTGGCCGGACTCCATGTAGATGGAGGCATGGAACCAGGCGTTCCAATAGCTCACGGCGTAGAAGAGGGAGACCACGGCGAGGGCCGCCTTGGACAGCGGGAGCACGATCCGCCACAGGATGTGCCAGTCCCCGGCGCCGTCGAGCCGTGCGGCCTCGTACAACTCCTCCGGTATCCCCTGGAAGAAGCCGCGCAGCACGATCAGATTGAAGACGTTGATCAGCACGGGGGCGATCAGCGCGGCATACGTGTCCATCATCCCCATGCCCTTGACCAGCAGGAAGGCGGGGATCATGCCGGGCGGGAAGAGGAACGTGAACAGGATGAGCAGCAGCACCGGCTTGCCGCCGAAGACACCGGGGCGGGCCAGGGCGTACGCGAGGAAGGTGGTGCACGCGAGCGAGAAGAGCGTGCCCACGACCGTGAGGCCGACGCTCACGCCGAGCGCCTTGGTGACGATGCCGCCGTCGAGGATGGTCCGGTAGGCGCGCAGCGTCGGATCGCTCGGCCACAGCACCCAGCCGCCGTTCTCCACGACCTCCCGGTTGGAGGCGAGCGAGGTCGAGACGATGACGAGGAACGGCACGAGCACGAGTGCGAGAACGACCGCGACCGCGACGGCCTTGGCGGCCTTGGTGGCGAAGCGGGGCTTCTCCATCCAGGCGGGCCTGGTGGCGTGTCCTGTACTCACTTGTAGACCCCCTGCTCGCCGAGCCGGTGGGCGATCCGGTTGGCGGTGAAGACGAGCGCCGCGCCGACGACGCCCTTGAACAGGCCCGCGGCCGCCGCGTATCCGGTGTCGCCGCCGACGATTCCCTGCCAGAAGACGAACGTGTCGAGCACCTCGCCGACCTCCGGGCCGACCGACTGCCGCTGCAGCAGCATCTGCTCGAAGCCGACCGAGAGGATGTCGCCGAGCCGCATGATCAGCAGCAGGATGATGATGGGCCGGATGCTGGGCAGCGTGACGTGCCAGAAGCGCCGCCAGGGCCCGGCCCCGTCGATGGCGGACGCCTCGTACAACTGCTCGTCGACCTGCATCAGCGCGGCGAGGAAGATGATGGTCCCCCACCCCGCGTCCTTCCAGATCACCTCCACGACGACGAGCGCCTTGTACGCGTCCGGGTTGCCGATGATGTCGACGGTGTGCAGCCCCGAGTCGCTCAGGAACGTGTTCAACAGGCCCGTGTCGCTGAGCACTTGCTGGAAGAGCGCCACGACGACGACCCACGACAGGAAGTGCGGCAGATAGATCACGGACTGCGTGAAACGACGCAGCAGGTCCGAGGTCAGGCTGTGCAGGAGCAGCGCGAGGGCGAGCGGCGCGGGGAAGAAGAAGACCAGCTGCAGCACGGCGATGAACAGGGTGTTCCACGTCGCGTGCCAGAAGTCCGGATCACCGAACATCCGTGAGAAGTTCTCCGTGCCCACCCACGGGCTGGCCCAGAGGCCGTCGAAGGGGACGTACTCCTTGAAGGCCACCGCGTTGGCGACGAAGGCGCCGTAGTGGAAGACCAGGAAGTACGCGAGCCCGGGCGCCATGAGCAGCACGAGGAAGCGCGTGCGCTGAAACCGCTTCCACGCCGTATCGCGTACCGATTTCTTGCCATCTGACCCGGTATCGCGCCTGCCGGGCGGCTTCACCGCCCCGGTTTCCGCCCGGTCCTTCGTCACCGTCGGCACGGCAACCCCTCCGTCGTCGGAATAAGGTGCCCGGAATCTAAAGCGGTTACATCGCCCGGTCAACCCCCCTTGTCTCGCTGTCTCTTGACCACTCTCCCGAGTTGGTCCTAGCCTCCAGGCACTGGTTGGTAACCGGTTACTACGAGGGACGGTCACGCGTGGCAGATCAGGCAGAGCGGGCGGGTCGGGCGGATCGGCGGGAACGGAACGGCGACGGTCCGCCCATCGCGGCGCTGGCCATGGGCGCCGAGGTCGCGGAGCGCGTGTTCACACCGGATCTACGCGAACGACTCACCCGCAGCGTGCAGTTGGTCCCGCCGCTCCTCTCCGGGCCCCTCACCACACCGGAGGCGGCGACCGTCCTTTCTGTGGCGGAAGTGCTGGTCACGGGCTGGGGCTGCCCGCCCCTGACCCCGGAGATCCTGGCCTCCGCACCCGCCCTGCGCGCCGTCGTGCACGCGGCCGGCTCCGTCAAGCCGATGGTGACGGAGGCCGTATGGGACCGCGGCATCGTCGTCTCCTCGGCGGCGGACGCCAACGCGGACCCGGTGGTGGCCTTCACGCTCGCAGCGATCACATTCGCGGCGAAGGGGGTGCTGTCGGCCGCGGCGGGGTACGCGTCCGGGTGGCCGCCCTTCACCGACCGCACCGGGGCGGACGCACGCACCATCGGCGTCATCGGCGCGTCCCGCATCGGCCGCCGGGTGATCGCGGCGCTGCGGGGGTCCGACGCGGGCTTCCGCGTCCTGCTCACGGATCCCTACGTGAGCCGCGCCGAGGCGGCGGAACTGGGCGCCGAGCTGGTGGACCTGCCCGCCCTGTGCGAGCGCAGCAGCATCGTCACGGTCCACGCGCCGCAACTCCCGGAGACCCGGGGCCTCCTGAACGCCGACATGCTGAAGCGCATCCCGGACGGCGGGGTCGTCATCAACACGGCGCGGGGGTCACTGGTCGACACGGAGGCGCTGGCGCGGGAGTGCGGGGCGGGGCGCCTGGACGCGTTCCTCGACGTCACGGATCCTGAGCCGTTGCCGGCGGACCACGTGCTCCTGCGGCTGCCCAACGTGCTGGTGACCCCGCATGTCGCGGGGGCGCAGGGGAGTGAGGTGCGGAGGCTCGGGGAGTACGCGGTCTCCGAGGTCGAACGTTACGTCGCCGGAGCGCGGCTCCGGGGGGTCCTCGTGCGGGAGGACCTGGCCCGCCTGGCCTGACCTGGCCCCTGGGCCTCGAGCACCTCCCGTCTCCCCCTGCGCTGTCCCGCCGGGGTAGGAGCCCCAAGCCCGCCGCTCCGCGGCGGATGCTCCCACCCACCCACCCGTTTGCCCCGTGGCGTCCAGCGGGAGTAGGGGCGGGTGGGTGGGTCTGCCCCGTGGCGTCCAGCGGGAGTAGGGGCGGGTGGGTGGGTCTGCCCCGTGGCGTCCAGCGGGAGTAGGGGCGGGTAGGTGGGTCTGGCCCGTGGTGTCCTGCGGGAGTAGGGGCGGGAGGGCGGGTCTGGCCCGTGGCGTCCTGGGGGGGGGTTGGGGCGGGCGGGTGGGTTTGCCCTGCTCCATTCCGTGGGGGCAGGGGCGG
>NZ_JBVKAO010000008.1:0-489439 GCF_055639375.1 Streptomyces sp. NPDC039462
ACTCTTTCGTGTCCGATTTCCTCGGTGCCTTTCCGGTTCCCGCTCCGGCCTTTCGGCTTTCGCGTTTCCCTTTCCGGCGGTTCCGACTTTATCAGAAGTTTTCGGCCGGTCTTACCGGCTTCAGATTCCGAATCATCGGGGGTGGCTTCTCGATCAATGAAATTCAAGAAGCAGACAGACTTTAACTGCCGCCGCCGGACTTGTCCAGCTCTAGGCAACTGTTCGAATCTACCTCCCCGGTCCTTCCGTGTCAACGGTTTTTCCGGGGCGATGAGGAGACTAGCAGGTCAGGTGCGCCGTACGCACATCAAGCTGCGAGGGGGACGGAGGCGCTGCGTTCGTCCTGGTCCAGGTCGCCCGTCTCCCCCGCGCGGGCCGCCCTGCCGCCCAGCACATAGACGTACGCGAGGAATGCCAGTTCGGCGCCGATTCCGATGGTGATACGGGCCCAGGTCGGGAGGCCCGACGGGGTGACGAAGCCTTCGATGGCGCCGGAGACGAAGAGAACCAGGGCCAGGCCTATGGCCATGCCGAGGGCTGCGCGGCCCTCCTCGGCCAGGGCGGTGCGACGCGTGCGGGGGCCCGGGTCGATGACGGTCCAGCCGAGACGCAGGCCTGTGCCGGCGGCTACGAAGACCGCCATCAGTTCGAGGAGGCCGTGCGGCAGGACGAGGCCGAGGAAGGTGTCGAGGCGGCCGGCCGAGGACATCAGGCCGATGCCCACACCGAGGTTGAGCATGTTCTGGAAGAGGATCCAGATGACAGGGAAGCAGAGGAAGGCTCCCAGGACCAGGCACATCGCGGCCGCCTGGGCGTTGTTCGTCCAGACCTGGGCGGCGAAAGAGGCCGCCGGGTGACTGGAGTAGTACGTCTCGTACTGGCCGCCGGGGCGGGTCATCTCCCGGAGCTCGCTGGGGGCGGCGATCGAGGATTGCACTTCGGGATGAGTGCCGATCCACCAGCCGATCACCGCTGCAAGGACCGTCGAGAGCAGAGCAGTGGGTATCCACCAGCGACGGGATCGGTAGACCGCCGCAGGGAAACCGTGGGTCAGGAAGTGGGTCACGTCTCGCCAGGAGGCGCGGCGTGTGCCCGTCACGGCGCTACGCGCGCGTGCCACCAGATGAGTGAGGCGCCCGATGAGCTGCGGGTCGGGTGCCGTGGACTGGATCAGGGAGAGGTGGGTGGCCGTGCGTTGGTAGAGGGTGACCAGCTCGTCGGCCTCGGCTCCGGTGAGGCGGCGCTGGCGGCGCAGCAGGGCTTCCAGTCGGTCCCACTCGGCTCGGTGGGACGACACGAAGACATCGAGGTCCATCCGTTGACTGCTCCTCGTAGCTCCTCGTACTGCGGCGCGTGATTCATCAGCTTGGCAGACTGGCCAGTCCTACGGCAGTGCAGGGAAGGGGTGGCGGCGTGAGTGAGCTGGTGACGGGCGAGGCGGTGGCGCTGGAGCTGCGGCCCGCGAAGCTGCCCAGTCGGGCGCTTGCCGTGCTGATCGACCTGGTCGTGGCATGGGCGGTGTATCTGGGCGTGACCATCGGGATCGTCGCCTCGACCTCCTCCTTGGACGATGCCGCGGCTGCCGCGGTCGCGGCGGCCAGCTTCGTGCTGATCCTGGTCGGTGGGCCCATCGCGGTGGAGACGCTCAGCCATGGGCGGTCGCTCGGGAAGCTGGCGTGCGGGTTGCGCGTGGTGCGGGACGACGGGGGGCCGATCCGGTTCCGGCACGCGCTGGTGCGGGGGGCCATCGGGGTCGTCGAGATCCTGCTGACGTTCGGGGTCGTCGCGTGCATCGCGTCGCTGGTGTCGGCGCGGGGGCGGCGGCTCGGGGATGTGTTCGCGGGGACGCTGGTCGTACGTGAGCGGGTGCCGGCGGGGCACACGGCGTTCGTTCCACCGCCGCCGCCCTGGCTGGTGGGACAGTTCTCCGGGCTGGATCTCTCCGGAGTGCCGGAGGGTCTGTGGCTCGCCATTCGGCAGTACCTGACCCGGATGCAGCAGCTGGATCCGCAGGTGGGCTGGGCGATGGCGGAGCGGCTCGCCGGGGATCTGGCGGAACGGACCGGCGCTCCGGCGCCGCACGGGGTGCCGCCTGCCGCGTACTTGGCGGCCGTGGTGCACGAACGGCAGACGCGGGATGCGCGACGGGCCGCTGGTGGGGTGAGTGGCCCCGGTGCCGTGGGGGGTTCTGGTGCCGTGGGCGGCACTGGTCCCGTGGGCGGCGCTGGTGCTGCGGGTGGCGCTGGTGCTGGCGATGCGGCTGGCTCTGGCCACGCTGCCGGAGGCGGCGCTTATCCGTCCGCTTCTGCCCCGCCTCCCGTTGCTCCTGCTCCCGCTCCTGCTCCTGATGGGCAGGGGGCGGAGGTGTCTCGTCCGGTTACCGGGTTCCAGCCGCCTGCCTGATCGGTTTCAGGCGAAGGTCGACGGTGGGGTCTCGAGGTGCTCCAGCTCGATGCCGGGGGCCGCGAGCACGACGTCGCCGGTGATGTGGACGGCGTGCTGTTCGCCGGTGTCCAGGGCCGTGACCTGGTACTCGTCCACGATCAGCGGGCCGTTGTCAGTGGCGTGTGCTTCGCTTTTCAGCAAGGTCCAGGACTGGTCGAGGGTGCGGGGGGCCAGGACCGGGTCCGTGAAGGCGACCAGGCGGACACGGGTCGCGGGGGAAGCGGGGGTCAGGCGCAGGAGCCGCGCCGTCGCGATGAGGAAGGCGGGGGATGTGCCGGTGAAGGCGTGGGCGGGGGCGTTGTCTTCGGTGGCGTGGGCGCCTGTGGGGTCGGTGCGGACCCAGGTGACGCCGTTGAGGGCGCCGGCGCGGACCTGCCAGTCGCCCGCGCGGAGTTCCAGGCGGATGGGGCGGCCGCGGTCGTCGAGTGCGAGGTCGACGGAGCCGGCGGGGGTGCCCGAGGGGGTGGTCCGTTGGGAGACGTAGCGCCAGCCGGAGGGGCCGGGCGCGCAGTGGAAGTGTTCTTCACCGAGGGGGGCGTGATCGTGCGGATCGTGGAGCGAATATCGGCCGCGGGGCATGGGGTGGGTCCTGGTCCTCGGTCGGGCTTCTCAAAGGGGCAGGCCCCCGCCGCGGAGGCGAGGGCCTGCTGAAGTGGGACTGACCGGTGGCCGGTCGACCGTCAGTAGCGGTAGTGGTCGGGCTTGAAGGGGCCCTCGACCTCGACACCGATGTAGGCGGCCTGCTCCGGGCGCAGCGTGGTCAGCTTGACGCCCAGCGCGTCGAGGTGGAGGCGGGCGACCTTCTCGTCCAGGTGCTTGGGCAGCACGTAGACCCCGGTGGGGTACTCCTCGGGCTTGGTGAACAGCTCGATCTGGGCCAGCGTCTGGTCGGCGAAGGAGTTGGACATCACGAAGGACGGGTGACCGGTGGCGTTGCCCAGGTTGAGCAGACGGCCCTCGGACAGCACGATCAGCACCTTGCCCTCGGGGAAGGTCCAGGTGTGCACCTGCGGCTTGACCTCGTCCTTGACGATCCCCGGGATCGCGGCGAGGCCGGCCATGTCGATCTCGTTGTCGAAGTGGCCGATGTTGCCCACGATCGCCTGGTGCTTCATCCGGGCCATGTCCGAGGCCATGATGATGTCCTTGTTGCCGGTCGTGGTGATGAAGATGTCGGCCGTCTCCACCACCTCATCCAGCGTGGTCACCTGGTAGCCGTCCATCGCCGCCTGCAGCGCGCAGATCGGGTCGATCTCCGTGACGATCACCCGGGCGCCCTGGCCGCGCAGCGACTCCGCACACCCCTTGCCCACATCGCCATACCCGCACACCACCGCGGTCTTGCCGCCGATCAGGACGTCGGTGGCGCGGTTGATGCCGTCGATCAGCGAGTGCCGGCAGCCGTACTTGTTGTCGAACTTCGACTTGGTCACCGCGTCGTTCACATTGATCGCCGGGAAGAGGAGGGTGCCCTCGCGGTGCATCTCATACAAGCGGTGCACGCCGGTGGTGGTCTCCTCGGTCACCCCGCGGATCTCCGAGGCCAGCTGCGTCCACTTCTGCGAGCCCTCGCTGATGGTGCGGTTGAGGACCTGCAGGATCACGCGGTGCTCGTCGTTCTCCGCCGTCTCCACCGCCGGGACCTTGCCGGCCTTCTCATACTCGACACCCTTGTGGACCAGGAGGGTGGCGTCGCCGCCGTCGTCCAGGATCATGTTCGGGCCGCCGGTGGGGGTGTTCGGCCAGGTCAGCGCCTGCTCCGTGCACCACCAGTACTCCTCCAGGCTCTCGCCCTTCCAGGCGAAGACCGGCACCCCCTGCGGGTCTTCGGGGGTGCCGTTCGGGCCGACCGCGATCGCCGCGGCCGCGTGGTCCTGGGTGGAGAAGATGTTGCAGGAGACCCAGCGCACCTCCGCGCCCAGCGCCACCAGCGTCTCGATCAGGACGGCGGTCTGCACCGTCATGTGCAGGGAGCCCATGATGCGGGCCCCGGCCAGCGGCTGGGAGGCGGCGAACTCCTTGCGGATCGCCATCAGACCGGGCATCTCGTGCTCGGCCAAAGTGATCTCCTTGCGGCCGAACGCCGCCAGGGAGAGGTCGGCGACCTTGAAGTCCTTGCCGTTGATGAGAGTCATGAGTGAGCTGCTCCTCGTGGATGGGTCGAGGGTGGACATGGCTGACCTGCGGCATCGGGTACAGGGTGTACCGACGCGCGCAGCGCAGTCCGTCGGAGGCCCTCTCTCCCTCGGACAGTCCGTGCGTGGACCGCCCGACCGCCATCAGCAGCGACGTCTGGCTCGGTCACCAAGCTACACCGATTGGCCCAGCAAGCCCCAGCCCGCCTTCGCGTACCCGATGTTCGGCGGATAGGCCGTCAGAGGTGGACGTTATGGGACCTTTGCGCCTTTGATCCTGCGGTTATGTGTTGCAGGATGCCTTGAGATCGGGAACATATGCGCGATCTTGTGCGGCAAAGGCGTTAGGAGATCCACGTGACCAGTCCGGCCGATCCCCCCATGGGCGGGGGCACCAGCGGGCAGCGGAGGCTGAAGCTGCTCGCCGTCACCGCCTGTCCGACCGGTATCGCCCACACGTACATGGCGGCGGAGAAGCTCTCGCAGGCGGCGGAGAGCCTCGGCATCGACATGAAGGTGGAGACGCAGGGCTCCATCGGCGCCGAGAACGTCCTGTCTGACAACGATGTCAGAGACGCCGACGGCATCATCATCGCAGCCGACAAGGACGTGGACCGCAGCCGGTTCGCCGGGAAGCGCGTGCTGTCCGTCGGGGTGTCCGAGGGCATCAGCCACCCCGAGCGGCTGATCGAGCGGGTGCAGAGCGCTCCTGTGCACGGCGGCGGCGATGGCGGCGGTGCGGCGGAGGCTTCCGCCGGGGGCCGTGGCGGTGCGGCGGAGGCTCCCACTCGGGGCAGTGGAGGCGGCCGGGAGCGGAGTGTCGCGTACAAGGCGCTGATGAACGGCGTCTCGTACATGATCCCGTTCGTCGTGGTCGGTGGTCTGTTGATCGCGATCTCGCTGGCGCTGGGCGGCGACGCGACGTCCAAGGGCTATGTGATCCCGGAGGGGACCTTCTGGGCGCACGTGAACGCCATCGGGGTCATCGGCTTCACACTGATGGTGCCGATCCTGTCGGGGTACATCGCGTACGCGATCGGGGACCGGCCCGCGCTGGTGCCGGGCATGATCGGCGGGTGGATCGCCAACACCGGCGAGCTGTACGACTCCAAGGCGGGCGCGGGCTTCATCGGGGCCATCGTCACCGGCTTCCTGGCCGGCTATCTGGTGCAGTGGATCAAGAAGGTCGAGGTCCCGAAGTTCGTCCGGCCGATCATGCCGATCATCGTGATCCCGATCATCGCGACCA
The DNA here is from genome assembly GCF_055639375.1 of Streptomyces sp. NPDC039462. Taxonomy (NCBI): domain Bacteria; kingdom Bacillati; phylum Actinomycetota; class Actinomycetes; order Kitasatosporales; family Streptomycetaceae; genus Streptomyces; species Streptomyces sp. NPDC039462. Next base: position 5,830 of record NZ_JBVKAO010000008.1, read on the forward strand.
CCGCTCTCGGGCTGTTCTTCATCTACGTCATCGGCAAGCCGATCTCCTGGGTGTTCGAGCACCTGACGAGCTGGCTCAGCGGAATGACGGGCACCAGCGCGATCCTGCTCGGGGCGATCCTCGGCCTCATGATCGCGTTCGACATGGGCGGTCCCGTCAACAAGACCGCGTTCCTCTTCGGTACGGGGCTCATCGCGACCGGCAACCAGACCGTGATGGGCATGTGCGCCGCGGCCATCCCCGTGATGCCGCTCGGTCAGGGTCTCGCCACATTGCTCCGCCGCAAGCTGTACTCGGAGCAGGAGCGCGAGACCGGGATGGCGTCGCTCTTCATGGGCTTCTTCGGGATTTCCGAGGGCGCCATTCCGTTCGCCGCCGCCCGGCCCGCGCAGGTCATCCCTGCCAACATGCTGGGCGGCGCCGTCGCCGGTGCGATCGCCGGCATGGCGAGCGTGAAGGACGCGGTGCCGCACGGCGGACCGATCGTGGCGGTGCTCGGCGCGGTGGGCGGCGTTCCCATGTTCTTCGTGGCCATCGCCATCGGTGCGGTGGTCACGGCGCTCACGACCGTGGCTCTGGTCGACCTCGGTGAGCGCAAGCGGCGCGGGGCTTCCCCGGTCGTCGCGCCGGGTGTGTCCGAGGCGGCGCCCCCCGAGGCTGACGAAGAGGCCGAGGTCCTCTCCGGATACCTCACCCGGCAGACCGTCAAGGTCCGGCTCGACGCCGGCGACAAGGAGGCCGCCATCCGCGAGATGGCCGCGCTGCTCGCCACCACCGGCAAGGTCAACGACGTGGAGGAGCTGGTGCGGACCGCGCTGCGGCGCGAGGAGCAGGGCACCACAGGGCTCGGCGAGGAGATCGCCATCCCGCACGCCAAGACCGATGCCGTGGACGCCCCGGTCGTCGGGTTCGCGCGGTCGTCGGAGGGCATCGAGTGGGGTTCGCTCGACGGTACGCAGGCCAAGCTGATCTTCATGATCTCCGTGCCGGAGGCGGCCGCCGGGGACGAGCACCTGCGGATTCTCGCCCTGTTGTCGCGGAAGCTGATGGACACCGGTTTCCGGGAGCGGCTGGAGGCGGCGCCCGACGACGCGGCGATCCTCGACGTACTCCGTGAGGTCCGGTAGCGGTCAGCGGCCGGGAGCTTCCCAGATACGCGGACGGGGCCCCGCACCACAACCGGTGCGGGGCCCCGTCCACGTACGGACTGGAAGGCTCAATGGCCGCCGGGCGCCTTCGCCGGGTTCTGGCCCGCGGCGGCCGCCGACTCGCTGTAGATGTCGGGTTCGAGGTAGATCACCCGGGCGATCGGGACCGCGGCGCGGATGCGCTCCTCCGCGGCGTTGATCGCGGCGGCGACCTCGGTGGCCGTGTCGTCGTGCTGGACGGCGACCTTGGCGGCGACGAGCAGTTCCTCGGGGCCGAGGTGGAGCGTGCGCATGTGGATGACCTTGGTGACCGTCTCGCCGTCGACCAGGGCCTTCTCGATCTTGCCGACCTCTTCGGTGCCCGCGGCCTCACCGAGCAGCAGGGACTTGGTCTCCGCGGCGAGGATGATCGCGATCGCGATGAGCAGGACGCCGATGCAGAGCGTGCCGATGCCGTCCCAGACGCCGTCGCCGGTGGCCAGCGCGATGCCGACGCCGCCGAGGGCGAGGATCAGGCCGACGAGCGCGCCGAGGTCCTCCAGGAGGACGACGGGCAGCTCCGGGGCCTTGGCGCGGCGGACGAACTGCGTCCAGGTGAGGCTGCCGCGTGTCGCGTTGGACTCCTTGATGGCCGTCCGGAAGGAGAAGCTCTCCGCGATGATCGCGAAGACCAGGACCCCGACGGGCCAGTACCAGTGCTCGATCTCGTGCGGGTGCTTGATCTTCTCGTAGCCCTCGTAGATCGCGAACATGCCGCCGACCGAGAAGAGGACGATGGAGACGAGGAAGGCGTAGATGTAGCGCTCGCGGCCGTAGCCGAACGGGTGCTGCGGGGTCGCCTCGCGCTGCGCCTTCTTGCCTCCGACGAGCAGGAGCCCCTGGTTGCCGGAGTCGGCGAGGGAGTGGACGCTCTCGGCGAGCATCGAGGACGAGCCACTGAAGATGAACGCGACGAACTTCGCCACCGCGATCGCGAGGTTCGCGGCCAGTGCCGCGACAATCGCCTTTGTTCCGCCTGACGCGCTCATGAGTGCGGGGTACCCCTTCGCCTTCGTACGTATCGACCACGCTGTCGGCGGTGCTTTGCCCGCCCTTTGCGGTGGGTCATTGTTGCAGCACGGGACGGCTCCGGTGTGTCAGGCCACCACGGTGGCTCGGAAAACCGTGCCGGGACCGGACACTTCGGCCTTTTCGTCGGCGGGGACGAATGCGGACTGACCGGGCGTCAGGGTGAGTTCGCCCGCGCGGACCGAGCCCGCCGTGCAGAGCAGGATCTGCGGTGTGGGGGCCGTGAGGTCGTGCGGGGCGGCGCCTTCGGGCAGGACGAAGCGGGAGAGGCGGAACTCGTCGATCGGGGTTTCGTAGACCTCTTCGCCGGTCTCGGAGGCCTCGGGGCGCAGGACGCCGGGGTCGGTGGCGTCGAAGCGGACGATGCGCAGCAGTTCGGGTACGTCGACGTGCTTGGGGGTCAGGCCGCAGCGCAGGACGTTGTCGCTGTTGGCCATGATCTCGACGCCGAGGCCGTCGAGGTAGGCGTGCGGGACGCCGGCGCCGAGGAACAGGGCCTCGCCGGGCTGCAGTCGGACGTGGTTGAGGAGCATGGCCGCGATGACGCCCGGGTCGCCTGGGTAGTGGTGGGCGATGCCCGCGTAGGGCTCGTACACCCCGCCGAGGCGCTGGGCCGCGGCCGTGACCTCGGTGACCGTCTCGGCCATCTCCTCGGGGTCGGCACTCAGCACGGCCGTCAGGACCTCGCGCAGGGCGGCCTCTTCGGGCTGGGCGCGCAGCAGGTCGACGTACGGCTTGAGGCTGTCGACCTCCAGGGCTTCCAGGAGGGCCGCGGTCTCGGCGGGGGCGCGGAAGCCGCAGAGGCCGTCGAACGGCGTGAGGGCGCAGATCAGTTCGGGCTTGTGGTTGGCGTCCTTGTAGTTGCGGTGCGGCGCGTCGACCGGGACGCCGCGGCGCTCCTCGTCGGCGTAACCCTCCTTCGCCTGCGCGAGGTCGGGGTGGACCTGGAGGGAGAGGGGGGCGCCCGCGGCGAGGATCTTGAGGAGGAAGGGCAGGCGCGGGCCGAACTTGGCGGCCGTCGCCGTGCCGAGCTCGCGCTCCGGGGCCGCGTCGATGACCTCGTTCAGCGCGCCGCGCTCCGTGCGCGAGGGCGCGCCCGGGTGGGCGCCCATCCACATCTCGGCCTGCGGTTCGCCGCTCGGCTCGGCGCCGGTGAGCTCCGCGATGGCGGTGGTGGAACCCCAGGCGTAGGGGCGGATGGTGTTGGTGAGGCGGTCCACGGAGGGGCTCTCCCTTACTGGGTACTACTGCGTACTGACTGGAAACTGCTGCGTACGCGAGTGCTGGACTGCGGTGGTGACCCGTGCGGTGACCGCGGAGGTGACCGGTGCAGTGGTCATGATCCGGCTCCCGAGGCGAGCGCCAGGTAAACGGCGGCGAAATCCGTGACGGCGATCAGCTCGGCGAGCGCTTCCAGTTCGCCGCCGTCCTCCGGTTCGAGTTCGCTCAGCGCGACGTCGTGGCCGTGGGCCAGTTCGCGGGCGGCGGGGGCCGCGGTGAGGCCTCCGGCGTCCACAGGACGGTCGCGGAGCAGCACCACGCGCGCGCGGAGGGCCGCCGGGTCGTCGACGCGGTCGCGGAAGAAGTCGTCGGTGTCGTCGCCGCCGGTGGGGCTGCCGGCGAGGACGGCGCCGTGCGCGGGCAGTGCCTCGGGCAGTTCGGCGGCGAGTGCGGCGTGCCCGGCCTGCTCGGCGAGGGTGGCGGCGAAGCGGCGTCCCGCGGCTCCCGCGGACTGGCCCTCGGTCCAGATCAGCGGGAGGGAGTCGGCCAGTTCGGCGGCGAGCGTCTTGGCGGGGTTGCTGTACGTGGAGATGGCGGGGCCGCAGCGCTCCGCGACGCGGTCGAGGCGGTCGGCGACCTTCTGCAGGGTGGCGTCGGGGGCGGCGACCAGGCCGGTGCGGTCGAGGAGCATCAGCAGCGGGACGAGGAGGGCCCACAGGGTGCAGGGGGCGCCGGGCGCGGCCTCGTCCTCGACGCGGCGTGCCTCGTACGACGCGGAGCCGCGGGTGGCGTCGTCGTGCGGGCCTTCGTAGGCACCGTAGGGCGAGGTGGCCATGGGGACGGTGAGGCCGTGGCTGCCCTCCACGCTCTCGGCGAGCGGGGTGCGCGCGGGGGTGACGGCGACGACCGTGCAGCCGCGGCGGTACGCCTGGTCGGCGAGGAGGGAGAGGCCTGGTTCGGTGCCGTCCGGGGTGGCGATGAGGAGCAGGTCCACGGGGCCGACCCAGCCGGGCAGGGTCCAGCGCAGGGCGCCCGCGGCGGGGGCGACGCCGCTCGGCGCCAGCCGGATGACGGGGCAGCCGGTGCCCACGAGGCCGTCGAGGATGTCGGCGACGCAGGTGGCGGCGGTCCCCGGGCCGGCGATCAGGACGGCGCGGGGGCGGCCGTCGGGCTTGAGCTCCGTGAGACCCGCCTCCGCGGCGTGCCGGGCCGCGGTGCGGACGCGGGCGCCCGCTTCCGCCGCGCCGCGCAGCAGTCCGCGGCGGTCGGCGCGGGCGAGCGCCGCGGGGTCGTCGAGCAGCGACTCGTCGAGCATGGGTCAGGTCTCCGATCGCCGTGCGCGGCTTCCTGCAGGGTGGCCCGGGGTGTGCCGGGCGGGTGCCGCTATGCGGGGCGGCGTGCCTCGTCGACCAGGAGTACGGGGATGCCGTCGCGGAGCGGGTAGGCGAGGCCGCACTCCTTGGCGTCCGCCGTGCAGATCAGCTCGGTGTCCGTCTCCTTGAGGGGGGCGTGACAGGCCGGGCAGGCGAGGATCTCCAGGAGGCCGGCTTCGAGCGGCATGGGGTGGGTCCCTTCGAGCGGATGCGGTGGGGTGTGCGCTGTGTTGGCGCACGATGCGGCCTGGTCAGCCTACCTCCGTGCGCGGCGCCGCGTGGGGGTGCGGGAAGGTCGCGGCCGTACTGCCGCGACCGTCCCGCTCTCTGTGCGCGACCGCCCTCTGGTGGCGGGTGTCAGCCGCGGATGATGGCGAGGGCCTCGTCGCGCACCTTGGCCATGGTCGCCTCGTCGCGTGCCTCGACGTTCAGACGGAGGAGGGGTTCCGTGTTCGACGCGCGTACGTTGAACCACCAGTCGGCGGCGGTCACGGTGAGGCCGTCCAGCTCGTCGAGGGTGATGCCGTCCTTCCCGTCGTACGCCGTCTTGATCGCGGCGAGGCGGGCGGTCTGGTCGTCGACCGTGGAGTTGATCTCTCCGGAGCCGGCGTAGCGGTCGTACTGGGCGACGAGGGCGGAGAGCGGTCCTTCCTGGCCGCCGAGGGCCGCGAGGACGTGGAGCGCGGCGAGCATGCCCGTGTCCGCGTTCCAGAAGTCCTTGAAGTAGTAGTGCGCGGAGTGCTCGCCGCCGAAGATCGCGCCGGTCCGCGCCATCTCGGCCTTGATGAAGGAGTGGCCCACGCGCGTGCGCACGGGCGTGCCGCCGTTCTCCTTCACGACCTCCGGGACCGACCAGGAGGTGATGAGGTTGTGGATGACGGTGCCCTTGCCGCCGTGCTTGCCGAGCTCGCGGGAGGCGACGAGGGCGGTGATGGCCGACGGGGAGACCGGAGCGCCGTTCTCGTCGACGACGAAGCAGCGGTCCGCGTCGCCGTCGAAGGCGATGCCGAGGTCGGCGCCCTCTTCGCGGACCCGCTTCTGGAGGTCCACGATGTTGGCCGGGTCGAGGGGGTTGGCCTCGTGGTTGGGGAAGGTGCCGTCGAGCTCGAAGTACATCGGCACGAGCTCAAGGGGCAGGCCCTCGAAGACGGTGGGGACCGTGTGCCCGCCCATGCCGTTGCCCGCGTCGACGACGACCTTGAGGGGGCGGATGGCGGTCAGGTCGACGAGGCCGCGGAGGTGGGCGGCGTAGTCGGTGAGGGTGTCGCGCTCGGTGAGGGTGCCGGGGGTCGCGGCGCTCTCGGGGGCGCCGGACTCGCTCCAGCGCTCCACGAGGGCGCGGATGTCCGCGAGGCCGGTGTCCTGGCCGACGGGGGCGGCGCCCGCGCGGCACATCTTGATGCCGTTGTACTGGGCGGGGTTGTGCGACGCGGTGAACATCGCGCCCGGCAGGTCCAGGGCGCCCGACGCGTAGTACAGCTGGTCCGTCGAGCACAGGCCGATCTGTGTCACGTCCACGCCGAGGGCGGCGGCGCCCCGCGCGAAGGCGCGCGAGAGGCCGGGCGACGAGGGGCGCATGTCGTGTCCGACCACGATCGCGTCCGCCTCCGTGACCTGTGCGAACGCCGCCCCGAACAGCTCGGCGAGCGACTCGTCCCACTGGTCCGGGACCACCCCGCGGACGTCGTACGCCTTCACGATCTGGGACAGATCAGCAGTCACGGCCAACCCTCTCTGCAGGTTCTGCGAGTCAAACGAGTACGGAGAGCCCTCCGCGGTCACCCCAAAAGTACCCGCTGTGACCGACAGCAGGCCGCGTCTGTGGAGAGCGCGCTCACGGCAGCATCCAGCCGAGCACCGCGGTGCTCTGTCCGACGACGATCAGGCACATGACGAGGAGCAGTCCGAGGCTCCAGGGCAGCACCTTGCGCAGCAGGTCGCCCTCCTTGCCCGCGAGTCCGACGGCGGCGCATGCGATCGTCAGGTTCTGCGGGGAGATCATCTTGCCGAGGACGCCGCCGGAGCTGTTGGCGGCCGCGAGGAGTTCCGGCGACAGGCCGGACTGCTGAGCGGCCGTCACCTGGAGGGCGCCGAAGAGCGCGTTGGCCGAGGTGTCGGACCCGGTCACGGCGACGCCGAACCAGCCGAGCACCGGTGACAGGAAGGCGAGTCCGGCACCGGCGGCGGCTACGTAGTGCCCGATCGTGGCGGCCTGGCCGGAGAGGTTCATGACGTAGGCGAGCGCCAGCACCGAGGTCACGGTGAGGATCGCGAAGCGCAGTTCGTGGACGGTGGCGGCCCATTCGCGCACCGCCACGCGCGCGTGGACCCCGATGACCGCCGCGGTGCCCACCCCGGCGAGCAGCACGAGCGTGCCGCCGGTCGCGACGAGCGGCAGCGAGAAGACGTTGCCGCCGACCGGGTCCCCCGAGGGGTCGCCGACGTTCAGGAAGGGCCAGTCGAAGGTGCGGGTCGCCTGCACGAGGAGGTCCTTGACGGCCGGGATCTGGGCGACGGAGAAGACAGCGACGATCAGGGCGTACGGGGCGTAGGCGCGCAGCACTTCGGGGCGCGGGTCGTCGTGGTCGAGGTCTTCGCTGCGGGCGCCGGTGAGGACGGCGGCGCGGACGGGTTCGGGAGCCGGCCTGCGGGCGTGCGGGACCGCCATCAGCGCGCCCGCGCCCGCCAGTGCCGCCCCGATGTCGGCGAGTTGCGCCGAGACGTAGTTGGAGGCCGCGAACTGCGCGACGGCGAAGGCGAGTCCGCAGGCCAGGGCGGGCACCCAGGTCTCGCGAAGGCCGCGCCGCCCGTCGACGAGCGCCACGAGGAGCAGCGGCACGACGAGGGCGAGCAGGGGTGTCTGGCGGCCGACGACCGTGGCGACGGTGTCCAGCGGCAGGCCCGTCACCTGAGCCAGGGTCAGTACGGGGGTGCCCATGGCGCCGAAGGCGACGGGTGCGGTGTTGGCGACGAGGGCGACGACCGCGGCGCGCACCGGGTCGAAGCCGAGGGCGACGAGCATGACCGCGCTGATCGCGACCGGTGCCCCGAACCCGGCGAGCGCCTCCAGGAGCGCTCCGAAGCAGAAGGCGACGACGAGGGCCTGGATGCGGGGGTCGTCGGAGAGCCGGCCGAAGGAGCGGCGCAGGATGTCGAAGTGCCGGGTGCGGACCGTCATGCGGTACACCCACAGGGCGTTGACGACGATCCACAGGATGGGGAAGAGCCCGAAGAGGGCGCCTTGCGCGGCGCTGGAGGCGGTCTGGCCGAGCGGCATGCCGTACGCGAGCCAGGCGACCAGGACGGCGACGGCGAGGCCGATGAGGCCCGCCCGGTGCGCTTTCATGCGGACGGCGCCGAGGAGGACGAGGACGGTCAGGAGGGGCAGGGTCGCGACGAGTGCGGACAGGCCGAGCGAGTCGGCCACGGGCTCCAGTTGCTGCACGAACACGGAACGCCTCCCGGCTGTGGGGTGGCGAAATCGTCAGTGCCTGGGAGAACGGACGTCAACGTGCCGGACGGCGAAGATCCGGTAAAGGGAGCGGCCGTGGAGTGTCGGTCAGGAGTCCGGTGAGCGCAGCACCCTGAGGTGGCCGCGGCGGGCGACCTCCATGGGGTCCGCCCGGCGGGCGCCGCCGCCGGCCTCGGCCGCGCGCTCCTGCGGGCGGGCCGCCTCGCGCACGGCGTTGGCGAGCGCTTCGAGGTCGTCGCCGGAGGGGCGGGCCGGACCCGAGGCGTCGGCGAGCCGGACGACGTCCCAGCCGCGGGGTGCGGTGAGGCGCTCGGAGTGCTCGGCGCACAGGTCGTAGCAGTGGGGTTCGGCGTAGGTGGCGAGGGGGCCGAGGACCGCGGTCGAGTCGGCGTAGACGTACGTCAGCGTCGCGACGGCGGAACGGCCGCAAGCGGTGCGCGAACAGCGACGTACAGGGCTCACGATGTTGGACGGTACCGCACTCTTGAGCGGGCCGCGACGACTCTCCATCAGGTCACTCCACCGTGTCGTGTCCGGTCCTGCGCGCCGACGCACCGCACGCGCACGCCGTTGACCTGCGTGGACGCCAGTGACCACAGGGGCGCGTGGTGTTGAATCCGGTCACCACATGGCGCGGATCACGTCATTTGGCGCGAGATCGACGGTCCAGGAGAGATACGGAATTGAGTCCAACCGCGACCGGAACGGTCAGGAAGCGACATGTCGCGCTCCACATGGAACATGCCGTGCCCCACATGGAAAGGCCGATCTCGGGGACTACTCTTCGTCAGTGATGGACGACCCCGTACAGCCCCGCTCCGCAGACCCGAGGCCACGCCGCCGCGACCGCCACGGCAGGGGCATGCGCGGCCCCGTGGCGCCGCCTCAGGTTCCGCTGTCCGCCAGCCGGGGCGAGGCCTTCACCGATCTCGTGCAGGACTCCGTGGAGCGTCTGGAGCGGCGCTGGCCGCAGCTCACGGAGATCGAGTTCATGGTGCTCGAGGTGCCGCCCCTGGGCCGGGCGGGCGTCGAGTGGCAGGACGAGGTGGTGCCCTTGGGCGGCACGATCACGGCGTCCGAAGGGCGGCCCGCCCGCGTCGTCATCTACCGCCGCCCCGTGGAGATCCGCACCAAGGGACGCGACGAACGCGCGCACCTCGTGCACGAGGTGGTCGTCGAGCAGGTCGCGGAGCTGCTCGGCATGTCCCCGGAGTCGGTGGACCCGCGCTACGGCGACGGCGAGGACTGACGCCCCGTCCTTCCGGCACCCCCTTGGTGAGCCCTCACTTCTGAAGCACCGCCAGGTCCCGCTCGGCCTTCGGCACGGCCACCGTCCCCCGGTCGTCCGGCAGCGTCTGGACGGTGAACATCGGGATGCCGCCCTCCGGCTGGGACAGCGTCCGTGCCGCGTGGACCGGGCCGCCGGACACCGGCTCCACCGTGAGGGCGTAGGCCCCCTTCAGCCCGTCGGGCCTCGGCGGGTCCGCGATCTCCAGGGTCGTGCCGCCCTTGACCGTGTACGTCTTCGTCACCGGGGAGCCGCCCTCGGTGCCGGCCGACGCCGTGACCTTCACCTTCGCCGACTTCTCCGGCGCGACCAGCGAGAGCGTCGAGCCCTTGGCGCGGTTGCCCGCGGCCGTCGCGCGCGTGCCCACCTCGCCCGTCGCCGGGATGAACGCCGTCTCCTGCTTGCTGCCCTTGCCGCGGGTCACCCGCAGCGCCGCCACCACGGGGACCGGCGTGTCGGTCGGCGACAGGAGCAGCGAGCCGGCCTCGCCCTTGGTGACGTCGCCGAGGTCGACGGCGGCCGTCATGCCGGACTTGACGTGCAGGTTCTCGTTCCCGGCCGGGGTGAGCGTGCCGTTCGGGGAGGCCAGCTGGACCTTCAGGTCCGCCTCCCGCGCACCGGGGGCGTAGGCGACCAGGCGCACCGAGGTGGCGTCCTTCGGGATGCCGGGCAGGACGAGGCGGTCCGCCGGGTCGGTGGACGCGGGCAGCCAGTCGCCGCCCAGCTTCTCGTCGGAGGACTGCACGGCGGCCGCGACCCGGCCGCTGCGCGCGATCACGTGCATGGTGAGGTTCGGATACGCCTTGTCGGCGAGCGTGGAGAGCAGCACCGGGACGCTGGAGTGCGGCTGGACCTGGATCGAGTCGCCGACCGCGGACGTGACCTCGCCGTCCGGGCCGAACAGCTCGACGTCGATCACGGCGGCGGAGTCGTCCGGGTTCGTCAGGTGGATGTAGTCGCTGCGGTCCTTGGCGGTGCTCGCGCCGGGGAACCAGAAGTCGGTGTCGGGCGCCGTGCAGTGGGTGCCGTGCATGCCGCGGCCGCTGCCCGCCGCGTACGTCGTGGTCTGCTGCACGGTCCAGCCGGGGGCGAGCCCGCCGTCGGCCGTGCCGATGAGGGCGGGCGCCTCGGCTCCCGACTCCTCGCCCGCGACCGGCTCGCCCGGCGTCTTCTGGGTGAGGAAGGGCTTGGCCTTCTTGTCGTTCTGCTTGGCCGCGTCGGTCAAGGCCTTGCTCACGGGCAGCAGTTCCGCCTTGCCCGTGGCCCCCGCGCCGCTCGCCTTCGGTGTGAAGGCGGTGTACGAGGTCTCGGCGAGGTCGGAGGAGCTGGGCACCGGGCAGAGCAGGCTGGTGCGCTCGACGGGGAGCCGCGCGGCGGCCTTCGCCCCGGCGTCGTCCGTGCCGTCCGTCCCGCCGAACGCGGCGAACCCGGTGACGGCGCCGAGCGCGACGACCACGGCGATGAGGGACTGGGTGGTGCGGTTCACTGCTGGCTCCCGTCGGGGCGCTCACTGTCGGTGCCGTGGGGCGGGGTGCCGCGGGGCGGCTGCGGGGGCGGGGGCGGCATCGGGGGCCGGCCCTGGTCGTACGACGGGTCGTACGAGGTGTCGTACGGCTGTCCGTACTGCTGGTCGCTTGCCTGCCCGTACTGCTGATCGCCCGACTGTCCGTACTCCTGGTGGTCTCCCGACTGCCCGTACTGCTGATCGCCTCCGTAGACACCGCCCGCGCCTCCGTAGGACGCGTACGGGTCGTACTGGCCGCCCTGGTAGGCGTCCGCCTGGTACGACGGCTGTTCGTACGCCCCGGCCGGGTACTGCCCGCCCTGGTACGCGCCGCCCTGGTACTGGCCGCCGTACGTGCCCTGCTCGGCGCCCGTGTGGGCGGGGGCCTCCCACTCCTCGTAGGACGACGACTGCTGGTGCGGGACGGCGGCGAGGGCCTCCTCCGAAGGAGGAGGCGGTACGTCCTGGCCCGCCTCCTGTGCGGCCTGCTCGCTCTGGGCCCGCAGCCTGCGTGCCCTGCGGCCCTCGCCCTCGACGGCCTGGGCCGGGACGACGGGCTCTTCGGGGAGGTCGTCGTCGACGTCGCGGCGGCGGCCCGGCAGGGCGAGCACCACGAGGACGACGGCGAGCGCGCCTTGCGCCCACAGCCAGGCCGTGTGGCTCAGCGGGGCGTCGAAGGTGACGTCCAGGTGGCCGCCCGCGGTGGGCAGTTCGAAGCCCTGGGCCCAGCCGTCGACGGTGGTGCGGGGCAGCGGGCGGCCGTCGAGGGTCGCCGTCCAGCCCGGGTCGGCGGAGTCGGCGAGGCGCAGGACGCGGCCCGCGTCGCCGGACTCGATCTTCGTGTGGAGCTCGACGGGGCCGGCCGCGACGGGCTCCGGGTCGCCGGTCTTGTGGAGGATTGCGGCGCGCGCCACCTGCCGGTCCACGCGCCACAGGGCGCTGCCGTCCTCCTGGCTGAGCCGGGTGAGGCCCGGGGTGGCGTCCAGGGTGCGGCTCATCTGGCGGGGCGCCCCGTCGCGTACGAGGACGTACCGCACGGCGAAGCCGCCGAGCTGGTCGGCCTGGTCGGCGCCGGAGCCCGCGATCAGCCGGGCGACGATCTTGTCGAGCCGCTCGTCGTCGGGGGCCGCCGCGGCGAGTTCCGCGTCGCCGAGCCGGGCGCCGGAGCCCCGTACGAGCGTGTAGGAGACCTCGGCGGCGGAGTCGCTGCCGAGGACGAGGGTGCGGGCCTGGTCCTCGGTGCCGCTCTCCTCCGCCACGAACGCGGGCACCTGCACCGGATCGCGCCGCTCCAGAGGGCCGTCGGCGCCGCCGATCATCCATCCGGCAGCGACGAGCAGCGGTCCGGCGGCCGCGGCGAACGCGATGAGCGCGGCCACCGGCTGGCGCCAGCCGAAGCTCTGTTCGGCGACACGCGCGCGTGCCCCGTCGGCGCCGAGCGCGGCGGCGGCCAGGAGCGCGATGCCGTAGCCGAGGGTGGCCGGTCCTGCCCACGCCGAGCCGTTCGACAGGACGGCGAAGACGAGGGAGACCAGGGCGACGGCCCAGGCGGTGCGGACGGCGAGCTGCCGCTCACCGCGCAGCAGGGCGCCGAGCGCGGCGAGGACGATGCCGATGAGCAGCAGGCCGTGCACGGTGCCGGGGCCGCCGGGGCTGGCGCCGAGCAGGTCGAGGGCGGTGGCGGAACCGGTGCCGAACTCCAGGCCCGCTTCTTGGAAGAAGCCGAAGGGCAGCAGCGAGAGGGACCAGGGCGCGAGGACGAGCAGCGGGGTGCCGAGCGCGGCGAGGAAACGCAGTCCGTACGCCGTGATGTCGCCGCGGCGCACCACGAGGAGGGCGAGGCCGAGCACCAGGGCGATCGGCCAGACGATCGGCGTGAAGGCCGTGGCGAGGGTCAGGAGCAGGGTGTACGCCCAGGTGGCGCGCCAGGTGCCGCGGGTGCCCCGCGGGTTGGCGAGGCCGCTCGCCGCGATGCCCGCGCGCGCGATGAGCGGCAGCAGGACGGCGAGGACGGCGGTGCCGACGCGGCCGCCCGCGAGGGCGCCGGTGACGGCGGGCAGGAAGGCGTACGCGATCGACGCCCACGCGCGGAGCAGCCGCGAGGTGACGAGCGGGCGCGATGCGAAGTACGCGGTGAAGCCGGCCAGGGGGACGGAGCCGACGAGCAGCACGGTGACCGCGAGCCCGGTGGAGCCGAAGAGGAGGGAGGAAAGGCTGGCGACGAGCGCCACGTACGGCGGGGCGCCTTGGGTGCCGCCGGTGCCGACGGGGTGCCAGGCGTCGGCGTAACGCGCCCAGAGGTCGGAGGAGTCGGCGGGTGCGGGCAGCAGGGCGCCGCCCGCGAGCGCACCGGTGCCGAGCAGGGCGCGGCAGGCGATGAGCGACGCGAAGAGGAGCACTACGAAGAGGACGGGTCCCGGTCTGCGGGCGACGCGCTTGAGGCGGGCGAACTGCTCGACCTCCAGGAAGTCGGCGTCGTCGCCGCCGGGTCCTGACTCGACGACTCCGTGCCGTCCCGCGCCGGCCGGGGCGTCGGCCTCGGTGCGGCCGATGAGGCTGCCCGCGGCCTGTTCGACGGTGGCCCGGACGGTGGCGCCCGGCGGTGGGAAGAGGGGCCGCATCTCGCCGGCGTCGGGCAGCGGCTTGCCGCGCTGCTTGCGGGCGCCGAGGATCCGGCCGGGCCGCAGCAGTGTGGCGAGGAGGCCGGCGACTTCGTCCAGGGCCTGCCCGGGGGCCTTACCGACGAGGTAGGCGAAGGTGCGCACGAGCGTGCCGACGACGATGCGGAAGAGCACCCAGGGCAGCACGGCCGAGCGGGCGTTGACGAGCAGGGTGTAGGTGGCGCCCGCCTTGTCGACGCGGTGCGGCGAGGTCGCCGTGCGGCCGACGCAGTCGACGGTGCGGCGCTCGCGGGAGGATGCCTCGGCATGCCGGACGACGGCGTCGGGGGCGACGAGGACGCGGTGGCCCGCGGCGTGCGCGCGCCAGCACAGGTCGACGTCGTCGCGCATGAGCGGCAGGCGGCGGTCGAAGCCGCCGAGCTGTTCGTAGACGTCGCGGCGGATCAGCATGCCCGCGGTGGACACGGAGAGCACGGGCCGCACGTGGTCGTGCTGGCCCTGGTCCTGCTCGCGCCGGTCGAGGCCGGTCCAGCGGCGGCCGCTGTTGGCGATGGAGACGCCGACTTCGAGGAGCTGCCTGCGGTCGTACCAGCCGCGGAGCTTGGGGCCCACGACGGCGACTTCCTTGCCGAGCTCCTGTTCGTTCTCCACGACGCGGAGCAGTTCGGCGAGGGCGTCGGGCTCGGGCGCGCAGTCGTCGTGCAGCAGCCAGAGCCACTGCACGGGCTCGCCGTGCGGCAGCTCGGGCATGTCGTACGCGTCGTCGCGCCAGCTCCGGCTCACCGGGTCCCAGCCGCTCGGGCGCTTCAGATAGGGCAGCTCTTCGGGGGTGAGCACGGCGGCGCCGCGGACGGCCTCGTCGACGGCGGTGCCGAAGCCGGAGCGGCGGGCCAGGTGCAGCACCCGGTCGGCGCCGAGGGCCTCGGTGACCAGCTGGGCGGAGTCGTCCGCGCTGCCGGTGTCGGCGGCCACGGCGCTCTGCACGGGCCGCTCCTGCCCGAGGAGCCCCGCCAGGGCGTCGGGCAGCCAGCGGGCGCCGTCGTGGGAGACGAGGACGGCGGTCACGACATGCCGCGGGAACTCGGGCGGGCGGGTCGGGTCGAACCCGGTGGCAGCGTCGTGGGCTGCCGAATGGCTGTGCACGGACATCGAGGTACGGGCCCCGGTTCGCTGGACTGCGGTGGACGCCCGCGCCCCGCTGGGGCGCCGGGTCGTCTCGGACGGGGCCCCACACTAACGGCTGGCACAGGAACGGCCCGCCGCCTGTGGATAACCCACGGGTGACGGGCCGTTCGTCGCGCTTCGTTCGAGGGAGTCGTGTGGCGAATCGATCGTCGGCACGCGGGTGTGAGCGTGTCGCTCAGACCGCGGCCTTCTTCAGTCGTCGGCGTTCTCGCTCCGACAAGCCGCCCCAGATGCCGAAACGTTCGTCGTTCGCAAGTGCGTACTCAAGGCATTCCGAGCGGACTTCGCAGGCGAGGCAGACCTTCTTGGCCTCGCGAGTGGAGCCGCCCTTCTCGGGGAAGAAGGACTCGGGGTCGGTCTGGGCGCACAGTGCGCGCTCCTGCCAGCCGAGTTCTTCGTCCGCGTCCTCGACCAGCAGTTCCTGAACCAGCTCGGTCATGTGCGCCCCTCGTCTGTCTGTGCGTCCCCGTGGTGCGGCCGTCACCGGTTTCGGATGAACGACACGAGTGAAATTACAAGTGCGCCGATCCGGGCCAGTCAAGCCGAGATCTGCTATTGGGCCCCTTATTCACTCTGCGGAACCA
The DNA here is from genome assembly GCF_055639375.1 of Streptomyces sp. NPDC039462. Lineage (NCBI taxonomy): Bacteria > Bacillati > Actinomycetota > Actinomycetes > Kitasatosporales > Streptomycetaceae > Streptomyces > Streptomyces sp. NPDC039462. The sequence goes on from NZ_JBVKAO010000008.1 coordinate 21,294, forward strand.
AGGGTATGCGGAAAGTGTTCAAATCGGCCTAAACCATGACACCCTCGATGACCCGTCCGGCGCCCCGCCAACGAGTTCCCCCGAAATTCGATCTCAGTCGGATCTCGCTCGGGTCACATCAGGGAGGACGTCGATGTTTGAGTGCCGGTTGCTGCGCCATGTGTCCGGAGGGTCGGCTGCACAAACCTTTCGCCTGACAGAACAACCGGATGAGGTGAAACATAGCCCACATAGTGGACACCGAGTTGACAGTTCTAGGTGTGAGCGGCTGTTCTGGTGGGCATGCTCGCGAACCTGGCTCTTTCGATGACCCGCACCTGCGGTTCCATCGGTGCTGCCCACGCGCGCTGTCGCTGTTCCTGCTCCAGCTGTTGAGCCCATCCAGCTGTTGAGCCGCACGTCCCTTTGTATGCCGCGCCTCGTTTGCATGCCGTACCCGGCTTGCACACAGAGCCGCACCCTCCCTCGCGACACCCCAGCACTCTTACGTTGAGGAACCACCGCACCATGAACAGCGACAGCGACCTCCAGATCGCCGGCGACATCCTCGAAGTCCCGCACCTCCTGCAGCCCGCCCGCGAGCACCCCGCCACCGTGGCCGAGTTCGTCGGCCTCGCCCGGACCATCGCCGCCGACCGCTCCCAGTGGGCCCACCTCGTCCAGTACGACGCCACCAGCCGCTGGTACCACCGTCTGCGCACCGGGCCCGGCTACGAGGTGTGGCTGCTCTCCTGGGTGCCGGGACAGGGCAGCGGCCTGCACGACCACGGGCGCTCCTCCGGCGTACTCACCCTCCTCGAGGGTGAGCTGACCGAGCACACGGAGCGGGGCACCCGGGCGCTCGGCGCGGGCGCGCAGCGCGTCTTCGCCCCCGGGTACGTCCACGAGGTCGTCAACGACTCCCTGGAACCGGCCGTCAGCCTGCACGTCTACTACCCCGGCCTCACCGAGATGCCGATGCACGCCGCCCGGTGCGCCGCCTCCGCCGCCCCGGACGCCGCGGAGGATGTCGTAACCGCCTGACGCGGTGTCGTACCCGCCTGACATGCTGGGGGCCATGCGCATTGTGGTTCTGGCCGGCGGCATCGGCGGCGCCCGATTCCTCCGCGGGCTCAAGAAGGCCGCGCCCGACGCGGACATCACGGTCATCGGCAACACCGGTGACGACATTCACCTGTTCGGGCTGAAGGTCTGCCCCGACCTCGACACCGTGATGTACACGCTCGGCGGCGGCATCAACGAAGAACAGGGCTGGGGGCGTACGGACGAGACGTTCAAGGTCAAGGAAGAGCTCGCGGCGTACGGGGTCGGACCCGAGTGGTTCGGCCTCGGCGACCGGGACTTCGCCACGCACATCGTGCGGACGCAGATGCTGGGCGCCGGATATCCGCTCAGCGCCGTCACCGAGGCGCTGTGCGAGCGGTGGCAGCCCGGAGTGCGGCTCATCCCCATGTCCGACGACCGCATCGAGACGCACGTCGCCGTCACGATCGACGGCGAGCAGAAGGCCGTGCACTTCCAGGAGTACTGGGTCCGGCTGCGCGCCTCCGTGGACGCGCACGCCGTGGTGCCCGTCGGCGCCGAGCAGGCCAAGCCCGCGCCCGGCGTCCTGACGGCCATCGCCGAGGCCGACGTCGTGCTCTTCCCGCCGTCCAACCCGGTCGTCAGCGTCGGGACCATCCTCGCCGTGCCGGGGATCCGCGAGGCCATCGCCGACGCGGGCGTGCCCGTCGTCGGCCTCTCCCCCATCGTCGGCGACTCCCCCGTGCGCGGCATGGCCGACAAGGTGCTCGCCGCCGTCGGCGTGGAGACCAGCGCCGCCGCCGTCGCCGAGCACTACGGCAGCGGACTGCTCGACGGCTGGCTCGTCGACACCGTCGACGCGGGAGCGGTGGACCGGGTGGAGAGCGCCGGTATCCGGTGCCGGGCCGTTCCGCTGATGATGAGCGACGTCGACGCCGCCGCGCAGATGGCCCGCGAGGCCCTCGCCCTCGCTTCGGAGGTACGCGCGTGACCTCACCGTCCTACAGGGTGTGGGCCGTCCCCGGGCTGCCCGAGGTGCGGGAGGGCGACGACCTCGCCAAGCTCATCGCGGCCGCCGAGCCTGCGCTCGCCGACGGGGACGTCGTCCTGGTCACCTCCAAGATCGTCAGCAAGGCGGAGGGGCGGATCGTCGAGGCGGCCGACCGCGAGGCGGCCATCGACGAGGAGACCGTGCGGGTCGTGGCGCGGCGCGGGCCCCTGCGCATCGTCGAGAACCGGCAGGGGCTCGTGATGGCCGCGGCCGGTGTCGACGCGTCGAACACCCCGGCCGGGACCGTGCTGCTGCTGCCGACCGACCCCGACGCCTCGGCCCGTGCCGTACGGGAGGGGCTGCGGGGCGCGCTGGGTGTGGACGTCGGCGTCATCGTCACCGACACCTTCGGGCGGCCCTGGCGGGCCGGGCTCACCGACGTCGCCATCGGGGCCGCGGGGGTGCGGGTCCTCGACGACCTGCGGGGCGGCGAGGACGCGTACGGCAATCCGCTGAGCGCGACCGTCGTCGCCACCGCCGACGAGCTCGCCGCCGCGGGTGACCTCGTCAAGGGCAAGGCGGCGGGGCTGCCTGTCGCCGTGGTGCGGGGGTTGCCGCATGTGGTGGGCGGCTCTGCGGAGGGCTCCGCGGACGGCTCTGCGGATGCGGGGGCGCGGGCGTTGGTGCGGGCCGCGCAGGACGACATGTTCCGGCTCGGGACGTCCGAGGCGGTGCGGGAGGCGGTGACGCAGCGGCGGACCGTGCGGGAGTTCACGGACGACGAGGTCGATCCCGGTGCCGTGCGGCGGGCCGTCGCAGCGGCGGTCACCGCGCCGGCGCCGCACCACACCACTCCCTGGCGGTTCGTCCTCCTGGAGTCCGCCGCTTCGCGGGTCGAGCTGCTCGACGCGATGCGGGACGCGTGGATCGCGGATCTGCGGCGGGACGGCAAGTCCGAGGAGTCCATCGCCAAGCGGATCCGGCGCGGGGACGTGCTGCGCAGGGCGCCCTATCTGGTGGTGCCCTGCCTGGTGATGGACGGCTCCCATACGTACGGGGACGCGCGGCGGGATGCCGCCGAGCGCGAGATGTTCGTCGTCGCGGCGGGGGCCGGGGTGCAGAACTTCCTGGTCGCGCTGGCCGGGGAGCGGCTCGGGTCGGCGTGGGTTTCGTCGACGATGTTCTGCAGGGATGTCGTTCGGGAGGTGCTTGGGCTGCCCGGGTCCTGGGATCCGATGGGGGCGGTTGCTGTGGGGCGGGCTGCGGGGGAGCCGGGGGCTCGGGGGCGGCGCGAGGTGGACGACTTCGTCGTCGTCCGGTAGCGCCCACTCCGGGGCGGGGGTCTTTTTGCGCAGTTCCCCGCGCCCCTGGGGTCCGTTCCCCCGGCACGGTTGCCGGTGCGGGTCGTGGTTTTTTTGCGCAGTTCCCCGCGCCCCTGGAGTCGCCCCCATCCCGGCGGGTTTTCGGGTGCGGGTCGTGGGTTTTTTGCGCAGTTCCCCGCGCCCCTGAACCCCTGGCCCTGAGCCCCCCGCCCTGGCCCCCGGCACTGAGCGCCCGCCCTGAGCCCTCGGCTCTGAGGCCCCGGGCCTGGGCCCCCGCCCTGAGCCACCGGCCTGAGGCCCCGGGCCTGAGCCCTCAGCTTTGAGTCACCGGCCTGAGGCCCCTGGCCTCAAGTGGTCCTTCGGTGGAGGGGGTTACCACGTGGCGATGTTTGTTTTGCGCATTCGGGGGGCCCTGCGGGGTGGGGTTCGGCCGCTTAGGTAGATGAGGCGGGTGGCTCTGTGGCGTTGGGGGGTGTAGGGGGTGAGGAGGGCGAGCATTTCGGGGTCGGTGGCGTCTCGGTTGTTCGCCAGGGCGTAGCCGACGATGCCCGGGAGGTGGAGGTCGCCGACGGTGACCGCGTCGGGGGCACCGTGGCTGCGCTGGACCGTTTCCGCCGAGGTCCAGGGGCCGATGCCCGGGATCAGTTCCAGGCGGGCCTGGGCCTCTGGCGGGGCCATGGACGACGCCTCTTCAAGGCGGGCCGCGCAGGCCACGGCGCGCAGGATCGTGGAGGCCCGCTTGTTGTCCACGCCCGCCTTGTGCCACTCCCAGGAGGGGATCAGGGCCCAGGTGCGCGGCTCGGGCATCACGTGCATGCGGGCCTCCGCGGGCGTGGGGCCCGGCGCGGGCTCGCCGTACTTGCGGAGCAGGAGGCGCCAGGCGCGGTAGGCCTCGTCCGTCGTGATCTTCTGTTCCAGGATCGACGGGATCAGGGACTCCAGGACCAGTCCCGTACGGGTCAGTCGCAGGCCGGGCCGCCGGTGGACCGTCGCGGCGATCAGGCGGTGGCGCGGGACGAACGCACCGGGGTCGTCCGACGCGCCCAGCATCTCGGGCAGTCGGTCGAGGAGCCAGGTCGCGCCCGGCCCCCAGGCCTCCGCCTCCACGGATCCGGAGCGCAGGGCGACCCGGAGGGTGCCGGGGCCCTCCGGCGTGCGGCTGGCGCGCCAGACCGAGCCGTCGGGGGTCGTACGGAAGGCGGGATCCGCCGGGCCGCGGCGCAGCGGGCCGAGGGTGAGGCGGAGGTCCAGCGGGTAGGGCGGCCGCCAGGTGCGGGTGTGCGTGGCCGTCGAAGGGCGCGGGACGCCGTGGGGCGCGGCTGTCGCGGGGATCGCCGTTTCGCCGCCGCGCACGGTGGTGCGGGTGGGGCGCGGGGCGAAACGGGATGACATCTGTACGAGGGTAGGGGACGGCGGGCCGCATCCGCGCCGGAGTCGTCCTACTGGTCCGAGGAGAAGCGGACCGCGCCCGCCGGGAGTGTGGCATCGCACCAGACGCGTACGCCCGCACGCAGTTCGTTGTCGGCGCCGACGGTCGCGCCGTCGCCGATCACCGTCCCCGAGAGCACCGAGCGGGCGCCGATCCGCGCGCCCGCGCCGATCAGGGAGTCCGTGATGACCGCGCCGGGTTCGACGACCGCTCCGGCGAGGATCGTGCTGCCGGCGATCCGGGCGCCCTCGCCGACGCGCGCGTTCTCGCCGACCACCGTGCCGCCGGTGAGCTTCGCGTCGGGGGCGACGGAGGCGGTGGGCAGGACCAGCCGGTCGCCGCAGCGGCCGGGGACCGCCGGGGAGGGCGCGCGGCCGAGGACGAGGTCCGCGGAGCCGCGTACGAACGCCTGGGGTGTCCCCAGATCCAGCCAGTACGTCGAGTCGACCATGCCCTGGAGGTGGGCGCCGGAGGCGAGGAGACCGGGGAAGGTCTCGCGCTCGACGGAGACGGGGCGCCCGGCGGGGATCGTGTCGATGACCGAGCGCCGGAACACGTACGCGCCCGCGTTGATCTGGTCGGTGACGATCTCCTCGGGGGTCTGCGGCTTCTCCAGGAAGGCGGTGACCCTGCCGGACGGGTCGGTCGGGACCAGGCCGTAGGCGCGCGGGTCGTCGACCTTCGTGAGGTGCAGGGAGACGTCGGCGCCCGAGCTCTCGTGCGTGGCGACGAGGGCGCGGATGTCCAGGCCCGTGAGGATGTCGCCGTTGAAGATGAGGACCGGGTCGTCGGGGTCCGAGTGCAGGCGCGCGGCCACGTTGCGGATGGCGCCGCCGGTGCCGAGGGGCTCGGTCTCCGTGACGTACTCGATGTGGAGGCCGAGCGCCGAGCCGTCCCCGAAGTACGGCTCGAAGACCTCGGCGAGGTAGGAGGTGGCGAGGACGATGTGCTCCACGCCCGCCGCGCGGGCCCGCGCCAGCTGGTGGGTGAGGAACGGGACGCCCGCCGCCGGGACCATCGGCTTGGGCGTGTGCACCGTGAGGGGCCGCAGCCGGGTTCCCTTGCCGCCGACCAGGAGGATCGCTTCTGTCACCTGTCGTCTCTGCTTCCTGCTGGGGCCGGCCGAACTTGAGTTTCGGCCGGCCAGTGTATGCAGACGGATTTGCAGATCGTGCAGTTCGCGCGGTGCCTCGGAGCTCAGCGGCCCTGGAGTCGGGCCGAGGTCGAGCGGGTCGTGCCGAGCTTCTGGTAAAGGCGCCTACCGGGGCACTCGGTGCGGAACCCGTCCCGATGCCCAGAGATCACCTGGAGCCGGACTTTCCTGCCTTTCTTGTAAAGATTGCCCCCACCCGACTTCAGGTATGTGGTGCCGCGCGGGTTGCCGCCGTACAGGCCGAGCTTCCACGCGGTCAGCCGGGCGACGGCTTTGACGGCCGCCTTCGGCGGGTTGACGGTGCTGTACGAGCCGATGACGGCGATGCCCGTGCTGTTGCTGTTGAATCCGAGAGTGTGGGCCCCGAGGACCGGCTTGGCCACACCTCCGGCACGTCCTTCGTAGATGTTTCCGCACTTGTCGACCGCGAAGTTGTAGCCGAGGTCACGCCAGCCGCCGCTCTTGACGTGGTAGCGGTAGATGCTCCGCAGCACGGATCCGGCCTGCGAGCAGCGGTAGCGGTTGCCGGACGCGCTGTGGTGCACGAAGGCGACCTTCACGGTCTTCGTGTACGCGAAGTTCTTCTCGCGGAGCTTCTCGTTGGCGCCCCAGCCCTTGCGCGTGATGATGCGCGGGCGCGGGCCGACGTACGGGCGCGCCTTGCCGACGGCGTCGGGTCCGCCGCGGGCGGCGATCAGGTCCTCCTCCGTCTGCCGCTTCGTCAGTTCGGGGATGGCCGCGGCGTCGAGGGGCGCGAGGTCCGCGTTGACGGCGGAGGCCGCGGCGCTCTCGGCGGACAGCACGCTGGTCCGCGGTGCGTCGAGGACCTGGGTGGCGCCCTGCGGCGGGGGCTCGTCGCCCGGGTCGACGAGTTCGAGGCGCAGTCCTTCGGGGAGCAGGCCGTTTTCGGAGGGGGTTGAGGTGGTGGAGGGGGCGTCGGGGTGTGCGGTGGCGGTATCGGGGTGTGCGGTGGCGGTGCGGTCCGTGGGTGAGTGGCGTTCCGCCCGTACGCGGATCTCGACGCCGTCCGAGGCGCCGACCCACAGGGGTGCGGTCGAGCCGCGGACCGCGCCGGAGCCGCGTTCGGGGGTGCCGGGGTCGGCGGCGTGTTCGTGGTTGTGGGTCTCGACGCTCTGCCAGCCGGACCAGGTGGTGGTGCCGACCGCGCGGGTGCGGACCTGGACGGTGCCGTGCAGGTCCACGTCAGGGTCGTTCCAGACGACGCCCACCAGGGAGAAGGGGCGGACGTCGCGCCGGGCCACACCCTGCTCGCTCGCCCCGGCCGGGCCGAGGGAGCGGTCGGAGGCGAGCGGGGCGAGGGGGAGGGACTGGGTGCTGCCGGGGATCCCCTCCGCTGCGGGCCCGGCGGCCGACGGTACGCCGGACGACGTCGCGGCTCTGGCGCCGGACGCCGGCAGGGTCAGGGGCAGGGTGAGGGCGGCCGCGCACGTGACGCCGATCGAGGAAGCTAGAAGTCCACGCATACAGCTGATCGTTGACATAACGACACATATCTGTCCATTGGGGAACTGACGGGTCGTCGGCCCGGAGCGGGGGTTCCCGGCGTTCCCGCTCCCCCGCCACGCCGGGGGGCGCGCGGACGCCCGCGTACCCTTGCGCCCGTGAACGCCAACGACCGCACCCCTGCCGACCTGCTGCGATCCGCGCTCGCCTCGGACCCGGGCCGGCCCCTTGTCACCTTCTACGACGACGCCACCGGTGAACGCGTGGAATTGTCCGTGGCCACCTTCGCCAATTGGGTGGCCAAGACCGCCAATCTGCTCCAGGGCGATCTCGCCGCCGAGCCCGGCGACCGGGCCGTCCTGCTGCTGCCCGCGCACTGGCAGACGGCGGTGTGGCTGCTCGCCTGTTCGTCGGTGGGCGTGGTCGCGGACGTGGGCGGCGATCCGGCGTCGGCCGACCTCGTCGTCAGCGGGCCCGACTCGCTCGATGCCGCGCGTGCCTGCTCCGGGGAGCGGGTGGCGCTCGCGCTGCGGCCGCTCGGCGGGCGTTTTCCGCAGCCGCCGGAGGGCTTCGCCGATTACGCGGTCGAGGTGCCGGGGCAGGGGGATCAATTCGCTCCGTACGCGCCGGTGGATCCTGACGAGGTCGCCCTCGTGGTGGGCGGGGTCGAGCTGACGGGGGCGGAGGCGGTGGAGCGGGCGCGTGCCGAGGCGGGGGCCCTCGGGCTGGGGCCCGGGTCGCGTGTTCTTTCGGGGCTGCCGTACGACTCGTGGGAGGGGCTTGTCGCGGGGTTGTACGGGGCGTTGGCTGTGGGTGGGTCTGTGGTGCTGTGCCGGCATCTTGATGCTTCGGGGGAAGGGGTGGGGAAGCGGGTGGCGGATGAGCGGGTGACTGTCACCTTGCGGTGACTGGCCGGGGGCCTGGGGGGGGTTCTTTCGGGTGCGGGTTCGGGGTGGCTGGTCGCGCAGTTCCCCGCGCCCCTGGACGAGCCCCCGGCTCGTCACCTGCCGTAGGGCTCCTCTTTCGGGTGCGGGCCCGTCGTGGCTGATCGCGCAGTTCCCCGCGCCCCTGAGGTCGCTACCCCTTCGTCGCCCGCTGCGGGCCGGTTCGACCGCCCGTCGCGCCCACCCGGCGCAGCCGCGCATCTCACCGGTCCCACACCCCTGGATCGGCCCCCCGCACACCACCTGCCGCAGGGCTCCTCTTTCGGGTGCGGGCCCGTCGTGGCTGATCGCGCAGTTCCCCGCGCCCCTGAGGTCGCTACCCCTTCGTCGCTGGCTGCGGGCCGGTTCGACCGCCCGTCGCGCCCACGCGGCGCAGCCGCGCATCTCACCGGTCCCGCACCCCTGGACCGGCCCCCGGCACACCACCTGCCGCAGGGCTCCTCTTTCGGGTGCGGGCCCGTCGTGGCTGATCGCGCAGTTCCCCGCGCCCCTCAGATCGCTGCCCCTTCGTCGCCAGCTGCGGCCCGGCTCGCCTGCCCGGTCGCGCCCGCGCGGCGCAGCCGCACATGTCACAGCCCCCGCCCCACCCCAGTCCCGATAAATCCCCCGTTCGGCGCACGGGTGGTGTGGGTCCGGAGGCCCGGGGGCGGTTGGGGGGGCATGGTCGTCGGTACGGGCCATGCACCGACGGAGCCATGAGGGGTGGACGCTCACGTGACCGAGGACGCAGGGATGCCTTCCGGAGGGGGCGGGGAGACGGGGGCGTCGAAGGCGGCGTACGGGCCGGGGGCGGGGGCGAGTCCCAGTGGGGTGGGGGTCGCGCGGCGCAGGCATCGCTGGCTGCGCTACACCGCGCTCGGCGCAGCCGTCGTCGTGCTCGGTGCGGGCGGCGTGGGCTGGCTGGCGTACGAGAAGCTCAACGGCAACATCACCAAGGACACGGACGCGGCCGCCGAGCTGGCCCGCTTCGAGAAGGAGCGCCCGACCGCGCTGGTGCGGGGCGCCCAGAACATCCTGCTGCTCGGCTCCGACACCCGCGCGGGGCCGGACAACAGCAAGTACGGCAAGGACCCCGGCACCCAGCGCTCGGACACCACGATCCTGCTGCACCTGGCGGCCGACCGGCGGAGCGCGACCGCCGTGTCGATCCCGCGCGACCTGATGGTGGAGATCCCCGGCTGCCGGGGCACGGACGGCTCCCGGGCCGAGCCCCGCTTCGCCCAGTTCAACTGGGCGTTCCAGCTCGGCGGGACGGCCTGCACCATTCGTACCGTCGAGAAGCTCACCAAGATCCGTGTCGACCACCACATGGTCGTGGACTTCGCCGGGTTCAAGGACATGGTCGACGCGGTCGACGGCGTACAGGTCTGCCTGCGGGCGCCGATCGACGACAGCGACGCGCACGTGAAGCTCGCGCCGGGGCTGCGGACGCTCGACGGCGAACAGGCGCTGGGTTACGTACGCGCCCGCAAGAGCCTCGGCAATGGCAGCGACACCGAGCGGATGGACCGCCAGCAGGAGTTCCTCGCCGCGCTCGTCAACAAGGTGCAGAGCAATGACGTCCTGCTGAATCCGACGAAGCTCTATCCGGTTCTCGACGCGGCGACTTCTTCGCTGACGACCGACCCCGCACTCGCGAGTCTGCGGGGTTTGTACGAACTGGTGCGCGGGATGCGCAATATCCCCACAGAACGGGTGCAGTTCCTCACGGTCCCCCGGCAGTCGTACACCTACGACGCCAATCGCGACGAGCTCGTCGAACCCGCCGCGGAACAGCTCTTCACGCGGCTGCGCACCGACACCCCGGTCGAGGTGGCCCCGCACCAGCCCGCCGGGCAGGCGCAGGAGGAGCCTTCCGGGGAGGAGGCCTCCGGCGAGGAGGCCTCCGGCGAGGAGGCCTCCGGCGAAGAAGGGTACGAGGACGAGTACGGCGGGGGCGGTGAGTCCTGGAGCGACGAGAAGCCGGACGACCCCTCGCATACGCCCTCCCCCGCGCCGACATTCCGGGGCAACACGGCCGCACGCTCCACCTGTGAGTAAAACGATCCCCAAGGGAACGCCGCGCGCCACTAAGAAATAGGGCGGATTGCCCAGTTGTAGGGGAGTGGAATTTGTCACCGGCGTCGCTCGGCGCTGAACTGGGCGGATAGTGTGAGCGATCCGGTGCGCCGGGCCTTTCGGCCACGCACCGCTGGAACGACTGACCGAGCGCCTTCTTGAGGGGGGAAAGGCGCCGCGTGGCCCCGACGGAGGACGCAGAAAACCGTGGACGCGCAAGGCCGTGGGCGGGCAGAGAACATCGACCCCGCAGACCAGTGGGTGCTCAACCCGGACACCGGCGATTACGAACTGCGACTGAGCCCTTCCGCAGGGCAGTCGGCGGTCCCGAAACCCCGTGCTTCGTCACCCCGTCAGGGCGGCCGCGGCCGCTCGGCGCCGGGGCGCGAGCGCCCCGGTCAGGGCGAGCGCGACGAGCGCCGCGAGGTGCCCGGGCAGCGCAGACGGCGCGTCAAGGAGCCGGAGCCGGGGGGCGGCGGCCGGCGCAAGCAGAATCCGCGCAAGTCCAAGGGCAAGAAGACCACCAAGGGCAAGAAGGTCCTGGTCTGGACGGGCGGCACGCTGGCCTTCCTGCTCGTCGCGGGCTGCACCGGCGGCTACCTCTACTACCAGCACCTCAACGACAACATCACGTCGATAGACGATGACGGCGCGGGCACCGGCGGCTTCAGCAAGGACCGGGCCATCAACATCCTGGTGATGGGCACCGACAAGCGCAGCGGCAGCGGCAACAAGGGGTACGGCGACGAGGGCAGTGCCGGGCACGCCGACACGACGATCCTGCTGCACGTCTCCAAGGACCGGACGAACGCGACCGCGCTGAGCATCCCGCGCGACATGATCGTCGACATCCCGGACTGCCCGACGAAGCAGGAGGACGGCAGCACGAAGAGGATCCCCGGCACGCCGAACGCCCGCTTCAACGAGAGCCTCGGCCAGAACGACCGCACGCCCAGCTGCACGATGCGTACGGTCAAGGCGATCACCGGAATCACGCCCGACCACTTCATGGTGGCCGACTTCAACGCGGTGAAGACGCTCTCCAGCGCCGTCGGCGGCGTCGAGGTCTGTCTGGCCAAGGACATCGACGACCCCAAGTCACATCTGAAGCTGGCCAAGGGCAAGCACACGATCGAGGGCGAGGACGCGCTCGCGTTCGTCCGCACGCGCCACTCCGTGGGCAACGGCGGCGACTTGAGCCGCATCGAGCTGCAGCAGCAGTTCCTCAGCTCCCTGATGCGCAAGCTCAAGTCGAGCGACACCCTCTCCAACCCGAAGAAGATGTTCAGCCTCGCGGAGGCGGGCACCGAGGCCCTCACCGTCGACTCCAAGATCGCCGACATCATGAAGCTCAAGAACCTCGGCATGGAGCTCGGCAAGCTCGACATGAAGAACCTGAGCTTCACCACGGTGCCGGTCATCGACAACCCCGCCGAGAAGGTGCACACCACGGTCGTGCCCGCCCCGGGCAAGGCCGAGCAGCTCTTCGCGATGATGCGGGCCGACGAGTCGCTGACCGCGGTGAAGCAGAAGCAGAAGAAGGAGAAGGCCGCGGTGGCCGCCCGCCTCAAGGGCCCCAAGGCCGACGCCGCCGACGTGCGGGTCGACATCTACAACGGCAGCGGCAAGACCGGCGCCGCTCAGACAACTCTCACGTGGCTGCAGAACACTGAGGGCGTGCTCAAGTCCAGCCAACTGGGGAACGCGCCCTCGGTCATCAAGAAGACGACGCTCGAGTACGCGCCGGACCAGGCCGACCAGGCCCGTCGGCTCGCCGACATCATGGGTCTTTCGGGCGGCGCCCTGAAGCCGGGCAAGAGCGAGAAGAACGCACAGGGTCTCCCGACCATGAAGCTGACACTCGGTGGCGACTTCAAGGGCGCGGGGGTGCCCATTGATGCACCGACGAAGGCGCCGAAGGACCTGAAGAAGGTCGAAGCGGACAAGACTGTGTGTGCCGAGTGACCTGAAGCGGTTGTTCTACGTCTAACAATGCGCCAAGGCGCCGTGGAACGGCCGCAGTTCAGGAACGGGGCGGGGAGGGGCTGGGGATGAGGCAGGACAGCGTGCGTAAGGAGGGGGCGCGACGGCGTGCCCCGCGCGCGAGTGATCGCGGTCGGAGCGGCGGTGCGCGCGACGGCGCGGCGGGCTCCGGCAAGCCCGCGGAAGGCGGCGGCGAGCCGCCGGAGGGCAATGGCCGGCACCGGCGCGGCACGAGCGGCGGCGAGCGGCCGCCGCGCCGCAAGCGCGGCATACTGCGCTGGTCGGCGACGGTCCTGTCCGTGCTGATACTCGGCACGGCCGGCGCCGGATACCTCTACTACCAGTACCTCAACGGCAACATCGAGACGGACGACCTGAACCTCGGCGAGCACCGGGCCCCCGAGCCCACGCCCAACGCCGCCGGGCAGACGCCCCTGAACATCCTGCTCATCGGGTCGGACGCGCGGGACTCCAAGGCGAACCAGAAGCTCGGCGGCGCGAAGGACACCTTCGGCTCGCCGCCGCTCGCGGACGTGCAGATGCTGCTCCACCTCTCGGCCGACCGCAGCAACATGTCCGTGATCAGCATGCCGCGCGACACCCTGCTCCAGATCCCCAAGTGCACGGACCCCGACGGCAAGGTCTATCCCGAGACCGGGCCGCGGTACATGACGAACGAGTCCCTGGGCCGCGGCGGCCCCGGCTGCACGGTCGCCACCTGGGAGAAGCTCACCAACATCCACATCAACCACTTCATGATGGTCGACTTCGCGGGTGTGGTCTCCATGGCGGACGCCATCGGCGGCGTGCCGGTCTGCGTGGACAAGAACATCCACTCGCGCACCAGCACGGGCAAGGGCTCGGGCCTGAAGCTGAAGAAGGGCACCACGGAGATCCAGGGCGAGCAGGCCCTGCAGTGGCTGCGCACCCGCTACGGCTTCGAGGGCGGCACCGACATCAGCCGCGCCAAGGCCCAGCACATGTACATGAACGCGCTGGTCCGCAAGCTCCGCGAGAACACCGGCCTGACCAGCCCGAACCAGCTGCGCAAGCTCGCCGACAAGGCGACGAGGGCGCTGAAGGTCGACGACGGCCTCGGCAACCTCAAGAAGCTGTACGACCTCGGCAACGAGCTCAAGAAGGTCCCGCCGTCGCGCACGACGATGACGACCATGCCGTTCGAGTACGTCGGCGCGCGCGTGATCCCCAAGCCCGGCGACGCCGAGCAGCTGTTCCGTCTCGTACGCGACGACATCCCCCTGGACGGCAAGGGCAAGAAGAAGCCGGCCAAGGAGAAGCCGTCGGACGACCCGGCGGCCGCGGACGACAAGATCGCGGTGCAGGTCCAGAACGGCACGCGCAGCGACGTGGAGCCGCCGGTCAGCGGCCGGGCGAGCACGGTGGCGCAGCTCCTCGTCGGCAAGGGCTTCACGAAGGCGACACCGGACTCCGCGACGGCGCTCGCCGAGAAGAAGACGGTCGTCCGCTACCCCAGCAAGGAGCTGGAGGGCGATGCCCAGCGGATCGCCAAGTCGCTCGGTCTTCCGCTGAGCGCGGCGAAGAAGTCGACGGACGTCTCCGGGGTGACGCTGGTCGTCGGCGCCGACTGGCGCGAGGGCGACGCCCCGCCCAAGGCGAAGAAGAAGGACGACACGACGCCGGACTCGGCGGACGCGCTCAGCGGGTCCGACAAGAAGGCGTGCATGAAGGTGGACCCTGCCTTCACCTGGTAGCCGCACGGGAGCAGTGAGAAGGCCCCGCAAGGACGCGAAGAGGGCCCCGGCTCGTGCCGGGGCCCTCTTCGCGTACGCGTATCAGGCGGCCCGCTGGGTCTCCCCGAGCACGGCCGGGCGGCGCGAAGCGATGACCTTCTTGGCGAGCGAGCGCGGGCTGGTGAGGAAGCCCCAGCCCCACGACATGTGCATGGTCGCGAGCGCCACCGGGATCCGCAGGCGGGCCTTCAGCGGCAGGCCCTTGCCCGCGGGGACGGAGCCGGCGACTATCGCCGCGAGGTAGCCGCCGGGGACGACGAAGCCCCACGGGGTGAGGGCCGCGCCCACGACGACGCCCGCCGCGATCGCGCAGACCGCCGTCGGCGGCGCGAGGTAGCGGAGGTTGATGGAGCCCTCGTGGTAGCGGGCGACGACGTGGCGCCAGCGGCCGTAGTCCTTGTACTGCTTGGCGAGGGCCTTGACGCTCGGGCGGGGGCGGTACGAGACCTTCAGCTCGGGCGAGAACCAGATCAGGCCGCCGGCCTCGCGGATGCGGAAGTTCAGCTCCCAGTCCTGGGCGCGGATGAACTCTTCGTTGTACCCGCCCTGCTGCTCCAGGGCCTCGCGCCGGAAGACGCCGAGATAGACGGTCTCGGCCTGCTGGGCCTCGCCGCCGGTGTGGAAGGCGGCGTTGCCCACGCCGATCTTCGACGTCATGGCGGCGGCGACCGCGTGCTCCCAGTCGTTCTGCCCCTCGGCGTGCATGATGCCGCCGACGTTCATCGCGCCGGTCTCCTCCAGGAGGCGGACGGCCGTCGTGATGTAGCCCGGCGAGAGGGCGGCGTGGCCGTCGACGCGTACCACGATCGGGTGGCGGGACGCCTTGATCGCGGCGTTGAGCGCCGCCGGCGTGCGCCCCGTGGGGTTGGGGACCGTGTGCACCCGGGGATCCTCCGCGACGAGCTCCGCGGCGATCTCGTCCGTGCGGTCGGTGGAGGGGCCGAGCGCGACGACGACCTCCATCTCGCCCGCGTACTCCTGCTGCAGGATCGCGTGCACGGCCTCGCGCAGGTGCCGCTCCTCGTTGAGGACCGGCATGATCACGGATACGGCTGGAGGCTGCGCCTCGGACTTCGCGTTCATCACGCGTCACGTTACCGCGAATGGGGGACACGGGTGCGCGCCGTCCGGGTCGCTACCCCGGGCCGCATTTCGTATGGGCTTACGTTTCTCGGGTCACCGGCTCGTCCACGCCCGCGCCACGGCCCGTCACGCGGAGGTGCTCCCCAACGTGCCCACACCGCCCCGCTCCCCCACGCCACGACCGCGCCGCCCCGGCCCACCGGGCCCACCGGACAGAAGGCCCGTCCGGAAGCGCGCGGGGCGGGGGAAGCGGCCGCGCTGGGTGAAGCGGGTGGTGACCGGGCTGTCCGTGGCGGTCCTTGTCGCGGCCGGCATCGGGCACTCCGTGGTCACGAGCCTCGACACGGGCATCAGGCGGGTGGACGCCTTCCGGGACATGAAGAACAGGCCCAAGCAGGGCAACGGCATGAACGTGCTGCTCGTCGGCACGGACGGCCGCGACAAGATCACGCCCGAGGAGAAGCAGAAGTACCGCCTCGGCGGCGCCCCCTGCCACTGCACGGACACGATCATGATCGTGCACATCTCCGAGGACCGGAACCGCGCGAGCGTCGTGAGCCTGCCCCGGGACAGCTACGCCGATCTGCCCGCGCACACCGACCAGACCACCCGCAAGAACCACCGCGCGCACCCCAACAAGCTCAACGCGGCCTACGCGGAGGGCGGCCCGAACCTCACCGTGCGCACCGTCGAGCACATGACGAAGGTCAAGATCGACCACTACCTGGAGGTCGACTTCCTCAGCTTCATGAAGACCGTGGACGTGCTCGGCGGCGTGGAGATCTGCACGACGCGGCCGCTGAAGGACTCGCACACCGGGCTCAGCCTGGGCGAGGGCACCCACCTCATGAACGGCGGCGAGGCGCTCCAGTACGTCCGTTCCCGGTACGTCGACGGGGCGTCCGACCTGGGCCGCATGCAGCGCCAGCAGCGTTTCCTCGCGGCGCTGATCGCGAAGGCGACGAGCGGCGGTGTCCTGCTGAACCCGGTCAAGTTCGGCGACGTGACGCGGACGCTGCTCGGCTCGGTGCGGGCGGACGGCGGCTTCGGCACGGACGAGATGCTGGATCTCGGGCGGGCGATGCGGGGCTTCTCGCCGTCGTCGTCGGAGTTCACGACCGTGCCGCTGGCCCCCCAGGGGCAGGTCGTGCCGGGCATCGGCTCGACGCTGAAGTGGCACCCGGAGAAGTCCGCGCGGCTGTTCCAGGCGCTGCGCGAGGACCGGCCGCTCGCGCCCCACCGGGTCCGGGCCAAGGGCACGCTGGTCGATGTCGCCCCGCAGCAGATCCGGGTCCAGGTGGACAACGGCACCGGGGCGCCGGGACTCGGTCAGCAGGTCGACGCGGGGCTGCGGGCGACCGGCTTCCGGACGACGGGGGTGCCGGGGAACGTGCCGGGCGCCCCGGCGAGGCCCGTCGAGCGGACCGTCGTCGCGTTCGACCCGCGGTGGGACCGGTCGGCGAAGACGCTGGCCACGGCCCTGCCGGGGTGCGAGATGCGGCAGGTGCCCGGGCAGGGCGCGACGTTGAAGGTGATCGCGGGCAAGGACTTCAGGGCGGTGCGGCCGGTGCGGGCCGAGGACGTCCAGCAGGGCGAGTTCGGGGCGGTCACCGGGGATCAGGTGGTCTGCCCGTAGCGGCGCGCGCTCCGGGCGGGCCTTTTCGGGCGCCCGGGCCGCGACCGCCGGGTGCCTCAGTCGCCTCAGTCGTCGAAGCCCTCGGCGGCCCGGGCCTCCCGCAGCTCCTTGATCGCCCGGCGGCGGGCCAGGCGGTGGGTGCGGCGGATCTGGGCTTCCTGGTAGCGGCGGCGGTCGCGGTCCGTCTCGGGGACGACCGGCGGGACCGTGCGGGGCTTGCCGTCGGCGTCGACCGCCGCGAAGACCAGGTAGGCCGAGCCGACCTGCTGGGCGGGCGTCGACTCGTTCCAGCGCTCGGCGAGGACCCGGACGCCGACCTCCATGGAGCTGCGTCCGGTCCAGTTGACCTGGGCTTTCACATGAACCAGATCGCCCACGCGGACCGGCTCGAGGAAGACCATCTCGTCCATCGAGGCGGTGACAGCGGGCCCGCCCGAGTGGCGTCCGGCGACGGCTCCCGCCGCGTCGTCCACCAGTTTCATGATCACGCCGCCGTGCACCGTGCCGAGGAGGTTGGTGTCGCTGTGGGTCATGATGTGGCTGAGCGTGGTGCGGGACGCCGAGGTCGGCTTGCCCGGAATCGCCCCGGGGGTCCGGTCGGTTTCCCCCGAAATGGACGCTGCCGAACGGGGAGCCTGGTCTGTCATGCCCTCCACCCTATGTCGGACGTATGTCCGACCTCTCCTCGGTCGCTTTGCATCAGCTCTGCAACAGCCCTGCCTCGAATTCCCGACCGCCCTGTAAGGCGCGGGTCCCCGCGCGGCACACTGGGCCACATGAGCGATTGGCCTGACGATCAGGGTGGCGGCCGGGGATACGGCCGCGGCAGCGGGAACTCCCAGCCCGAGGGAGCCCGCGCGATGCGGCACGTCCAGCGCGGCCGGCCCTCACGTCCGGCCGGGCCACCGCCCGGCGGGGTCCCGCAGCAGCCCGCGTACGACGACGGGTACGGCGACCGGCAGTACGGCGACGGGCAGCCGTACGGCGACGCACGCGACGAGGTCTTCGAGCCGCGCACCCCGCGCCGGGACCCGTACGGCCAGGGCCCCGACAACGCGTACGACAGCGGCTACAACACCGGCCAGGTCTACGGCCAGCCCGCCGGGGGCAGCGGCGGCGGTCCCGGACGCCCGGCGCGCGCCGGGCGCCCCGCGCCGAACTGGCGCAAGCGCATCAAGTGGGGCTCGATCACGCTCATCAGCGTGCTGGTCGTGACCTCCGTCGGCACGTACTTCTGGGCCGACTCCAAGCTCAAGCGGGAGGTCGACCTCTCCAAGGTCATCGAGCGGCCCGAGGGCGGCGCGGGCACGAACTACCTGATCGTGGGCTCCGACAGCCGCGAGGGCATGTCCGACGCGGAGAAGAAGGAGCTCCACACGGGCTCCGCCGAGGGCAAGCGCACCGACTCGATGATGATCCTGCACGTCGCGGACGACGGCGGGAACACCATGATCTCGCTGCCCCGCGACTCGAACGTCACGATCCCCTCCTTCAAGGGCGCCGAGTCCGGCAAGCTCTACCCGAACCAGGGCCGCCAGACGAAGCTCAACGCCGCGTACGCGGAGGACGGCCCCGAACTCCTCGTACGGACCGTGGAGTACAACACCGGCCTCCGGATCGACCACTACGCCGAGATCGGCTTCGGCGGCTTCGCCAAGATCGTGGACGCGGTCGGCGGCGTCGAGATGGACATCCCCAAGGCCTTCAAGGACAAGAAGTCCGGCGCCGACTTCGAGGCCGGCAAGCAGACGCTCGACGGCCAGCAGGCCCTCGCCTTCGTCCGCACGCGGTACGCGCTGCCCGGCAGCGACCTGGACCGCACGAAGAACCAGCAGAAGTTCCTCGCGGCCCTCGCCAACCAGGCCGCGACGCCCGGCACGGTCATGAACCCGTTCAAGCTCTACCCGACGATGGGCGCGGGCCTGGACACCCTGATCGTCGACAAGGACATGGGCCTGTTCGACGTGGCCTCCATGTTCTGGGCGATGAAGGGCGTGACCGGCGGCGACGGCAAGTCGATGAACATCCCGATCGCCGGCATGGCGGGCGGCAACGTCCTCTGGGACAAGGCCAAGGTCAAGCAGCTCGTCGAGCAGCTGAACAACGACGAGAAGGTCACGGTCTCCGGGTAACCGAACCCGGCGGGTACCCCGAACGCTCCGTCCGCCGCGAAGCCGTGGCCGCTCCGTGCCACGGTTTATTCGAACTGCCACCCGCCGACGTCCGGAGCACCCGCCATGGCAGACCTGCAGGAGGAACTGAACACCACCGCCGAGGCGGGGGCGCTCGACCCGCCCCTCGTCCCGCCCGATACCGAGCCCGATCCTGCCCACGAGCCCGAGCCCGGCACGGAACCGCGACCGGAGCCGGGCCGGTGCGCCGAGTCGGCCGATCCGGCCGAGCGGGCCCGCGCGCTGCTCGCCGCGCATCCGGTCGCCGACGGATACAGCGGCCTGCCCTGGGCGCTGCGCCAGCTCGCCTGGTACGACTTCGAGACGGGCGACAGCGTCCTGGAGAGCGACGTCCCGCGGCTGCGCGGGGGCCGGGTCGGTGCGCAGTTCTGGTCCGTGCACGTGCCCGAGGGGCAGGCCACCGACGACGTGGACCGCACCATCGGCGCCACGCTCGACCAGATCGACCTCGTGAAGCAGGTCGTCGCCGCCCACCCCGAGGCCCTGCGGATGGCCCACAACGCCTCCGAGGCCGCCGACGCGCGCAACTGCGGCCGCATCGCCACCCTCATCGGCCCGGCCCGCGGCACCGCGCTCGGCGACTCCCTGGGCACCCTGCGCATGCTGCACAGCCTCGGCCTGAGCGTGGTGACCCTCTCCGGCACGACGTGGGCCGGCGCGGGCGGCCTCACCCCGTTCGGCGAGGAGGTCGTCCGGGAGATGAACCGGCTCGGGGTCCTCGCGGACCTGTCCGGCGCGGCCGAGGTGACGGCGCGGCGGGTGCTCGCCGTCTCGAAGGCCCCGGTGGTCTTCATGCGCTCGGGGGCCCGCGCCCTGAACGACCACCCGGCGAACCTCACGGACGAGATGCTGGCCGCGGTAGGCGCCGCCAAGGGCCTGTGCCTCGTGCCGCTGACCGCCGAGCGGACCGGCCCCTCGGTGCGGGAGGTGGCGGACCACCTCGATCACGTACGCCGGGTCGCGGGGCCGGAGTGCGTCGGGATCTCCGGGACGTACGACACCTACGAGGCGCACCCGCACGGGCTCCCCGACCCGTCGGGCTATCCGCGGCTGATCGCCGAGCTCATCGAACGCGGCTGGCCCGAGGCCGAGTTGGCGCTGCTCACCTGGGGCAATGTGCAACGCGCCCTGCGCGGCGCGGACTTCACGGCGCGGGCTGCCAGGCAGCGGCGGCCCGCGTCGACGGCGACGAGGGACAGCTTGGACGGCTGACCTGCCGGCCCGGGGGCCGGAGTCAGGGTCAGGGTCAGGGTCAGGGGATCTTGCAGAGGCAGAACGGGTGGCCGACCGGGTCCGCGTAGACGCGGAAGTCGCGCTTGCCGCCGTCGTCGTCCAGGTCGAGGGGGCGCGCGCCGAGCGCGAGCACCCTCTCCTGGGCGGCGTCGAGCTCCTCGACGGTGCGGCCCGCGTCCAGGTCCAGGTGGACCTGCTGCGCGTTCACGTCGGCGCGCGGCCACTCCGGCGGGTGCAGGTCCTCGACCTTCTGGAACGACACCTTGACGCGGCCGGGCGTCACCAGGTCGACCCAGTCGCCGTCCTGCTCGATGGTGCCGCCGATGAGCTCGGCGTAGAACTCGGCGAGGGCGCGGGGATCGGGGCAGTCAAAGACGACGTTGCGCAGCCGGGCGATGGGTTCCGTCGTGTCCATCTCGTCTCCTCGTGTCTCTCGTGCTCTCCCGGCGCGCATCAGCACCGGGGCGGAACGAGTGCCCACTCACCCCATCATCACCCCTAGGCCGCAGGACGTCCCATCGCGCGGTACGTCCAGCCGGCGGCACGCCACGCCACGGGGTCCAGCGCGTTGCGGCCGTCGAGGACGATGGGGGCGGCCGCCACGGAGGCGAGCTCGGCCGGGTCCAGCTCGCGGAACTCGCGCCACTCCGTGAGGTGCAGGACGACGTCGGCGCCCCGGACGGCGTCCAGCGCCGTGTCCGCGTAGCCGAGGGTGGGGAAGAGCCTGCGGGCGTTCACCATGCCCTTGGGGTCGTACACGGTGACCTGGCCGCCCTGGAGGTGGATCTGTCCCGCCACGTTCAGGGCCGGGGAGTCGCGCACGTCGTCCGAGTCCGGCTTGAAGGTGGCGCCGAGGACCGCGACCCGCTTGCCGAGGAAGGAGCCGCCGCCCAGCGCCTCGCGCGCCATCTCGACCATCTGGCCGCGCCGCCGCATGTTGATGGAGTCGATCTCGCGCAGGAAGGTCAGGGCCTGGTCGGCACCGAGCTCGCCCGCGCGCGCCATGAAGGCCCGGATGTCCTTCGGCAGACAGCCGCCGCCGAAGCCGATCCCGGCCCGCAGGAACTTCTTGCCGATCCGGTCGTCGTGGCCGAGGGCCTCCGCCAGCTTCACGACGTCGCCGCCCGCCGCCTCGCACACCTCGGCCATGGCGTTGATGAAGGAGATCTTCGTGGCGAGGAACGAGTTCGCCGAGGTCTTCACGAGCTCGGCCGTCGGGAAGTCCGTGACGACGAAGGGCGAGCCCTCCGCGATCGGTGTCGCGTACACCTCGCGCAGCAGCTTCTCGGCGCGCTCGCTGCGCACGCCGACCACGATCCGGTCGGGGTGCAGCGTGTCCTGCACGGCGAAGCCCTCCCGCAGGAACTCCGGGTTCCAGGCCAGTTCGACCTCGTCGCCCGCCGGGGCGAGCTCCGCGAGGCGCGCCGCGAGCCGGTCGGCGCTGCCGACCGGGACGGTGGACTTGCCGACGACGAGCGCCGCCCTGGTGAGGTGCTTGGCGAGCGACTCGAAGGCGGTGTCCACATAGGACATGTCGCAGGCGTACTCGCCGTGCTTCTGCGGGGTGTTCACGCAGATGAAGTGGACGTCGCCGAAGTCGGCGGCCTCCGCCGGGTCCATCGTGAAGCGCAGCCGGCCGCTGGAGCCCTCGATGCCCGTGACGTGCTTGCGGAGGAGCTCTTCGAGGCCGGGCTCGTACATGGGGACCTCGCCCCGCTGCAGCATCTCGACCTTCTCGGGCACGACGTCGAGACCCAGCACCTCGAAGCCCAGCTCGGCCATGGCCGCGGCGTGCGTGGCGCCGAGATAGCCGGTGCCGATCACGGTGATCTTGAGGGCCATGCGCTGCTCCAGGGGTCTGCGGCTTCAGTGCGCTGACGAGCATAGTTCGCGCGTGTCCCGCCCTCTCACCGGGCACGATTCCCGCTGTCGCCAAGCTCACGTATCCCTCGCGCCGGAGGCACCACTAAAATTTGGGTTACTTAACGGTAATTAGCATCCTTGGAGCGTGAGAGACCTTGGCCGGATCGGCTGATTTCGACCTGTACCGCCCGTCCGAGGAGCACGACATGCTCCGGGACGCGATCCGCTCGCTGGCCGAGGCGAAGATCGCCCCGTTCGCCGCCGCGGTGGACGAGGAGGCCCGCTTCCCGCAGGAGGCCCACGACGCGCTCGTCGCCAACGACCTGCACGCGGTCCACGTACCGGAGTGCTACGGCGGCGCGGGCGCCGACGCGCTGGCGACCGTCATCGTGATCGAGGAAGTGGCGCGCGTCTGCGCGAGCTCCTCCCTCATCCCGGCCGTCAACAAGCTCGGCTCGCTGCCCGTCATCCTCTCCGGCTCCGAGGAGCTGAAGAAGAAGTACATGTCGCCGCTGGCCGGCGGCGAGGGCATGTTCTCGTACTGCCTCTCCGAGCCGGACGCCGGTTCGGACGCGGCGGGCATGAAGACCAAGGCCGTGCGCGACGGCGACTACTGGGTGCTCAACGGCGTCAAGCGCTGGATCACCAACGCCGGCGTCTCCGAGTACTACACGGTGATGGCCGTCACCGACCCGGAGAAGCGCTCCAAGGGCATCAGCGCGTTCGTCGTCGAGAAGGGCGACGAGGGCGTCTCCTTCGGCGCGCCGGAGAAGAAGCTCGGCATCAAGGGCTCCCCCACCCGCGAGGTCTACCTCGACAACGTCCGCATCCCCGCCGACCGCATGATCGGCGAGGAGGGCACGGGCTTCGCGACCGCCATGAAGACCCTGGACCACACCCGCATCACCATCGCGGCGCAGGCCCTCGGCATCGCGCAGGGCGCCCTCGACTACGCCAAGGGGTACGTCAAGGAGCGCAAGCAGTTCGGCAAGCCGATCGGCGACTTCCAGGGCGTGCAGTTCATGCTCGCCGACATGGCGATGAAGGTGGAGGCCGCGCGTCAGCTGACGTACGCGGCGGCCGCCAAGTCGGAGCGCGGCGACAGCGACCTCACCTTCCAGGGTGCGGCCGCGAAGTGCTTCGCCTCGGACGTGGCGATGGAGGTCACCACGGACGCGGTGCAGCTCCTTGGCGGGTACGGGTACACGCGGGACTATCCCGTCGAGCGCATGATGCGTGATGCGAAGATCACGCAGATCTACGAGGGCACGAATCAGGTTCAGCGCATCGTGATGGCGCGGAACCTGCCGTAACGCTCCCCCGGCGCCGGGGCTGGACCCTGCTTTCCAGCACCCGGCGCCTTCGGGCTGTGCCCACCCGTTCCGCCGTGCGGAACGCCTGCCCACAGCGGAAACAGCTACCCGTCGAGTTGCTCCAGGGTCGCGATCGACGGGCCCCTGCGGGACCGGAGGTCCCGTGAGACGTCCTCTGCCGCGCCGAGGACCCGCACCGTGTTCTGCCACGTCAGCTTCGCGAGGTCGGGCTTGGACCAGCCGCGGGTCAGGAGTTCCGCGAGCAGGTTCGGGTAGCCCGACACGTCGTCCAGGCCGGCCGGGGTGAACGCCGTGCCGTCGTAGTCGCCGCCGATGCCGATGTGGTCGATGCCCGCCACCTCGCGCATGTGGTCGAGGTGGTCGGCGACCGTGGCGGCCGTGGCGACGGGGCGGGGGTTGCGCTCCTCGAAGGCCGCGTGGACCTTCATGGCCTCCGGCGTCGTGTCCAGGTGGTGGAAGCCGTGCGCGCGCATGTTCTCGTCGGCGGCCAGGGTCCAGTCGACCGCCGCCTGGAGGACGAACTTCGGGACGAACGTCGCCATCGCCACGCCGCCGTTGCCCGACAACCGCTCCAGGACGTCGTCCGGGATGTTGCGCGGGTGGTCGCACACCGCCCGCGAGGACGAGTGGGAGAAGATGACCGGCGCGACCGACGTGTCCAGGGCCGCCCGCATCGTCGTCGCCGCCACGTGCGAGAGGTCCACGAGCATGCCCATGCGGTTCATCTCGCGCACGACCTCGCGGCCGAAGGGCGAGAGGCCGCCGACGCCGGGATCGTCCGTCGCCGAGTCCGCCCACGCGATGTTGTCGTTGTGCGTGAGGGTCATGTAGCGGACGCCGAGCGTGTGCAGCGCCCGCAGCGTGGCCAGGGAGTTGTTGATGGAGTGGCCGCCCTCGGCACCCATCAGGGAGGCGATGCGGCCCTCGCCCCGGGCCTTCTCCATGTCCGCGGCGGTCAGGGCCCGGGCCAGGTCGGAGGGATAGCGCGTGAGCAACTGGTCGACGCAGTCGACCTGTTCGAGCGTGGCGCTGACCGCGGCGTCGCCGGTCAGGTCCGTACGGACGTAGACCGACCAGAACTGCGCGCCGACGCCGCCCGCGCGCAGCCGGGCGATGTCCGTGTGGAGCTTGCCCGTCTGGTCGGCGGCGATGTCGAGGCGGCCGATGTCGTAACCGGCCTTCTCGCGCAGCGCCCACGGCAGGTCGTTGTGGCCGTCGGCGACGGGGAACTCGGCGAGCAGGGCCCGTGCTTCTTCCAGCTTCTCCGGATGCGTCATACCCGTCACTGTGCCGGTCACTTCCCCGAGCCGAAGCCGAATCCGGAACCCGCTCCCTCGACCTTGGCGCGCAGCCGCTTGCCCTTCTCCGTCGCCTGGTCGTTCAGCTCCTGCTGGAACTCCCGCATGCGGGCGAGGAGTTCGGGGTCGTGCGCCGCCAGGATGCGGGCCGCGAGCAGGCCCGCGTTGCGCGCGCCGCCGACCGAGACCGTCGCCACGGGGACGCCCGCGGGCATCTGCACGATGGACAGGAGGCTGTCCATGCCGTCCAGGTACTTCAGGGGGACGGGCACGCCGATGACCGGCAGCGGGGTCACCGAGGCGAGCATGCCGGGCAGGTGCGCGGCGCCGCCCGCGCCCGCGATGACCGCCTTGAGGCCGCGGTCCGCGGCCTGCTCGCCGTACGCGATCATCTCGTGCGGCATGCGGTGCGCGGAGACGACGTCGACCTCGAAGGGGATCTCGAACTCGTCGAGGGCCTTGGCGGCGCCCTCCATGACGGGCCAGTCGGAGTCCGAGCCCATGACGATGCCTACAACAGGTGCGGTCATTCGGTGATCGTTCCTCTGAGGTAGCCGGCTGCGTGGCGGGCGCGGTCGAGGACCTCGTCCAGATCGTCGCCGTAGGTGTTCACGTGGCCGACCTTGCGGCCGGGCTTCACGTCCTTGCCGTACATGTGGATCTTGAGCTGCGGGTCGCGGGCCATGCAGTGCAGGTACGCGGCGTACATGTCGGGGTAGTCCCCGCCGAGGACGTTGGCCATCACGGTCCACTTGGCGCGCGGGCGCGGGTCGCCGAGCGGCAGGTCGAGGACCGCGCGGACGTGGTTGGCGAACTGCGAGGTGATCGCGCCGTCCTGCGTCCAGTGGCCGGAGTTGTGCGGGCGCATCGCCAGTTCGTTGACGAGGATGCGGCCGTCGGGCGTCTCGAAGAGCTCCACCGCGAGGTGGCCGACGACGCCGAGTTCCTTGGCGATGCGCAGCGCCAGTTCCTGGGCCTCGCCCGCCAGGGCCTCGCTCAGGCCGGGGGCCGGGGCGATGACCGTGTCGCAGACGCCGTCGACCTGCTGGGACTCGACGACGGGGTAGGCGACGGCCTGGCCGTGCGGCGATCGGACGACGTTCGCCGCCAGTTCGCGCACGAAGTCGACCTTCTCCTCCGCGAGCACCGGGACACCGGCCCGGAAGGGGTCTTCGGCGTCCTCGACGGAACGTACGAACCACACCCCCTTTCCGTCATAGCCGCCCCGCACCGTCTTCAGGATGACCGGAAACCCGTCGCCCTCGGCCGCGAAGGCGGCCACGTCGGCCGGGTCCCTCACGATCCGGTGGCGCGGGCACGGCACGCCGATCTCCGTGAGCTTCTCGCGCATCACGCCCTTGTCCTGGGCGTGCACCAACGCGTCGGGCCCCGGGCGCACGGGGATGCCGTCCGCCTCCAGGGCCCGGAGATGCTCGGTGGGTACGTGTTCGTGATCGAAAGTGATCACATCGCAGCCCCGCGCGAAGTCACGCAGCGTGTCGAGGTCGCGATAGTCGCCGATCACGACTTCGCCGACGACCTGCGCCGCGGAATCCTGCGGGGTGTCACTGAGGAGCTTGAATTTCAGGCCGAGGGGGATGCCCGCCTCGTGGGTCATGCGGGCGAGCTGACCGCCGCCGACCATGCCGACTACCGGGAACGTCACGCCCCCAGGGTATCGGCCGGTATCGGCCACCCCGCAACGGCCGGAACCAGCACCTCACGGTGCCTGTCGTCACAGGGCGGGCACAGTGTCCGGGCGCCCGCGCGCGCCGGGCAGGCCCGCTGGTTAGCATGGCTTGGTCGACACGACCGAATCACCAATCCGTCGGCACGTACACGACCGGTACGAACGACCGGTACGGAATCGACGGGGGCTGGGGCGACACCATGACGGAACGGGGCGCACTGCGCGTGCGGCTGGACCAGGTCTGGCGTGAAGTCGCCAAGTTCGGGGCCGTGGGGACGGTCGGGACACTGGTGAACTTCGCTGTCTTCAACCTCGTGCGGCACGTCACCGACCTCCATGTGGTGCGCGCGAGCGTCGTCGCCACGATCGTCGCCATCGCCTTCAACTACGTGGGGTTCCGCTACTTCACGTACAGGGACCGTGACAAGACCCGCCGCACCAAGGAACTCTCGCTGTTCCTGCTGTTCAGCGCGGTCGGCCTGGTGATCGAGAACGGCGTGCTCTACGCCGCGACGTACTGGTTCGGCTGGGACGGCCGCCTCCAGGCCAACTTCTTCAAGTTCCTCGGCATGGGCATCGCGACGCTCTTCCGCTTCTGGTCCTACCGGACCTGGGTGTTCAAGGCTCTGCCCGTGGGCGAGCCCGTCGCCCATGCCGAATCGTTCCTGGAGACGCCGGGCGGCGGGCAGGCCGGCGAGCAGGCGGACGGGAAGCCCGCCAGGCCCGTGGCCCGCTAGCGAACCGTCCTGCCCTTCTCCTTCTCCCTGTCCTCCGCTTCGCCGTCCGTGTCCTTCGACGGCGGCGTACGCGACAGGAAGAGCCCGAAGACGGGCGGCTGCGTCTGCAGCATTTCGAGGCGGCCTCCGTCCGCCTCGGCCAGATCCCGCGCCACCGCGAGGCCGATTCCCGTCGAGTTGCGGCCGCTGATGGTCCGCTCGAAGATGCGGGCGCCGAGGTCGGCAGGGACGCCCGGGCCCTCGTCCGTGACCTCGATGACCGCCTGGTTGCCGGTGACGCGGGTGCGCAGCGCGACGGTGCCGCCGCCGTGCATCAGCGAGTTCTCGATCAGCGCGGCGAGCACCTGGGCGACCGCGCCCGGCGTGCCCACCGCCTCCAGGTGCCGCTTGCCGGAGCTGACGATGGCGCGGCCCGCGCTGCGGTAGGCCGGGCGCCACTCCTCCAGCTGCTGCTTGACGACCTCGTCCAGGTCGAAGGCGACGGCCGAACCGGTGCGCGGGTCACGGGAGTTGGTGAGCAGCCGCTCCACGACGTCGGTCAGCCGCTCGACCTGGGCCAGCGCGATCGTCGCCTCCTCCTTCACCGTGTCCAGCTCGTCGGTGACGGTGATCTCCTCCAGCCGCATGGACAGCGCGGTGAGCGGGGTGCGCAGCTGGTGCGAGGCGTCGGCGGCGAGCCGCCGCTCGGCGGTCAGCATGCGGCCGATGCGCTCGGCCGAGGAGTCCAGGACGTCGGCGACGCGGTCCAGCTCGGGCACCCCGTACCGCTTGTGGCGGGGCCTGGGGTCGCCCGAGCCGAGGCGCTCCGCGGTCTCGGCGAGGTCGGTGAGGGGGGATGCGAGGCGGTTGGCCTGGCGTACGGCGAGGAGCACGGCCGCGACGATGGCGAGGAGCGCCACGGCGGCGATGATCAGCAGGGTGCGGCCGACCTCACGGGTGACCGCCGCCTTCGGCTCCTGGACGGTGACCTTCTCGCGCTGCTCGCCGGGGCGGGTGGCGCTGATGACGTCGCCGGTGGGGCGGGTGCCGATCTCGATGGGCTTGCGGCCCGGGATCTCGATGCGTGCGTAACGGTCGGTGGCGACCTGGTCCCGCAGGATGGCGCCGGTGATCTTCTCCTCGCTGATCAGCCGGCTGTCGACGATGCTGGCGAGGCGGAGGGCCTCGGAGTCGACGCGTTCCTGGGCGCTGCTGCTGATGGTCCTCGTCTCTACGATGACGAGGCTCACCCCGAAGACCGCGATCACTACGAGGACGACGGCGAGAGTGCTGTTGATCAGGCGACGGCGCATGCACACAGTGTCGCGGATCGCCCCCACCCTTGACGGGGGCGCTGCCGCAGGCTCCCTATAAGGGGCGCGAGGAACTGCGCGCCCAGCCCGCAACAAGCCGCAGACGCGTCTGCCTCCGGCGGTGCAACGGCGGGTGCGGGTCGTTTTCGGTTGCTCGCGCCGTTCCCCGCGCCCCTGACGGGGCGCTGCCGCAGGTTCCCCAGGGGCGCGCAACGCGTCTGCCTCCGGCCGTGCAACGGCGGCTGCGGGTCGTTTTCGGTTGCTCGCGCCGTTCCCCGCGCCCCTGACGGGGCGCTACCGCAGGCTCCCCAGGGGCGCGGGGAACTGCGCGCTCAACCCACGAAAAGCCGCAGACGCGTCTGCCTCCGGCGGTGCAACGGCGGGTGCGGGTCGTTTTCGGTTGCTCGCGCAGTTCCCCGCGCCCCTTACGGGGCGCTGCCGCAGGCTCCCGGGCCCGGGGGGGGAGAGCGGGGCGCCGCCCCCGAAGGGGTGGCTGTCAGCTTTTTTCGAAGCGGAAACCCACGCCCCGTACCGTAGCGATATACCGAGGATTCGCCGCGTCGTCCCCGAGCTTCTTGCGCAGCCAGGAGATGTGCATGTCGAGGGTCTTCGTGGAAGACCACCACGTCGTGTCCCAGACCTCGCGCATCAGCTGGTCACGGGTGACGACCCGGCCCGCGTCGCGCACCAGGACCCGGAGGAGGTCGAACTCCTTGGCGGTGAGCTGGAGCTCCTCGTCGCCCATCCACGCCCGGTGCGACTCGACGTCGATGCGCACGCCGTGCGTGGCGGGCGCCTCCTTCGGCTCCGTGGCGCCGCGCCGCAGCAGGGCCCGGACCCGGGCGAGCAGCTCGGCGAGCCGGAAGGGCTTGGTCACGTAGTCGTCGGCGCCCGCGTCGAGCCCGACGACGGTGTCCACCTCGTCGGCGCGCGCGGTCAGGATGAGGATCGGCACCGTGAGCCCGTCGGCCCGCAGCCGGCGGGCCACCTCGAGCCCGTCCATCCCGGGCAGCCCCAGGTCGAGTACGACAAGATCCACACCGCCCTGCAGACCTGCGTCGAGAGCGGTCGGGCCGTCCTCGCGGACTTCGACCTCGTAACCCTCCCTGCGCAGGGCACGGGCCAGCGGCTCCGAGATGGACGCGTCGTCCTCGGCGAGCAGTACACGGGTCATGGGGTGATGGTAGTCCGCGGTGGACAACCCCCGGGAGGTGATCGCACAGTGGAGCGGTACGCCTGCGGCTATGGGACGCGATTCCGGTAAACACCTTTGATTGTGTGCTGTTGGTTGCGGCGAAACCTGTGATCCATCTCTCAAGTCCTTCCATATGCATCCCTGCCGTGTCGTATGGTGACCCAACGCCTCATGCACTACTCAAGGACCTTTGGCCCGCTGTGCGGCCTTAGGTCTCTTTTATGTGCGGGCCGGCTCTGCTGGTCTTGAAAGGAATGACCTGTGGTCGGGCCCTGCGCGCGAGGATGCGCCCAGGGTGTGGATCCCGGAGTCACCGCTCCTCACCTCCCCACGCGGGGGTGAGAACCTCCCCCGGGCGTGGGGCCGGGCGGTACGACGACGGTGCCGACCGCCCCCCACCGGGCGCGCTCACGCTCCTGCCGCGCGCGTCCCGAACCCACGAGGATCGACCCATGGCGTCCAGCCTGACGAAGGACTCCGCCAGCACCCCTGGCTCCGAGAAGACCTTCTTCGGCCACCCCCGCGGACTGGCCACTCTGTTCATGACCGAAATGTGGGAGCGGTTCTCCTACTACGGCATGCGCGCCCTGCTCGTGCTCTACCTGGTTTCCGGCGGCGCCGACGCGGCGACCGGCAGCCAGGGCGGCGGCCTTGCGTACACCGCGGCGGCCGCCACGGCCATCTACTCCGTCTACGTGGCCATGGTCTATCTCATGGCCATGCCCGGCGGCTGGATCGGCGACCGCATCTGGGGCGCCCGCAAGACCGTCGCCATCGCGAGCTGCGTGATCGTCGCCGGTCACGTCTGCCTGGCGCTGCCGAGCTCGGCGATGTTCTTCGTCGGCCTGGCCCTGGTCGCGGTCGGCTCGGGTCTGCTGAAGGCCAACATCTCGACGATGGTCGGCCAGCTCTACAGCGACCCGAAGGACCTCCGCCGCGACGGTGGCTTCACCATCTTCTACATGGGCATCAACCTCGGTGCCTTCGCCGCGCCCTTCGCCATCGGCATTCTCGGCGAGAAGGTCAACTGGCACCTGGGCTTCGGCCTGGCCGCGATCGG
Organism: Streptomyces sp. NPDC039462; assembly: GCF_055639375.1. Lineage (NCBI taxonomy): Bacteria > Bacillati > Actinomycetota > Actinomycetes > Kitasatosporales > Streptomycetaceae > Streptomyces > Streptomyces sp. NPDC039462. The sequence continues at coordinate 52,046 of NZ_JBVKAO010000008.1, forward strand.
CATGGCGCTCGGCGCGATCCAGTTCATGGTCGGTTCCCGTCACCTCTCCGCGGAGAGCAGCCTGGTCCCGAACCCGCTGTCGGCCGAGGAGAAGCGCGGCGTCATCGTCAAGACGCTGGGTGCCGTCGCCGTCATCGCGGCGTTCTACCTCGTCGTGGCCTTCACCGACGTCTACCGTCTGACCCTGAACTGGGCGCTGCTCCCGATCACCGTCGCCGGTCTGCTGATCCCCGTCGCCGTGCTGGTCAAGATCAAGCGGGACAGGGAGCTCAACAACGAAGAGCAGACGAAGATGACGGCGTTCATCTGGTTCTTCGTGGCCGCCGCGATCTTCTGGATGATCTTCGACCAGGGCGCGTCGACGCTGTCGCTCTTCGGTGACTCCCACACCTCCCGGGACATCTTCGGCTGGGAGATGCCGAACACCCTGTTCCAGTCGCTGAACCCGGGCTTCATCATGCTGCTCGCCCCGGTCTTCGCGGCCCTGTGGATCAAGATGGCCCGCAGCAACCGCGAGCCCAGCACCATCGTGAAGTTCTCCTTCGCCCTGGTGATGGCCGGCGCCTCGTTCTTCGTGTTCCTCGTCCCGATGGGCATGGCCACCGGCGACACGAAGGTCACCATGTGGTGGCTGGTGCTGATCTTCCTGATGCACACGGTCGCCGAGCTGTGCCTGTCCCCGGTGGGCCTGTCGCTCACCACGAAGATGGCGCCCGCGAAGTACGCCTCCCAGATGATGGGTGTCTTCTTCCTCGCCGTCACCGCGGGTGACAGCGTGACCGGCATGCTCGCCATCGCCGGCGTCGACCTCAACGGCCGGGGCATGGTCGCCCTGGAGGCCGCGGCCGCGGTGGTCGCGGGCGTCTCGGTCTACATGGCCCGCAAGAAGGTCAGCGGGCTCATGGGCGACGTGCGCTGACCCGTACCCACCGCAACGGTTGACTCGCTCGAACTGAGGGCCGCCGCACCACCCGGTGCGGCGGCCCTTGGCGTTTCTCCGGTTCCGGGGGCGCGGGGCGGTGCAGCATCTGGGGCATGGCCATGCGTCGTACGTTGCTGACCCTCACCCTGTGCGGGGCGTTGCTCTCGTCCAGTGCCGCTGCCCAGGCGGCCCCCGAGCCGTCGCCGGGGCGGCTCTTCCACTACGGCGGCCATGCCCGCCAGAACATCACCGTGTACGGCGACAGGGGCCCCGCGCTGGTGATCGTGCACGGCGGCTACTGGTCGAAGGACACCGACTGGAGCGGCCGGGCGCGGTGGTTCGCGGCGCGCGGCTTCACCGTGTACGACACGGACTACCGCCTCACCTCCGATGCCGTCTGGCCCGCGCAGCGCGACGACGTGCACGCGGCGCTGCGCTGGGTGCAGGGATTTCACGGCGGGGCCCTGCCCCTCGTCCTCGGCTCCTCCGCAGGCGGGCACCTGGCGCTCCAGGCGGGGGCGTACGGGGCGGGGCGTGCGCGGGTACGGGGTGTCGTCGCGCTCTCCCCTGTCGCGTCGCCGTACCGCGCGTGGCTCGACGGCGCGAGGCGGGGGGCGTCCGCTGAGCGGCGGGCGCTGCGGAAGGCCGCGGAGCGGCTTGCGGGATGCGTTCCTACGTGGGCCGCGGGGCGGGGCTGTTCGGCCCGGTGGGTCGACCTGAACGTCGCCTCCCACGCGTCCGGCGCGGATGACGCGCCGCTGCTGCTGGTGCACTCGGCGGACGACTTCGTCCCGCCGGCGCACTCCGCGGAGCTTGCGGAGGCGCAGCGGGAGGCGGGGCTTTCTGATGTGACCGTCCGTACGGTGGGTGGCCCCGCGCACGGGGGCCCGCTCCTCCGGGACCCGGCCACGTCCCGCTCGGTCCTGCGCTGGCTCCGCGCCCACGCCTGACCCCTGACGGCGGCCCGCCGTCGCGTCTGCCTGCGGCGGCTTGCGGGCGGGTGCGGGTCTGTTGTGCCTGATCGCGCAGTTCCCCGCGCCCCTGAAAAGCCCGCAGACGCGTCTGCCTGCGGCGGCTTGCGGGCGGGTGCAGGTCTGTTGTGGCTGGGCGCGCAGTTCCCCGCGCCCCTGGGGCCGCCTGCGGTGGCATCGGGCTGGCCTGGGTTGCTCGGGGGCGCTGCTGCGGGCCACCTAAGGGGCGCGGGGAACTGCGCGACCAGCCACCTACGGCCCGCGGGGGACCGGTCAGCGCAGGGTTCGGCGGCGCCTGGGGAGGAAGGTGAAGACGGCTCCGCCGAGGAGGATCACTGTGCCGGCGATCAGGCCGAGCGCCCGCAACGCCCCGTTGTCCTCCGCACCCGTCTCCGCGAGACCGCCACCCGAGGACGACGAACCGCCCCCCGTGGCCGGGGAGCCGCCACCCGTGGACGGGGAGCCACCTGCCGTACCGCCGTCGGAACCGGACGTGCCGCCCGGCTGCGCCGCCGTGTCCAGTTCCAGGGAGACGTCACTCTTGACCGGCGTACACGTCGTCGTCGTGCCCAGTGCCTTGACCGTCAGGACACCCGGCGAGAGCGTCGACTTGCCGTCCGCGCCCGGCTTGTACGTGCCGGTGAGGTCGGGAATGGTCATCGGGTCGCCGGACTTGATGGGCTCCTTGTTGGTGGGGCCCTCCACATGCACCGTGCCCTTGTCCGCGCCGCCCAGCTCGACCTCCATCGACGGCTTCACCGAGTCCGCGGGGATGTCGGCCGGGCTGTCCATGACGGACTTCTTGAACTCGACGGTGAGGCCATAACTCCCGCCGTCCTTCTTGGCGTTGATCTGGACGGGCGAGGTGGCGTCCTTGTCGCCGATCGGCGTCTTGCACTTGTAGGGCGTCTGGACCTCCTTGCCGGGGAAGTCGGTCTGCCCGTCTCCCCCGCCACCAGAGGCACCACGAGAGGTATCCCCGGAGGCACCTCCGGCAGACGAGCCGCTCGACGAACCACTCGTACCGCCGGAACCTCCGCCCGAACTGCCCCCCGCCCCCGTCACCTTGATCGTCGCGCCCGCCTTCACCTGCTCCTTCGGCGTGCACTTCGTGTCGGTCGAGATCGGCTTGTTGACGTTGATGTTGTACGCGTCCGGGGTGAGCGTCACCTCCCCCGCCGCCGTCAGCTTCAGTCTGCCCTTCATGTCGGACAGGATCATGGGGCTGTTCTTCTTGATGGGCGGGTTCTTGCGCTCACCCGTCACCTTGAGGTCCCCGCTCTGGCCACCGGCCAGCTTGATCGTGCCGGTCGGCTGCACCGTGTTCTCGGCGAGGTCGAGTACGTCCGGGTTGCTGGACGCGGCCTGCGTCGTCTTCCACACGACGTCGACCTCGTCGCCGACCCTCGCCGTGGCCGGCGCGGTGATCTCCACCTTGGTCGTGCCCTGCACGGGCGGCAGGTTGGAGATCGGCGGAGGGATGCACTCCGTCTTGTAGGCGACTTCGGCGGCCTGCGCCGGGCCCGCGCCGAGCAGGATGCCCGCTCCGCCCAGCAGGAGCGCGACCGAGGCCGCACCCGCTCTCCGTCGTTGCGTGATCACGTGGTTCCCTTCGTCGGACTGTCGTCGGACGGTGCGGAGAGCCGGCCTGCGGGTGCGCCGGGGTCTGTGTCGGGGGTGAACCAGGGCAGGGAGGCGGTCGGCGACCCACCGGTGCCGTCCGGCGCGCCGGAGCCCGGTGCGCCGGATCCGCCCGCCGCCCCCGGTCCCCCCGCCGGTTTCGTACGAGGTGTGGGCGCCGCGTGCGACGCGCGCGGGCCACCCTGCGCCCGGGCCTTCCGCCGGTCCGCGTCGACCGCCCCTTGCGGGAGTCTCAACTGCGGCAGTCGGCGGGTGAGTTCGGCGAGCCGGCGCCCGGTCCTGTGCCGCCCGCCGCGCGAGACACGGCGCCGGTTCGGGCGGAGCCGGTCGACGATCGCCATGCCGATGCGGAAGACGGCCGCGGGCACCACGACGCCGAGCAGGATCCAGAAGAGGGTGACGCCCCAGGGGCGGCCCACGCCCCACGGCTGCTCGGCCAGGACCTTCCCGCCGAACTTCAGCGAGACCAGATAGTCGCCGTGCGACCCCGCCGACAGCTCCACCGGCAGCTTGATCTGCGCCTTCTTGCCGGGCGCGATGGTGCCGCGCCACTGCTGTTCCTCCCACTCCGGGGCGAACACGCCGTGGGAGGTGCCGACTTGGAAAACCGGCTCCTTGACGGGCGCGGAGCCGACGTTGCCGACGGTGAATTCGAGGGTGCGCTGCGGCGGGGCGCCGAACCAGGTCAGCACTCCGCTGGAACCCTCCAGGCGGGTGTCGGTCAGGACGGACAGCTTGCCGCCGCCCGCCTGCCGGGGCAGCGGCTTCACGGGGTGGCCCGCGACTTTCAGTACCGCGTCGACCTGCTGCTTCTCGCCGGTCACCGTGGAGACGTGGACGACGCAGGGGCAGGGCTCTGGCGGTTCGGCCACGGGGAGCTTCTTGTCGAAGGTGCCGTTCTTGTCGGTGGTGACGGCCCGGCCCTCGGAGTTGGCGCAGGAGTTGGTGCCGCCGATGACGCCCTTGCCGGGCGCGGACTGGCCGCAGACCAGCATCATCAGCAGGGCGTCCGGCCGCCACCCCTCTCCCTTGACGGTGACCGAGCCGCCTTTGCCCGCCTCGGAGGTGGAGAGCTTCACGGTGGGTTTGTCGGCGGCGGTGGTGGCGGCTGCGTTGGTCTGCGGCAGCAGTACGAAGGTGAGGAGGGCCAGTACGGCGAGTACGGCAGGTACCGCCCCGGAGGCCGGGCCGGGACTCTTCTTCCGGTTCACAGCTCGTCTCCCGTCCCCGCCCGAGCCAACTCCTTCTGCCCTTGCCCCTGTTGCTCTCTCTGTTCGACCACCGGGCCGAGCGGCTCCTCCTGACGCCGTCTCCGTATGCGTATACGTACGAGATATGTCGTCCCGGCCGCGGCGGCGAGCAGCAGGGCGCCGCCGCCCACCACCGCGCCCCAGGGCACGAAGCGGGCCGAGGCCGTCGCCGTGTCGCGGGCGCCGCCCGCCGCCGTGGCCGTGAGTTCGACGTCGACGGCGTCGAGGGCCGGCGGGTCCGGCCACGGCTCGGTCAGGGAGATCCGGCGGCCGGGCAGGAGCTCGACCGGCAGGGTGCGCGCGGGGCGGTCGACGAGCGTGCCGCGGACGCCCTCCGCGCGCACCGCGAGCTTCGGGGTCAGCACGGTGTTGCCGCGGTTGACCAGGTCGTACGTGATGCGCTCGCCGTCGGTGTCGACCTTGACGCGTTCGACGGTGAGCGCCGAGAGGGTGGGCCCGCCGACGCGCAGGTGCACGCGTACGCCCACCGTGCGGCCGCCGGCGCTCGCGACGATCACCCCCGGGTGGTCGCCGGGCACCGCGCCCGCGGGCACCGTCAGCGTGAACGGCACCTCGGCGCGGGTGCGCGGCGGGACCTTCACCTGCCGTTTCGCGAAGGTGATCCACGCGCCGGTCTTCCTCGGCCTCTCCTTGGCCGGGGTGACGGAGAACGCGCCGGATCCGGTGTTGCGGGCGTCCGCGCCCCGCAGGGAGATCGTGCGGGGCTTCGGGCCTGGGTTGGTGACGGACAGGGTGTCCTGGAGCACCGCGCCGGGGGCGCCCTCAGCGTAGAAGGAGGGCCGCCCGTCCTTCGCCGGACGCGTCCCGGCGCCCGCGGAGGGCGCGACGGACCAGTCCGCGGAGCCGCCGCCGTCCGCGTGCGCGGGGGCCGTGGCCGGTGCCGCAAGGACCAGGGCGGCCGCGCACAGCACGGCCCGTGCGGAGGACGTCATCGGCGGCTTGCGCAGCATCGGCGGCTCCTGATCCTCTGGCCTGTTCCTCTTGCGCGTGGGGCGCGGTCCGGCTCCGGGGTTTCCGGGATCCCGCGCGCTACCGCGAGCGCGCCGCCTGGTTCCTGCGGGTCAGCCAGAGCGCGCCCGCCGCGCCCGCGAGCAGGACGGTGCCGCCGAGGGTGCCGAGGGCGACGGCGGAGTCGGCGGGGCCGGTCTGCGGGAGTTCCGCGCCGCCGGACGCGGCGCTGTCGGAGCCGCCGGTCGCGTCGGACGTGCCGCCCGAGGCGCTGCCGGTGCCGGACCCGCTGTCGGAGCCTCCGGAGCCGCCGCCCGAGCCCTTGACGTCCAGTTCCAGGGAGGGCTTGGGGTTGTTGGACGGGGTGCACGTCGTGGTCGTACCGAGCGCCTTGATCGTGAGGACGCCGGCCGTGAAGGTGACCTTGCCGCTCTTCTTGGGCGTGTACGTGCCCGACAGGTCGCTGATCTTGATGGGGGTGTTGGCGGGGATCGCCTCGGAGTTCGGGGCGCCGGAGACGGGGACGGTACCGCTGTCGGCGCCGCCCACCTTGATCACGGCGCTCGGCTTCATCGCGCCCTTGCCGAGCTCGACGGGGCTGGAGGAGACGCCCTTCTGGAAGGACATGGTGAGTTTGTAGCCACTGCCGCTCTTGACGCTCTTGATGTCGATCGGCGAGACGGCACCCTTGTTCCCGATGGGCGTCTTGCACTGGTAGTTGACGTCCTGGACGGTGGCCTGCGCGGCGGGGGCGGCCAGCAGCACCGCTGAGCCGCCGGCCAGGACGGTGGCGAGCGCGAGCGCGGCCGGTTTTTTCGTGTGCGACACCTCGTTTGTCCCCTCATGCCGGTCGTGGCGTGCCGCGGTGCGGAGTTGCTCGTGTTACTGACGGCACATCAGATTGGGCGCTCAAGGTACGCCCGGGACCTTGCCGAGGGAAGACAAAGGACGCGCCGGATCCGTGCTGATCCGACGCGCATACGAACCGCGGGTAACAGCCGCGAGGCCCCAGCTGGGCGCGGGCAGGCGACCGCCCCCTGCCGTGCGAACAGCCGGGCGGGCCGGCCAGGCAGCCCGACGGGCAGAGAGCCCGGCGGGCGGGCAGCCAGGCGGGCGGGCAGCCCGGCGGGGCAGCCAGACAATCAGCGGGCCTACGAGCAACCAAGCGCCGCAGACACCAGACGGGCGCATGGGCGCCGGACGGGAACCGGGCGAGCGCCCCTGGCACCGGACGGGACCAAGCCAGGCAGTAGGAACCGGGCGGGCGGCGACGCGCACCAGGCGGGCGGCGCCGGGCGGCGGGAAGCGATGGCGCGGCGGGACAGAGTGGACCGCGGCGCGCGCCAAGCGGGCGGCACCGGTCGGCGGGGGCCGAGGGGGCGGCGGCGGGCCGCGGCGCGCGGCTATGTGGGCCCGCGCCGGGTGGCGGGGGCGAGAGGGTGGCGGCGCGTGCCATGCAGGCGGCGCCGGGGTGGCGGGAAAACCGAGAGGGTGGTGGTGGGCGCTAGGACGGGGCGCCCAGTTCTGCCCAGACTGTTTTGCCCGTGCCTCCGGAGTTCCGGACCACGCCCCAGTCCAGGCAGAGCCGCTGGACGATGAACATGCCGTGTCCGCCGGGCCGCCCCGCACGGTGCGGCGTGCGCGGCGCGGGCTGTCCCGTGCCGCGGTCGGAGACCTCGATGCGCAGCACCTTCCCGTCACTGGAGAGCCAGAGCTCGTCGGGGCCCTCGGCGTGCAGGCAGGCGTTGGTGACCAGCTCGGAGACGACGAGGAGGACATCCTCGGCGGCGGCGCGCCGGTCGGCGCTCTCCGCGGGCAGCCAGCCCCACGCGTGGAGCGCCTCGCGCGTGTAGTCGCGCGCGAGGGGGACGATGCCGCTCGCCCCGTTCAGGCTCAGTCTGCGGACCTGCCGGGAGGGCGTCCCGGAGATCCGGTCCGCGGGAGCGTCCGCGACAGCGGCCTCGGAATCCGGGCCGCGGTCGCCCGGCGAGTAAGGCCGGGTGGTGCTCATCAGCGCTTCACCTCACCGACAAGAGGACTGAGGGCTCTGAACTCTGGACAAGTTGAGAACTCTGGGCGAGTAGGGGACATCGGCTGCTTGCCGTTCTGACTGTTGATTTTGCGGACCGCCGTCGGCGGATCCAGGTCTCTCCTGCCCGGACGAACCGTGAGAACACCCACTTGTTCGGCACGGTCCTGTGTGACGCTGGTAACGCCATGATCACGCAGAGGCAACTGACACGTGACTGTCGCGTGTGACCAGCGCTGATTCACGCGAACTCATTCGCCCAGAGCCGCTTCGAGCGTCTCGTGAAGCGTGAAGACCGCCTCGGCCCCAGTGATCTCGAAGACCCTGGCGACCACCGGCAGCATTCCCGCCAGATGCACGCCGCCGCCCGCCGCCTCGGCCTTGAGCCGGGCACCGAGCAGCACGTTGAGCCCGGTGGAATCACAGAACTCAAGGCGTGAGCAGTCGACGACCAGTCGTGCATAGCCGTCCGTGAGGCAGTTCTCGAGTGGCTCACGCAACACGTCGGCGGTGTGGTGATCCAACTCACCCGCCGGGGTCACGACGGCACTCGTGCCCACCTTCCGGACTTCGACCAGAAGTCGGCCCCTGTGTGCGCTGCCGACCGTCCCGCGGTCCATCGTCACTCTCTTCCGACCGTCGTGGCTGTTGATGACGCCCCTGAACATTACGCCCTCCTGGCGGTCCGGGGTACCCGAACATCCCCCCGAATTCGGACATTTAGCCACAGAACGCACTTGCGACCGGCACGCGGAAGCGGGTAGGGGTAGAAGAGACATCAATCGACACGGACGGCTTTGGAGGCGCCGCACACCGCAGTGCACGTATTGGCATCGGCAGCCATATGCCGAGAACGATGGAGGACACCATGTCACCCCGGCTCGACGAATCGCATACTGACCAGGCGACGTCGACACTCCCGCCGCACCACTCCGCCACCGAGATCCCGGGCCCCGCTCCCGAGTCCGTACCCGCGCAGCGCGGGTCCATACCCACTCAGGACGGACTCGAAGGCCTCGACGACCTCCCCGAGATCCCGCCGTTCGACGAGGTGGGGCCGCTGGACGCGAGGGCCCTGTCCAAGACCCTCTTCGAGCGCCTCGAATCGCTCGAGGAAGGGACGCACGAATACGCGTACGTCCGTAACACCCTGGTCGAACTGAATCTCGCCCTGGTGAAGTTCGCCGCCTCCCGGTTCCGCTCCCGCAGCGAGCCCATGGAGGACATCATCCAGGTCGGCACGATCGGCCTCATCAAGGCCATCGACCGCTTCGAGCTCAGCCGCGGCGTCGAGTTCCCCACCTTCGCCATGCCGACGATCGTCGGCGAGATCAAGCGCTTCTTCCGCGACACCAGCTGGTCGGTGCGGGTCCCGCGCCGCCTGCAGGAGCTCCGACTGGACCTCGCCAAGGCGGGCGACGAACTCGCCCAGCAGTTTGATCGCGCCCCCACGGTGGGCGAGCTCGCCGAGCGCCTGGGCATCTCGAACGACGAGGTCGTCGAAGGCATGGCCGCCTCCAACGCCTACACCGCGAGCTCCCTGGACGCGCAGCCCGAGGAGGACGACTCCGAAGGCGCCCTCGCGGACCGCATCGGCTACGAGGACCACGGTCTCGAGGGCATCGAGTACGTCGAGTCGCTGAAGCCGCTGATCGCCGAGCTGCCGCCGCGCGACCGCAAGATCCTCTCCCTCCGCTTCGTCGCCAACATGACGCAGTCGGAGATCGGCGAGGAGCTCGGCATCTCGCAGATGCACGTGTCGCGCCTGTTGTCGCGAACTCTCGTCAAGCTCCGCAAGGGGCTGACGGTCGAGGAGTGACCGCCGCAGCCGCGCCCCGCGTGAACGGCCCTGTGGGGCCCGTCCCTTGAAGAGGGACGGGCCCCACTGCCGTTCCAGTCACGCGCGCGCGTCCGGTCACGCGCGCGTGTCCAACGCGGCGGCGACCGCGGCCTCCGCGTGCAGCCGGGTGGTGGGAAACACCGGCACCGGACTGTGCTCGTCCTTGATGAGCAACTCGATCTCCGTGCAGCCGAGGATCACGCCCTCGGCTCCCTCGCGCACGAGGCCCGCGATGACCTCCTGGTAGGCGGCCCGGGACTCCTCCCGTACGACGCCGAGGCACAGCTCCTCGTAGATCACGCGGTGCACGACGGCCCGCCCCGCCGCGTCCGGCACGAGCACGTCCAGCCCATGACTCGCCAACCGCTCCCGGTAGAAGTCCTGTTCCATGGTGAACGCGGTCCCGAGCAGCCCCACGCGGCGCACCCCCGCACGCAGAACGGCCTCGGCGGTGGCGTCCCCGAGGTGCAGGAGCGGCACGGAGAGCGCGTCCCGCACCTGGTCGGCGACCTTGTGCATGGTGTTGGTGCAGATGAGGACGAGGTCGGCCCCGGCGGCCTCGACTCCCTTGCCGGCGGTGGCGAGCACGTCCCCCGCCCGCTCCCACTCCCCCGCCACCTGCAGCCGCTCGATCTCCGCGAAGTCGACGGAGTACAGCACGCAACGCGCGGAGTACAGCCCCCCGAGCCGCTCCCGCACGAGCTCGTTGAGCAGCCGGTAGTACTCGGCACTGGATTCCCAGCTCATGCCGCCGATGAGCCCGATGGTCTTCATACGGCCAGGATGCCGCACGGCCGCCGTGAGCAAGGGCCTGCCGGTCCGGGGCTCAGTAGTCGCTGAGGTCCAGCACGTACCGGCAGTGCGGGTCGTCGGACGTGCGCGAGATCCGCCACTCCTCGTCGAGCAGTGCGGGCAGCGTGGCCAGGAGGGCGGTCAGCGCGCCGCCGGGGCGTACGTCGGCGGCGACCACGCCGGGAACCCTGTCGCTGTCCAAGTAGAGGCGCAGCAGGCCTTCTTCGGTGAACAGGAATCCGCGCAGACCTGTCCCCGGCCAGTCCCCCGCCGGGTAGGCGAGACACCGCAGAAGGGTGGAGGCCCAGTCGTCCGTGGTGAACGGTGCCTCCTCCACCTGTGCCGGGTCGACCAGGTACAGATCCATGCCCATGACCGAAGTGGCTCTGCTTGAGGAGTAGATGTGCGTCCCGGTGTGGACCGCGCGCAGCAGGGCGACGACGTCGTGCGAAGTGCGGAGTTCGTCGCCCGCCCCGAGGGGGATCTCGTACGCCGTCAGCCGGGAGGGTGCGCACTCGTTTCTGTCGCCGAGGGCGGCTCGGACGGCCAGGGCGCCCGAGGGGGCGGGCAGGACGCCCCGTACGTGCTGGTCCTCCAGCAGGGGCGCGTAGACGAAGTTCAGCAGGAGGCCGGCCACTTCCCTCTGCAGCTCTGCGATTTCGAGGTCGTCGTCACTCACCGGGTCGGTCATCCGTCCATTGTGGGCACTTCCCTGCTCCCCGCCGGCCGCGTCCGCCGTTCACCCCTTTGGTCGAGTTGATCCGGTTTTCGAACACGCCCTACGCTTTTCGGTGCGAGAGGCAACGGCTGTCGCCGGATGGGGACGTTGCGCGGGCGGGGGCGGGGGCGGTCGTGAGCGTGGGGTCGGGGGAGGACCGAGGCGGGCAGGGGCTCCTCGGGCGAGGGGAGTTTCTGCGGGCGCTGCGTGCCGAGTTGGAGCGGGCCCGTGGGGGGCGTGGCGGGCTGTTGTTGGTCACCGGTGAGGCGGGGATCGGCAAGACGGCTCTCACCGGTTGCGCGGTGCACGAGGCGCGGCGCGCGGGCATGGCCGTGCTGCGCGGGTCGTGCTGGGGCGCCGACGGCACGCCGGGGTACTGGCCCTGGACGCAGGTCATACGCGGTCTGCGCAGGTCCCTGCGGGCCGAGGCGTGGGAGGCGGCGTCGGAGGCTGCCGGTGTGGTGTGGCAGGTGCTGCTTGACGGCGGGGGCGGCGGGGCGGAGGAGTCGGGCCGGTTCGAGCTGTTCGACGCGGTCACGACCATGCTGGTCACCGCGGCGCAGCACCAGCCCGTCCTGGTGGTCCTTGAGGACGTGCACTGGGCCGACCCGGCGTCGGTCGCCCTCCTGGAGTTCGCGGCCCAGCACGTGTCGCTGGAGCGGGTGTTGATCGTGGCCACGTGCAGGCTCGTGGAGGTCGAGCGGCCTGACCACTCCCTGCGCGACCGGCTCCGGTCACTGACCGGCCGGGCGACGACGCTCACACTCACGGGGCTCGGCGCCGACGACGTCGCCGAACTGATGCACCGTACGGCGGGCAGCGCACCGGACGGCAAGCTCGTCGCCGACGTGCTGCACCGGACGGGCGGCAACCCCTTCTTCGTACAGGAGACGGCGCGCCTGTGGGCCGGCGGTCACGAGGTGAGCGGGATGTCTCCGGGCCTGCACGCCTCCCTCCGGCAGCGGCTGCACCTGCTGGACGGTGCCGTCGCCGACTGCTTGGGGGCCGCGTCCGTGCTGGGGCGGCGGTTCCGCACCGACACGCTGGCGAGCGTCATGGGCACCTCGCCCGAAGAGGTGCGCCGGTGGCTGGATCAGGCGGCGGACGCGCGGCTCGTGGCGTACGAGTCCTCCAGGGAGGGGTCCGCCCAGAGCGTGCTCTTCGAGCACGACCTCGTGCGCGAGACCCTGTACGGCGGCCTGGACACCCGGCGCGTACGCCGACTGCACGCGGCCGCCGTCCGTGCGCTGCGGAGCACCACGGACGAGCAGGACGTGACCCTCCCGGTGGAGCTGGCCCGCCACGCCCATCTCGCCTTCGAGGAGCTGGACCGCGACGAGGCCGTGGACCTCCTGCTGTCCGCCGCGCGGCACGCGGAGAACCGCATGGCGCACGAGGAAGCGGCCGGGCACTACGAACGCGCCCTCGACCGCCTCGGGGACACGGCCCCCGCACGCCGGGTCCTCCTCGGCCTCCACTTCGGGACGGCGCTCCAGATGCTCGGCGAGCACGAGCGGTCCTGGCGCGTGTACGCCGACGCCGCCACCCTGGCGCGGGGCCTGGCCGATCCCCTGCTGATGGGGTGGACGGCGCTGACTCTGTACGGCTCCGACGGCCGTGGCGACACCGCGCTGCTGAAGCCGCGCGCCCTGCGGTGGGCCCACGAACAACAGCGCGCCGCCGCCGGGGAACCGGCGACGGCGGGCGACGACGGCGGACCGACCCTGTCGCAGTCCTCCCTGGCCCGACACGTGGCGGCCGGCGTGATCGACGGGGCCCGCGCGGCGGGCGACGACGACACGTTGCACATCGGGCTCTGGGCACGGCTCCAGTCGGAGTGGGGTCCGCGGACGGTGGGCGACCGGCGGGCCCTGGCGGACGAGCTCGTCGCGGTGTCCCGGCGCCGTGGCGACCGGTGGACGGAGCACGTGGCGATGTCCATGCGCTGGGTCGCCGCACTGGAGGCGGGCGACCCGCGCTTCATGGCGGACTTCCACGCCATGGTGGCGCTGGGCGCCGCCGACGGCTCGGCCCGCCTGCGGCTGCACTCCGTGATCGACCACAGCATCGTCCACGCCCTGACCGGCAGGTTCGCCGAGGCGACCGAGCTCCTCGAAGCCTCGGAGTCGATGAGCACCCCGGGCGCCAACTACTACCACTACTTCGTCTCCCACCACCGCTGGAGCCTGCTCGTCCTGCGCGGCAGGTTCGCCGAGGCGCGGCAGCTCCTCGACACGCTGCGGGCCCAGCAGCATCCGTACGTCGACCTCGTCGAGGCCCTCGCCGAACTGGAAGCCGGCGAGTGCGGGGGCGTGCCCGTCCCCCGCCCCGGCGCGGGCGCCGGCGGCGACACGGTGCTCCACCGCAGCGTCACCCCGCTGTGGCTGCGCTACCAGGCGCAGGCGGCCGCCGCGTCGGGCGACCCGGCGTGGTGCGACAACGCCCACGCCGCGCTCGTCCCGTACACCGGGCAGTGGCTGGTCTCCCTCTTCGGGTGGGACATCAGCGGTCCGGCCACGCTCTGGCTGGGCATCCTCGACGCCGCGCGGCAGCGCTGGGACCCGGCCGTACGCCATCTCACCGAGGCGTGCCGGTCGGCCGACCGCTTGCACGCCCTGCCCTGGTCGCTGCGGTCCCGCCTCGAACTGGCGGCCGCGCTCGCGGCGCAGGGCGGCCACGACGAGCGGTACGTGGCCCGTCTGCTCGGCGAGGCGGAGTCACAGGCGCACGAGCTCGGCATGACGCATCTGCTCGCCCGCGTCGAGCACCTGGGCGGCGGTCATGCGGACGCCGGTCCTGCGGACGCCGGTCGTGCGGCAGATGCCGGTCATGCGGACGCCGGTCGTCCCGGCCCGGACGACACCCCCGCCGCGTACGAGTTCCGGCGCATCGGTGAGGTGTGGCGGCTGACGTACGAGGGCCGCACCGTCCACATGCCCGACGCGAAGGGGCTACGCGACCTGCACTGCCTGCTGAGCCTGCCCGGCCAGGACATCGCCGCCGTCCGGCTGCTGAACCCGGACGACGACACCGTCGCCACCGTGCACGGCATGGGGGCCGACGACGTGCTCGACGACGAGGCCCGCACCCGCTACCGACGTCATCTGGAGCGCCTGGAGGAGGAGATCGACCGGGCGGTCGGGCAGGGCGACGAGCAGCGTGCGGCCGCCTACGACCAGGAGCGCGCCGACCTCCTGGAGGAGCTCCGGCGCTACGCGGGCCTCGGAGGCCGCCCGCGCCGCCTGGGCGACTCGCGCGAGCGCGCCCGCAAGAACGTCACCGGCCGCATCCGTGACACCTTGCGCAAGCTGGACCAGCGGCACCCCGACCTCGCGGCCCACCTGCGCCGGGCCCTCTCCACCGGGACGATGTGCCGCTACACCCCCGACCGGGACCTCCGCTGGAAACTGTGACCGGCCGTCGCGGACACCACACGGGTGTCCGCGACGGCCGGATCTGCGAAGGCAGAATCACAGCGGCTGCCAGTCGAGCCAGGTGCTGCCGGGCTGGTGCTGCCAACGGTGATGGACGCCACCGGGGTTGTTGGCGAAGATCTCCAGCCGGCCGTCCCGATTGCGCAGGGCCCGGATGAAATAGCCCCCACCGCCGAAGTCCTGCCAGGTACGCCACGCCCCCGAAGCGTCCACCTGGTAGTTGTGCTGCAGGACGTCGTCGTTCATCGCGAACACCTCGATCCGCTCGTCGTGCGACTCCACCGCCGCGAGGCGCGCACTCACCGGACCGCCCAGCGGCTGCCACTCGTGCCAGTCACCGGCCGGCACGTTCTGCCAACGGTGATGCACCCCGTCCGAGTTGGTCGCGAAGACCTCCAACCGCCCGTCACGGTTCTTCGCCACCGCCAGATGCTCACCCCCCAGACCGAAGTCGACCCACTCCCGCCACGTCCCCGCCAGATCCGTCTGGCACGTGTGCCGGAAGATGTCGTCATTCATGGCGAACACCTCGATCCGCCCGTCCGACGCCGGAGCCGCCGCAAGACGCGCACCCGCCGGACCACCCAACGGCCGCCAGTCGTGCCACGTACCGCCCGGCGTGTTGTGCCAACGGTGATGCACACCCGTGGAGTTGGAGGCGAAGACTTCCAACCGGCCGTCGTGATTGCTCCCGACCGCCAGGTGGTCCCCTCCCCCGCCGAACGCGTACCAGTCGGCCCACTCCGCCGACACCTTCGCCTGATAGCGGTGCATGAACGTGTCACCGTTCATGGCGAACAGCTCCAGGCGCCCGTCCGGCGACGCCGCCAGCGCGACCGTCGCCGACGCCGGGCCGCCGAACGCCTGCCAGCCCGACCACGCGCCACCCGGCTCATGCTGATACGTGTGGTAGATCTGGTCGACCGCCGCGTGGAACACCTCCACACGACCGTCCGCCGACATCCCCACCGCGAGCCGCTGCCGCCGGTCAGGTTTTCCCGGACCGACCGCCTCCTTCGCCTCTTCGAGCAGCGCGCGGGCCTTGCCCTCGGCCTGGTCGTACCGGTCGGGGAACGCGGAACGCTGCACTCTCTGGGCCGTCTGCCCGGCCGTCAGGTTCGGGTGCTGCTGCTCGACGCGGATCGCCCGCGTGAAGAACTGCTCGGCGGCGTACGGCACGTGCATGATCTGTTGCGGTGTGCCCCAGCCCTGGCTCGGGCGCTGCTGAAAGACGCCCAGGGAGTCGCGGTCACCGCAGTCGAGGTTGTTCATGTGGGACTCGACCCAGCCGGCTTCGAAGCCGGCCAGCATCACTTTGTCGGAGACGCCGAGGTCGCGGCCGACGGTGTACACCGTCTTCGTGACGTCCAGGTCTCGGTCCGGGGGTACGCGGCAGGGTGCCATGGGAGTGTTCCTGTCTGTGCGAGGCTCTGTGCGAGGCTCTCTGCGAGGCCGATGGGGCTGGGGTGAGGGCGTCACAGCGGCTGCCAGTCGAGCCAGGTGCTGCCGGGCTGGTGCTGCCAACGGTGATGTACGCCGCCGGGGTTGTTGGCGAAGATCTCCAGCCGACCGTCCCGGTTACGCAGCGCCCGGATGAAGTAACCCCCGCCCCCGAAGTCCTGCCAGGTGCGCCACGCCCCCGAAGCATCCACCTGGTAGTTGTGCTGCAGGACGTCGTCGTTCATCGCGAACACCTCGATCCGCTCGTCATGCGACTCCACCGCCGCAAGGCGCGCACTTACCGGACCGCCCAAGGGCTGCCAGTCGTGCCAGTCACCGGCCGGGATGTTCTGCCAACGGTGGTGTACCCCCGAGTCGTTGGTCGCGAAGACCTCCAACCGCCCGTCGCGGTTCTTCGCCACCGCCAGGTGCTCGCCGCCCAGGCCGAAGTCGACCCACTCCCGCCACGTCCCCGTCAGGTCGGTCTGGCAGGTGTGCCGGAAGATGTCGTCGTTCATCGCGAACACCTCGATCCGGCCGTCCGACGCCGGAGCCGCCGCGAGACGCGCACCCGCCGGACCACCCAACGGCCGCCAGTCGTGCCACGTCCCACCAGGGGTGTTGTGCCAACGGTGGTGGACGCCGTCGGCGTTGGAGGCGAACACCTCCAGGCGGCCGTCGTGGTTCTTGGACACGGCCAGGTGGTCCCCGCCGCCGCCGAACGCGTACCAGTCGGCCCATTCCGCCGACACCTTCGCCTGGTAGCGGTGCATGAACGTGTCGCCGTTCATGGCGAACAGCTCCAGCCTGCCGTCCGGTGACGCCGTCAGCGCCAGGGCCGCCGACGCGGGGCCTCCGAACGCCCGCCAGCCCGACCACGTCCCGCCGGGTTCGTGCTGATACGTGTGGTAGATCTGGTCGACCGCCGCGTGGAAGACCTCCACACGGCCGTCCGCCGACATCCCCACCGCGAGCCGCTGCCGCCGGTCCGGTGCCACGGGACCCTTCCACCAGCTCGTCTCCTTGCGGGCGCCGGCCCACGAGAAGCTGAAGTGGATGTGGTTGGTGTGCGGGTTGGCGCCCCGGTACGGCTGCCAGCCGGCGTCCGGGCGGTTGGCCATCCAGATGCGCCGGTTCCAGATCATGTACATGATGCCGAAGCGGCGGGCGAGGGCGTGCGGGTTGCCGTGCCGGTCCGTGGCGTGCAGCCAGTTGATGAGGTCGTCGGCCAGGTGCTCCTGGCCCTGCACGTTCACGCCCCAGTCCCAGGCCCGTCCCTCCTTGTGCTCGCTCTGGCCTCCGCTGCCGCAGGCCCTGCTGATCCCCATGTTGGTCGTACCGGGGTAGGCCGCGAGCACCAGGTCGCGGAAGCCGACCAGGCCGGGCTTGGCCTCGGGGTCGCAGTCGCGCTGCGGTTCGTAGGGCGCGTACGGGTCGATGTCAGGACCGAATTCGGGTGCGGTGGGTGCCATGTCAGGCTCCTCGGGTCTCGGTCCCCCGCCCGGTGCGGAGGATCGTCGTACCCGTAGGGCGCGTGATGGGATCGCGCGGCCGCAAGACGCGATCACGCGCCTGCCCCGTGGCAGTGGCGCGGGCCCGTCCGACCGGGCCCGTGCCTCGTTCAGGTCGTCCTCGGTGCGTCCGCGCGCCGGGACGGGCACCCACGAGGAAGGCTTCCGTCGTGATCCATCGCAGAACTCCCCGCCGGACGGCCGTCGCGCTGACGGCCACCGCCCTGACGTTCACCGCGCTGCTGTCCGCCCCGCTCACCTCCACGGCGAATCCCGGCTCCGGCGCCCAAGAGCCCCCGCTCGCCGGCGACACCGTGCGCACCGACGCCGGTCTCGTCCGCGGCGCCCGGGCGGGCGCGCACCGCGTCTTCCGGGGCATCCCCTACGCGGGCGCCCCCAAGGGGCGCCACCGCTGGGCGCCGCCCCGCCCCGTACGGCCGTGGAAGGGGGTCAGGGACGCCACGAAGCCCGGGCCACTGTGCCCGCAGGTGCCCTCGGCGTACGCGCAGATCTCCAGCACCGAGGAGGACTGCCTGGTCCTGAACGTCACGACGCCGCCGGTCACGGACCGGCACCCGCGGCGGGCCGCGCCCGTCCTCGTCTGGATCCACGGAGACGGCTCCGTGGGCGGGGGCGGCTTCTTCGACGGACGCCGGCTGGCCGAGCGCGGCCTGGTGGTCGTCACCGTCAACTACCGGCTGGGCGTCTTCGGCGGCCTCGCCCTGCCGGGTCTCCCGGGGTCCGGCACCTTCGGCCTCCAGGACCAGCGTGCCGCCCTCACCTGGGTACGGAACAACGCGCGGGCCTTCGGCGGCGACCCGGGCAACGTCACCGTGGCCGGTGTGTCGTTCGGCGCGTCCGCCGTGGCCGGGCACCTGACGTCACCCGCCTCCAAGGGCCTGTTCCACCGGGCCGTCATGGCGAGCGGCGAGGCCGTGATGGACATGCCGGCCGGTGCGATGGGCCCCGGTGTGCCGGGCTATCCGTGGTACGTGTGGCGGGCGGGCCGCGAGATGGAGGACATCACCACGGAGATGACATCGACCCTCGGCTGCCGGGACCGCCGCCCGCAGCGCACGCTCGCCTGCCTGCGCGCCCTGCCCGTGAAGACGATCCTCAAGGTGCCGCACATCATGAACGCCTTCCAGGCGTTCGGATACGGCAACGCCACCCTGCCCGAGCTGCCCCCGAAGGCCCTGAGCGCCGGGCGTTTCCACCGCGTGCCCGTCCTGTCGGGCGCGACACTCGACGAGCACCGGACGTTCGTCGGGATGACGTACGACGCGGTGGGCAGGAAGTTCACGGAGGCCGACTACGGGCGTGCGCTGCGCACCGCGTTCGGCGGGCAGTTCGCGAAGCGGGTGCGGGCCGAGTACCCCACGGCCGCTTTCCCCTCCCCCGCGCTGGCGTGGGCCACCGTGATCACCGACCGCATGTGGGCGCGCGGCACGCGGGCCCAGCACGAGGCGCTGGCCCGGCATGTCCCCCTGTACGCCTACGAGTTCGCCGACCGCGACGCACCGATGTTCCTGCCGCTGCCCGGCGACTTCGACTTCGGCGCCTTCCACGCGGGCGACATCCCGTACCTGTTCGAGGACGAGACGGCCGAGCCGCAGTTCACCCCGGCGCAGCGGCGCCTGTCGGCCACGATGAGCGATTACTGGGCGGCGTTCGCCCGCACCGGCACGCCGGGTGCCGGTGGCCTGCCCGCCTGGCCGCCCTACACCCCACACACGCCGTACACACAGTCACTGGCACCGCACCGGATCGGGCCCGTCGACTACTACCGGGAACACAACCTCGCCTTCTGGGGGGCCGCCCGCGAAGGTGGCCCCCCGGCAAGGTGATCAGCAGGGATCAGCGGTGCTCAGCGGTTCGGCGGCTTGACCCAGCCCTTGCGGACCAGCTGGTCACAGTGCCACTTGCCCTGCGCCGGGCTCTCACCCTTGTCGGCGGTCGCCTTGAGGCAGTCCGCGTAGGGGAAAGGAGGTCCTTGGACAGGGGCGGCGGGGGCGGCGGGGGCGGCCTGGGCGGTCGCGGCCGACAGGCCGAGCCCGCCGGCGGCCACGGCCAGGGCGATGGCCATGCTCATTCGACGCACAGATCTCTCCACTTCTCGGGTCTTCTCGCGTCTTCGCGTGCCGGAGCGGAACGCTCCGGCGCATCGCTCAACGAGAGAGGCCGTCAGCGGGGAATCACCCATCCGCTGTAACTCGGCTGCCCCGCTGCCACACCTCGGCGACCAGCGGCACCCCCGGCCGGTACGCCAGGTGGACGTGGCTCGGGGCGTCGAGGAGGGCCAGGTCCGCGCGGGCGCCCTCGCGGATGACGCCGATGTCCGTGCGGCGCAGGGCCGCCGCGCCGCCCGCCGTGGCGGACCAGATCGCCTCGTCCGGGGTCATGCCCATGTCCCGTACGGCGAGGGCGATGCAGAACGGGACGGAGGACGTGAAGGACGAGCCCGGGTTGCAGTCCGTGGAGAGGGCGACCGTCGCGCCCGCGTCCAGGAGGCGGCGGGCGTCGGGCCACTCGGCGCGGGTGGAGAACTCCGCGCCGGGGAGCAGCGTGGCGACCGTGTCGCTGTTCGCGAGGGCGTCGACGTCGGCGTCGGTGAGGTGCGTGCAGTGGTCGGCGCTCGCCGCGTCCAGCTCGACGGCCAGCTGCACGCCGGGGCCGTACGAGAGCTGGTTCGCGTGGATGCGGGGGTGCAGGCCCTTCGCCTTGCCCGCCGTCAGGATGGCGCGGGCCTGGTCGCCGTCGAAGGCGCCCTTCTCGCAGAACACGTCGATCCAGCGGGCGTGCGGGGCGCAGGCGTCCAGCATCTCGCCGGTCACGAGGTCCACGTACGCCGCCGGGTCCTCGGCGTAGTCCGGGGAGACGATGTGCGCGCCGAGGAACGTGACCTCTTCGGTGTGCTTCGCCGCGATGCGCAGGGCGCGGGCCTCGTCCTCGGTGTTCAGGCCGTAGCCCGACTTCGTCTCGAAGGTGGTCGTGCCCTGGCGGAGGGCCTCGCGGAGGTAGTGGGTGAGGTTCGCCTCGAGTGCGGCGTCCGTCGCGGCCCGGGTCGCGGCCACCGTCGTGCGGATGCCGCCCGCCGAGTACGCGCGGCCCGACATGCGGGCGTTGAACTCCTGGGTGCGGTCGCCCGCGAAGACGAGGTGGGAGTGGGAGTCGACGAAGCCGGGGATCGCGGCGCGGTGCCTCGCGTCGTGGATCTCGTCCGCCGCCGGGGCCTTGGCCGCCGGGCCCACCCAGGCGACGGTCTCGCCGTCCAGGACGACGGCCGCGTCCGTCAGGAGGCCGAGGGGGGTGCCGTCCCCCTGGGCGGGGTCGTTCGTGACGAGGCCGGCGATGTTGGTGATGAGGGTGGTGGGCATCAGGGTCTCCGGGAGGGGGAGGGGCTGAGACTGGCGGGATCAGGGCGGCGTGTCAGTCTCGCAGCGCCGCGATCGCCTCCGTCAGGGCCGACGCGACGTCGGGGACCGAGGTGTGGGCGCCGTCGCGGACCACGTGGCGGCCCGCGGCGACCGTGTGGCGGACGTCCGCCGCCGTCGCGGCGAACACCGCCGTCTCGGCGGCCAGGCGGGGCACCGGGCCCGCCGTGCGGACCGAGTCGAGGGCGATCGTCGTGAGGTCGGCGAGCGCGCCGCGCTCGATGACGCCCGCGTCCGGCCAGCCGAGCGCCGCGTGCCCGTCGGCCGTCGCCGCGCGCAGCAGTGCCGCCGCCGTCCAGTGGCCGCGCGTGTGCGAGCGGAGGCGTTCGTCCAGCTCCATGGCGCGGGCTTCTTCGAGGATGTCGATGACGGCGTGGCTGTCGCTGCCCAGGGAGAGCGGGCTGCCCGCCCGCTGGAGGTGGAGGGCGGGGCCGATGCCGTCCGCCAGGTCGCGTTCCGTCGTCGGGCACATGCAGGTGCCCGTCGTCGTGCCGCCGAGCAGCCCGATGTCCTCCTCCGTGAGGTGCGTGTTGTGGACGCCCGTGGTGCGGGGGCCGAGGACACCGTGGTCGGAGAGGAGCTGCGTGGGCGTGCAGCCGTGCACCTCCTGGCACGCGTCGTTCTCCGCGGTCTGCTCGGAGAGGTGGACGTGGAGCGGCGCCTGACGGTCCGCCGCCCAGTCCGCCACCGTGCCCAGCTGCTGTGCCGGAACCGCCCGTACGGAGTGGATCGCCGCGCCGATCCGTGCGTGCGGGCGATCCTTGAGGGACGAGACGCGCTCGGCCCACGCCTCCGTCGTACCGTCGGAGAAGCGGAGCTGGTGGCGGTTGGGGGGCTTGCCGCGCCGCGCGTCGAGGAGCCCTGACGCCACGTACGCCGTGTCGAGGAGCGTGATGCGGACGCCCGCGTCGGCGGCGGCCTGGATGAGCGCCTCGCCCATCGCGTTGGGGTCCGCGTACGGGGTGCCGCCGGGCGCGTGGTGGAGGTAGTGGAACTCCCCCACGGTCGTGATGCCCGCGAGCGCCATCTCCGCGTAGACCGCGCGGGCCAGTGCGTGGTACGTCTCCGGCGTCAGCCGGTCCGCCACCCCGTACATGACCTCACGCCACGTCCAGAACGTGCCGGAGCCGACCTGCACCGTGCCGCGCAGCGCGCGGTGGAAGGCGTGCGAGTGGGTGTTGGCCAGGCCGGGGAGCGTCAGGCCGCGCAGCACCGTCGCGCCGGGCGGGGGTGCGTCGACCCCCTTGCGGACGTCCGTGATCCGGTCGTCCGCCACGTCGACCGCGACGCCCGGCTCGACATGGGTGCCGAGCCAGGCGTGCTCCAGCCAGTACGTCGTCATGCGCAGGCCAGCCCTTCCAGTACGTCGGCCAGTGCGGTCACCCCGGCCAGGCAGTCGTCCTCGGCGGCGTGTTCCGCCGGGGAGTGCGAGACGCCCGTGGGGTTCCGTACGAACAGCATGGCGGTGGGGATCGAGCCGGACAAAATACCCGCGTCGTGTCCCGCGCCCGTGCCGAGGACGGGGAGCGGGCGCTCCGCGCGGGCGCCGAGGATCGCGCCCAGCTCGTCGCGGAGCGCGTCCTCGAACTCGATGACCGGTGTGAAGGACTCGCGGACGACGTCGAGGTCGATGCCGTGCCGGTCCGCGTATTCGCGGGCCGCCTTCTCGATGCCCGTGACGACGGTGTCGAGGGTGGCCTGGTCGGCGGCGCGGGAGTCGAGCCAGCCGCGGACCAGGGACGGGATGGCGTTGACGCCGTTCGGCTCGACGGAGATCTTGCCGAAGGTGGCGACGGCGCCCGCGAGTTCGGCCTCGCGGCGGGCGGCGAGGACCGTCTCCGCGTAGGACAGCATCGGGTCGCGGCGGTCGACGAGGCGGGTGGTGCCCGCGTGGTTGGCCTCGCCCCGGAAGTCGAAGCGCCAGCGGCCGTGCGGCCAGATGGCGCTCGCGATGCCGACGGGGTCGCCGGACAGGTCGAGGGCGCGGCCCTGCTCGACGTGCAGCTCGACGAACGCGCCGATGCGGGCGAGGCGTTCGGGGTCGGGGCCGATGGCGTACGGGTCGTAACCCGCCGCCTCCATCGCCTGCGGCAGCGATACGCCGTCGCCGTCGCGGAGCTTGTGCGCCGCCTCGACGGTGAGCTGTCCCGCGGTGAGCCTCGACCCCACGCAGGCCAGACCGAAGCGGGCGCCTTCCTCGTCGCCGAAGTTGACGACGGCGAGCGGCTTGGTGAACTCGGCTCCCCGCTCGCGCAGTTCGTCGAGGGCCGCGAAGGAGGAGACGACGCCGAGGGGGCCGTCGAAGGCGCCGCCGTCCGGGACGGAGTCCAGGTGGGAGCCGGTGACGACGGCGTCACCGGCCGCGGGGTCGCCGAGCCAGGCCCACTGGTTGCCGTTGCGGTCCAGTTCGTAGGTGAGGCCCCGGGTGTCGGCCTGCGCCTTGAACCAGGCGCGGCAGTCGGAGTCGGCCGCCGTCCAGGCGTAGCGGCGGTAGCCGCCCGAGCCGGCGTCGCGGCCGATGGAACTCAGGTCCCGCCACATCTCCTGGAAGGACACGGGGCTCCGCCCCGGACCCCGCTCCTCGATCGCCGGAGGGGCTGAATTACTCACTCCCCCTCCCGCATGGGAACCCGCACGCCCCGCTCGTCCGCCACGCGCTCCGCGATGTCGTACCCGGCGTCCACATGCCGGATGACGCCCATCCCGGGGTCGTTGGTGAGCACCCGGCGGATCTTCTCGCCGGCCAGCTTCGTGCCGTCGGCGACCGAGACCTGGCCCGCGTGGATGGAGCGGCCCATGCCGACGCCGCCGCCGTGGTGGAGGGAGACCCAGGAGGCGCCGGACGCGACGTTCACCATGGCGTTCAGGAGGGGCCAGTCGGCGATCGCGTCGGAGCCGTCGAGCATGGCCTCCGTCTCGCGGTACGGGGAGGCGACGGAACCGCAGTCGAGGTGGTCGCGGCCGATCGCGAGGGGCGCGGCGAGGGTGCCGTTGCCGACCATGTCGTTGAACATGTCGCCGGCCTTGTCGCGCTCGCCCTGGCCGAGCCAGCAGATGCGGGCGGGGAGGCCCTGGAAGTGGACGCGCTCCCCCGCCATCCTGATCCAGCGGTGCAGCGACTCGTTCTCCGGGAAGAGGTCGAGGATCGCCTTGTCCGTCTTGTGGATGTCGGAGGCCTCGCCGGAGAGCGCCGCCCAGCGGAACGGACCCTTGCCCTCGCAGAAGAGCGGGCGGATGTAGGCGGGCACGAAGCCGGGGAAGGCGAACGCGCGGTCATAGCCCGCGAGTTGGGCCTCGCCGCGGATCGAGTTGCCGTAGTCGAAGACCTCGGCGCCCGCGTCCATGAAGCCGACCATCGCCTCGACGTGCCTGGCCATGGACTCACGGGCGCGGGTGGTGAAGCCCGCCGGGTCCTTCGTGGCGTACGCCTGCATGTCGTCGAAGGCGACGCCGCTCGGCAGGTACGAGAGCGGGTCGTGGGCCGACGTCTGGTCGGTCACGATGTCGATGGGGGCGGACTCGGCGAGCATGCGGGGGACCAGGTCGGCGGCGTTGCCGAGGAGACCGATGGAGAGCGGGCGGCGGGCGTCCCGCGCCTCGACGGCCAGCTGGAGCGCGTGCTCCAGCGAGTCGGCCTTCACGTCGAGGTACTTGTGCTCGATGCGGCGCTCGATGGCGCGCGGGTCGACGTCGATACAGATCGCGACGCCGTCGTTCATGGTGACGGCGAGCGGCTGGGCGCCGCCCATGCCGCCGAGGCCCGCGGTGAGGGTGATGGTCCCGGCGAGGGTGCCGTTGAACTTCTTGGCGGCGACGGCGGCGAAGGTCTCGTAGGTGCCCTGGAGGATGCCCTGCGTGCCGATGTAGATCCAGGAGCCCGCGGTCATCTGGCCGTACATGGTGAGGCCGAGCTGCTCCAGGCGGCGGAACTCCTCCCAGTTCGCCCAGTCGCCCACCAGGTTGGAGTTGGCGATGAGGACGCGCGGCGCCCACTCGTGGGTCTGCATGACGCCGACGGGCCGGCCGGACTGGACGAGCATCGTCTCGTCCTGCTTCAGGGTCTTGAGGGTGCGCACCATGGCGTCGAAGGAGCGCCAGTCGCGGGCCGCCTTGCCGGTGCCGCCGTAGACGACGAGCTTGTCGGGGTGCTCGGCGACCTCGGGGTCGAGATTGTTCTGCAGCATGCGGAGGGCGGCTTCCTGCTGCCATCCCAGGGCGCTCAGTTCCGTACCGCGCGGTGCCCGTACGGGGCGGGGTCCTGACATGGCGATGCCTCCTCGAAGCTGTGAGCTCGACGCTGTGAGCTTGACGCTGTGACCTTGCTGCTGTGACCTTGTTATTCACATCCTGGGGTTCTGAATAGGGCTAGTCAATAGCGAACGAATGCGCGAGTACGCCAGCGGGGTCGCGCCCACGGATGATTGGCTGGATCACATGGCTCACGACGAGGACGACGACCAGCAGGCACGGGACGAGACACAGGAGACCCAGGTCCTCCACACCGCTGCCGGCGCCGGCGCCGGCGCCGATGGTGCCGGTGCCGATGTCGCTGCCCGCCGCGACCAGGCCGTCCTCGCCGCCGTCGAGCGGGGCGTCGTCGGCCCTGCCGCCCCCGTCGTCGGCCTGCTCGACGTCGTCGGCATCCGCGCGAGCGCCGCCGCCCTGCGCGCCGCCTTCGACGCCGTCACCCCGCCCGGCACCCCCGTCCTGCACGCCTTCGCGGTGAAGGCGACCCCGCTCGTGCCGGTGCTTCGGCTGCTGCGCTCGGCGGGGATCGGCGCCGAGGTGGCGTCCCCCGGCGAGCTGGCCCTCGCGCGGGCCGCCGGGATACCGCCCGCCGACACCGTCCTCGACTCGCCCGCCAAGACCCCGGCCGAGCTGCGCGAGGCGCTGGCGCTCGGCATCGCCGTGAACGCGGACAACCCGCAGGAGCTGGCCCGCGTCGACGCCCTGATGCAGTCGGCCGTGACCGGCTCGCCCGTCGGCATCCGCGTGAACCCGCAGATCGGCGGCGGCGCGATCGGCGCCCTCTCGACGGCGACGGC
This sequence comes from Streptomyces sp. NPDC039462, assembly GCF_055639375.1. Taxonomy (NCBI): domain Bacteria; kingdom Bacillati; phylum Actinomycetota; class Actinomycetes; order Kitasatosporales; family Streptomycetaceae; genus Streptomyces; species Streptomyces sp. NPDC039462. The sequence goes on from NZ_JBVKAO010000008.1 coordinate 78,042, forward strand.
CACCTCCAAGTTCGGGGTGCCGCTGCTCGACGAGGGCGCCAGGGAATGGGTGGTCCGGGCCTGCCTCGACCGGCCGTGGCTGACCCGCCTGCACGCGCACTCCGGGTCGCAGGGCATGCCCCTGGAGATGATGGTGCGGGGCGTCGCGGCGACGTACGAACTGGCCGAGGAGATCAACGAACGCGCCGGGCGGCGGCAGATCGACACGATCGACATCGGCGGCGGCCTGCCCGTCAACTTCGGCTCCGACGACGAGACGCCGACCCACGCGCAGTACGCGCGCCGCCTCAAGGCACGGGTGCCGGGACTGCTCGACGGGCGGTACGGCATCGTCACCGAGTTCGGCCGCTCGCTGCTCGCCAAGCACGGGACGGTGCTCGCCCGCGTCGAGTACGCGAAGCGGGCGGGCGGGCGGCCCATCGCCGTGACGCACGCGGGCGTGCAGGTGGCGACCCGGACCGTGTACGCGCCCGCGTCGTGGCCGCTGCGGATCGCCGCGTACGACGCGAAGGGGCGGCCCAAGAGCGGTCCCGCCGTCGGGCAGGACGTGGCGGGGCCGGCCTGCTTCGCGGGGGACCTGCTCGCGGAGAACCGGCCGCTGCCGCTGCTCGAAGCGGGGGATTACGTGGCGGCGCTGGACACCGGTGCGTACTACTTCGCGCAGCACTACTCCTACAACAGCCTTGCCCGGACCGCTGTTTGGGGTTTCTCCGCGGATCCTTCGCGCACCGGCGAGGTGCGCTTCGCGGTCGTACGGGAGCCGCAGACGTTGGACGAGATCGTGGCGGAGGCGGGGGGCGGCGCGGAACGCGACGCGCTGCGTCAGCTTTAGCCCGCACCCGTCGCCGGGTGCCCCCTCAGGGGCGCGGGGAACTGCGCGAGCAACCCACGACGACCCGCACCCGCACGAGGCGCCGCCCGGGCAGACGCGTCTGCGGGGCTTGGACCATTCGCCGCTGCGGGCCCGTGGTGGCTGAGCGCGCAGTTCCCCGCGCCCCTGACGGCACCTGCGGCAAGGCACCCCTTCACCGCGACCCCGTCGCCGGGTGCCCGCGCCCTGAGGGGCGCGGGGAACTGCGCGAGCAACCCACGACGGGCCGCACCCGCACGAGGCGCCCCCTGGGCAGACGCGTCTGCGGGGCTTGAACCGTTCGCCGCTGCGGGCCCGTCGTGGCTGGTCGCGCAGTTCCCCGCGCCCCTGGGGACCCTGCGGCAAGGCGACCCTTCACCGCGCACCTGTCGCGAGGTGACCCTGGCGGGGCCTTCGGCAGCGCCCCCGTAAGGGGAAGGGGAAGTCTCTGAGGTTGCTCAAGTTGGGCTTAGTGATCTGGATCACGGGCAGACCCTCAGTCCCGATCCAGTCCCGAACCCCGGGGGAGGCTCCTGTGACGACATCGGACACGTCCGCCGCCGCACCACCACCGGCCGAAGAGCCGACGCTGCACCGTGCCATCGGCCCCAAGCTGCTGATCCTCTTCGTGATCGGCGACATCCTCGGCACGGGGATCTACGCCACCACCGGCAAGGTCGCGGGGAAGGTGGGCGGCGCGCTGTGGCTGCCGTTCGCGATCGGGTTCGTCGTGGCGATCCTGACGGCGGCGTCGTACGTCGAACTGGTCGGCAAGTACCCGAAGGCGGCCGGTGCCGCGCTCTACACGCAGAAGGCGTTCAAGACCCCGTTCCTCACCTTCATCATCGCCTTCATGGTGATGTGCTCGGGGCTGTCGTCCGCGAGCGCGGCGGCCCGCGCCTTCAGCGGGGACTACCTGGGCGAGCTGACCGGTGACGCGCTGCCGCCCACCCTGATCGCCATCACCTTCATCGTGCTGCTTGCCGCGCTGAACCTGCGGGGCGTCTCGGAGTCGGTCAAGACGAACGTGGTCCTCACCCTCGTCGAACTCACCGGCCTCGCGATCATCCTCGCCATCGGCGTGTACGCCGTACTGACCGGGGACGGCGAGCCCTCGCGCCTCACCGAGTTCGAGGCGGGGGGCGGGACCGCGTATGCCCTCATGACAGGCGTGCTGGGAGCGACCGCGCTCGGCTTCTTCGCCTTCGTCGGCTTCGAGGACTCGGTGAACATGGCCGAGGAGACGAAGGACCCCGTCCGCACCTTCCCGCGCGCGATCTTCATCGGCGTCGCGGTGACCGGCACGATCTACGTCCTGGTGGCGCTGGTCTCGTCCCTCCTGGTCGACTACAAGACCCTGGAGGGTTCGAGCGGTCCGCTGCTCGAGGTGGTGAAGGCCGGCGGCGTCGACTTCCCGCACAAACTCTTCGCCCTGATCGCCCTGTTCGCGGTCACCAACTCGGCCCTCATCAACATCATGATGGCCTCCCGGCTCTGCTACGGCATGGCCAACGAACGCATCCTGCCGCGCGCCATGGGCCGCGTCCTCGCCAAGCGCCGGACGCCGGTCGTCGGCATCGTCTTCGTCTCCCTGCTCGCCATCGGCCTGGTGTCGACCGGTGAGATCGAGGGGCTCGGCGACACGACGGCGTTCCTGCTCCTGTGCGTCTTCGCGGTGGTCAACGTGGCGGTCCTGGTGCTGCGCCGCGACCCCGTCGAGCACGAGCACTTCCGTACGCCGACGGTGCTGCCCGTCCTGGGCGCGGTCACCGCCCTGGTCCTCGCCAGCCCGCTGGCGGACCGCCCCGCGGAGGTCTACATCCGGGCGGGCGTCCTGATCGCCATCGGTATCGCGCTGTGGGCGGTCAACAAGGCGGTGCTGAAGGCCCGGGGAGAGGGGTGATTTTCGGCCATTGTTAGTGCAGCGCTCAACAGTCGGCCAGGAGGAGGCTGGTTGGGGTCAGCGGCGATCAATAGCCTGAGGCGCGTTGCCTGTACCGACCAAGGAGCTCTATGTCCGCCGCGCAGCAGGTCCCCGACATCCTCTCGCCCGAGTTCGCCAAGGACCCCTACCCGGCCTACCGGGCGATGCGGGAGAGCACACCGCTCCTGTGGCACGAGGCGACCCAGAGCTGGATCATCTCGCGGTACGAGGACGTCGAGCGCGTGTTCAAGGACAAGGGCTCGCAGTTCACCACCGACAACTACGACTGGCAGATCGAGCCCGTCCACGGCAAGACGATCCTCCAGCTCAGCGGCCGGGAGCACGCCGTGCGGCGGGCCCTGGTCGCGCCCGCCTTCCGCGGCAGCGACCTCCAGGAGAAGTTCCTGCCGGTGATCGAGCGCAACTCCCGCGAGCTCATCGACACCTTCCGGCACACCGGTGGCGTGGACCTCGTCGAGGCCTACGCCACCCGCTTCCCCGTCAACGTGATCGCCGACATGCTGGGCCTCGACAAGGCCGACCACGCGCGCTTCCACCGCTGGTACACCACGGTCATCGCCTTCCTGGGCAACCTGGCGGGCGATCCCGAGGTCGCGGCGGCCGGCGAGCGGACCCGCGTGGAGTTCGCCGAGTACATGATCCCGATCATCCGGCAGCGCCGCGACCGGCCCGGGGACGACCTGCTGTCCACCCTGTGTGCCGCCGAGGTCGACGGTGTGCGCATGAGCGACGAGGACATCAAGGCCTTCTGCAGCCTGCTGCTGGCCGCCGGAGGCGAGACCACCGACAAGGCGATCGCCTCCATCTTCGCCAACCTCCTGACCCACCCCGATCAGCTCGAAGCCGTCCGGCAGGACCGCACCCTGATCGCCCGCGCGTTCGCCGAGACGCTGCGCCACACGCCGCCGGTCCACATGATCATGCGGCAGTCGGCGGTCGACGTGGAGCTCACCGGCGGCACCGTGCCCGCCGGTGCCACCGTCACCTGCCTGATCGGGTCGGCCAACCGCGACGAGCGGCGCTACCGGAACCCGGACCGCTTCGACATCTTCCGCGACGACCTGACCACCACGACCGCGTTCTCCGCCGCCGCGGACCACCTCTCCTTCGCCCTCGGCCGCCACTTCTGCGTGGGCGCCCTGCTGGCCAAGGCGGAGGTGGAGATCGGCGTCGGCCAGCTCCTGGACGCGATGCCCGACGTACGGCTCGCCGAGGGCTTCGACCCGGTGGAGCAGGGGGTGTTCACGCGCGGCCCGCAGTCGCTGCCCGTGCGCTTCACCCCCGTCACCGCCTGATTCCGGAGCGGGGCGGGCGCCGCCCGGCCGGGGTCATGACACAGGCTCTCAGGCTCTCAGTGCGTCACCGGCGTGAACTGCACCGGCAGCGACGTCAGGCCGCGCATCCAGATGGACGGGCGCCACCTCAGCTCCTCCGGCTCCACCGCGAGGACCAGGTCGGGCAGCCGCTCCAGGAGCGTCTCGACCGCGGTCCTGGCGATGACGTCGGCCAGCAGGGGGGCCGGGTAGGGGCAGCGGTGCTCGCCGTGGCTGAAGGAGAGGTGCGCGGAGTTCTCCGGTCCCACGTGCGACTCGGGCCAGATCTGCGGGTCGGTGTTGGCGGCGGCGAGGCCGAGCACCAGACAATCGCCCGCCCGGATCTGCCGCCCGCCCAGCTGGGTGTCGCGCACCGCCCAGCGCCCGATGAAGTTCTGCGTGGGGGTGTCGAGCCACAGCACCTCGTTGAGCGCCTCGCCCACGCTCAGCCGCCCGCCGGACACGTTCAGGGCGAACCGCTCGTCGGTCAGCATCAGCCGCAGCGTGTTGCAGATCCAGTTGGCCGTCGGCTGCTGGGCCGCGGCGATGACGGAGATCAGGTCCTGGACGATCTCCTCGTCGGTGAGGCCCGCGGGGTGCAGCAGCATCCGCGAGGTGACGTCCGCGCCCGGCCTCTCCCGCTTCTCCTTGACGAGGAGCTGGATCCGCTCGCCGACGCGCGTGTACGCCGCCACGGGGTCGTCGCCCTCCGCCGCGTCGAGCGAGATCCGCAGGTCGTCCACGAGTTGCTGGGTATCGGTGCCCGACTCGGGCATGCCGCACATCTGCACCGCGGCCCGCATCGGCAGGGCGTGGGCGTACGCGCTCATCAGTTCCGCCTGGCCGCTGCCGGCGAACGCCGCGATCAGCCGGTCGGCGATCCGGCCGCAGTCCCTGGCCAGTTCGAACTGGTCGACGCCCTCCAGCGCCTCCGTGATCACACCGGCCCGGCGCCGGTGCTCCTCGCCCTCGGTGAAGAGGACCGACGGCTGGTAGCCGACGAAGGGCATCAGGGGCCAGTCCGGGGGGATGCGGTCCCACTGGTTCCAGCGGCGCGAGTCCCTGGCGAACAGCTCGTCGTGGCCGGTCACATAGCTGACCTCGGAGTACCCGAGGACCAGCCACGCCGGCACGTCCCCGTCGAGCAGCACCGGCGCGACCGCCCCGTGCTCGCGGCGCAGGCCGCGGTAGAGCTGCGCCGGTGTCTGCTGGTACTCCAGACCGCCGAGGCGTACGGCACCGGCGTGAGCGGGACACCCCGGCGGAGGGTCGCTCTGCTCGAAAGGGGATCCGGTCGGCTCGGTCACGGTGTCATCTCCTGGGCCATGGCCAGTTTGTAGAGGTGGTCCACGAGGGTGATCAGGACGTCCTTGCCGGACGATCTCACCCTCGCGTCGCAGTCGATCAGGGGCACGTGGTCGGGGAGCGCGAGGGCCTGGCGGATCTCGTCCAGCGAGTGCCTGGCGGTGTCGTCGTCGAACCGGTTCACCGCCACCACGAACGGCGTCCTGTGGTGCTCCAGACGGTCGATCGCGTACCAGGAGTCGTCCATCCGCCGGGTGTCGACCAGGACGACCGCGCCCAGCGTGCCGGCGAAGAGCCGGTCCCACAGGAACCAGAAGCGCTCCTGGCCGGGCGCGCCGAACAGGTAGAGCACCACGCGTTCGTTGAGGCTGATCCGGCCGAAGTCGAACGCCACCGTCGTGGTGGTCTTGGCGGCCACCTCGGACGTCTCGTCGACACCGATGCCCGCCTGCGTCATGACCTCTTCGGTGTTCAGCGGGCGGATCTCGCTGACCGAGCGGACCAGCGTGGTCTTGCCGACGCCGAATCCGCCCACCACGACGATCTTCAAGCCGGTCTCTGCGGTGTCGGACAGCGGAGTGCGGGACGGCAGCTCAGATGTTGCGGAGCCCATGGAGCACCTCCTTGAGAAGGTCGGATTCGGGCATCGAGGCGACCGCGTGGGCCGCGCGGGGATGACGGGCCGTGATCCGGCCCGTCGCGAGCAGGTCGCCCAGCAGAATCCGCACCACGGTGATGGGCAGCTTGAGCTCCGCGGCGATCTCCACCACGGCTGTCGGATGCCGGCACAGGTCGAGGATCCGGGCGTGCTCCGACTGCATCCCGGCCGTGGGCTCGCACTCGCTCACCACCAGCGTGACGAGGTCGAACGAATCGTCGTCGGCCCGGCTGCGGCCACCGGTGACCGTGTAGAGCCGGTCCGGGTCACCGATGTCCACGGGCCTGCGCGGCGTCACGAGGAGCCGCTGCTCTCGGCCTCGGCGCGCGGCTCGGCGCGCAGGTGCTCCCCGATCTGTTCCACGAGCTCCGTCATCTGGTGGCCCACCACGCCCGGGTCGGCGTTCTCGTCGGCGATGACGGCGAGGTGCGCTCCCTGCCCCGCCTCGACGATGAAGAGGAGTCCGCCGTGGAATTCGGTCATGGAGTGCCGGACGCCGCCGGTTCCGTCGCCGAACTCCGCGGACGCGCCCTGGGCCAGGGCCTGGATGCCGGAACAGATCGCCGACAGCTGGTCGGCCTGGTCGAGCGTCAGATGCTCGCTCCAGCACAGCTTCAGGCCGTCCCGGGAGAGCACCAGGGCATGCCGCGTACCGGGGGTGCGCTGGAGAAGGCTCTGGAGGAGCCAGGTCAGGCTGTTGTCAGTGGTCTGCATGGTGGGTAGGGCGAGGTGCTTCGGGCGAGCCGAGCCCAGTCACCGGCCCGTGCCTCCAATCTCACGGTCTTGAGCGGGGGGGAAGGGGGAAGGAGGGCGCCGGACCCGGGCGCCGTGCGGGGAGCGCTTCGGTTACTCGGTCGGGGGCGGGCCGGGTTCGCCGGGGGTGCCCGGCGCGGCCGGAGGCTCGGGCGCCGGGAAGCCAGGGGCCTCGCCCCCGGCACGCCGCGAGCGGTGGAAGGCGCCGAACCGGGAACCGGCGTCACGCGCCCGCCCCGCCTCGTCGGGCAGTGCCCCGGCTCCCGTGGCGGAGCCGGCGTCGGCTGCCGCCTTGCGCTGGCGGCGTTCGCGGTCCGCCTCGGCCATGGTGCGGCCGGGTGCGCGCACGGGCAGGCCGTTCGGCGTGGCGGCGGGGGCGGCGTGCGCCGGCCGGGCGGGGGTGTCCGCGGCGGCGGGCGGTGCGGCGGCGGCCGGGGGTGTCACGGGTGCCGTGGGTGTCACGGGTGCCGCGGGTGTCAGGGGTGCCGCGGGTGCTTCGGGCAGGGCGGGGAAGGCGGGGGTCGCCTCGACCGCCCCGGCCGCCGGGGCAGGCGCCGCCGGGAGCGGCGGGGGTGTCGCCGCGGTGGTGCGCCGTACGGGGTGCTGCGGGGCGGGGTCGCGCTGCTGGGCGAGGAGCTGCGGCGGCAGGAGGACCACCACACCCGTGCCGCCCCGCGAGGACGGGCGGAAGTTGACGCTCATGCCGTACTTGGCGGCGAGCCGTCCGACCACGGCGAGGCCGAGGCGCGTGCCCTGGAGCGAGGCGAGGTCCGTCGTCTTCCCGGAGACGGACTCCTCGGCCCGGCGCATCGCCGCGTCGGCCATCCGCAGGCCGCTGTCCTCGATCGTCACGACGATCCCGGCGCTGCGCTCCTCGACGTAGACGTGCACTTCGTCGATGGGCGGCGAGAAGTTCGCGGCGTTGTCCATGAGTTCGGCGAGGACGTGCATGACGCTCTCCGCGGCGAAGCCGGCGACCGCCACGGTCGTCGAGCAGTGCAGCCGTACCCGCTGATACGCGGAGATGCGGCCGACGGCACCCCGCAGGATGCTCTCCATGACGATCGGCTTGTTCCACGCGCGGCTGGACCGGCCGCCCATGAGCAGGGCGAGGCGGTCCGTCATCAGGCCCAGCTGGGACGTGCTGTGGTCCAGCCGCAGCAGGTCGCCGAAGACCTCGACGCCGTGCCGCTCCTGCATGTCGCGCAGGTCGGCGAGCATGCTCACGGCCTTGGCCTGGACGCGGCTCAGCGCCTTGGCCGATGCGGCCTGCGCGGCGGCGGCGCGTCGTTCGCTGTGGGCGAGTTCCCGGATGAACGATTCCGCGGGCAGCCGCAGCAAGGGGTTCTGCGGCCACTGGAGCCCGGCCAGGACGGTGTCCGCGGAGGCCCCCTCGCGCAGCTGCCCGATCGCGGTCGGCATGGTCACCTTGGTGAGTACGTCGAACTCTTCGGAGGACTGCGCCAACTGACCCTGCGCGTGGCCGAGCTGGGCCTCCACGGCACGGGTGTGCCGCACCGTTTCCTCCACCACCGAGGCGAAGGTCTGCACGATCCGCCGGAGCTGGGCGTCGGACGGAGGTGCCGTGTTCGCCAGGGCCTCACCCGCTGCCGCGCCGTCGCGCAGTTGCTTCACGAGGCTCGGGAGGGTGACGTTCACGAGGTGGGCGGACTCGGCTATCTGGTGGCCAAGCTGAGCCCGCAGCGCCTCGGCCTCGGCCTGGGCCGCCGCGGCGGAGCGGGCGAGCCGCTGCCGCGCCACGGAGCCGACGAGCAGGCAGACGGCCAGGCACAGCCAGCCGGCCGCGAGCGAGGCCGCCGTCCAGCCGCGGGCGGCGTCCGGTGCCGCGGCAGCCGCGAGGGCGCCGGCGCCGCCGGTCACCACCAGCACGCCGCCGGGCACGGCCCACGCGGGGCGCTCCGCCTTTGCTGTGCGGCGCGGGCTGGGAGGAGCAGGCACTGACATTCAGCGGTCCCTCGGTCCTTGGGTGCAGGCGGACAACGAGCCGATCGGTACGCATCGGTCGTGGGCCCGGAGGGGGCGCCAAGAGGACGGCGATCTTCCGGACCACGTATCGCGCCATGCTAGCCACCCGTCCGGGTATGAACATCAGCCCGGTGAGCCTGCTTGCCCCTCAGTCGAGTTCGTCGCAATCTCGCCCCCTCGAACGCATGCCGGTGATAAGGGAGTTCGACTTCTTCGGGGCAGTGCGGCCCGGATCCCACCACCGCCGGGAGCCGTCGGCGGAAGCGGCCTCGTCGCTACCGGGCCGCCGCGACGGGGCGGCGCCGCACCCCGCCCGGCCCGGCGTCACCCGCCGCCGGGCCCGTCGTGCGGTAGGCCCTGACCGCCTTGCCCGCGGGGGCGCCGGCGCCCCGGCCGAGCCAGTCGACGCGCACCCACAGGAGCACGTCGTCCGCCCGCTCGCGACGGCCGACCCACGCGGCCTTCGCCCACAGGCCGGCGCCGGCGCCCGCGAGGACCGCGCCGCCCGCCACGGGCAGGGCGATGGCGCTGCCGAGTGCGGCGAGGAAGGCGGCGGCGAGCCACCAGCGGTGACCGTGCCGCCAGTTGCGCACGCTCACGGACCGGCTCTGGAGCACGTCGTACTTCCCGGCGCGGGTCGCCTCGCGGGCGAGGGCGCCGTAACGCTTCCTGCGGGAGTACGCGACGGCGGCCGCGACGACGATGAAGAGGGCCGCCCCGGTGAGTACGCCGATACGGCGTCCGGTGAGACCGGGCGGCAGCGCGCCGATCCCCGCGGCGAGCACCCCCAGCCACCACAGGGGCGCCGCCCCGGCCCGCACCACCACCGGCACCCGCACCAGCCCGTGCCCACCGCGTCCCACGTCGCCTCCCATGCCTCCCGTCACGCTTCTTCGGCGGAGGAGGTTAGCGACGGAATCTGAGGACAGGGTGAGAACACCCACCCACCACGCCGACTCGGCGCCGGGTCTCACGCTTCCAGGGAGTGGGCCGCCTGGAATTGCTGTTCGGCCTCGGCCGGGTGGCCCGCTGCTGCGTAGGTGCGTCCGAGGCGGCGGCGGATTTCCGTCTCCAGGGGCCTGCTGGTGTGTTCGGCGAGTGTGGCCAGGGCCTCCTGCTGGAGGGTGATGGCCAGGGGCAGGTTGCCGCAGCCGTGTTCCGCGGCGCCGAGCAGGGACAGGCTCGTCGCGCGCAGTTGCAGGTCGCCGACCTCCTGGGCCAGCTCCGCCGCGCGCCGCGCGAGGTCCTTGACCTCGGTGTGCCGGCCGAGTGCCAGCTGGGCCTCCGCGGTGAAGCACAGGGTCTTGCTGATCATTCTGGGTCGGCCGATCTTCTCGGCGAAGGTGAGGGACGTGGCGTAGTACGTGAGGGCTTCCTCGTGCCGGCCCTGCTGGTCGTGGAGGGCGCCGAGGTTGCAGCTCGACATGCCGGCGAGCCAGTCGTCGTCGAGGCGGGCCGCCATCTCCATGGCCTCGCCCAGGTGGGCGGCCGCCTCGGGAAAGCGGCCCAACGCACGCTCCGAGGCGCCCATGCCTGCGGTCGCCCGAGCCTGTTCGCGCAGGTCGCCCTGGTGGCGGGCGATGCGGAGCGCGTCGGTGCACCAGGCGTGGGCCTGCCGGAAGCGTCCCTGATAGATGTCCGCGATGGCGAGGCAGTTGCGCAGCGAGGACGGCATCCGCCGGTCGTCGGCCAGGTCGGCGCCGGACAGCGCGAGCTCCAGGGCGGAGCGGCACTCGTGGTAGCGGCCCTGGCGTACCAGCGGGTCGAGCAGGGACTCGGCGATCCAGCAGGCGTGGTCGCGCTGCCCGGTGGCCGCCGCGAAAGCGACCACGTCGAGCAGTTGGCCGCCCGCTGCGTCCAGCCACGCGTCGGCTTCCCGCCAGTCCGAGAAGGGAGAGTCGGAGACGTCGGGGCCGGTCGGGAAGCCCTCGGGGCCCCAGTCGCTGGCGATGCGCCCGGCGGCGGTGTAAAGGTGCAGCACGGCGGCGCGGTCCGCGGCGGCCTCCTCCGGTTCGGCGGCGGCGAGGCGGCGCGTGTGGTCGCGTACGAGATCGTGCAGCCGGTAGCGGCCGGGCCGGGGCTGCTGCAACAGGCTGGCATCGACCAGGCGCTCCAGGAGATCCTCGGTCTCGCCGAGGGGGCGCCCCAGCATGACGGCGGGAGTGAGCCCGTCGAACTCGGCGGTCGGCGACTGGCCCAACGCCCGGAAGCCACGCCTCAGTTCGGGGACGAGGAGGTCGTACGACATCCGGAAGGCGGCCTCCACGCTGCGGTCCTCCGCGCGGAGCTCGCCCAGGCGGCGCTCGTCGTCCGACAACCGGCCGACCAGGTGGGCCACGGTCCAGGAGGGGCGGTTCTGCAGGCGGGCCCCGGCGATCCGCAGCGCCAGCGGAAGGCCGCCGCAGCGGCGGGCGAGCTCCTGCGCGGCCTCCGGTTCCTGTTCGGCGCGCGTCTCGCCGAGGAGGCGCGTGAGGAGGGTGACCGCCTCGCCCGTGTCCAGAGGCTCCACGGTGAGGCGCCGGTCGGCGTCGAGGCCGGGCAGGCGCTGGCGGCCGGCCACGAGGACCCGGCTGCCCGGGCCCGCGGGCAGCAGGGGCCGCACCTGCTCCGCGCTGCGGGCGTCGTCCACGACGAGCAGCAGCCGCAGGGAGCTGGTGGCCGCACGCCAGGCGGCCACCAGTTCGTGCAGCTCATCGGGGAGTTCCCCATCACCGGCGTTGACGGCACGGAGCAGCCGGTGCAGTGCGCGCTGCGGCCGCAGACTCTCGTGCGGGGCGCCGTGCGTGTGCAGATCCACGAACAGACAGCCGTCCGGGTACTGATCGTGCAGCGCCCAGGCGGCGCGAACCAGCAACGCGGTCTTGCCGACGCCCGCGGTGCCGTCCACAGCGGCCACAGAAACGGAGCCTTGCGGCACTGGCGCGGTGAGCAGGGCGAGTTCCGCCTCGCGCCCGACAAGCCAGGCGGTGTCGCCCGGGAGTTCGTTGCGGCGGGGGTGGGGTGGGGGTGGAGAGGCAGGCGATGGTCGGGGGGTGGTGGGGGCCGTGGTGCGGGGGGTTGGGGGGTGGCCGAGTAGGTGTAGGTCGTCTCGGCGCAGTACTGCCTGGTGGGTTCGGCGGAGGTCGTCGCCGGGCTCCACGCCCAGTTCGTCGCGGAGTCGGTCCCGTGTCTCCCGGTAGGCGGCGAGCGCTTCGGCCTGTCGGCCGCTGCCGTAGAGCGCGCGCATGCGCAGGGCGGCGAGGGGCTCGTCGTGCGGCCGTGCCGTCGGCGCCGCCAGCAGTTCGTCGAGGGCCTCCGCATACCGGCCCAGGAGCACCAGGCACTCCACCCGCTCCTGGTGGAGGGTCCTCCGCAGCCGGGCGAGGCGTTGCCGCTCGGCGTCGGCGAGCGGTCCGGGCAGGCCGGCCAACGGCTCCCCGCGGAACAGGTCCAGTGCTCGCGTACAGCCGTCGAGGGCGGCGGCGAGGTCACCCGCCGCTCTCGCGCCGCGCGCCGCACCCGCCTCCGCGGTCAACTCCCCTATGTCCGTGCGGGCTTGTCCGGGTATGAAACGGTAGCCGCCGCGCTCGCCGCGGATCACGGACGCGGCGGGGCCGGTGCCGGGTGCGTCCAGTGTCTTGCGCAGGGGGTAGACGTAGCTGGGCAGGACCCGGTGGCCCGTGCCCGGGGGTTCCGGTCCCCATACGTCGTCCAGCAGTTGCTGCCGGGTCACGAGCGTCTCCGCGCGCAGGACCAGTGCGGCCAGTACCGCCTGACGGCGTACGGGTCCCAGGTCGAGCGGCACCTCACCGCGGTGGGCGGCGACCGGGCCGAGCAGGGCGAGGTGCAGCCGGTCCTTTCCTATGACCTCTGTGTTCTCATCCACCCGAACTCCCCCGTCGTTCCTGTGGTTCCCCGTAGCGCCGCGTTGGTCTTCCGCGGCGGCCGAGTCCCCTGCTTCAGCAGGATTTCATCGGCATTGCAGTGTCTCGCGAGAAGGTGCGGCGGGTCATGTCCGGTCCCGGTCGTCGAGGAAGCGAGCTGTTCCGTGAGTGAGAACCCGCAGGTGGATCCCCGGCAGGGCTTCGGCCAGGCACCGCCCCCGGCGCCGGGCGGCCAGGCACCACCCCCGATGCCGGGCCAGGCGCCGCCGCCCGTCCCGCCGCAGGCGCCCGGCGCGCCCTCGGCCTGGTCGCAGCCGGTTCCGGCGGGCGGCCCCGGCGGCTCGGGCCCCCGCGGCGGCCGTTCGCGCGGCTGGCTGATCGGCGGCGCCGCCGCGCTCGCCGTGGCCGTGGTCGTCGGCGTGGTCGTCGTCGCCACCTCGGGGGACGACGACAAGGGCGGCGAGTCGGCCAAGCCCCCGAGTGCGCCCGGTAGCGGGCCGGGAGGTGCCGCCAAGCCAAAGGCACCGTCGGCGGGCAAGGCGTTCTCCAAGGTGCCCAAGGGATGCGAGCTGATCAAGACGGCCACCATCGAGAAGATCGCGCCCGGAGCCAAGTGCACGCCCGGCCTGATGGACGACGCGGACACGTCCATGATGATCACGAGGATGCCGAGGTGGCAGCCCGCGGACTACAGCCTCTATCAGAGCCTGGACGTCAACCTCACGGTCGGCGCGAGCGTCGAGGGCCAGTACGACCTGAAGAAGAGGGGCCTCCTCAAGGCGGTGCCCGGCAACAAGGTGGAGGACCCCCACTCCGTCAGCGGGCTCGGCGAGGAGGCCTTCGCCGCTCACCACGTCGACGCCCGGGGCGGGTCGCTGACCTATGCCAAGGTGGTCGTCCGTGAGGGCAACGCCTCACTCAGGGTTGAGCTCGTCTACAGCCAGGACACCTCCGAACTCACCCGCAAGCAGGCCGAGGACGTCGTCGTCACCGCCGCCCGTGACGTGCTCGCCTCGATGAGCTGACCCCGCGGCGACGACGTGTACACCCACACCCACGAAGGCAGCGACCCCGCAGTCGTACACAGCCCCGCCCGGATCGGCCCCTACGAGGTCTTCCAGCTCCTCGGCGAAGGCGGCATGGGCAGGGTGTTCCTTGCCAGGTCGCCGGGGTCGCGGCTGGTCGCCCTGAAGGTCATCCGGCCCGAGTACGCCGAGGCGCCCGACTTCCGCGGGCGCTTCCGGCGCGAGGCCGCGTCGGCCCGGCGCGTGAGCGGCTTCTTCACCCCGCCGGTGCTCGACGTGGACGCGGACGCCCCGCAGCCCTGGCTGGCCACCGCCTACGTCCCCGCGCCGTCGCTGCACGACGTCGTACGCCGCTTCGGCGTGCTGCCCGAGGCGGGCCTGCGGGCCCTCGGCACCGGCCTCGCGGAGGCGCTGCTCGCCATCCACGACGCCGGCATCGTCCACCGCGACCTCAAGCCCGGCAACGTACTCGTCGCCGAGGACGGGCCCCGCGTCATCGACTTCGGCATCAGCAGCGCGGTCGACGCCACGCAGGTGACGCGGACGGGCGCCGTGGTGGGGACGCCCGGGTTCATGGCGCCCGAGCAGATCGTGTCGAGCCGTGCGGCCGGACCGGCGGCGGACGTCTTCTCGCTGGGCTGCGTCCTGGTCTTCGCGGCCACCGGGCGGGGCCCCTTCGGTTCCGGCGGGACGGCCGAGATCCTCTACCGGGCCGTCCACCATCCGCCTCAACTCGACGGCGTACCAACGGCGTTGGTTCCGCTGATCAGCGGCTGCCTCGGCAAGGATCCGGCCCTCAGGCCGTCCGCCGCCTCGGTGCTCGCCGCGCTGGGGCCCGCCGATCCTGCCGCGCTGCTCACCCAGGGCCTGCGGGAGGACGTGGCGCGGCGGGAGGCGCACGCCGCCGTCCTGGTCGCCGCGCCGCCCATGCCGATGGCGCCCCTCGCGCCGCCCGTCGACCCGTTCGCCGCCGCCCCCAGGGGGCCGAGCCGCCGCAGATTCCTGTGGCTCGCCGCGGCCGGCACCACCGTCGCGGCGGGCGGCGGGGCCGCCGCGCTGGCCGGGTGGCGGTCGGAGTCCGACAAGCACCCGGCCCGGAGCGGCGGCAAAGGCAGCGAGGGCAGCACGGGGCGGCCCGAGCCCAAGGTCCCTGCCGGTCCGAAGCCGCGGTGGTCGGTCCCGCTGAAGAAGCTGCAGAGCGCCCAACTACAGCTCCAGGGCGACGTGTTGGTGCACTGGGGCCAGGAGCACGCGACCGCCTATGACACCGCGTCGGGCAAGGAGCGCTGGAAGGGTTCGCTGCGCATGCCCTCCGACGTGTCGACCGGCCCGAAGTGGCTGGGCGTGGGCGGGTCGACGCTGTTCGCCACGGCCTGGAGCGGCGAGCGCGGCTATCTGTTCGGCGTCGACGCCGCGGGCCGGCAGAAGTTCGGCCACACGGTCACCGAGCAGAGCACCGACTCCGCCGACTTCGTCGACGGGCTGCTGTCCGTCGCCGGTTCGGTCGCCGTCATCGGCACCAGTGGCCACAAGGGATACGGAGTCCTCGCGGTCGACCTCGGATCGGGCCAGGTGCTGTGGTCGCGCCGGATCAAGGGCAGCGACTTCCAGGCGTACGCCGACGGGGACCGCTGCTTCCTCCAGGACAACGGCACACTCCGCGGCCTCGGCCTGCGCTCGGGGGCCGAGCGGTGGAAGGTCCCGGGCGTCGTCAAGCCGGGCGCCTACCCCCACCTGTCCACCGACGGCAGGATCCTGCTCGTCACCAGCACGAAGGCGCAGGCCTTCCGCGTCACCGACGGCAAGAAGCTGTGGACCGCCGTCAACGAGACGACCACGATCAGCGCGGCCAGGGTCCGCGGCGAGCGTGCCTATCTCTACGACGGTCCCGGCACCGCGTTCGCCCTGGACACGCGGAGCGGCAAGCAGGTGTGGAACACCGCGAGCCCGGTGCGCCTGACGACCACCGGTGGCGCGGACGACCAGGGGCCCACCGTCTCCTCGTCCGTGGTGGCCATCGCCACCTGGGCCACCGGCGACGTGCCGGGGTTCGTCGTCCTGCGCGCCTCCGACGGCAAGCCGCTCTGGGCGCACCAGCCGTCCGGCGCCAAGGAGGCGGGCAAGACCGACTGGCTGCTCCAGGTCTCAGGCAA
The DNA here is from genome assembly GCF_055639375.1 of Streptomyces sp. NPDC039462. Lineage (NCBI taxonomy): Bacteria > Bacillati > Actinomycetota > Actinomycetes > Kitasatosporales > Streptomycetaceae > Streptomyces > Streptomyces sp. NPDC039462. Next base: position 93,893 of record NZ_JBVKAO010000008.1, read on the forward strand.
CACCCTCTTCGCCGCGTCCGCGTCCACCCTCCACGCCTTCCGGAGCGACACCTCGTGATCATGCCGCCGCCCCCGCCCATGCCGCCGTCCGCGCCGCCGCCCGCCGGGCCGACGCCGTCCGCACCGCCCCCACCGCGGGCCGCCGCCCCCGCCTCGTACATCGGCCCCTACCGGGTGATCAGGGAGCTCGGCGCGGGCGGCATGGGCCGGGTGCACCTCGCCGCGTCGCGCAGCGGCCGTGCGGTGGCCGTGAAGGTCGTACGCCCCGAACTCGCCGCCGACCCCGACTTCCGCCGCCGCTTCAAGGCCGAGGTCGACGCCGCCCGCGCGGTCTCCGGCGCCTTCACCGCGCCGGTCGTCGACGCCGACCCCGAGGGGCCGCAGCCGTGGCTTGCCACCGCGTACATCCCCGGCCCCTCCCTCACCGACGCCCTGGACGCCCACGGGCCCATGCCCGAGCCGACCCTGCGCGTGCTCGGCGGCGGCCTGGCCGAGGCGCTGGCCGCGATCCACCGGGCCGGGCTCATCCACCGCGACCTCAAGCCGTCCAACATCCTGCTCACCCTCGACGGCCCGCGGGTCATCGACTTCGGCATCAGCCGGGCCGTCGACGGGACGGTGCTCACCGCCGCGGGGCAGGTCGCGGGGTCGCCCGGCTTCATGTCGCCCGAGCAGTCGAGGGGCGGCGAACTGACGGCCGCGAGCGACGTGTTCGCCTTCGGCGCCGTGCTCGCCTTCGCCGCCACCGGCACTCCGCCGTTCGGCACCGGCGCGGTCCACGCCCTGCTCTACCGGGCCGCCTACGAAGAGCCCGAGCTGACGGGCGTCCCGCCCGGCCTGCTCGGCGTCGTCGCCGCGTGCCTCGACAAGGACCCCGCCCGACGGCCCACCGTCGAGCAGCTCCAGGCGTGGCTGCGCCCGGAGACGACCGCCGGCTGGCTCGGCGCGGTCGAGCTCCAGGTGACCGAGGACGAGCGCACGCTGCAGGGCGCGCTGCGCGGCCCGCTGCTCAGCCGCCGCCGGCTGCTGGCCGGCGGCGGCGCGCTCGCCGTGACCGCGGCGGCCGGGGGCAGCTTCTGGTTCCTGCGCTCGCGCGGCGGGGGCGGCGGGGACGCGGCCGCCGCACCCGAGCTCGACTGAACCAAGGAGCTTCCGCAGCCCGCCATGTTCCTGCGCGCGGTCACCCGGTCCACGCTGCTGTGCACCGAGAAGGCCTCCGGCGCCTGCTTCGACCGGAACACCGGCAAGCTCCTGTGGAAGGACCTCGGCGGCCAGAACACCGACGCACTCGCCGACGACAAGCGCGTCTACACGGTCCGCACCGACGGCAAGGTGCACGCGTTCGACGGCCGGTCCGGCAAGAAGCTGTGGGACGCGCCACCGGTCGGCGAAAGCGCGCCGCAACTCCACCTCACCGACGGCGAGTTGGTCATGACGACGAGCGGCGGGCGCTTCCGGGCCCTGGAGGCGTCGAGCGGTGCGGTGCGGTGGACCGCACGTGACGTGGAAGACGTGAGCGTGGCGCTCGGCACCACTCCGGCGGGCGCGCCGCTCGTCTGGGGCGGCGCGTCGAAAACCACCCCGGGCGCGATGCTCAGGGGTTACTCCGCCCTCGACCGGGACACGGGCGAGCGCGTGTGGGCGAAGGACCTCGTCACCGTCCACCCGCCGGAGAAGAGCAAGGTCCTCTACGCCATCGACGCCAAGATGAAGCTGCTGGCCCTCGACCCCGACGACGGCGGGACCCGCTGGAGCGAGCCGACCGAACTCCCGCCCACGAACGCCGAGATCCTCGGCTGGGAGGGCTCCCTGAGCCTGCTCGAAGGCACGCTCTTCTGCTATCCGAGCACCGGCTTCAGCGGCTCGACCCGCGGGCTGCTCGCCGCCTTCGACCCGGCGTCGGGCAAGACCCTGTGGTCGGTGCGGACCGCCGCCCGCGGCAACCGCGGCTTCGCACGCGCCGGCGCGACCGTCTGCCACCTGGACAAGAAGGTCCTGCACGGGCTGGACGCCCGGACCGGCGCGAAACGCTGGACGGCGGGGGCCGGCCTGGGCGGCCTCGACCTCCTGGGCGCCCTGCACGGACTCTTCCTCGCCGCGGGCGACAAGGGCCTGTACGCCTTCCACGCCGGCACCGGCGAGCAGGTCTGGCACCACCGGGCCACCGGCGGCTCCGGACCGTGGACGGCGCGTGCCGTCGGCGACCACCTGTACGCCACCTGGTCCGGCAAGCTCTTCCGCTTCACCGTGCCCGAGGCGTAGTGGCACACGGGCCGCGCCTACTCCACGAACAGCCCCCGCTCCGCCGCCCGTACATCGAACTCCTCCAGGCGGGCCTGCGCGTCCGGAAGGCCGTCGCACATCGCCTCCAGGAGGACCCGGCCCAGGAGCATCGGCGCGCAGGCCGTGTCGAAGGCGAGGCCCGTGCCGACCGCGGCCGGCAGGAGGAGGTCGGAGTGGGCGGCCACGGGGGCGAACGCGGAGTCGGCGACGGTGACGACCGTCAGGCCCGCCGACCGGGCGTAGGCGAGCGCGTCGACGACCTCGCGGGGGTGGCGGGGCAGCGCGAAGCAGAGGAGGGCGGTGGCGCCCGCGCGGACCGCCGCGTCGACGCGGTCGGCCAGCATGGTGCCGCCCTCGTCGAGGAGCCGCACGTCGGGGTGGACCTTGGCGGCGAAGTACGAGAAGCCGTAGGCCTGCGAGGCGGCGGCCCGCAGTCCGAGGACGGGCAGGGGCCGGGAGGCGGCGAGGAGCCGTCCTGCCCGCTCCACGGGCGCCGGGTCGGCGAGCGCCTCGGCGAGGTGCCGGAGGTTCTCGATCTCCGCCTCGACGGCCTGCTGGTACTCGTTCGCCAGCGTCTTGGCCGACGTCTCCGGCGGGGCCACGTCCCGCAGGTGCCTGCGCAGGGCCGGGTAGCCGTCGAAGCCGAGGGCGACGGCGAAGCGGGTGACCGATGGCTGGCTCACCCCGGCGAGCTCGGCCAGCTCCACGCTGGACAGGAAGGGCGCGTCGGCGGCCCTGCGCACCATGCAGTGCGCGATGCGCCGCTGGGTGGGCGTGAGCCGGTGGCCCTCGAAGAGCACTTGCAGTCGCGCGGCAGGGCTGTCACTCATGCCGTCCCCCTCAGGATGTCCGTACCCGCAGTCGTTCCGGCGCCGAGGTCCGACCAGAGCCGGGTGAACCGGTCGAGGAGTCCCGCCGCCGCCGTCACATCATCCGTCAGCGGCCGGTCCGCGATCTCCGGTTCGAGTACGGAGTCGGCGAGTTCGAAGGCGTACGCGAGCGGGGTGGCCGGGTCGAGGCGCAGCTCACGCTGCCGCAACGCCCGCACCGCCGCGACGAGTTCGCATCCCACCACCATGCGGTACGCCTCGCAGGCGCGCAGCGTCTGGCGGGCCGCGAGCGAGGCGAAGCTGGCCTGCTCCTCGACGCCGCGGGAGAGCACCGCGTGGCCGAGCGATGCGGGTGCGGAGAAGGCCCGCAGGTCGCCGAGGGCGGCTCCGGCCGCGTATTCGAGGATCATGACGCCCGACGAGGCGGGCTCGCCGTCGGCGAGGAAGGGCCGCAGGCGGGTGAAGGCCGGTTCGTTGAGCGTGGAGAGCCGCGATGTCGACAGGCGGGCCGCCTGGGTGACCGCGAGCCTGAAGTGGTCGAGGGCCAGGGCGAGTTGGGCGAGGTAGAAGCCGCCGTGGTGGTAGGCCGCCATGTCGTCCGGTGAGATCAGGGGGTTCTCGGCGGCGGCGTTGATCTCGACGGTGAGGACCTCCTCCAGGGCGTCCGCGGCGTCGTGCGCGGGCCCGTGGATCTGCGGCACGCAGCGGAAGCCGTAGGGGTCCTGGATGCGACCGAGGGGCGGGGTCGGGCGGTCGGGGGCGCCGAGCAGGCGCCGCATGCGCGCGGCGACCGTGTAGGAGCCGGGGTGGCGGCGCGCCTCGTGCACGGGCAGGGCGTACGCCTCATACGACCCGTCGACCGCCATCAGGGACAGCGCGGCGACCACCTGGGTGGCGCCGATCAGGCCGCGCAGTTCGTGCAGGGCGAGCGCGGACTGGCCGAGGGTGAGGGCGTTGCTGCTGATCAGGGCGAGGGCGTCGTTGTTGTCGAGGGGCTGGGGCTCCGGGGGCGCCCCGCTGCCCCGCCAGGGGTGTTCGCCGGCGAGCGCGAGGCCCAGCTGGGCGAGGGCGGCGATGTCGCCGGTGCCGACCGAGCCGAATTCGTTGACCGTGGGGTGGGCGCCGGTCTCCAGGGCGCGGCAGAGCGCGGTGACGACGCTGGGGCGCAGGCCCGCGCCGCCCGCGAGGAGCTGGTTGGCGCGGACGGCGAGCATGGCGCGGACCTGCCGGGCGGGCAGCTCGGCGCCGATGGCCCCGGCGTGCGAGCGCAGCAGCCGCAGGCCGTGGTCGGCGGCCGCATCGGTCGGTACGTCCTCGTTCCGGTTGGCGCCGACTCCGGTGGAGCGGCCGTAGACGCGACCCCAGGCGGCGATCTCCCGCGCGGCGTTCCAGGACTCCTCGGCGCGCTTCATGCCGTCGGTGGCGGGCACCGGCCGGGCGTCGGATTCGGCCAGGCGTACGACGTCTGCGACCATCATTCCCCGGCCGTCGAGGACGACGACCGCTTCCCTGTCGTCGGTCGCCGTGTCCGCGATACGAGACGACTTCACGCGCATTCCCTCCTCAACCGGACGTTCTGTCTTGCCCTGCGGCCACTTGTTACCGGTGATTTACGCGGGGCGCACCGAAAACTATTGACAACTTATTCAGACAGCGAGAACTCTGCATGACCATATACAGCCGGGCAAGGGACTCCACATGATCCAATTCGATACGGTCCACAAGCGCTTCCCGAACGGCACCACAGCGGTCCACGACCTCACCCTGGACATGCCCGAAGGCGGCGTGACCGTCCTCGTCGGATCTTCCGGTTGCGGCAAGACGACGACCCTCCGCATGATCAACCGCATGGTCGACCCGACCTCGGGGACGATCCGGGTCGGCGGCCGCGACATCCTGGAACAGGACGCGGCCGACCTGCGCCGCTCCATCGGCTACGTCATCCAGCAGGCCGGCCTCTTCCCGCACCGCACGGTCCTCGACAACGTCGCCACGGTGCCGCTGCTGCTCGGTTGGGGCCGCAGGAAGGCGCGGGCGCGGGCGGCGGAGCTCCTGGAGACGGTCGGCCTCGCCCCCGACGCGGGGAAGCGCTACCCGCACCAGCTCTCCGGCGGCCAGCAGCAGCGCGTCGGCGTGGCCCGCGCGCTCGCCGCCGACCCGCCGGTCCTCCTCATGGACGAACCGTTCGGCGCGGTGGACCCGGTGGTCCGCACCCAGCTCCAGGACGAACTCCTCCGCCTTCAGCGGGAGTTGAGCAAGACCATCGTCTTCGTCACGCACGACATCGACGAGGCGGTGCGGCTCGGTGACCGCATAGCCGTCTTCCGTACCGGCGGGCACCTCGTGCAGTGCGCCGAGCCCGCGGAGTTGCTCGCCCGCCCCGCGGACGACTTCGTCGCGGACTTCCTGGGTGCGGAGCGCGGCCTGAAGCTTCTTTCCCTCGCCTCCCTGTCGGGCGTCCCGCAGGGGCCTGCGCCCGAGGGCGGTGCGTGGACGCTCCGCTTGGACGCGGCGGGGTCTCCTCTCGCCTGGCGCCACGTCGACGCCGACGCGCCGGATGTCCCCGTACGTCCACTCCGTGACACGGACACGCTTCTCGCGGCGCTGGACGAGTCGCTGTCCTCCCCGGCGGGGCTGGTCGCCCGCGTGGACGCGGAGGGCCGCCTGACGGGGGTGTCGTCCCGTGAGGACATCCACGACGGGGCGAGCGCGGCGCACGCGGTCAACCGCGGGCCGGTGGGGGCTCGTCGCGCAGTTCCCCGCGCCCCTGACTCGTCCACCTCGGCCAGAGGCGTCTCGGTGCCGGGCGAGGAGGACGGCCCAGGGGCGCGGGGAACTGCGCGATCAGCCCCCACCGGGCCGCAGGCGAAGAACAACCAGACGCCCGCCCCATGACCATCGACTGGTCGTGGATAGCCGACCACACCGACGATCTCGCCACCCTCACCCTCTCCCACCTCCAGGCCGCCCTCTCCGCCGTGGCCCTGGGGCTGCTGATCTCGCTCCCCCTGGCCGTCGTCGCGCACCGCGTCCGCCCCCTGCGCGGACTGCTCCTCGGCCTCTCGAACGTGCTGTTCACCATCCCGTCCATCGCCGTCTTCGTCCTGCTCCTGCCGGTCAGCGGACTCACCCGCACCACCACCGTCATCGGCCTGACGATCTACACGCTCGTCGTGCTCCTGCGGAACACCGTCGAAGGACTCGACTCCGTCCCGGCGAAGACCAAGGAAGCCGCCAAGGCCATGGGCACCCGGCCCCTGCGCACCCTCCTCACCGTCGAGCTGCCCCTCGCCCTTCCCGTGATCATGGCGGGCGTACGGATCGCGACCGTCATGTCGATCTCCCTCGTCTCCGTGGCGACGTACATCGGCGACGGCGGCCTCGGACAGCTCTTCACGGACGGCTTCCAGCGCAACTTCCCCACCCCGGTCATCGCCGGCGTGGTCCTCACGCTGCTCCTCGCGCTCGTCGCGGACGCGCTGCTCGTCGCCCTCCAGTACGTCCTGACGCCCTGGACCCGCCGCCGGAGGAGTGCCTGACCATGTACGAACTCTTCAAGGACCTCGGCGCCTGGCTGATCAGCGGCGAGCAGTGGACAGGGCAGGACGGCATCGGGCACCGCCTCGCCGAACACCTCCAGTACTCGCTGCTCGCGACGCTCGTCGCGGCCGCCATCGCACTGCCGCTCGGCCTGCTCATCGGGCACACCGGGCGCGGCGCCTTCATCGCCATCAACCTGGCCTCGTTCGGCCGAGCGCTGCCCACCGTCGGGCTCGTCGTCCTCGTCTTCCTCGCCAGCGGCCTGTCGATGTGGCCCGTCTACATCGCTCTCGTCGCGCTCGCGGTCCCGTCCGTCGTCACCAACACGTACGCGGGCATGACCGCCGTCGACCCCGAGGTGAAGGACGCGGCGCGCGGCCAGGGCATGCGCGCCCACCAGGTGCTGTTCCAGGTCGAGCTGCCGCTCGCGCTGCCACTGATCATGACGGGCCTGCGGCTCGCGCTGATCCAGGTCGTCGCGACCGCCACGATCGCCGCGTACGTCTCCTTCGGCGGCCTCGGCCGGTACGTGTTCGACGGCCTCGCCCAGCGCGACCTCGTGCAGGTTCTCGGCGGCGCCGTGCTCGTGGCCGTCGTCGCCGTCGTACTGGATCTCGCCCTCTCGGCCCTCCAGCGCGCCCTCTTCCGCCACCGCCCCACCACGTCGGCCTAGGAGCAGACATCAGATGGCAGCCATGAACCGCAGAACCCTCCTCGGCGGGCTCCTCGCCACCGCGTCCGTCCCCGCGCTCGCCGCCTGCAGCGGCGGCGTCACCTCCCTCGACGGCGGGGGCTCGGGCGGCGGCGGAGGCGGCTCCAGCAAGGGCGGCGTCACCATAGGCACCGCCAACTTCACCGAGAACCAGGTCCTCGGACACCTCTACGCCGCCGCGCTCGAAGCGGCGGGCGTGGAGACGAACGTCCGCCCCAACCTCGGCACCCGCGAGATCCTCATCCCCGCCCTCAAGGGCGGCGACATCGACCTGCTGCCCGAGTACCAGGGCGCGCTCCTGCACTACCTGGACCCGAAGGCGAAGGCCACGGAGGAGGGCGAGATGCAGAACGCCCTCGCCATGGCCCTGCCGCGCGGCCTGCAGATCCTCCCCTACGGGCGGGCCGAGGACTCCGACGCGTTCGTCGTCACGCGCGAGACGGCGAAGGAGTACGGCCTCAAGTCCCTCGCCGACCTCGCGAAGCACAACGGCAAGCTGGTCATCGGCGCCGCACCCGAGGTGAAGAAGCGCACGGTGGGCGCGGTCGGCCTCAAGGACGTCTACGGAGCCGAGTTCAAGGAGTTCAAGTCGCTCGACTCGTCCGGTCCCCTGGTGAAGGGCGCCCTGCGCAAGGGCGACGTCGACGTCGCGAACCTCTTCACCACCGACACCGACATCGCCGCCGAGAAGTGGGTCGTCCTCACCGACCCCAAGAACCTCATCCCCGGCCAGCACGTCGTCCCGCTCATCGCCGACCGCAAGGCCGACTCGACGGTCCGCAAGGCGCTCGCACGCCTCGGCGCCCTCCTGACGACCGAGCAGCTCACCGAGCTCAACCGCCTGGTGGACAAGGACAAGAAGGACCCGGAGGACGTCGCGAACGACTGGGCGTCCCGCCACGGACTGACGGAGAAGTCCGCTTAACCGAAGGGGGAGTCGATCGGCATGGCAGCTGAAGACCTGGTGGAGCGGCGCTCCATCGACGTCGTCCCCGACGACGAACGGCACGGCACCGCGTTCAGCCAGTTCACGCTCTGGCTCGGCGCCAATCTGCAGATCACCGCGGTCGTCACGGGCGCCCTCGCCGTCGTCTTCGGCGGCGACGTGGTGTGGTCGCTGGTCGGCCTCGTCCTCGGCAATCTGCTGGGCGGCGCGGTGATGGCCCTGCACTCGGCGCAGGGCCCGAAGCTCGGTCTGCCGCAGATGATCCAGTCGCGGGCCCAGTTCGGCGTGAAGGGCGCGGTCGTCCCGCTGCTCCTCGTCATCCTCATGTACGTCGGGTTCTTCGCGAGCGGCAGCGTCCTCGCCGGGCAGGCCACGGCCGAGCTGACGCACACGAACGACACCACCGGCATCGTGGTCTTCGCCGCCGTCACGGCGGTCATGGCCGCGATCGGCTACCGCGTCATCCACGCGCTCGGCCGGGTGGCGAGCGTGATCTGCGCGCTCGCGTTCGTCTACCTCGGCATCCGGCTCGTCGACCGCGTGGACGTCGGGGCGCTGTTCGGCGACGCCCGCTTCGACCTGCCGATGTTCCTGCTCGCCGTCTCGCTTTCGGCGTCCTGGCAGCTCGCGTTCGGTCCGTACGTCGCGGACTACTCGCGCTATCTGCCGCGTACGACGTCGGCGAAGGCCACGTTCTGGTGGACGCTTTCGGGTTCGGCCATCGGCTCGCAGTGGTCGATGACCTTCGGGGTCCTGGTCGCGGCGAGCGCCGGGGACGCCTTCCTCGCCAACCAGGTCGGGTACGTCGTCGGCCTCGGCGACACCGGCCTGATCGCCTCCTTCCTCTACTTCGTGATCGCGCTCGGCAAGCTGACCATCAACGTGCTCAACACCTACGGCGGCTTCATGTCGATGGTGACCAGCATCAGCGGCTTCCGGGGCCGGCGGGTCCTCGGACCGCGCGGGCGGGCCGCGTACATCGCCGTGATCATGGTGGCGGGCACGGCGGTGGCGCTGCTCGGCAAGGACAGCTTCCTGGCGTCCTTCAAGGACTTCCTGCTGTTCCTGCTGACCTTCTTCACGCCCTGGTCGGCGATCAACCTGGTCGACTACTACCTGATCTCCCGCGAGCGGTACGACATCCCCGCCCTCTTCGACCCGCACGGCCGCTACGGCGCCTGGCGGTGGGACGCGCTGCTCGTCTACGGCGTGGGTCTGCTCGCCCAGCTGCCGTTCCTCGTCACGCACTTCTACACGGGCCCGCTGGTCGAGCCGCTGGGCGGCGCCGACATCTCGTGGATCGTGGGTCTCGTGGTGCCCGCGGTGCTGTACTGGTCCCTGGCCAGGCGGAACCCGCCCGTCCCTGGGGATGGGGCCCGGACGGAAAGGGGGGTTAGCCCCAGCGCGAGGGCCACCCAGGCGCCGTAACGTAAACGGCTATGGAAGCCCGTGACGCGGAACTCAAGAAGGAACTCGACGCCACTCTGCACGCCCGCAGAGAGCTCGGCGAAGAGTACGACTCCGCCTTGGTCGACTCCTTCCTCGGGAAGGTCGAGCAGCGCCTGGACGGCACGATCGACCGCCGCCTGCGCCGTCACCTGGCCGAGCAGCAGATGGTCGTCGCCCGCGGCGCCCGCTCCCCCGGCAGCCCCGTCGACTCCTGGAGCGAGCGCTTCGGCTTCGGCGTCATCTCGCTGGTCCTCGCGATCCCGCTCTCCGCGATCGCCGCGACCAACGCCGGCCTGACCGGCCTCTTCGTCTCCTGGGCCGGCATCCTCGGCGTGAACGCGGTGCACGGCCTGCGCGGCACGTCCTTCGTCCACCGGCGCGACGAGCGCACGTCGGAGTGGGACGACTGAATCACCTTGCCGCCCAGCCGGAGGTGCCGGTACAGGGGCGCGGGGAACTGCGCGACCAGCCCCCACGCACCCGCAGGGAAAGAACCGCCCAACCCAGCGGAGCGTCAGCGCGGGGACCGCCGCACCCCCGGGGTCACCCAGGGGGCGGGACGACGGCGGTCCCCGCGAGGGACGCGGGCCGGGTCAGAGCCGGGCCACGTCCGGGCGTCCGTGGATCCGGGAGCCGCTCCGGAGGTCCTGACGCCGACAACGACCAATGTGCCGCAGCCTTGTTAAGCGGGTGCTGCGCGCACATGACGTGCTCGTACCGCTTCGGAGAAGAAGCTCCTACTGGGACCGCCCTACCGGGACCCGCCTACTGGGACTGCTGTCCCGCGAGGAACGCGAGCAGGTCCTGCCGGCTCACGACACCGGTCGGCTTGCCCTCGACCAGGACGATCGCCGCGTCCGCGCCGCCGAGCACCGACATCAGGTCCGCCACCGGCTCGCCGGAGCCGACCTGCGGCAGCGGGTCCGACATGTGCTTCTCCAGCGGGTCGGAGAGCGAGGCGCGCTGCGTGAAGAGCGCGTCGAGCAGCTCCCGCTCCACGACCGAGCCGATGACCTCGGCGGCCATCACGTCGGGGTGGCCCGCGCCCGGCTTGACGATCGGCATCTGCGAGACGCCGTACTCGCGAAGCACCTCGATCGCCTCCCCGACCGTCTCCTCGGGGTGCATGTGGACCAGGGAGGGCAGCTCGCCGCCCTCCTTGCGGCTCAGCACGTCGCCGACGCGCGGCTGGTCGCCGGCCTCCTCCAGGAAGCCGTAGTCGTTCATCCACTCGTCGCTGAAGATCTTGCTCATGTAGCCGCGCCCGGAGTCGGGGAGCAGGACGACCACGACGTCGTCGGGGCCGAGGCGCTCCGCGACCCGCAGCGCCGCCACGACCGCCATGCCGCACGAACCGCCGACGAGCAGCCCCTCCTCCTTGGCGAGCCGCCGGGTCATCTGGAAGGAGTCCTTGTCGGACACCGCGATGATCTCGTCGGTGACATTGCGGTCGTACGCCGTCGGCCAGAAGTCCTCACCGACGCCCTCGACGAGGTAGGGCCGCCCGGACCCGCCGGAGTACACGGACCCCTCGGGGTCGGCGCCGACGACGGTGACCTTGCCGCCGGAGACCTCCTTCAGATAGTTGCCCGTGCCGGAGATCGTGCCGCCGGTCCCGATGCCCGTCACGAAGTGGGTGATCTTCCCCTCCGTCTGCTCCCACAGCTCGGGGCCCGTGGAGTGGTAGTGGGAGAGCGGGTTGTTCGGGTTGCTGTACTGGTCGGGCTTCCAGGCACCGGGCGTCTCGCGTACGAGCCGGTCGGAGACGTTGTAGTACGAATCCGGGTGCTCGGGGTCGACGGCGGTCGGGCAGACCACCACGTCGGCGCCGTACGCGCGCAGCACGTTGATCTTGTCGAGGGACACCTTGTCCGGGCAGACGAAGATGCACTTGTAGCCCTTCTGCTGGGCCACGATGGCAAGGCCGACGCCGGTGTTGCCGGACGTCGGCTCGACGATCGTCCCGCCGGGCTTCAGCTCCCCGCTCTGCTCGGCCGCCTCGATCATGCGCAGCGCGATGCGGTCCTTCACGGAACCGCCGGGGTTGAAGTACTCGACCTTGGCCAGGACGGTCGCCTGGATGCCCGCGGTCACGTTGTTGAGCCTCACGAGCGGGGTGTTGCCGACGAGGCTGATCATCGAGTCGTGGAATTGCACCGTTGTCTCCGGGCTGCGATGTAGTGCGACGAATTGGTGCGGTCAGCCTAAGGGTCCACCTCATCCGTTCACCTCCGCTCGCGATTGGCCGACCGTGCTTACGGGGCAATGAGTGGATGTACGGCCGTACGAACCGGTACGGCACGAGGAGGTGGCTGCAGGGCATGTCGAGGGCGAGGGTGGCACGGCGGATCGCCGCGGGCGCGGCGTACGGCGGCGGAGGCATCGGGCTGCTCGGGGCCGCCACGGTGGGCGTGGTGCTGGCCGAGGTACAGCTGGCGAAGCGGAACGTGGGCAATGGCGGGCACGCGGATCCACCGCGGGCGGACGGCCGGTACGGCGGGGCGTTCGCCCATCCTGCCCGCGCCGACTCCCCCGAACCGGTGCGGTTCGCCATGCTCGGGGACTCCACGGCGGCGGGACAGGGCGTGCACCGGGCCAGGCAGACCCCGGCGGCGCTGCTCGCCTCCGGGCTCGCCGCGGTCGCCGAGCTCCCCGTCGACCTGCGGAACGTGGCGCTGCCCGGCGCCCAGTCGGACGACCTGGACCGGCAGGTGACGCTGATCCTTTCGGACCCGGCCTGGGTGCCGGACGTCTGCGTCATCATGATCGGCGCGAACGACGTGACGCACCGGATGCCGCCGACGCGGTCGGTGCGCCATCTCTCCGCCGCGGTGCGCAGGCTCCGTACGGCCGGTGCGGAGGTCGTGGTCGGCACCTGCCCCGACCTCGGCACGGTCGAGAACGTCTACCAGCCCCTGCGGTGGCTGGCCCGGCACGTCTCGCGGCAGCTGGCCGCGGCGCAGACGATCGGCGTGGTGGAGCAGGGCGGGCGGACGGTGTCGCTGGGCGACCTGCTCGGTCCCGAGTTCGCGGCGCACCCGCGGGAGCTGTTCGGCCCGGACCGCTACCACCCCTCCGCGGAGGGGTACGCGACGGCGGCGATGGCGGTCCTTCCCACGCTGTGCGCGGCGCTGGGCCTGTGGCCGGAGGAGGAGCGCCCGGACGTCTCGCGGCGCGAGGGGTTCCTGCCGGTGGCCAGGGCGGCGGCGCAGGCGGCTTCGGAGGGCGGTACGGAGGTTACGGCGGCGATGCCTACGGGGCCACGGGGGCCGTGGGCGCTCCTCAAGCGCCGTCGCCGCCGCCGCATCCACACCCCGGAACCGTCCCCTCTCCCCCACTGACCTCGGCCTTCACCTGCGGGTGGGTGGGGGCTGATCGCGCAGTTCCCCGCGCCCCTGAATACTTGCCCGGCGCCGTTCCCTTGGCGGTGCAGGGCGCGGTGGACCACCCAGGGGCGCGGGGAACTGCGCGACGAGCCCCCACCCGGCCGCAGACGGGAAACGCACCCCCACCCGCCCAGGGCCCCGCGGCCTGAGCGCCCGCTTAGAAATGCGGCCCGTGTCACACCCCCGACCCGATGACCCGCACCATTACGTGCAGGTAACTTCCCAGAGAGCCATGAGAGAGCAGCCCTGCCCCACCCTTCGCCTCGTCACTGGAGCGTCCTGATGCCCGAAGCCGTGATCGTCTCTGCCGCCCGCACCCCGATCGGCCGCGCCTTCAAGGGCTCGCTGAAGGATCTGCGTCCGGACGACCTGACCGCCACCATCATCGAGGCCGCCCTCGCCAAGGTCCCTGAGCTCGACCCCAAGGACATCGACGACCTGATGCTCGGCTGCGGCCTGCCCGGCGGCGAGCAGGGGCACAACCTCGGCCGCATCGTGGCCGTGCAGCTGGGCATGGACCACCTCCCGGGCTGCACCATCACCCGGTACTGCTCCTCGTCCCTGCAGACCTCCCGTATGGCACTGCACGCCATCAAGGCCGGTGAGGGCGACGTCTTCATCTCCGCGGGCGTCGAGATGGTGTCCCGGAGCGTGAAGGGCACCTCCGACGGCCTGCCCGACACCCACAACCCCCTCTTCGCCGACGCCGAGGCCCGCACCGAGGCCGTGTCCAAGACCGAGGGCTCCACGTGGCACGACCCGCGCGAGGACGGCCTGCTCCCGGACGCGTACATCGCGATGGGCCAGACCGCCGAGAACCTGGCGCGCCTCAAGGGCGTCACCCGCCAGGACATGGACGAGTTCGGCGTCCGCTCGCAGAACCTCGCCGAGGAAGCCATCAAGAACGGCTTCTGGGAGCGCGAGATCACCCCGGTCACCACCCCGGACGGCACGGTCGTCAGCAAGGACGACGGGCCGCGCGCGGGCGTCACCATGGAGGGTGTGCAGGGGCTGAAGCCGGTCTTCCGCCCCGACGGCATGGTCACGGCGGGCAACTGCTGCCCGCTCAACGACGGCGCCGCCGCCCTCGTGATCATGAGCGACACCAAGGCCCGCGACCTCGGCCTGACCCCGCTCGCCCGCATCGTCTCCACCGGCGTCACCGGCCTCTCCCCCGAGATCATGGGCCTCGGCCCGGTCGAGGCGTCCAAGCAGGCCCTGCGGCGGGCCGGGCTCACCATCGACGACATCGACCTCGTCGAGATCAACGAAGCCTTCGCCGCGCAGGTGATCCCGAGCTACCGCGACCTGGGCATCGACATCGACAAGCTCAACGTCAACGGCGGCGCCATCGCCGTCGGCCACCCCTTCGGCATGACGGGCGCCCGCATCACCGGCACGCTCATCAACTCCCTCCAGTTCCACGACAAGCAGTTCGGCCTGGAGACGATGTGCGTCGGCGGCGGCCAGGGCATGGCAATGGTCATCGAGCGCCTCAGCTAGCTCCGGCCAGGCCCCTGGATCACTTCGTGACCCAATCTCCCCCAGGATGTGACCTATCTCCTGGGGGAGATACATATGCCCAGCTCAGAGCGGATCCGGGGATGTACACCGGGCCAAAAGACCTGTCCAATTCGTGACGTAATGCACTGACAGGCGGATCGTGCAGGCTTCAAGCTGATGTAGGAAGTCGGGGGTCGACTTGAAACCGGGAGTACGTCAGTGAGCGCCTTGCCTCTTGCCCTGCTGCTCTCCACGGCCGCTGCCACGGCCGTGGGCGTCGCCGCCCTGCACGCCGTGCACGGCCTGCGCAAGCAGATCGCCGAGATCACAGCCCTGCACGCCGAGGCGGTCGGCAGCCGTGCCACGAGCGGCCCGCACCCGACGGTGCCGGCCGCCCGTACCACGGTGGACACCGACGAGATACGCGCGGCGGTGACCGAGGCGCTCGCCGAGGAGCGGGAGCGGGAGCTCGCCGAGGCGAGGGCCTTCTGGGCGGCCCAGGAGGCCCGTGAGGGCTCCGAGGGGCCCTCTCTGCTCAGCGGCCTGCCCGGCATCCCGGACAGCATCGCCGACGAGCTGTTCCTGCCGCGCCAGGCCGACTTCGCGGGCCTGGAGTCCGACAGCCTGGAGCCGGTGATCGAGCCCTTCGCCGACCCCGCGGGCACCGACGAGTTCGCCGGCGGCACCTCCCTGGACGGAGTCCACGGCGGAGACTCCCCGGAGCTGGCCGCCGCCCGCCGCCGTCACCCCTCGCACCCGGACTTCGTGCCGGTGCAGACCCCGGCCCCCGACGGCACCCACGGCGACCACGAGCGCACGGTGGAGTGCCTCGAGGAGCTCGCCGCCGCCCGCACCGCCCTCGCCGACGTCCGCCCCGGCCCGCTGGGCACCCTGGACGTGTACGTCTTCGCGGACGGTACGACGCTGTGCATGACGCCCGGCCACCGCGAGACGGCGGAGCTCCTCGCCACGGCCCTGCGCGAGGGCCGGACCCCGTTCCTGCTGGGCGGCTCCGGCATCTCGGGCGCGTACGCCCTGACCTTCGAGTGCGGCACCGAGAACGTCTACATCCTGGCCGACCGCGTCATCGCGTCCGTCTGAGCCGGCGGGCCGAGGGCCCGCCGACGGCCTGTCCTAGACCCCGGCCCGTTTCTGCGCCTCCTCCACGAGGCGCAGCACCCGCTCGAGCTCCTCGGCGTCCGTCAGGACGAGGGCCAGGTCCCGGCCCGCGACGGTGATCTGGTCGGCGGCGGCGAACATCCCGGCGTCCGGCATCTCCCGCGGTGGGGTTTCCGGCTCCTCGATGCGCTGCGCGAGGACGGCCAACTCCCTGGCCAGGGCGAGCGCTTCGGTCGCCGCTCCGCGCTGCAGCCGGCTCTGTGGCGCGGCCCGCAGGCGGTCGGCGAAATGGTCCACTGCGGCCGTCAAAGGCGTCGTATCGAGCACCCCGCGACCCTATGTGGCTTTACGGGACTGTTGCCAACGCCCCGGCGCTCAGGCACGGTGTCGTGAAGGACGGAACACATCGCGACGCGTCCGGAGGCGCCGATGTCACAAGTCTTCTCCGAGGAGACCCACCGCAACCTGCTCGCCCGAATCCCCCAATGCACCGGTCGTGAAGTCTCCGACTGGCTCCGCGCCGTGGACGAAGGACCCTCTCTCTTCCGCTTCGAGGAGAAGGTCAGCTGGCTCCGCGCCGAACACAATCTCGCGTACGGCCACGCGAAGGCGATCATCCACGAGTACGACCTCAGGCGGGCCGCCCGAAAATTCCTCTGACCCCCCACCCACACGGCAAAGGGCCCGCGGACCGTCTCCGGTCCGCGGGCCCTTCTGCGACTACGCGCCTCAGTCGTTGCCCGAGAAGATGGCGATCAGGCGCAGGAACTCCATGTAGATCCAGACGAGCGTCATCGTCAGACCGAACGCGGCGAGCCAGGCCTCTTCCTTGGGGGCGCCGTACGCGATGCCGTCCTCGACCTGCTTGAAGTCGAGGGCCAGGAAGCAGGCGCCGAGCAGGATGCCGACGATGCCGAACGCGATGCCGAGGCCACCGCTGCGGAAGCCGAGACCGTCACCGCCGCCGAAGACCATGAACAGCAGGTTCACGGCGGTCAGCAGCAGGAAGCCGAGGGCCGCGGCCATCACGAAGCCGTAGAAGCGGCGGTTGACGCGGATCCAGCCCGCCTTGTAGGCCACGAGGACGCCGATGAAGACGGCCATCGTGCCGAGCACGGCCTGCATGGCCGCGCCGCTCGCGATGCGGTTGTCGACGACGCTGGAGATGACGCCGAGGAAGACGCCTTCCAGTGCCGCATACGCCATGATCAGCGCGGGCGAGGCCTTGCGCTTGAAGGCCTGGACGAGGCCGAGCACCATCGCGATGAGGCCGGCGCCGATCGCGATGCCGTAGGACTTGCTGATGTTCGCGTCGTCCACCGGCAGGAGCGCCCAGGCGAGCGCGGCCGTGACCACGAGCGTGCCGAGCGTGGTCGCGGTGCGCATGACGACGTCGTCCATCGTCATGCGTGTGGTCACGGGCGCCTGGGGCGCGCCGTGCTGCAGGTCCTGCTGGGCGTACGGATTGGTGGCGTAGGGGTTGCCCGCGGGGGCCTGCTGGCCTGCGTACGGATTGCCCTGCGCGTACGGGTTGCCCTGCTGGGTCTGGGTCGCGGCTGCGGGTCCCCCGGCCTGCGGCTGCGCGCCGAAGCCGGCGAAGCCGTTGTCGCGGCTGAACCCCCGTCGCGAGAAGACCGGGTTACTGCTCCTCATTTCACTCCTCCATGGCCACCGTGTGTGGCTTTGCCTCAAGAGTAATGCGTAGGCAAAGGGATGGGCCTAGTGCTTGGGGAGGATCTTTCCCTCTCTGTGAGGAAGAACGCTCGACCTGGGGCGTACTGTTCCCGGATCGGTACCGTTCCGCCGCCCGGGTGACCGCGCGGTCAGGAGGGGAGGGGTGCCGGGGAGCGGTGCCAGGGGGCCGTGCCACCGGCACCTTCACCAATCAGCGGATGTGCCCGGAGCCGGACTCGAACCGGCACGCCCCCGAGGGGCAGCGAGGTTTAAGCTCGCCGTGTCTGCATTCCACCATCCGGGCAGGCCATGGGCTCCGCGTCGAGGCTTCGACCCTATCGGGAGGCATCCCCCGAACAGCGGAAGGACAGCCCGATGTTGTCTTATTTTATTGACGTCTGAGGGTGCATCAGCCGTTGTCACGGTCCGTTGGTACATGCCGGAGGCCCTACCCCGGGCCCGGCCGGTCTCGTGGGCCTCTGCACGGAATGACGGAATTTAGCCCTCCCGACGTTCCAGGTCCCGCTTTCTCCTCCTTTCCGCATCAGGGACGCACGTCATCCCCAGGTATGACAGGACGCCCTCAAGTCCGACTCGAGAGGGCCCCGGGAACCGGAACAGCGGCTGACTACATGGCGCTGATCGGCCGGGACGATGGAGTACGTCCCCACTCGTCGTCCCGACAGGAGCACCACCCCGTGACCACCACCCCTTTCGCCACTCGCGCCACCGCCGTGGCCGCGCGCGCCACGGAACTCTCCAAGGTGTACGGACAGGGTGAGACCCAGGTGGTCGCCCTGGACCGGGTCTCCGTCGACTTCGGGCAGGGCGAGTTCACCGCGATCATGGGCCCCTCGGGCTCCGGCAAGTCGACCCTGATGCACTGCGTCGCCGGCCTGGACAGCTTCAGCTCCGGCTCCGTGCGCATAGGCGAGACCGAGCTGTCCACGCTCAAGGACAAGCAGCTCACGAAGCTCCGCCGGGACAAGATCGGCTTCATCTTCCAGGCGTTCAACCTGCTGCCGACCCTGACGGCCCTGGAGAACATCACGCTGCCGATGGACATCGCGGGCCGCAAGCCGAACCGCGAGTGGGTCGAGCAGGTCATCGAGATGGTCGGCCTCTCCGGGCGCCTCAAGCACCGGCCCACCGAGCTCTCCGGCGGCCAGCAGCAGCGCGTCGCCGTGGCCCGCGCCCTCGCCTCCCAGCCGGAGATCATCTTCGGTGACGAGCCGACCGGAAACCTCGACTCGCGCTCCGGCGCGGAGGTCCTCGGCTTCCTCCGCAACTCCGTCCGCGACCTCGGGCAGACCGTCGTGATGGTCACCCACGACCCGGTCGCCGCGTCGTACGCGGACCGCGTGATCTTCCTCGCGGACGGGCGCGTCGTCGACGAGATGCACCGGCCGACCGCGGACGGGGTGCTCGACCGCATGAAGCACTTCGACGCGAAGGGCCGCACGAGCTAGTGGCCGCTTGGCCTCGGGCGGTCCCCCCTACCGCCGTCGAGGTCCGGAATTCGTCGGGACTGCGGGCCATCCGTGGCTTGTCGCGCAGTTCCCCGCGCCCCTGGGAGGCCCCTGCGGGGCGCTCCCCCCTCACTTCACCCTGGACTCACACCCATGTTCCGTACCGCCCTGCGCAACGTGCTCACGCACAAAGCCAGGCTGTTGATGACCGTGCTCGCCGTCATGCTCGGCGTCGCCTTCGTCTCCGGCACCCTGGTCTTCACCGACACCTTCGGCAACGCCTACAAGAACAAGTCGGCGAAGAGCTTCGACCACGTCTCCGTCGCCATCACGTCCGCCAGTGACTCCTCCGGCGACGACAGCGGCCGGGGACCCAAGCAGAAGCCCGAGCTCACCGACTCCCTCCTGAAGAAGGCCGACGGGCTGCCCGGCGCCGGTGCCGTGCTCGGCTCCGTCTCGGGCTTCACCGCGCTCGCCGACAAGGACGGCAAGCTGGTGGGCGGCGAGTGGGGCACCACCGGCGCCAACTACTTCCCGGGCAAGGACGGCAAGGACCCGCGCTACGACTTCACCGAGGGCACCGCCCCGAAGTCCGCCGGTGACATCGCCCTCGACTCCCGCACCGCGGGCCGCACCGGCTACCAGGTGGGCGACTCCGTGCGCTACTCCACCGACGGCCCGGTGCGCACCGCGAAGGTCAGCGGCATCTTCGACACCGACGAGGGCAGTGTCGTCGCGGGCGGCAGCCTGGTCGTCTTCGACAACAAGACCGCGCTCAAGGAGCTCAACAAGAACCAGTACGACGAGATCGACGTGAAGGCGGCCGCGGGCACCTCCGAGGCGGTCCTGGAGAAGTCGGTCGAGAAGATCCTGCCCAAGGACTCCTCGACGATGACGGGCGGCGAGCTCAAGGCCCAGCAGGACAGGATGATCGAGGAGCAGACCAGCTCCATGAGCCAGGTCCTGCTGATCTTCGCCGGCATCGCGCTCTTCGTCGGCATCTTCATCATCGCCAACACCTTCACCATGCTGGTCGCCCAGCGCACCAAGGAGCTCGCGCTCATGCGGGCCGTCGGTGCCTCGCGCCGCCAGGTGACGCGCTCCGTGCTGATCGAGGCCTTCCTCGTCGGCATGATCGCCGCCGTGAGCGGTTTCGCGCTCGGCATCGGCGTGGCCGTGGGCCTGGAGTCCCTGATGAACTCCGCCGGCGCCTCGCTGCCCGACGGACCGCTCGTCATCGCCCCGACCACGATCGTCGTGGCGCTGCTCATCGGCGTGGTCGTGACCATGCTGGCCGCCTGGCTGCCGGGCCGCCGCGCCGCGCGCATCCCGCCGGTCGCCGCGATGAACAGCGTCCACGCGACGCCGACCGTGCGGGGCCTGGTGGTCCGCAACACCATCGGTTCGGTCATCGTCGCGCTCGGCGCGGTGATGCTCTTCATGAAGGACAACTACGTGAAGTCGGGCGGCGCGGGCGTCATGCTCGTCGGCGTCATCGTCCTCACGCCGCTGCTGTCCCGCCCATTCATCGCCGCGTCGGCGCCGCTCCTGAAGCCGTTCGGCGTCACCGGCAAGCTGTCGCGCCTCAACTCGGTGCGCAACCCGCGCCGCACGGCCTCCACGGCCGCTGCCCTGATGATCGGTCTCACCCTCATCACGGCGATGACCGTGGTCGCCACCTCGATGAGCACCGCCATCAACAAGATGGCCGCCGGCGCCATGAAGGCCGACTACAGCGTCTCCATGGCGAACTTCCAGCCGCTGACCCCCGAGGTCCGCGAGAAGCTGGACAAGATCCCGGACGTCGCGGCGACCACCCCGCTGCGCAGCACCTACGGCGAGGCCGACGGCGGCTTCGTCTCCATCTCCGGCGTCGACCCGAAGACCTTCGGCGAGCTGGTCGGCCTGGACTTCACCAGCGGCTCGGTGGCCGGCCTGAAGTCCGGCGGCGTGCTCGTCGACACGGACACCGCCAAGGACAAGGGCCTCAAGGCGGGCGACACCCTGCCGCTGAAGTTCGACGACGACGGCAAGAAGGTCCGGCTGAAGGTCGCCGGTGTCTACGAGGGCAACGAGATGCTCAACGGCCTCTTCGCGCCGACCTCCGTCGTCGACCCGCACCTGACCAAGGTCGTCGACAAGCAGGTCCTCGTGAAGATGAAGGACGGCACCTCCGACAAGGCCGAGGACGCCATCGTCAAGGCCCTCGGCGAGAACCCCGCCATCACCGTCCAGGACAAGGACGCGATCAGCAACCAGGTGGCCGGTGCCATCAACATGATGCTGAACATGCTCTACGGCCTGCTGGCCATGGCCGTCCTCATCGCGGTGCTCGGCGTCATCAACACCCTCGCGATGTCGGTGTTCGAGCGGAAGCACGAGATCGGCATGTTGCGGGCGATCGGCCTCGACCGCGCGAAGGTCAAGCAGATGGTGCGCCTGGAGGCGGTCATCATCTCCCTGTTCGGCGCGGTGCTCGGCATCGGTCTCGGCCTCTTCATGGGCTGGGTCGCGGGCGGCACGATCTCGAACAGCGTCTCCACGTACTCGATGGAGATCCCGTTCGGCCGGATCGTGATCTTCCTCGGGATCGCGGCCCTGGTCGGTGTCCTCGCGGCGATGTGGCCGGCCCGCAGCGCGGCGAAGCTGAACCCGCTGATGGCCATCAAGAGCGAGTAGCGCTCCGCTCGGCAGTACGGAAAAGGGCCCCGGCGAGGGGAATCTCGCCGGGGCCCTTCGGCTTGCCCTGTATCGCCGCTGCGCGGCTCGTCCTCAAACGCCGGACGGGCTGAGACGGTCAGCCGCGCCAGTCCCTCGTCCGCAGGCTCAGGCCCGAGGCCCCGGTCTCCGGGGTCTTCACCGCGAGGACCTGGTTGACGCCGATGCGGTTGTGTTCGAAGGCCAGCGCGGAGGCGGCCATGTAGAGGCGCCAGATGCGGGCGCGGCCGGGTGAGGTGAGCCGCCGGCCCTCCACCCAGCGCGCCTCCAGGTTCGCGACCCAGCGGCGCAGGGTGAGGGCGTAGTGCTCGCGGATGGACTCCAGGTCGCGGACCTCGAAGCCGGCCCGCTCCAGGAGCGCCACCGTGGTGCCCACGGGCGCCAGCTCGCCGTCCGGGAAGACGTACGCGTCGATGAACTCGTCCACGGAGTACGCCGATTCGTCGGCCTGCGGGCGGCGCGCGATCTGGTGGTTGAGCAGCCGCCCGCCGGGCTTGAGGAGGGCGTACAGGTCGCGGGCGTACTCCAAATAGCGTTCGCTGCCGACGTGTTCGGCCATGCCGATGGAGCTGATAGCGTCGTACGGTCCGTCGCGCACGTCGCGGTAGTCCTGGACGCGGATCTCGATCCGGTCCGTCAGTCCCTCCTCGGCCACCCGCTTCCTGGCGTAGGCGGCCTGCTCCTGGGAGAGGGTGACGCCGACGACGCTCACGCCGTGCTCGCGTGCCGCGTGGATCGCCATGGAGCCCCAGCCGCATCCGACGTCGAGCAGCCGTATGCCGGGCTTCAGGCCGAGCTTGCGGGAGACGAGTTCGAGCTTGTCGCGCTGGGCGTCCTCCAGGGTGCCGTCGGGCGACTCCCAGTAGGCGCACGAGTAGACCATCGACGGGCCGAGGACCAGTTCGTAGAAGTCGTTGCCGACGTCGTAGTGGTGGCTGATGGCGCGGCGGTCGCTGCCCTTGGTGTGCAGGTGGAGACGGCCGTGTCTGCGCATCTCCTCGGGCGGCGGGGCGGGCGGCAGGAAGGGGGCGGAGAGGGCGACCAGGGAGCGGACCGCGGCGCGGAACTCCGGGTCGCGCAGGGACTGCCGCAGGCTCCTGGCACCGTCGTCGCGCTCCCAGATGAACTCCGCCATCGTGTCCAGGGCTTGGTACAGGTCGCCCTCGACGTCCAGGTCACCGGCCACCCAGGCGCGGGCGAGGCCCAGCTCCCCCGGCTTCCACAGGAGGTGGCGCAGGGCGCGGCGGTTGCGTACGACGAGGGCGGGGGCGTTCGGCGGGCCCGACTCCGACCCGTCCCAGGCGCGGATACGCACCGGCAGCGGGGCTCCCATGAGCTGCTCGGCGAGGGTCTTCAGCCGCTGTGCGGCGTCCTGCATGGCGCACACCTCCGTGGATGGGGCATCCCTTGTTGTGACAATGAGGGAAAATCCCGGAACGGTCCAACACCACGTCAACACCGAAGGGGCCTGGACGCAGTCCCGTTGCCGCGTCACGGTACGGCAAAATAGATGCCCCCGGCATCTATTTTTCGCCGGACACGCCGAAGGGGCCGCCCGCACCACGGATGGCGGGCGGCCCCTTCGGGTGGATCAGTGACGCGAGGTCAGGAGGCCTTGGCCTTCTCCTCGGTCTTCACCGCGGGCGCCGGCTCGGCGGCGGCAGCGGGCTTCGGGGCGGGCTTGGCCGCCTCGTAGAACTCCTCGCGCGGGGCCTCCAGAGCACCCAGGGAGACGACCTCGCGCTTGAGGAACATGCCGAGCGTCCAGTCCGCGAAGACGCGGATCTTGCGGTTGAACGTCGGCATCGCCATGCCGTGGTACGCGCGGTGCATGTACCAGGCGAGACGGCCCTTGAGCTTGATCTTCATCTTGCCCATGACGATCATCGCGACGCCCTTGTGCAGGCCGAGACCGGCGACCGCACCCTTGTTGGCGTGGCTGTACTCCTTCTGCGGGAAGCCCCGCATGCCGGAGATCACGTTGTCGCCGAGGACCTTCGCCTGCCGCAGCGCGTGCTGGGCGTTCGGCGGGCACCAGGCGTTCTCGTTGCCGGCCTTGCGGCCGACGACGTCCGGCACCTGGGCGTTGTCGCCCGCGGCCCAGATGTAGTCCGTGCCCTGCACCTGGAGCGTCGTCTGGGTGTCCACGTGGCCGCGCGGGCCGAGCGGCAGACCGAAGCGGGACAGCGCCGGGTTCGGCTTGACGCCCGCGGTCCACACGATCGTGTTCGAGTCGACCTCGAGGCCGTTGTTCAGGACGACGTGGCCGTCCACGCAGGAGTCCATGCCGGTCTTCAGGTAGACCTCGACACCGCGGCCCTCGAGGTGCTCCTTGCCGTACTGGCCGAGCTTCGGGCCGACCTCGGGGAGGATCTTGTCCGCGACGTCGACGAGCACGAAGCGCATGTCCTCGCGCTTCACGTTCTTGTAGTACTTGGCCGCGTCGCGGGCCATGTCCTCGACCTCGCCGATGGTCTCCGCGCCCGCGAAGCCACCGCCGACGAAGACGAAGGTCAGCGCCTTGCGGCGGACCTCCTCGTCGGTCGTGGAGTCAGCCTTGTCCAGCTGCTCCAGGACGTGGTTGCGCAGGCCGATGGCCTCCTCGATGCCCTTCATGCCGATGCCCTGCTCGGCGAGGCCGGGGATCGGGAAGGTGCGGGAGACCGCGCCCATCGCGATGACCAGGTAGTCGAAAGGCAGCTCGTAGGCCTCGCCGACGAGCGGCGCGATCGTGGCGACCTTGCGGTCCTGGTCGATGGTGGTGACCCGACCGGTGAGGACTTCCGCCCTCGGCAGTACGCGTCGCAGCGGTACGACGACGTGCCGCGGCGAGATGCTGCCGGCGGCGGCTTCGGGGAGGAAGGGCTGGTAGGTCATGTACGACCGGGGGTCGACGACCGTGACGGTCGCCTCTCCGAAGCGCATCTTCTTGAGAATGCGCCGAGCTGCGTACAGGCCTACGTACCCACCGCCTACTACGAGGATCCTGGGACGCTCCGTGGTGCTCATGCCATCGAGTATCCACCCGCCCGGCGGGGGTCGCTCGTGCGCCCCTTCACAAGCATGCCAAGGGCCTCTGCTACACTTCGCCGCCCACGTGACCGAGGTCATGGTGCCGGTGGGGAACCACGATGCCACACGAGTCGTTGTGCACCCCTTGTGAGCTGCACTCCGAGGCCCCGCCCGGCCCGAACCGGAGCCCGACACCACACTCCGGTGACCCGCACGAAACATCCCGGCCACGGGCGCGGCCCTTCGAAAAGCCCCCTTTAGGCGGCCCGACACCGTCGAACCTCGCCCATCAGGGCCTTTTTCCTTGTGAAGAACTTCACGAACTTTCCCGCGAGCGGGTTCAGGCGAGCGACCAGCCGATGCCGTCGAGGATGTCGTGCTCGCTCACCACGACCTCGCGCGCGCCCACCCTGTCCATGATCGCGAGCAGCACCAGGGCGCCCGCCGCGATGACGTCGACGCGGCCCGGGTGCATCACCGGGATCGCGGCGCGCTCGTCGTGCGTGGCGTGCGTGAGGCGGTCCACGATGGCGCTCACCTGCTCGTACGGGATGCGGGCGTGGTGGATCGCCCGCCAGTCGTACGTGTCGAGGCCGAGCGCGATCGCGGCGACCGTGGTCACCGAACCCGCGAGGCCGACCAGCGTGCGGGCCTCCTTGAGCGGCACCGTGCGCTCGGCCAGGTCGAGGGCGGCCTCGATGTCGGCGCGGATCGCGTCGAGCTGCTCGGCCGCGGGCGGGTCGGTGACGACCCCGTCGCGTACGAGATGACGCTCGGTCATGCGGACGCAGCCGACGTCGACGGAGCGGGCCGCCCGCACGTGGTCCGTGCCGACCACGAACTCCGTGGAGCCGCCGCCGATGTCCACCACCAGGTAGGGCGCGGCGACGTCGTCGCGGCCCGTCAGCTCCTTGGTGGCGCCGGTGAAGGAGAACTCGGCCTCCTGGTCGCCGGAGATGACCTCGGGCTCGACGCCCAGGATGTCCAGGACGCCCTGGACGAACGCGTCGCGGTTCTCGGCGTCGCGGGACGCCGAGGTGGCGACGAAGCGGACGCGCTCGGCGCCGTGCTCCTTGATGACGGCGGCGTACTCGCGGCAGGCCGCGAAGGTGCGCTCCAGCGCCTCGGGGGCGAGACGCCCCGTCCTGTCGACGCCCTGGCCGAGCCGGACGATCGTCATCCGCCGGTCCAGGTCGACCAGTTCGCCCGTGGCCGGGTCGGCGTCCGCCACCAGGAGGCGGATCGAGTTCGTGCCGCAGTCGATGGCGGCGACGCGGGTCACTCGGCGCCCCCGTCGGCGGCGGCGTCGGCGGTGGCGTCCGTGCACGGCGTGACGCACGGGCCCTTCGCCCACCACTCAGGGAGCATCGCGATGGCCTCGTCGCCCAGCGGGTTCACACCGGGGCCGGCGGCCAGCGAGTGACCGACCAGGACGTGCAGGCACTTCACGCGGTCCGGCATGCCGCCCGCGCTCGGGAAGCCCTCAAGGACCTCGATGGCGTCACGGCGCGCGATGTAGTCCTCGTGCGCGGCGCGGTACTGCTTCGCCAGCTCCTCGTCCGTCGTGAGCCGCTCCGACATCTCCTTCATGACGCCGTTGGCCTCCAGCGTGCCGATCGCGGAGGCGGCCCGCGGGCACGTCAGGTAGTACGTCGTCGGGAAGGGCGTCCCGTCCGGGAGGCGCGGCGCCGTCTCGACGACGTCCGGCTGTCCGCAGGGGCAGCGGTGCGCGATGGCCCGCAGGCCGCGCGGCGGTCGGCCGAGCTGCTGCTTGAAGGCCTCGACGTCGGCGTCGGTGGGCTCGGTGCGCGGGGTGCTCGGCGGGGGCGTTTCCATGCCTGTCTTTCGTGTCGGTACGGGTCGGGTACGGATCGGGGAGTCAGTCGTCGGGGCGGTCGGCCTTGTCGACGCCGTCCCAGACGTTCGAGTACCAGGGGCGCGCTGCCGCCCCCTGGTCCGTGCGGCGGCTCTGTGCCGCCGCCGGGTCGATCACCGTGAAGCCGGTCTCGCCCGGCATCACGTAGTGCAGGCGGTCGCGGATGCGCTGCTCCGCGTACGCGTCGTCCTGCCAGCGGGCCTTTTCGTCGCGGAGCTTCTCGACGTCCGCGCGGTGCTCGGCCTGCTGTCTGCGCAGGTCGTCGATCTCGGCGCGCTGCGAGACGTACTGCCGCATCGGGTACGCGAGCGCGACGACCAACGAGCAGAGCACGAGCGCGAGAAGGGCGGCCCGCCCGGTGAGCCGGGAGCGGCGGGCCTGGCGCTTGGTCTGGGAGCGGTAGACGCGCTCCGCGGTCTGCTCACCGAGCAGCCGCAGACGGGTCGCGGTGGAGAACCGGTCCTTGGTCCCGGCCTTGGCCATGGTTCCGCCTCCCCGGCGCAGCGCCTGCACGTACGTACGTCCCCGCACACGGTACGGGACCATGTGCGGGGACGTAGGTAACCCGGCGTCACTGCCGGGCTTCGTGCGTGATCAGCCCTGAAGCGGTGATCAGCCCTTGAAGCGCGGGAACGCGCTACGGCCCGCGTAGACCGCCGCGTCGTCGAGGATCTCCTCGATGCGCAGGAGCTGGTTGTACTTGGCGACGCGCTCGGAGCGGGCCGGGGCGCCGGTCTTGATCTGGCCGCAGTTGGTGGCGACGGCGAGGTCGGCGATGGTGACGTCCTCGGTCTCGCCGGAGCGGTGGGACATCATGCACTTGAAGCCGCTGCGCTGGGCCATCTCGACGGCGTCCAGGGTCTCGGTCAGCGAACCGATCTGGTTGACCTTGACGAGCAGGGCGTTGGCCGAGTTCTCCTCGATGCCGCGGGCCAGGCGCTCCGGGTTGGTGACGAACAGGTCGTCGCCGACGAGCTGCACCTTGTCGCCGAGCTTCTCGGTGATGGCGTTCCAGCCGGCCCAGTCGTCCTCGAACAGCGGGTCCTCGATGGAGACGAGCGGGTACGAGGCGACGAGCTCCTCGTAGTACTCGGTCATCTCGGCGGCCGAGCGCTCCTTGCCCTCGAACTGGTACTTGCCGTCCTTGTAGAACTCGGACGCGGCGACGTCGAGCGCGAGCGCGATCTGCTCGCCGGGGACGTAACCGGCCTGCTTGATGGCCTCGAGGATGAGGTCGAGGGCGGCGCGGTTGGAGTCCAGGTTCGGGGCGAAGCCGCCCTCGTCGCCGAGGCCGGTGGAGAGGCCCTTGTCCTTCAGGACCTTCTTCAGCGTGTGGTAGACCTCGGTGCCCCAGCGCAGGGCCTCGGAGAAGGACTCCGCGCCGATCGGGGCGATCATGAATTCCTGGATGTCGACGTTCGAGTCGGCGTGCGACCCGCCGTTCAGGATGTTCATCATCGGGACGGGCAGCAGGTGCGCGTTCGGACCGCCGAGGTAGCGGAAGAGCGGCAGGTCGCTGGCCTCGGAGGCGGCGTGCGCGACGGCGAGCGAGACGCCGAGGATGGCGTTGGCGCCGAGCGAGCCCTTGTTGTCGGTGGCGTCCAGGTCGAACATCGCCTGGTCGATCAGGCGCTGCTCGGTGGCGTCGTAGCCGACGAGCTCCGGGCCGATCTGCTCGATGACGGCGAGGACGGCCTTCTCGACACCCTTGCCCTGGTAACGGTTGGGGTCACCGTCACGGAGTTCGATGGCCTCGAAGGCACCGGTGGAGGCACCGGACGGGACGGCGGCACGACCGGTGCTGCCGTCGTCGAGGCCGACCTCGACCTCGACCGTGGGGTTGCCTCGGGAGTCCAGGATTTCCCGGGCTACGACGACGTCGATGGACGGCACGAGCATCTCCTTCTGGGAGTGTGACGCGTAAACACGATTACGCCGGGCCGCTTCGGCCCTGCGTCTCCTGAGCCTAACCGGCTCCGGGCCTTCGGCCAGCCGACCGCCCGTCCCCTGGGACGACACAAGGCCCATATGGCGCGGAAACAGGGCGTAAGGCCATGTTCTCTACTCGCTAGTAGCGAACAAGAGGGGCCGGAGGCGGCGGAGGGAACGGGTGCGGACATGCCCCCGCCCCGGTGCGTACGGGGGATACGCGCACCGGGGCGGGGAGCCCGTGGGGACGGGGGGTACGGCCGTGCGTCCGCCGAGGCACGGCCGTGACCGGCCGGGTCAGCTCAGGTGGAGCTGCTGGCCCGGGTAGATGAAGTCGGCGTCGTCGATGATGTCGCCGTTGAGCTTGTAGACCTTCTGCCAGCCGCCCTTGACGTCGTGCGCCTGGGCGATCTTGGACAGGGTGTCGCCCGTCTTGACCTTGTACTCGCCGTCGCCCTTCTCGACCTTCTTGCCGGTCGGGGTCTCGACGGTCTTCTTGGTCTCGGTCTGCGGCGTCGGCTGCGGCTTGGGAGCGGCCTGCTTCGGCGCGGCCTGCTGCTGCGGAGCGGCCTGCTGCTGCGTCTGCTGCGGCTGCGGCTTGCTCTGCTGCTGCGGGGCCTGCTGCTGCGAGCCGCCGCCGTTGTACGCGGCGCCCGAGAGGCCGACGCCACAGCTCGGCCAGGCGCCCTTGCCCTGGCCGGCGAGGACCTTCTCGGCGATCTCGATCTGCTGGGCCTTGGAGGCCTTGTCGGCGGTCGGCGCGTACTTCGTGCCGCCGTACGCGGCCCAGGTGGACGGCGAGAACTGGAGGCCGCCCTGGTAGCCGTTGCCGGTGTTGATGGACCAGTTGCCGCCGGACTCGCACTGGGCGACGGCGTCCCACTCCTGACCGGTGGCGGCGTTGGCCGAGCCGGCCGCCATCAGCGGGGCGGCGACGGCGGCGCCGGTCACGCCGACGAGCGTGGCGACACGAGTGGCCTTGGACGGGCGACGGTGCTTGCCCTTGCCGGAAAGCAGCATGAGTTCATCCCCTACACCGACGCCTGCGAGGTGAGCTGTCGGGTTCGGGCCGATGTGGTTGCCCGGCCGCACTCTCGCGAGTGCGGCTTCACCCCTAGCCGCATGACACGGCACTTACCTTGGGTCCCCCGCTCCTGCCCACGGCGCTCTTGAGCGACGACTGTTCCCGTCCGGCCGTTGGCAGGATTCGGCGTACCGACCGGCGGGGCTCACCAGTGGCGAGCGGTCACGACCGTAGACACGCTCCCCACCGAATTTCAAAGACGATCAGGGCTTCTGAGACCCATCTCTCACTCGCGCCAAACCGGACAACACCGGCCAAGTCCCCCGCAGACGCATCGTCAAATCCCGTTACTTTTCGCCCACATCGAGGCTCTGACCGGGGAGGATGAGATCCGGGTCGCCTCCGACGGTCTTCTTGTTCTCGCTGTAGAGCTCGTGCCATCCGCCGTCGACCCCGAAGTCGTCCGCGATGACCGAGAGGTTGTCCCCGGAACGCACGGTGTACGTCCCGTCGGCGAGCTTCTCGGAGCGGTCGGCGCCGCGCGAGGCGTGCCGTCCGGGGCGGTCGCCGGCGCTGTCGCTCTCGTCCGCGCGGTCGCCGCGGTGGCGGCCGGAGGAGGAGCTGTTGGGGTCGGTGGCGTCGTCGGCCGGGTCGGTCGACTTCTCGGGCGCGGGTGAAGTGGTGTCCTTCTGGCCGGACTTGCCGGAGTCGCCCTTGCCGTCGGCGTCTTCGGCGTCGCCCTTGCCGCCCTTGCCGTCCTTTTCGCCGGACTCGTCGTGATTCTTCTCTCGCGAACCGTCGCCGGAGGCGGGCGTGTCGCTCGCGTCGTCGGAGGGCCGCTCCGGGTCGGCGGAGTCCGTGGTCTCGCCGGAAGACTTGTCCGTCCCCTTCTCGGGGGCCTTGGAGTCCTTGGAACCCTCGGGCTCCTTGGCGTCCTTGGAATCCTTGGAGCCCTCGGGGTCCTTGGAGTCGGCCGAACCCGTCGAGTCGGAGGGCGTCGGGGTGACGGGCCCGCCCGGGTCGACGTCGGCCGCGGCACCGCCCTTGCTGAGCCCGGCGATCGGGGCACAGCTCGGCCAGGCCGCGGTGCCCTTGTCGCGGAGGATCTTCTCGGCGACGGCGATCTGCTGCGAGCGGCTGGCCTGGTCGGGGCTGGTCGCGTAGTCGAGGCCGCCGTACGCCTCCCACGTCTCCTGCGAGAGCTGGAGGCCTCCGTAGTAGCCGTTGCCGGGGTTGGCGCTCCACGCGCCGCCGCTCTCGCACTCGGCGAGCTTCTCCCACGTGGTGGTCTCGGCGGCGCTCGCGCTGGTGGCGCCGAGCAGCGGGATGGCGATGGCTGATCCGGTGACACCTGCCGCGACGATGAGGGCCGGGGCCTGGCGGGGGCGTCGGTGACGACCATTGCCGGAGAGCATGCGGGTGCCTTTCAGGAGACTGCAGCGACGACTTGGGCGCCTGGGGCGCTCAAGTCGTCGTGAACGTAGCCGCAGTCGAACGCTTGTCACAAGTCGATGCAGCAGAGATCACGTGAACATCACAGTCCTGACGGCCCGTCAGTGGGGTGTACGCCGGGCACCGTTTTCTGTGCGGTTGTGAACTCCACGGGCAGCGTGCGCAGTCCTCGCATGATCAGCCCGCCACGCCACCGCAAATCCGCGGGATCCGCCGCCAGTTGCAGGTCGGGAAGGCGTCGCAGCAGGGTCGCGAGGGCGGTGCGGCCCTCCAGGCGGGCGAGCGGGGCGCCGAGGCAGTAGTGGATGCCGTGCCCGTATCCGAGGTGCTGATTGTCACGGCGGGAGAGGTCGAGGGTGTCGGGATCGTCGAACCGGGCGGGGTCGCGGTCGGCGGCGGCGAGCACGACGAGGACGGGGTCGCCCGCCGCGATGTCCTGTCCGCCGATGCTGAGCGCCTCGGTCGCGAACCGCCAGGTGGCGAGCTCGACGGGCCCGTCGTAGCGCAGCAGTTCCTCGATGCCGGTCTCCAGGAGGCCGGTGTCGCCGTCGTCCAGCGCCCTCTGCAGCCGCTCGCGCTGCTCGGGGTGGGTGAGGAGGGCGTACACGCCGTTGCCGATGAGGTTGACGGTGGTCTCGAACCCGGCGAAGAGGAGGATGAAGGCCATCGCGGCGGCCTCGTTCTCGGTGAGGTGCTCGCCGTGGTCGGAGGCCTTGATGAGGCCGGAGATGAGGTCGTCGCCCGGTTCGAGGCGCTTGCGGTGGATGAGCTCGGCGAGGTAGCCCCGCATCTTCTTGACGGACCGGGCGACACCGCCCCTGGGCCCGCCCCCATGTCGGATCATCATGCCCGCCCAGTCGCGGAAGTCGTCCTGGTCCTCGCGGGGGACGCCGAGCAGGTCGCAGATGGCGTAGATGGGGAGGGGGAAGGCGAACTCGTGGATGAGGTCGGCGCTTCCCTCGCGGGCGAACCGGTCGATGAGCTGGTCCGTCAGCTCCTGCACCCGCGGCGCGAACTCGGCGACGCGGCGCGGCGTGAACGCCTTCGCGACGAGGCGGCGCAGCCGGGTGTGGTCCGGCGGGTCGATGTTGAGCAGATGCGTCATCAGCTCGGCCTTGCGCTCGCCCGGGATGCCGGTCTTCCCCTTGGCGTGGGCGGGCTCGGCGTGGTGGGCGGGATTCTTGCTGAGCCGCTGATCGGCAAGGGCCTGCCGCGCATCGGCATACCGGGTGACCAGCCAGGCCTCGACCCCACTGGGAAGCCGCTGCTTGCTCACGGGCTCGTGCTCGCGCAGCCAGGCGTACGCGGGATAGGGGTCGGTGGCGAACTCCCAGCTGAAGAGTTCGGGCTGCGGGGTCGCCCCGGGCGCGGGGGTGGCTCCTGCGGGGCAGGTCGCGGGCGGCTGGTCGTGCATGCGGCGACCGTATCCCTAGGGGGAGCCGGGGCTCTTCCTCGGGCGTCAGTCGAAGTGAGGGTCCGGGGAGTGGATGGAGAGGGGGCCTGTGGGGCGGAGGGGGCCCTTCAGGCGACGGGTCGCTGAGGCGTCGCCCTCGGATTGGGCGATGCGGAAGTAGTGGACCGCCAGGTGCTGGTGGACCTGGCCGAGCAGGGCGGCCGCCCCGGTCTCGCCCGCCTTCGCGGCGGCCGTGAGATAGGGGAGCGCCTCCTCGTACGCGACCCGGGTCGCGAGGAGGTGGCCGAGGCGGCCGGCCGCCCGGGAGTGCCCGCGGTCGGCGGCCTTACGGAACCAGTCCTCGGCGGCCGCCGTGTCCCCCTCGTCCCCCGCCAGCAGGCCGAGCCATGACATGGCGTCCGCGTCCCCGTTCGCGGCGCGGGGCATGAGAGTCAGCCGGAAGGCGGTCACCAGACCGCGCAGCTCGGCAGGTTCATGCGGCTCCAGTTCCTCGTACGCGCGGACCCACACGCCGTCCGGCACCGGCTCCGTCAGCTCGGAGCGGGCCGCGTCCGCGATCAGCGAGCCGTACGCCCGCCAGGTGCCGGGCCACTCCCCCGGTACGAGCAGGCCCGTCACGCCGTGCCGGGGCGCGGTGGCCCAGGCGAGCGCCTCCTCGAACGTCTCCTCGGACGTCGCCCCGGTCACGAGGGGGCCTTCCAGGTCGTACTCCTCCTGGACCTTCCTCAGCAGTTTCGGCGTGACGCCCCGGGTCAGCCCGCACCGCGCCAGGTCGATCGCCGCGCGCACCAGGAGGTGGCCGAGCAGCCGCGTGCCCGCGCGGCGCGCCCTGCGCCACTCCTCCCACAGGTCCGGGCCGAGGGCGAGGAACTCCGTGATGCCGAGGTCCCCGCGCCAGCGGACGGCGTCCGTCAGGCGCGGGTCGTCGGCCGTCGCGAGCCGCGCCAGCTCCGCCTCGCTCCACTCGGTGGGCACCTCGACGGTCTGCGCGACGCTCAGGACGCGGGCGGCCGGATGGTGTCCGAAGCGGTGTCTGTCGTACGCCTCGTCCCGCATCGTCGCCAGGACGAGGACGCGGTCATGGGTGAGCCTGGCGAGGACGCCGGGGGTGCCGGGCTCCGCGAGGTGGCCGTCCAGGTCGTCCAGCCACACCACGTGGGTGCCCGTGGCCTCCCGGCCCCGGAGCTGGTCCGGGAGGTCGCGAAGGTTCGCTCCGCCGCTCGCGACGAAGACCCGGGCGTCCTCCGCCACACTCGCCCGCAGGGCCGCCCACGCCGTCGAGGTCTTTCCGGACAGGGGGCCGCCCGTGACGATGACGAGGCCGCCGTAGTGCGCGGCCTGCTTCAGGAGGACGGTCAGCTCGTCGTCGCAGTCCCTGGTGACGTAGGGCGGCAGCGCCGTCGTACCGGCCGGTCTGCGGGTGGGGCGCACGCCGAGGCCGAGGCGGCGGAGCCCGTCGAGGCGGGGCCAGCCGTCGGCGGCGGCGTGCTGGGGTGCGGGTGACGGGGCTGGGGCGTTGACGGTGAGCGAGCCGATGGAGTCGGCCTGCACGACGGTGCTCTGCGCGCCGCCGGTGACGGAGTTCCGGGCGGCGGCATCGGCCTGCTTCTCAGCCTCCTTGTCACCTTCGGACTGGTCGGCGGTGTACCAGGCAGGGGGCGCATAGTCGATGGAGGAGTCCGCGAGGTCGGCGACGACGGCGGCCGGGGCGACGTCGCAGCCCGCCGTCGGTGCCACGGGCCGACCGGCGTCGGGGGCGAGGACGGCCATGACCGTGCGGAGGCGGCTCGCCTGCTTTCGGCCTCCGGCCCTGAGGCAGCCGTGCAGTATCTCGGCCCAGGCCAGCCGCAGCGCGACTTGGTCGAAACTCCCACTCCGTCCCGCCGCCCGTCGCCTGCCGGCCTTGAGCTCGCCCTCGGCCACTCCGGCAGGCGACTGCTCGAAGAACTCGGTGAACAGAACGCGTGCCGTCCCCCATCTGCCCTCGTCCCCCTGCATCGCCGCCACGAGGACATTCGCCGCCTCGGCGGCCAGCGCCTCCAAATCCGTTGCCACACAAGCCCCCACGCCCGTCGAACCGCCTCAGGAGGCAACGGTACTAAGCGTCCGCCCCCTCGGCCGCCCGCACCGCGTCCCGGTAGGCCCGCGCGGCCGCGCGGAGTGCCGCCTCGGGGTCGACGCCCTCCGCCTCGGCGCGCAGGGCCAGGGCGAGCAGTTCATAGCCGACGCCCTGCCCGGAGGGCACCTCCACCTCAAGGCCCGC
This sequence comes from Streptomyces sp. NPDC039462, assembly GCF_055639375.1. Lineage (NCBI taxonomy): Bacteria > Bacillati > Actinomycetota > Actinomycetes > Kitasatosporales > Streptomycetaceae > Streptomyces > Streptomyces sp. NPDC039462. Next base: position 128,492 of record NZ_JBVKAO010000008.1, read on the forward strand.
TGTCCGCACCCGGGACGCCAGCTTCGCGGCCAGCGCCAGGCCGGGCTGGCCGAGCGGGATGCCCTCGGTGACCGACGTGCGCTGCTTCTCCTCCGCCTTCGTGCGGAGCCAGTGCGCCTTCACGTCCTCCGGCGTGTCCGCCGAGTCGTCGCCGAAGACGTGCGGATGGCGGTGGATGAGCTTCTCGACGATGCCGCCCGCGACGTCGTCGATGGAGAACGGCTCGTCGCCGGGCTCGCCGGAGGCCTCCTCGGCGATCCGTGCGTGGAAGACGACCTGGAGGAGGACGTCGCCGAGCTCCTCGCGCAGCTCCTCCCTGTCGCCCTCCTCGATCGCCTCGACCAGTTCGTACGCCTCCTCGATCGCGTACTTCGCGAGACCCTTGTGCGTCTGCTGCGAGGACCACGGGCACTCGTCGCGGATCTGGTCCATGACCTGGACCAGGTCGAGCAGGCGGGCGCCCGGCAGGTCGTACGACCCGGGGAGGAGCTCCAGGTCCGGCATGGCGACGCGGCCGGAGCCCGCGAGCCGGGCCAGGCCGTCCGTGAGTTCCCGGTCGCCCTCGGCGGTGGCGACGACCACGACCGTGCGGCCGCCCGCGCAGGCGTCGACCAGCTCCTGCGCACCGGGCGCGGCCTGCTCGACGCGCACGCCCGCCTCCCGCAGATACGGCAGCTGCGGGTGGGAGGCGTCGGCGCACAGCACCGCGTCGGCGCCGTGCAGCGCCTGCCAGGCGGGCCAGGACAGGAGGCCGGGCGCGACCCGGTGGCTGGAGGTCAGCAGGATGACGCGGCCGGCGGGCGCGTCGGCGGAGTCGGCCGGGGGCGTGGTCTCGGTCTCGTTCACCCGTCGAACGTAACCCAGCCCGCCGGCGGCCCTCCCCTATACTCCTGCGCCTTCTACGCCGGCCTTTCCTCCGCCGATGCCCCGGCGTCGGTGACCTCGCGCACCCACGGGGTCTTCGCGTCCGTGCGCTTGTTCTTGTCGACGTCCCATGCGCCGTAGCGCGGGTTCAGGTCGATGTCGAGCTTCTTGGAGGCGGCCGAAAGGGCCTTCCAGAACACCGCCTGGCCCTCGGGCGACTGCATGTCCGCGTCCAGCTTCTTCGCGAGCTTCTGCGCCTCGATCTCCGTGCGCAGGCTGTCGTCGAGGCGCGCCGGGGCCACGCCGTACTGCTGCAGCCAGGACTGCTCGAGGGCCTTCTTGCCGCCCTCCTGCTGCTCCATGGCGGCCCGCATGGTCTGGATGTCGCGGCGCGTGACGCTCACCCCGGCGTCGGTGGCCGCGCGGTGCAGGACCTTGTCGAGCACCATCGTGTGCAGGGTGTTGCGGGTGAGGCCGCCGGACTTGGCGATGGCCTGGGAGTACTGCGCGTCGTCGGGGATGGCGGCCCGCTGCGCCTCGCGCACCTCGTTCACCCGGCCCTCCAGCTGCGCGACCGTGATGCGGTCGCCGCCCACGACGGCCGCGGCGCCTGGGTGCGCTTCGCTGCCGCAGGCGGTGAGGAGGGGAGCGGCGGCGAGCGCGGCGGTGGAGAGGATGAGCGCGGTGCGACGGCTGTTGCGGCGGTGCAAGGTGGGCCTCCCTGCTACGAGTTTGTGCGTCGGTGCACAAAGTCCGGCAGTGATCGATGGTAGGCAGTGGCCGTCTTCTCGGCCAGCCATTCGACCAACGATTCGGCCGGAGTTCGGGCACCCGGCACCACTCCACCGCCCGTCGCTAACCGCGCACCTGTCCGAGCCACTGGAGCGTGCGCCGGATCTCCGCGGGGAACGGGTGGCCGGGGCCGTGCAGCAGCTCCGCGTCGTGCAGCAGCCGGGCCAGCGTGTCGTGGGCGGCGTGCCGGTCGCCGAGGGCGAGGAGCAGCTGGCCGATGCGGCGGCGGATCTCCAGGGACTGGTGGCGGTCCTCCGTCGCGTACTGGTTCTCGTAGTAGGGGAGCAGCGCGCGGTACTCGGCGAGGGCCGCGGCCGGTTCGCCGAGCTGTTCCAGGCACTGCGCGGCCTCGTACCTGAACTGGAGCGAGTGCGGGTCGGCCTGTCCTGACTCGGCGGCGCGCTCGTCGGCGAGGCGGCGCAGTTCGGGCAGGGCGCGGCGGTACTGGCCGTCGTCCATGAGGGTGGCGGCGTACTGCTTGCGCAGGGTGCGGACGACGGGTGAGTGCTCGCCGTGCTTGGCGGCGGCGGCCGGGAGGATCGCGCCGAGGATGTCCACGGCCTGGGTGATGCGGCCCTCGCCGAGGAGCCGCTTGACGTCCTCGACGGCCCGGGCGATGTCCTGCCCGGGGGGTGCGTCCGGTGTGCCCGGGGGGTGCGGCGGCATGTCGGGGGCGGGCGCGGGTGTCGTCGCGCGGTCCGGCCACGGTGCGTGCGGGCGCACGAAGGGGCGGGTGGGGTCGAGGGGGTGGCCGGCGGGGATGCCGCGGGCGGGCAGCAGCGGCGCCAGTTCCGCGTAGACCTCCTGGGCGCTGCCGTGGCGGTGCTGGGGGTCCTTGGCGAGCAGCCGCAGGACGAGGGTCTCCAGGGCCTCGGGCACCTCGGGGCGCAGCCGGCGGACCGGCAGCGGCGGTTCGTAGAGGTGGCGGTGGAGGACGCCGAGGGCGGTGGATCCGGAGAACGGCACGTCGCCGCTGAGGAGTTCGTGCAGCAGTACGCCGAGTGCGTAGAGGTCGGTGTACGGGCCGACCGCGCCGCCCATGGCCTGTTCGGGGGCCATGTAGGCGGGGCTGCCGATGGGCGATCCGGTGTGGGTGAGGCGGGTGGTGTCGGTGTCCATGACCGAGGCGATGCCGAGGTCGAGGATGGAGACGGTGCCGTCCTGCTTGACCATGACGTTCCGCGGCTTGAGGTCGCGGTGGACGATCGGCACGGCGTGCACCGCGGAGAGCACGGCGCACAGCTGGGCGGCGACGGCGACGGCCCACTGCCAGGGGTAGGGGTCGTGCTCGGCGAGGTGGTCGCCGAGGTCGGCGCCGTCGACGTACTGCATGACGAGGTAGAGGTCCTCGCCCTCGCTGCCCGCGTCGTGCACGGTGACGAGGCCGGGGTGGTCGACCTGCGCGGTGACGCGGCACTCGCGCACGAAGCGGCGGCGCAGCTCCTCGGCCTCGGCGCCCGCGACCCGGTCGGGCCTGAGCAGCTTGACGGCGACGCGCCGGTCCAGGCGCTGGTCGTAGGCCGTCCAGACCTGGCCCATGCCGCCCTGGCCGATGAGCGTGGAGAGTTCGTAGCGCCCGGCGACGACGCGCACCGTCAGCTGCCGCCTTCCTGCTTGCGCAGGTAGTCACTCAGCTCGTCGAGCTCGGCCCTGACCTGGTGGATGCGGGCGGGGGCGGGGCGCGCGGGCGGCGGGGTCTGCTGGAACGGCGGGTGACCGAGCTGGGTGGGCTGCGCGTGGAGCGGGGCGGGTGCGGCCGGGGCGGGTGCGGCCGGGGCGGGCGGCTGCGGGTAGCCGTACGAAGGCTGCGGCTGCGCGTAGCCGGTGAACTGCGGCTGCTGCCGGTACGGGCTGAAGTGGCGTATGTCCGCGAACAGGTAGTACGCGACGGCGGCGACCATCGTGCAGAGCGTCACGATCATGCCGGCGTTGCCGGGGCCCTGGAACTCCTCCTCGCCCGGGTCGATGCCGACGAGCACGATGGCCACGATGTCGAGGGCCGTCACGAGGCCGAGGACGACCCAGTCGTACGACTTGCGGGTCACGAGGGCGAGCCGCAGCATCGCGGCCCAGGAGAGGAGCCCGCAGGACAGCACCGCGAGCACCACGAACAGCACGCGCAGCGTCACATGCGTCCCCCCGGAGGGGGGCTGCGGTTGCGGCGGCGCGTAGCCCTGGCCGTGCATGGCTGCTCCTGGTGCCCGATGAACGAATGGTTGAGGGTTCGAGCGTATAGGCCGTCCGGCACGACCGGTCCCGGGTGTACCGAACCGTTGTCGTACTGGTCACGCGGCCCCGGGCGGAAGGGTTCCCTCCGTCAGACCGTCGTGCATGCCGCGCACCAGCCGGTCGCCGAGCCGGGCCGCGTGGCGCAGGGCGTCCTCGAAGTCGGCGAGCCGCCGGAAGCGTTCGCTGTAGCCGCGCTGTCCGGCGAGCGGCAGCCGGGGCAGCTGGAGGCGGCGGACGTCGAGCCGGGCGGCGGTCGACGCGTAGCTGCTCGCCTGGCGGTGGTTGGCGGTGCCGCGCAGGAACCCGGCGAGGAACCACGGGTCGAGGGCGGCCGGGTCGGGGCGCAGCAGGGCCAGGCCGCGGCCGAGGGCGGCGCCCGCGGTGGCCTCGTCGACCACGCGGGCCGCGGCGCCGCCGCCGAAGACCGGGACGACGATGTCGCCGGGTTCGGTGCGCACGGGGTCGTCGTCCGCCGGGCCCTCGTGCGCGATGCCGGAGGGGGCGGTGCCGGCGAGCACGTCGTGGTCGGTGAGGACGGGGGCGCCCGTGGCTCCCGCGCCGGTGCCGGTGTGCAGCGACAGGGCGCCGGCGCGGGCCAGTTCGCCGACGGTGGTGAGCGGCGGGCGTGCGGTGTCCGCGGTCGACGGGGTCAGATCGCCTTGTGGCGGTGTGAGGTCGGCGGCCCGGCGCAGCGCCTCGCCCAGGCCGCTGTGGACAGCCGCGAGCTCCGTGCCGCCGCCGGCCTCGGCGGGTGGCGGAAGCCGGCGCGCGGGGGCCAGGTCGACCTCGTCGTCGAGGAGTTCGAGCACGGGCACGCAGCGGGCCGAGCCGGGGCGTTCGTCGAGGGTGCCGTGCCGCTCGACGTGCTGCCAGGCGTCGAGCACGGCGTCCCGCACGGCGGGCCACAGCTGCTTGTCGCGTCCGTCGGCGGCCGGCAGAGCGGCCGTCTCCATGAGCAGCAGCTCGGGCGCGGGCCGCGCCGCGGGGTCCGGCCTGCGCAGCACCCAGACGTGCAGGGGCAGGTTGTACGGGGGCGCCACGCCGGCCGGCAGGGCGATGACGGCGCGGAGCGCGCCGCGGCGCAGCAGGTCGGCGCGGATGCGGCGGCCCGAGCGGCGGGACGCGGCGGCGGGCGGCATCAGGAGGACGGCGGTGCCGCTGTCGGTGAGGCGGGCCAACGCGTGCTGGACCCAGGCGAGTTCGGACTCCGAGCGGGCCGGGAAGCCGTACTCCCAGCGGGGGTCGTAGGCCAGTTCGTCGTGGCCCCAGTTGCGTTCGTTGAACGGCGGGTGGCAGAGGACGGCGTCGGCCTTGCGGCCTTCGTGGGCGTCGGCGCGCAGGGTGTCGGCGGCGGCGGTGCGCACGGTCGCGTCGGAGTGCAGGGCGAGCCGGAGCGCGGTGAGAGCGGCGAGCTCCGGGGCGCTGTCCTGGCCGTACAGGTACTGGTCGGGGCGGGGCGTGACGGCGCGCAGGAGGGCGCCGGTGCCGCAGGCGGGGTCGAGGACGGTGCGGGCGGGGGCCCTGCTCTCGGCGATCCGCGCCATCAGCTCGGCGGGCCCCGGCGGGGTGAGCGTGTACTGGCGGGGGTTGGCGTCGGTCTGACGGCCGAGCAGGAACTCGTACGTCTGCTTCGCACCCAGCTCGGACGCGAGCTCGGCGACTCCGCGCAACAGCGGTGCGGACGGCAGGAGTTCGGTGGGTGCGGGGACGCGGACGGCGCGCCCGCGCCGCACCCCGAACCGCGCCGCCACCACCTCGTCCAGCTCACCCGGCAGGAGTTGCGCAAGCCGTTCGTCGGACACGGCGCTCACCGCGAGCCAGGCGGACGGCTTGTCGCGGATCAGGAGCAGGGCGCAGCCGGCGTGCAGGAGGGCGGTGACGGGGCCCGCGGGGTGGCCGGCGAGCTGCTGCCAGACGCGTTCGCGGAGCGGGACCTCGACGAGCTTGCCCTGGCCGCGCAGCCACCGCTCGACCTCGGCGAGCGCGAAGGAGGGGCTGGTGTCGGTGCCCCCGACGGGCTTGGGGAAGTCGCCGTGCCGCCTGCGCCAGTTGCTCACGGCGGCGCGCCCCACCCCGGCAAGGCGGGCGATCCCGGCGGCGGTGACTTCGGTCGCGTCGTCCCGCGGCGTCATCTGGCAGCTCCCCTCGTGCGCGGGGTCAGTCGCGCGTCGTGCGCGGGGTCAGTCGCGCGGGGTCGAGCATACCCAGGCGATCAGCGGCACGGACCGCTTCACGGCGTTAACCCAAGATCCACCGATACTCGCGTTGACTCGGTTCACAGGATCCTGGTCTGATGTTCCCCACCGAACGAGTTCCCTGGGGGGATTTCCATGCGTCACCGTCACCACCCGCGCCGTACCGCCGCCGTCGCGGCCTGCCTCGTCGCCGCGGCCGTCGGCCTCACCGCCTGCGGTTCCGAGAAGGACGACAAGCCGAAGGAGCCCTTCGCGGGCATGTCGGGCACCGAGATCGTCGACAAGGCCGTCAAGGCGACCAAGGGCGCCGAGTCGCTGAAGCTCGCGGGCGAGGTCTCGGACGACGAGCCCGGCCGGATGAAGATGAACCTGGCCCTCGACACCTCGGGCAAGTGCGCGGGCAAACTGGCGGTGGGCGACGAGGGCTCGTTCGACCTGATCGTCCCCGGGGACAAGACGGTCTACGTGAAGTACGACGAGAAGTTCCTGCGCGCCCAGAGCAAGGGGGAGCCGAAGGACGAGACCGACGCCGTGGTCGACATGCTCGCGGGCCGCTGGGCGAAGACGAAGGCGTCGGGCGCCGACGCGAAGGACATCGCCGGCATGTGCGACCTCGACGAACTGCTCACGGACTTCGAGGGCATCAACTCCAACGCCCGCAGGGGCGCGACGACCACCCTCGACGGCACTCCCGCCATCAAGATCAACGCCCACGACGCCAAGGACAAGTACACGATCTACGTCGCCACCGAGGGCAAGCCGTACCTGCTGAAGATCGTCGACAGGGGCACGGCGAAGCCGGAGTACCTGACATTCACCGACTACGACAAGCCCGTGAAGACCGCGCCGCCCGCCGGCAAGGTCCTCGACCTCGACAACCTGGGCAGCTGACGCCGCTCGGGCCGCTCGGGCCGCTCGGGCCGCTCGGGCCGCTCGGGCCGCTCGGGCCGCTCAGAGCGTGTGCCGCACCCACACGTTCGGCTCGACGTACACGCCGTAGCCGCGGGCCGGTTCGCAGTGGACCGGCACCAGCGCGCCCGGCACCTCCACCGGACCCTCCTCGTCGAACGGCAGCCCGGTCCACTCCCGCCACTGCGCGGTCGACCCGGACACCGTCATGGAGGCGTGCGCGACCTTCTCGATGACGCCGCCCGCCCGCACGTGCACCCGCAGCCACGGGTCGTGCGGCAGGCCGTCCTCGCGGGTGCGGTACGCGTACTCGTCGATCCGCGAGGCCGGTTCGAGGTGCTTGGCGTTGGGCCGCACGGGCGCGACGACCTCGGTGAAGCCGCGCGCACGAGCATTGTCCCGCATGGCCGCGAGCATCCGCCCGGATATCCCCTTGCCGCGCGCCGCCTCGTCGACGGTTATCTCGATGGCGCTCACGGTGTCGGCGGCCTTGCCGTGCCGCAGGTCGGAGAAGGCCCACAGCAGCACCTGGTCCCAGCCTCCGTCGGGCAGTTCGCCGTCGCCGCGGGAGCGCAGGGCGAGCGGCACGCTGAACGCACGGGCTATGACCTTGCCGGTCCCGCCCGTGCCGGTCTCGTCCGTGGCCACCAGGACGTACTCCGGAAGTTCCTTGACGATCCGTCCGATCAAGGACCAGCCGACCGGGTCGTGCAGGATGAACTCCGGCCAGTCCTCGGCCATGTGCCACAGCGGGTCCGCGAGGTCGGGCCGCTCGGCCAAGGTCGTGATCTTGAGGTCCATGTCCCGCACGGTACGTGTCCCGCGGGGCGGGCGGTATCTGTTTTTCTGCGGCGCCGCTCCGGTCGGCTCGTGCCCCGTCAGGGGCGCGGGGAACTGCGCGACCAGCCCCCGACGGCCGCAACCCCGCAGATGCGTCTGCCCACGGCGCAATCGTCGGCGACTGCGGGCCGCCTTGGCCCGCTCGCGCAGTTCCCCGCGCCCCTTAGAGGCCCCTGCGGGGCCCTAAAGCGGGGGCAGGACCCACCCAGGGGCGCGGGGAACTGCGCGACCAGCCCCCGACAGCCCGCACCGGGCCAACGGCCGCAACCCCGCAGACGCGTCTGCCCGCCCCGGACCGGTCGCGCCCACGCGGCGGAGCCGCATATGACACAGCCCCGCGCCCCTTAGAGGCCCCTGCGGGGCTCTAAAGCGGGAGCGGGGCCCACCCAGGGGCGCGGGGAACTGCGCGACCAGCCCCCGACGACCCGCACCAGGCCAACGGCCAAAACCCCGCAGACGCGTCTGCCCACCCCGGGCTAGTCTCGCCCACGCGGCGGAGCCGCTTATAGGCCCCTACGGGGCACGGAAGCGGGGCGGGGCCTTCGTCGGGGCGTCGCCCGACGGGAGTTTCTCGTCGGGGCAGGCCCCGAGAACCTTTCGCATTGCGTCGCGTTCCGCGGCAGTCACCCACACCCCGTACTTCTTCTTCACCGCGACCTGTCCGGCGACGTACGCGCAGCGGTACGACTTGTTCGGCGGCAGCCACGTCGCCGTGTCGCCGTCGCTCTTGCCGCGGTTGGTGCCCGCGTCGACCGCGAGGAGGTTGAGCGGGTCGTTGGCGAACGCTATGCGCTTGCTCGGCTCCCAACGGAACGCGCCCTTCTGCCAGGCGTCCGAGAGCGCCACGACATGGTCGATGTCGACCTGGCTGCGGCCGCGCCGGAACGTCACTTCCCTGCCGGTGTACGGGTCGGGCGCGAGCTTCCCGGAGACCACCCGGCACCCGCCGCCCTGGTACCGGACGTCCTCCAGGTCCCGCTTGAGGATGTCGTCCCGGGTCGGGCAGTGGTTGGAGTCGGTGTCGGCCCACGGGCTGCCGAACCGGTCGCGGTCGTAACCCGTCTTGGGCGCCCGCCCCTTGACGGTGAGGGAGTCGACGGCGGCGAGTGCGGACCCGGCCTCGGCGCGGGGTCCCGCGCCGCCTTCCGCCGTGTCCTCGGAGCCGGTGTCGCAGCCGGTCAGGAGCGCGGGGGCGGTGACCAGCGCGAGCAGGGCCGAGGTGGTACGGCGGTTCACAGGACCACCACCGTGTCGCCGAGGGCGACTCCGGCGGGCGTCACGACGTCCGTGTGGATGCCGATGCACATGCCGCGGACGGCGGTGAGGGTCTTGAGGACGCGGTTGTCGACAGGGAGGCCGGGCTGGGCCTGGGTGACCATGACGCAGCGCTTGACGCGCTTGACCCCGCGCAGCCGCAGCGGCTCCGCACCCTGCCCGCCGCCGATGACGATCTCGCGGCCGATCCAGTTCTCCTCGACCCAGGGCTCCTCGGTCTCCACGACGATGTTCTTGCGCAGCCGCCGTACGTCGACGGGGTCGGCGTCACCGAGCAGGTCGCCGAGCGCGCGGAGCGAGGCGGTGCCGACGAGGGAGACGGCGGAGACGTCCTTGTGGCCCTCCGGCCCGCTGTCCGGCCCTTCCCGGACCAGCTCGACGCCCTCGCCGAAGCGTTCGGGGACGCGGGGATCGCCGGGGCGCAGCGTGGCGCCGTCCGGCGCGGTGACGACGGGCAGACCGTCCTCGTCGTACGACGCGTAGTGTTCGAGCAGTCCCGGGATGCGGCGGAAGCGAGCGTGGTTCTTGCCGCTGCCCAGCTTGCCGTCGGCGTGGCGCAGGGCCCACAGGCGGTCGCCCACGACGCCGCGCTCGTGGACCTCCAGCCGGTCGTGTTCCTCGCCGAGCATCGACTTCACCGGATACCGGCGCAGACCCACGACCTTGAGCGTCACGGCGCTCTCTCCTCCCCTGGGCGGACTCTCGCGCCCACCACGGTAACGGCCGTGAGAATATCTCCTGTTCACTCACCTATCAGGAGATTCATGCGCAAGCGTCTGCCCAGGTCCCGGCTCGTCCTCGTGCTCGCCGCGATCGCTCTCGGCACCACGGCGTGCGGCCCGTCCGACGACTCGTCCGCCCCGGCCGCTCCTTCCGCTTCTTCCGCGAGCGCGTCACCGTCGGTGAGCGCGTCGCCCGTCCCCGAGGGGCGCGGACTGCAAGGGCCCGCCGCCGCGTTCTTCCTGAAGACGCTGCGGAAGCACTACCCGGACCTCGACCACATCAAGGACGACGCGCTCGTCGCCGAGGGCGACGCCCTGTGCACCGTCCGGGGAGCCGCGCTCGGCGAGCAGTTCACCGAGTCCACGCGCCGGCTCGGCACCACCAAGAAGCAGACGTCCCGCATCATGGGCGCGGCCCACGCCCTGTGCCGGGACAAGGAGGACCAGCTGTTCCAGGACTGAGACGGGCGGACGATTACCTCCGCGGTAATCGACCGCTCTCCGCCTCCCCGGCAGGATCGGACCCATCAGCCGAGAGCCGCACCCCGAGGAGGGCCCCATGACCGCCACGAGCACCGACATCGCCGCCCACACCCGCTCCGTCGTCGAGGAGTTCCTCCGGGCCCGGCTCGCCGGGGACACCGGGCGGATGGTGGAGCTGTTCGCCGACGACGTCGACTGGCTGCTCGCCGAGAACCCCGTCGTTCCGTGGATCCGCCCGCGCTCCACCGGCGCCGAGTGTGCCGCGCAGGCCGCGGAGATGGCCGAGCACTCCGTCGCCGAGGACGCCCGGGCCTCCCTCGACACCTTCCTCGTCGACGGCACCGACGCCGTCCTGTTCGGGCACCTCTCGGGCACCGTGCGCGCGACCGGAAAGTCCTTCGAGGGCCCCTTCGCGCTGCGCCTCACCGTCGAGGACGGGCGGATCACGCGGCACCACCTCTACGAGAACAGTCTCTCGATCGCCGAGGCGTGCACCGCGTAACCCTTTATGGCCTCTCCCGTACGCCTACGAGCCCAGGATCGACGTCAGGAACTCCCCGACCCAGCCGAGCAGTTCCCGGCCGACCAGCGGCTTGCCGCCGACCTTCGCCGTCTTCGGGCGGGGGACCAGGACCTGGCCCGCGGTCGCCTTGATGACCGTGCCGGGGTAGAGGCGCTTGAGCCTGAGCTCCTGCGACTCCCGCAGCTCCACCGGCGCGAAGCGGATGTTGGTGCCCTGGAGGACGATCTCGCCGACACCGCAGGCGCGGGCCAGCATGCGCAGGCCCGCCACGAGGAGGAGGTTCTCCACCGGCTCCGGCAACTTGCCGTAGCGGTCGGTGAGTTCCTCGCGTACCGCCTTGATGTCCTCCTCCGTGTTGGCGGAGGCGATGGCGCGGTAGGCCTGGAGGCGCAGGCGCTCGCCGGGGGCGTAGTCGTGCGGGACGTGCGCGTCGACCGGCAGCTCGATCTTGACCTCCAGCGGCGGCTCCTCCTCCACGCCGCCCTCCAGGGACGCGCGGTAGTCGGCCACCGCCTCGCCCACCATGCGGACGTACAGGTCGAAGCCGACGCCCGCGATGTGGCCCGACTGCTCGCCGCCGAGGAGGTTTCCGGCGCCGCGGATCTCCAGGTCCTTCATCGCCACGTACATGCCCGCGCCCATCTCCGTGTGCTGGGCGATCGTGGCGAGGCGCTCGTGGGCGGTCTCCGTGAGCGGCTTCTCCGGCGGGTAGAGGAAGTAGGCGTAGCCGCGTTCGCGGCCCCGGCCGACGCGGCCGCGCAGCTGGTGCAGCTGCGACAGGCCGAAGTTGTCGCCCCGCTCCACGATCAGCGTGTTGGCGTTGGAGATGTCGATGCCCGATTCGACGATCGTCGTCGAGACAAGGACGTCGAACTTCTTCTCCCAGAAGTCGACGACCACCTGCTCCAGGGCCTGTTCCGACATCTGGCCGTGGGCCGTCGCGATGCGCGCCTCGGGGACGATGTCGCGGAGCCTGGCCGCCGCGCGGTCGATCGACTCGACGCGGTTGTGGATGTAGAAGACCTGGCCCTCGCGCAGCAGTTCGCGGCGGACGGCGGCGCCGATCTGCTTCTCCTCGTACGGCCCGACGAAGGTCAGGACCGGGTGGCGCTCCTCGGGGGGCGTCGTGATCGTCGACATCTCCCGGATGCCGGTGACGGCCATTTCGAGCGTACGGGGAATGGGGGTGGCCGACATCGTCAGGACGTCGACGTTGGCGCGGAGCTTCTTCAGCTGCTCCTTGTGCTCGACGCCGAAGCGCTGCTCCTCGTCGACGATGACCAGGCCCAGGTCCTTGAACCTGGTCTCGGAGGAGAAGAGGCGGTGGGTGCCGATGACGATGTCCACCGAGCCGTCGCGCAGCCCTTCGAGGGTCGCCTTCGACTCCGTGTCCGTCTGGAAGCGGCTGAGCGCCTTCACGTTGACCGGGAACTGCGAGTACCGCTCGGAGAACGTGCCGAAGTGCTGCTGGACGAGGAGCGTCGTGGGCACGAGCACCGCGACCTGCTTGCCGTCCTGCACCGCCTTGAAGGCGGCGCGGACCGCGATCTCGGTCTTGCCGTAGCCGACGTCGCCGCAGATCAGGCGGTCCATCGGGACCGTCTTCTCCATGTCCTCCTTGACCTCGGCGATCGTGGTGAGCTGGTCGGGCGTCTCCACATAGGGGAAGGCGTCCTCCAGCTCGCGCTGCCAGGGCGTGTCGGGCCCGAAGGCGTGGCCGGGCGCGGCCATGCGGGCGGAGTACAGCTTGATGAGGTCCGCGGCGATCTCCTTGACCGCCTTCTTCGCGCGCGCCTTCGTCTTCGTCCAGTCGGCGCCGCCGAGCCGGTGCAGCGTCGGGGCCTCGCCGCCGACGTACTTGGTGATCTGCTCCAGCTGGTCGGTGGGGATGTAGAGCCGGTCGCCGGGCTGGCCGCGCTTGGCGGGGGCGTACTCCACGACGAGGTACTCGCGGGTGGCGCCCTGGACGGTGCGCTGCACCATCTCGATGTAGCGGCCGACGCCGTGCTGCTCGTGGACGATGTAGTCGCCGGCCTCCAGGGTCAGCGGGTCGATGGTCTTGCGGCGGCGGGCCGGCATGCGCTGGCCGTCCTTGCCGGCCGCCTTCTGGCCGGAGAGGTCGGTCTCGGTGAGGACGGCGAGCTTGAGCGCCGGGTCGATGAAGCCGTAGTCGATCGAGCCGCAGGAGACGTGCACCAGGGAGGGCGTCAGCTCGCCGAGGTCGCCGTCGAGGCGGGCCGCGATGCCCTCGCCGCCGAGGACCTCGACGGTGCGGGCGGCGGGGCCGTGGCCCTCGGTCACATAGACGGTGCGCCAGCCGTCGGCGAGCCAGCCCTTGGTGTCGGCGAGGGCCTTCGCGGTGTCGCCGCGGTACGTCTCGGGGGCATGCATGCCCAGCTTGAGGGTGTCCGCGCCAAGGTCTTCGTCGGCCGCGAACGGCGAAACCGACCACCACATCATCCCGAGGTCGCGGGCGTGGTCGCGGACGTCCGCGATGCCCCAGAGCGACGCGGCGTCCACGTCGATGGGCGCCTCGCCGCCACCGGCCGTCGCCGCCCAGCTGGCCTGGAGGAACTCCTGCGACGTCGCCACCAGGTCGGCCGCGCGCGTCCGCACCCGCTCCGGGTCGCAGACCACCGCCATGGAGCCCTTCGGCAGCACGTCGAGCAGCAGCTCCATGTCGTCCACCAGGACCGGGGCCAGCGACTCCATCCCCTCGACCGCGATGCCCTCGGCGATCTTCCCGAGCAGCTCGCCGAGCTCCGGGTGCAGCTCCGCGAGGGCGGCGGCCTTCTCCCGCACCTCGTCGGTGAGCAGCAGCTCGCGGCAGGGCGGCGCCCACAGACCGTGCTCGGCGACTTCGAGCGAGCGCTGGTCGGCGACCTTGAAGTACCGGATCTCCTCGACGTCGTCGCCCCAGAACTCCACGCGCAGCGGGTGCTCCTCGGTGGGCGGGAAGACGTCGAGGATGCCGCCGCGCACGGCGAACTCGCCGCGCTTCTCGACCAGCTCGACCCGGGAGTACGCGGCTGCCGCCAGCGCCGCCACGACCTCGTTCAGATCGGTGGTCTCGCCGGAGCGCAGCGCCACGGGCTCCAGGTCGCCGAGCCCCTTGACCTGCGGCTGGAGGACGGAGCGGACCGGTGCGACGACCACCGAGACCGGGCCGGTCTCCGGGTCGTCCGTGCGGGGGTGGGCGAGGCGGCGCAGCACGGCGAGGCGGCGGCCGACCGTGTCGGAGCGGGGCGAGAGGCGCTCGTGCGGCAGCGTCTCCCACGACGGGTACTCCGCGACGCCGTCGGGCGGCAGGATCGTGCGCAGCGCCGCGGCCAGGTCCTCGGCCTCGCGGCCGGTGGCCGTCACGGCGAGGACGGTGCGGCCGGACTCGCGGGCCAGCGCCGCCACCGCGAAGGGCCGGGCGGCGGGCGGGCCGACCAGGTCGATGTGCGTGCGGTGGCCGTCGGTCGCGGCCTTGACCGCTTCGGCGAGTGCCGAGTCCTTGACGACAGCGTCGAGCAGACCGTGCAGGCTCATTGAAGGCTTTCCGTCCAGGTACCGGGGGTGAGCCGGAGTGGGTGGGCAACGCGAACCGCCCGGCACGTCGCACGGGCCGGGGGTCTCCAGCGTACGACTACGGGGTGATCGGCGCGGCATGGTACGGGCGGGCCCGGCGAGCCCCGGCGGGCGGGGCCGTGCGCGCCCTCCCGCACAATGACCGGAAACCATGACCGGAAACCGCTGCTCGAAAATTCTTTCCCACCGCGTAAACCGGACGTGTGTCCCAGGCGTACTGCCTTCGAGAGCCATGCGCCACACGCACCAGGAGACCACTTGACCGACGAGGAGTTCGAGGCGTTCTACGCGCACTCCGTGCGACCGCTGGTCGGGCAGGTGTATCTGATGACGGGCGACCTCCACGAGGCACAGGACGTCGTCCAGGAGGCCTTCGTCCGCGCCTGGGCGCGCCGCGCCCGTCTCGAGCGCGACGCCGGGCCCGAGGCGTGGATCAGGACCGTCGCCTGGCGGCTCGCCGTCAGCCGGTGGCGGCGGCGCGGGCGGGCCGCGGACGCCTGGCGGCGCCACCACGGGGAGCGGGCGGGCACCGTGCCCGAGCCCGAGCCGGACACGGTCGCGCTGGTCGCCGCGTTGCGGCGGCTCTCCGAGCGGCAGCGGCGCGTGGCGGTGCTGCACTACGTGTGCGACCTGAGCGTGCAGCAGGTCGCCGCGGAGACCGGGATCGCGGCCGGGACCGTCAAGTCCCACCTGTCCCGTGCCAGGGCGGCGCTCGCGCCGCATCTCGACGACGCGCCCGCCGGCGACGCGCCCACCTCGGAGGAGCACCGTGCCTGAGCCCCACTCCCCGGCCGACGACAGCCTCGCCGTCGCGCTGAAGCGGGCCGCCGCGTCGGGCGGCAGGCTCGCCTCGCCGGTCCCCGCCGGACAGGTCGCCGCGCGCGGCGCCCGCCGCAGGCGCCGGACCTACGCGGCGGGCGCGGCGCTCGCCGTGTGCCTGGTGTCCGGGGGCGCGGCGGTCGCCGCGCTGCAGCTGGGCCGCGAGGGCGAACCGGTGGGGCCCGCGGTGCCGCCCAGCCCGACGAAGTCGGCCTCCCTCCCGGAGTCGTCCTCCTTGCCCGACCGGTCGGGCTCCCCCGCGCGGGACTCGCCCCCGCCGACGGGGACGCCGTCCCGGATGCCGTCGACGTCCCTGCCGCCGCCGGATTCCGCGACACCGACCACACCGCCCACCACCACACCGACCACCGCTCCGCCGGGGGACTGACTTCTTTGATGCGCACCGCCACCGCACAGGGCTCCGCCCCGGACCCCGCTCCTCGCACGCCGGAGGGGCCGGCCTACTCCCCCTCCCACGAGCCCATACCGGAGCGGGACCGGACCGGCACCGCCCCCGACAGGGCGGGACGCCTCTGGGACCGCGCCCCGCACCTGCTCGCCGCCGGCCTGTTCCTCGCGTACGCCGTCGTGTCCGTCAGCCGGTACCGGCGCCTCGAGACGCGCTCCTGGGACCTCGGCATCTTCGAGCAGGCCGTCCGCGCCTACGCGCACCTCCAAGTGCCGGTGGCCGACCTCAAGGGGCCCGGCGCGAACATCCTCGGTGACCACTTCAGCCCCGTCACCGCCCTCCTCGCGCCCGCCTACCGCGTCTTCCCCTCGCCGGTCACGCTGCTCGTCGCGCAGGCGCTGCTCATCGCCGTGTCCGTCGTCCCCGTGACCCGGGCGGCGACCCGGCTCCTGGGGCGCGGCCCGGGGCTCGCCGTCGGGGTGGCGTACGGACTGTCGTGGGGCGTCCAGCGCGCCGTCGACTTCGACTTCCACGAGATCTGCTTCGCGCTGCCGCTGATCGCCTTCTCCCTCGAAGCGCTGCTGCGGCAGCGGTGGCGGGCCGCCCTGCTCTGGGCGCTGCCGCTCGTCCTCGTCAAGGAGGACCTGGGCGCGACCCTCGCGGCGATCGCCGTGGTCGTGGCGATCCGGTGCCGCCGCACGGACCCGAAGGCCCTGC
This sequence comes from Streptomyces sp. NPDC039462, assembly GCF_055639375.1. Lineage (NCBI taxonomy): Bacteria > Bacillati > Actinomycetota > Actinomycetes > Kitasatosporales > Streptomycetaceae > Streptomyces > Streptomyces sp. NPDC039462. The sequence goes on from NZ_JBVKAO010000008.1 coordinate 144,842, forward strand.
GCCACGCCCTCGGGGTCGCCGCGTTCGGCGTGGTCGCCACTCTCGTCACCCTCACCCTGGTCATTCCCGCGTTCAACTCGGTCGGCGCGTACGACTACTGGGACAAGGTCGGCGATGCGGGCGGCGCCGGGGTCCTCGACGGTGCCGGCACCAAGCTGCGCACCCTCGCCTGGCTGCTGATCCCCACCGGGCTGCTCGCGCTGCGCTCGCCGCTGCTCCTGGTCGCGCTCCCCACCCTCGGCTGGCGGTTCGTCTCCGCCGACGACCACTACTGGGGCACCGACTGGCACTACAGCGCCGTCCTGATGCCCGTCGTGCTGCTCGCCTTCGCCGACGCCGTCGCCGCCGCGCGCCGCGACCGGCGGGCGTGGCTGCGCCGGTACGCGGACCTGCTGCCGGCCTGCGCCGCCGCGGCCGCGCTCGCCCTCACGACGTCCCTGCCGCTGGCGGGCGTCACCGAGTCGTGGACGTACGAGAAGAGCGAGCAGGTCACCGCCGTGGAGCGAGTTCTTGACCGGGTCCCGGACGGCGCCACCGTCGAGGCGAACATCGGGCCGGTCAGCAGGCTGACCTCGCGGGCCCGCGTCTTCTGGGTGGGCGCGGCCGACCCGGTCGTCCCCCAGTACATCGCTCTCGACGTCCGCTCCGGCTGGACGAAGGACCCGGTCGCGTACGCGGGCAAGCTGCACCCGGGCGAGCGGTACGTCGCCGAGGACGCGGCGTACGGGTACGTGCTGCTGCGCAGGGAGTAGGGCCCAGGGGGACACACACCACCGGCCCCGGCGGGTGCGCTGTGCGCGCGCCCGCCGGGGCCGGTGTCTCCCCCGCACCCCCGTGGCGGTGGCTATTCGGTGGCGATGGCGTTGAGGACGTTCATCCGGCCGGCCCGGAAGGCCGGGACCAGCGCCGCGAAGAGGCCCACGAACGCCGACCCGACGAAGACCGCGATGATCGTCGGCCACGGGATCTCCAGGACCTTCAGGCCCTCCAGGGCGAGGAGCTGCTGGGCCGTCGCGCCCCAGCCCATGCCCAGGCCGAGGCCGAGCAGCGCACCGAAGAGGGCGATGACCACGGACTCCAGGCGGATCATGCGGCGCAGCTGGCGGCGCGAGAGGCCGATGGCCCGCATCAGGCCGATCTCGCGGGTGCGCTCCACCACGGAGAGGGCCAGGGTGTTCACGACGCCCAGGATCGCGACGATGATCGCCAGGCCGAGCAGGCCGTAGACCATGTTGAGGAGCTGGCCGACCTGGTCCTTCAGGGTCTGCTTGAAGTCGGTCTGGTCCATCACCTTGTACTGCGGGTACGCCTCCAGGGACTTCTTCAGGGAGGTGTACGCGGCGTCCTCCTGGCCCTTGTCGGCCGTGGCGAACATGATGTCGTTCTGCGGCATCCGGTCCGCGGGGACGTACTGCTCCAGGGTCGTGATGTTCAGGTACATCGCGCCGTTGTCGACGGTGCCGTCGTCCTTGGTGATGGCCGAGAGCCGCAGCTTCGCCGTCTTCCCGTGCTCGAAGGCGACCTTCAGCTCGTCGCCGACCTTCAGGCCGTGCTTCTCGGCGAACTCGTCGCCGACCGACATGGCGTTCTTCCCGTACGCGGCGGACAGTTCACCGGCGACCGTCTCGCGGCGCAGGTCCTTGGCGTACGTCGGGTCGGCGGCGCTCAGGCCGACGCCGTCCACGGCCTTGCCGTCGGGTGTGGTCAGGTCCGCCTCGATCTGCTTGTAGCGCGTGATGTGGCCGATGTGGTCGGCCTTCTCCAGGGCCTCGGCGGCCTTCGTGGTGATGGAGATGCCGGGCTGGGTGGGCTGCACGATGAAGTCGGCGCCGACCGATTTGTCGAGCTCCTCCGTGGCCGACGCGACCATCGAGGAGCCGACGACGGAGAGGCAGGCGACCAGGGCGAGGCCGATCATCAGGGCCGCGCCGGTGGCGCCGGTGCGGCGCGGGTTGCGCAGGGCGTTGCGCTCGGCCATGCGGCCGACCGGGCCGAAGGCCCGCAGGAGCACCGCGCTGAGGACGCGGACGACGCCGGAGGCGAGCACGGGGCCGATGACGACGAAGCCGATGAGGGTGAGGACGACACCGCCGCCGAGGAAGAGGGAGCCTTCCTTGGCCTTGTCGGCCTGCGCCGCGGCGTAGAGGGCGAAGACGCCGGCGCCGGTGAGGACCAGGCCGATGACGGCGCGCAGCGCGCTCGCCCTGCCGTCGGCGGGGGTGCCCGCGTCGCGCAGCGCGGCCATCGGCGAGACCTTGCCGGCCCGTCGTGCGGGGAGGTAGGCGGCGAGGACGGTGACGACGATGCCGAGGACCATGCCGACGACGGGTGTCGTCCAGCTGACGGTGAGGTCGCCGGTGGAGAGCTCCATGCCCATGCCGGCCATGAGCTTCATGAGGCCGACGGCGAGGCCGATGCCCGCGCCGACGCCGAGGACGGAGCCGAACACGCCGAGCAGCAGCGCCTCGACGAGCACCGAGCGGTTGACCTGCTTGCGGCTGGAGCCGATAGCGCGCATCAGGCCGATCTCGCGGGTGCGCTGGGCGACCAGCATCGAGAAGGTGTTGATGATGAGGAAGATGCCGACGAGGAAGGCGATTCCGGCGAAGCCGAGCATCGCGTACTTCATGACGTCGAGGAAGCTGCCGACCTCCTTGCGGCCGTCGTCGGCGGTCTCCTTCTGCGTCTTGATGTCGTACGCGGCCTTGTCCAGGGCCGCCGCGACGTCGGCCTTCAGCTCGGTGTCGCTGACGCCCGCGGCCGCGGTGAGGTTGACGTGCGTGAACCGGCCGGTGGCGCCGAGGAGTTCACGCTGGGAGGTGGCGGTGTCGAAGTAGAAGATCGCGGCGCCGGGGTTGGTCACCTTGAAGGTGGCGATGCCGGAGATCTTCGCGGTGTGGTCGCCGGTCGCGGCGATCGTGCGCAGCTCGTCACCGATCTTCAGGTCGTGCTTGTCCGCGGTGTCGGCGTCGACCATCACCTCGGTGGGGCCGCGCGGGGCGTGGCCGGAGGTGATGTCCATCGAACGCAGGTCGTTGCGCGTCCAGTTGCCGGCGATGGTCGGGCCGCCGCTGGTCGGCCCCATGTTCTTGTTCTTCTTGTCGACGACGGTCACGCTCTGGCTGCTGACGGCGCCTTCGGCGGCCTTCACGCCCGGGACCTTCCCGGCCTCACGGACGACGGAGGCGGGCAGCGACTCGGGCTTGCCGCTGCGGGGCGTCTCGCCCGCGTCCTTCGCGGACTTGGGGGTGACGGTGACGTCGGCGGAGGTCGCCGCGAAGAGCTTGTCGAAGGTGGTGCTCATCGTGTCGGAGAAGACGAGCGTGCCGCAGACGAACGCCACCGAAAGGACCACGGCCACCGCGGAGAGCGCCATGCGTCCCTTGTGCGCGAAGAAGTTGCGCATCGAGGTCTTGAGGACGGTCATGACGTGCGCCCCCGGGCGTCGAAGGACTTCATGCGGTCGAGGACCTGGTCGGCGGTGGGGTGGTGCATCTCGTCGACGATCCGGCCGTCGGCGAGGTACAGGACGCGGTCCGCGTACGAGGCGGCGACCGGGTCGTGGGTGACCATCACGATGGTCTGGCCGAGGTCGGTCACCGAGCGGCGCAGGAAGCCGAGGACCTCCGCGCCGGCCCGGGAGTCGAGGTTTCCGGTCGGCTCGTCACCGAAGATGATCTCCGGCCGGGAGGCGAGGGCGCGGGCCACGGCGACGCGCTGCTGCTGGCCGCCGGAGAGCTCGGTCGGGCGGTGCTTGAGGCGCCCGGCGAGGCCCACGGTCTCCACGACCTGGTCGAGCCAGGCCCGGTCGGGCTTGCGGCCCGCTATGTCCATCGGGAGCGTGATGTTCTCGATGGCGTTCAGCGTGGGGAGGAGGTTGAACGCCTGGAAGATGAAGCCGATGCGGTCCCGGCGGAGCTGCGTGAGCTTCTTGTCCTTGAGGCCGGTGATCTCGGTCTCGTCGAGGTAGATCTGCCCTTCGCTGACCGTGTCGAGGCCCGCGAGGCAGTGCATGAGGGTGGACTTGCCGGAGCCGGAGGGGCCCATGATCGCGGTGAACTGCCCGCGGGCGATGTCGACGTCGATGCGGTCGAGCGCGACGACACGGGTCTCCCCGCTGCCGTACGCCTTCACGACCTGGCGCGCCCGTGCCGCCACGGCCGTACGCCCTCCAGTGCCCCCGTGCCTGGGTGTGGTCACAGCCGTTGTCACGGTAAGTCTCCTATGTCGGTCATGCGGTGGGTCGGGCGCGTTCGCCGTGCGAACAAGTCTGGTGTCACAGGGGGGTTCGGCGCGCTGGTGCTCAGCGCAGTCTTTTCCGGGGGAAAACCCCACCCCCGCCGGTGCGGTGCGCCGTAAAGCCAATCTAAGGACCGGCCGGGGCCCGCTCATCCTCCAGTGGGACGAACGCTCCCCAGTCCGTTGTACGGAGGTTCCCCTAGGGGATCTCCACCCGTCGGTGGAGATCGACTCAGGGTCGCCGTCCCCCCGCACCGCGCTCGCCCCGCGCCTGCCCCGCACCCTCCCCGGCTCCTCCCCCGGGTGAGAAAGTGGCCCGCAGCAACCGCGTGCAGGGGGAAGGAAGTTCCGTGGGCACCCAGGAAGCGATACGGGGCAGGGGCGCGGTCGTCGCCGCGCTCATGCTCGCCATGGCGCTGGTCGCCGTCGACTCCACCATCGTGTCGACCGCCGTCCCGCAGATCGTGGGCACGCTCGGCGGCTTCTCGATCTTCTCCTGGCTCTTCTCCGGCTACCTCCTCGCGGCCACGGTGACCCTGCCCGTCTACGGCAAGCTCTCCGACACGTTCGGCCGCAAGCCCGTGCTCATCACGGGCTGCGTGCTCTTCCTCCTCGGCTCCGCGCTCTGCGCGCTCGCCTGGAACATGGAGTCGCTCATCGCCTTCCGCGTCGTCCAGGGACTCGGCGGCGGCGCCGTCCAGGGCACCGTGCAGACCCTCGCCGCGGACCTCTACCCGCTCAAGGAACGCCCCAAGATCCAGGCCAAGCTGTCCACGGTCTGGGCCACGTCGGCCGTCGCGGGGCCCGCGCTCGGCGGCCTCATCACCTCGTACACCGACTGGCGCTGGATCTTCCTGATCAATCTGCCCATCGGCGCGGTCGCGCTCTGGCTGATCATGCGCCACCTGCACGAACCCGAGCGGGAGAGCGTGCCGCGCGGCCGCGTCGACTGGCCCGGCGCGCTCGCCGTCTTCGCCTGCGGCGGCACCCTCCTGACCGCGCTCGTGCAGGGCGGGGTCGCCTGGGACTGGCTGTCGGTGCCCTCCCTCGCCCTCTTCGCCGCCGGGCTGGCGCTGATCGCCGTCGTCGTCCTCGTCGAGCGCCGGGCCGCGGAACCGATCATTCCAGGCTGGGTCTGGCGCAGGCGCACCATCGCCGCCGTCAACCTCGCCCTCGGCGCGCTCGGCCTGCTGATGGTCGCGCCGACCGTCTTCCTCCCCACGTACGCCCAGTCCGTGCTCGGACTCGCCCCCGTCGCCGCCGGATTCGTGCTCTCCGTGATGACGCTGAGCTGGCCGGTCTCCGCCGCGCTCAGCCAGCACGTGTACCGCAGGATCGGCTTCCGCAACACCGCGATCACCGGCATCTCCGCGGCCGCGCTGATCCTCTTCGCGTTCCCCCTGCTGCCCTACCCCGGCTCCGCCTGGCAGCCCGCCCTGCTCATGCTGCTGCTCGGCGCGGCCCTCGGGATCTTCCAGCTGCCGCTCATCGTCGGCGTCCAGTCCACCGTCGGCTGGGCCGAGCGCGGCACGGCCACCGCGTCCGTCCTGTTCTGCCGCCAGATCGGGCAGACGCTGGGCGCCGCCCTGTTCGGCGCGGTCGCCAACGGAGTGCTCAGCGCGCGCCTCGACGGGGCCGGGTCCCTCGACTCGGTGGCGCGCATCCTGGACGACCCGGGGTCGGTGGCCGACCCCGAGCCGCTGCGGCGGGCCGTCGACTCCGCCGTCGACGCGGTGTACCTCGGGGCGGGCTGTGCCGCCGTACTCGCCCTGCTCGTCCTCCTCTTCCTGGCACCGCGGCGCTTCCCCGTCCTCAAGGACGCGCAACTCGCCCCTCAGCAGGAGCAGTTGTCCCCCACACAACAGACCGACTGACCGGATCCCCGAAAACCCCGCACGCCACCCCTACTTACAAGTAACGTCTCGCTCCCCTCGCTCCCTGCGGTCCGCCACGGACCGGAAGCCGCGCAAGGAGAACCGGGATGACCCACCCCCCGTACGACGCCCCCGTCCCGCCCCCACGGCCCGAGCCCCACCTCCCCCACGCCGAGCCCCACCTCACCGCCCCCGAGCCCCACCTCACCTACCCCTGGCAGCCACCGCCCCCGCCACCGCCGCCACCGCCGCCCCCGCTCCCCCGCCACCCCGCGCCCGGCCGCCACAGCGACCTGCGCAAGCTGCGCGGCGCCTACCGACGGCAGCGCAGGATCGCCACCCTCACCGCGCTCGGCTACTTCACGCTCTTCCTCCTCCTGTCCGCCCTCGCCCCTTCCCTGCTGGCCGGCACCGTCTCCGGCGGCCTGAACACCGGGCTGCTGCTCGGCCTCGGCCAGCTGCCCGTCACCTGCCTCGCCCTCGTTCTGTACGAGCACACGGCCCGCCGCCGCGTCGACCCGCTGGCCCAACGCCTGCGCAGGCAGAGCGAGTCGGCCCCCGCACGGACGGGCGGTGAACCCGCATGAGCGACCAGGCACAGACCATGTCCCTGGTCGCCTTCACCGTCGTGGTCACCCTCACGCTGCTGCTCTGCGTCCTGACCGGGCCCGACCGGGACGACCTCGACGAGTTCTACACCGGCTTCGGGGCGCTCTCCCCGATGCGCAACGGCCTCGCCATCGCGGGCGACTACATCTCCGCCGCCACCGTCCTCGGCACCACCGGCGTGATCGCCCTCCTCGGCTACGACGGCGTGGTCCTCGCCCTCGGCACGGCGCTCTCCCTCACCCTCCTGATGTTCCTGCTGGCCGAACCTCTGCGCAACGCGGGCCGGTTCACCATGGGCGACGTCGTGGCACGCCGCATGCCGGGCCGCGCCGTCCGCATCGCCGTGTGCGCGGCCACCCTGGCCGCCCTGCTCCCGCTCATGCTCGTCCAGCTCGCGGGCGCGGGCGACCTCCTCGCCTTCCTGCTCGGCTTCTCCGACGACGGCCTCAAGACCGGCTGCATCGTCGCGCTCGGCGTCCTGATGATCAGCTACGCGGCGATCGGCGGCATGAAGGGCACCGCCCTCATCCAGATCCTCAAGATGGTGATGCTGCTCGGCTCCGGCGCGGTGATCGCCGCGCTGATCCTGCGCCGCTTCGACTGGGACGCGGGCGCCCTGCTGACCGCCGCGCAGCGCGGCAGCGGAGCGGGACCGGCCTTCCTCCGCTCCGGCCTCCAATTCGCGGACAGCCCCAACCCCCGCCTGGACATGCTCAGTTCCGAGCTGACGGTGGTCCTCGGCGGCGCGGCACTCCCCCACGTCACCATGCGCATGTACACGGCGCGCACCGCCCGCGAGATACGCCGCTCCATGTCCTGGGCGGTCTCCTCGGTCTCCCTCTTCGTCCTCGTCATCACCGTCGTGGGATTCGGCGCGACCGCGCTCATCGGCGGCGCCGCCATCGCGCAGGACGACCCGCAGGGCAACACGGCCTTCCTGCTCGGCGCCCGCGCCGCGTTCGGCACCCACACCTCGACCGCCGAGACGCTGGTCTTCACGACGGTCACCACGGCACTGTTCCTGACACTGCTCGCCTCGGTGGCCGGCATGATCCTCGCCTGCGCCAACTCTCTGGCCCACGACGTCCTCGCCCACGGCCGCGCCTGCTCGCCCCGCCGCGAGATGACCCTGGCCCGCGCCTCCGCACTGGCCACCGGCGCCCTCGCGATCGCCCTCGCCGTCCTCGTCAAGGACCACAGCCTCCAGCCCCTGGCCACCCTCTCGTTCTGCCTGGGCGCCTCGGCCCTCGCCCCCGCCCTGGTCTACACCCTCTTCTGGCGCCGCTACACGCGCACGGGCCTGCTCTGGACCCTGCTCGGCGGCACACTCGGCTCGACGGTCCTGATGACCGGCACGAACCTGGTCTCCGGCAGCCCCGGCGCCGCCTTCCCGAACCACGACTTCACCTGGTTCCCCTTCACGACGACCGGCATCGCCTCCATCCCCCTCGGCTTCCTCCTCGGCTGGCTCGGCACCCGCCTCTCGGGCCCCGCCGAAGCACAGGACCACCGCAAGCGGTACGAGGCGGTGGAGGGTTGGATCCTGGCGGGGGCGGCCCGCAGGGGAAGGTGACCGAACCAGCGCCTAGGGCGTCTCCTCCGCCGGTGCGCGGCCCGTCAGGGCGGCCAGGCTGCTGCGTACGTGGTCCATGTGGGCCCGCACCTCGTCCCACTGCTCGCCGTGTTCGCGCAGCACCCGCTCCGTGTCGCGGGCCAGCCGCTCCTCGACCAGGACGGCCTCCGCGACCAGCTCCGCGCCGTGCGCCTCCGCGTCCTCCTGCCGGTGCCGCGCGGACTCCTCCGCCTCGGCGAACGCCCGCTTGGCGGCGGAGAGCCGGGCCTCCGCCGCGGCCACCCGCTCCGCGTCCCGCGCGTCCGACGCCGCCTCCCGCTCCGCGATCTCCCGTTCGGCGGCCTCCCACCGCTCGCCCTGCTCCTTCTCCTGCTCGGCGAAGAGCGCCTCGCACCGCTGCCGCATCTCCCGCAGCGCGGCCAGCGCCTCGCCGCGCCACGCCTTCACGTCCCGCCGCGCGGAGATCCGCGCCTCGTCGGCCGTCGCCCGGTCCGCGAGGAGCCGCTGCCGCACCCGCTCGTCCGCCTCGGCGCCCACCTTCTCGGCGTGGGCGCGCGCGGCCTCCCGCACCTCACGCGCCGCGGCCTCGGCCGTCTCCGTCAGCCGCCGCGCCTCGGTTTCCGCGGCCTCGCGCAGGGCGGCGGCCTCCGCCTCGGCGAGGGCCAGGATCTGCCGGGCGCGCTCGCCCAGCGTCTCGTACGTCTGGGGGGCGAGCCGCGACACCACGTCCCGCAGGTGCTCGGCCTCCACCTCCATGTCCTTGGCGAGGACGGTCAGCCGGGCGGCCCGCTCCCACGCCTCGTCCCGCGCCCGGGAAAGACCGGCGGCGTACGCCTCCACCTGCTCGGGACGGTAGCCGCGCCCCCGCACCGTGACGAAGCCGTGCGGCGACGACGATGCACCGCTGCTGCTCATCCTTGGACCACCTCTCCGGCGTACCACGCGCGTACAGCGCGATTGGCGCACATCTTGATGGATCAAGCGGAAGCGCTCATAACCCGACACTCCGCCCACTCCGCCCGGTCAAGGATGCGTCAATTGGGGCCGGAAGTCGGAATCGGGGCGTCATTCCCGCCGCCCACGCCCCGAATGGCCGAGGCGCCCGCCCGTGCTCCGGGTCGGGCGCCTCGCTCATTCACAGGGCAGTGGCTACAGCAAGCCGTCCCACATCTGCTCGAGCAGCACCGACCACCAGCTCTCCGGCGACGCGAGCGCCGCCCCGTCGAGAGCCGCCAGCTGGTTCTGGAAGTCGACGGTCCAACGGCCCGCCTGCTCCTGGTTCAGCCCGAAGCGCAGCCGCCACATCCGGCCGAGCAACGCCATGCAGCGCGCGAACTCGGGCAGCCCCGTGTTCACGAACTGCGGCGGCACGGGCGCACCACCGGGGCCGGCCTCCACCGGCACCGCCACGATGTTCGCCGTGCCGTACTGGACGCACAGCGCGCGCCCGAAGTCACTGCCCATCACCAGGTACGAACCCGCGTCGGACGCCGGCTGCACACCCCGCTCCTGCGCCAGCTCCGCCAGCGTCGGCACCGGGCGTCCCGGCTGGGCCTGCGCCCAGAAGAACGGCCCGAAGTCGACGGGCAGTCCCGCCACCACGAGGGTGTGCGCCACGATGTCCGGCACGCCCTGCCGGGACACCGCCCGCTGGTCGAACCGGAAAATGCCGGGACCGAAGGCCGCGGCCAGCTCCTGCGCGACGCCCTCCGGCGGGATCGGCGGGGCGGGCGGCACCTGCTGCAGCGGTGCGCGCACCGGCGCGGGCCTGGCGGGTCCGTCCGCGACCTGGTGCAACTCGCCCTGGTGCGCGAGCAGCTGCTGCATGCCCTGGCGGCGGGACGCGTGGTCCCTGCCGTACGGGGCGATCGACGTGATCCGCGCCTGCGGCCAGGTCTCGCGGATCATGCGGGCGCAGTACGCGCCCGGCAGCTCGCAGGACTCCAGCTCGGTGTGGAGTTCCAGCACCTGCTGCGGCGGCACGTTCAGGCCGCGCAGCTCGTGCAGGATCTGCCACTCCGGGTGCGGGGTGCCGGGCGCCGAACGCCGGATGAGCTGCTGCTCGGAGCCGTCGGCCGCGCGGTAGCGCAGCACGGCCTGGTAGCCCGGGCCGACGGTCGGCTGACCGGTGGGCTGCTGCGGGTATCCGTACGGCTGGCCACCCGGTACGCCGGGGCCGCCCGGCATGCCGGGAGCGCCTGGCATGCCCGGGGCGCCGGGGCCGGGGTGGCCCGGCGCGGGCGGCGGCGGCATGCCGGGCGCACCCGGGCCGCCGACCGGGGGGCCGGCCAGCATCGTCGCGGCGTGGTGGACGCCGCCGCCGGGGGGCGGCGGGGTGCCGGGGCCGGCGGGTGCGCCCGGAGCGCCGGGGCGGGCGCCGGGCTGACCGGGGGGACCCGGAGGCTGCGGCGCACCGGGGGTGCCGGGGGCACCGGGGGGAGCGGGCGGCTTGAGCCCACCGCCCGGGGCGCCCGGGCCGCCCATGCTCGGGTCGGCCAGCATCGTCGCCGCGTGGTGCACCCCGCCCGGGGGCGTACCGGGAGCGCCGGGGGGACCGGGGGGACCGGGGGGACCGGGGGGACCGGGAGGCTGGGGGGCGCCAGGGGCACCCGGAGCGCCCGGAGCGCCGGGGGGAGCCGGCGGCTTGACCCCACCGGGGCCGCCCATGCTCGGGTCCGCCAGCATCGTCGCCGCGTGGTGCACCCCACCGGGGGGCGTACCAGGAGGCGTACCGGGAGCGGCGGGAGCGGCCGGTGGCTGAGGGCCGTCCGGGCCGAGCGAGGACACGAGCTGCGTCGGAACGTAACCACCGGCGGGCGTGCCGGGGGCGCCGGGCCCCGAGGGCGGCGGCGTACTTCCGGCGGGCGCGCCCGGCGGGGCGGGAGGCGGCGGTGTGCTCGCCCCGCCCGCGCGGGAGCCGTGCGGCGGCCCCTCCGCCTTGCTGGTGGCGGCGTCCGCGATGTTCCCGGCGCCCGGGGCGCCGGGCGCCTGCGGGTACCCGTACACGGAGGCGCCGGGGGCCTCGGGGGCGCTCGGCGGCGGAGGCGTCGGCGAGCCGACGGGCGGCTGCGGCGGGGCGGGCGGCGGACCGGCAGGGGTGACGGGGGCGGCCGGCGCCGGGGCGCCCGGAGCCGGGGCGCCCGGGGCCGGGGCGCCCGGGGCCGGCGCGGCGGGAGTACCGGGAGCGCCCGGAGCCGCAGGACCGCCCGGAGACGGAGCGGCCGGGGCGCCAGGAGCCGAGGACCCGGGCCCACCCGGAGCCGAAGCCGCGTCAGCACCAACGCCGGGAGCAGCCGGAGCAGCGAAGCCACCCGGCGCCGAAGCACCCGGAGCAGCAGAAGCCGGGGCGCCCGGCCCCGCGGGACCGCCCGGAGCCGAAGCACCAGAAACCCCAGGCCCGCCCGGAGCCGGGGCACCCGGACCCGCCGGACCGCCCGGCGCCGGAGTGTCCAGTGCCGGAGCGATCGCCGTCGCCGGGAGCTGACTGCCCCCGTGCATCAGGGCCGTCTTGGCCTCCGGTGCGACGCCCGGCGGCGGGGTGTCGTCCTCGTCCAGGCCGGCCAGCGGCGGCGCGAACACCGTCGCGGGCAGCGGCACCGAATGGTCCTCGCCCGCATCGGAGTTGGTGTCCGTACCGGCCCACGGAGTCGCCCCCGCGGGCACACCCGGCGACGTGGCGGGCAGACTGTCGTCGCGCCCCGGCACGTCGTCCTCGTCGGAGGCGGCGGCCGCGGGCCACGGCGTACCGCTCCCCGGAGCGGCGGGAGTTGCGGGAGTCGCGGGCGCACCCGGCACCTCCGGGAACCCGGAAACCGGAAGCTCCTCGGCCACCGCGGGCTCCCCGGATTCACCGGAGCCGGATGCGCCGGAACCGGATGTGCCGGGACCGGATACGTCGGAGCCAGATACGCCGGGACCGGGTGCGTCGGAACCCGACCCCCCGGAACCCGAACTCCCCGCCCCCGAGCGCCGGTCCGGAATGCCCATCTTGTCCGCCGCCTCCTGGAGCCACTCCGGAGGCGTCAGCAGGAACGACGTCTGGTTCAGGTCGACCCGCTCCGGGGGCGCAGGCACCGCGTCCTGCGGCGCCGCGTCCGGCAGGCCGTACTCCTCCTCGTACCGGCGGATCACCTCGCCCACCGGAAGTGCGGGCCAGAGCGTCGCGTCGCCGCTGTCCCGCGCGATGACGAGCCGCTGCCCGCCGCCGTCCGACACCGGACCGTGCTCGCGGTCCTCGGCCCACACGACGAACCCCAGGTCGAACTCCCGGACCCGCACCTCACGGTGCTGATAGCCCGGCACGTCGCCGTTGATCCACTCCTCGGCGCGCTCCTGCGCCTGCGCGAAGGTCACCACTGTTGCGTCACTCCCCACCCGGCACGGGGACGGCTTGCGCGAAGCCGCCGTCCACCATCAGGTTCGCCACGGTCTCCAGCTCGGGCGGATTGCCCGCGAGCCGGGACAGGAACACGTCGAAGTCGTCGCCGCACGGCAGCAGCAGCCGCCGCACCCGCTCGGCCGGCGGCCACCCCGCCGCCTCCGAGACGTCGCGCGCGTCGTCGTACGCGCAGAACCACACCGAACCGATCCGGTCGCCCTTGACCTTCACGGCGAGCAGGCCGCCCTGCACGAACCCGACACCCAGGTAGTCCTTGGTCAGGTGGTCGCGCAGGCACTTGTTCACGTACACCAGGTCGTTGACCGCGGCCTCGTCCCGCACCGTGAAGAACGGCTGGTCCACGAGCAGGCCCAGCTCGGCGTCGAGCGCCGCGCCGACCGGCGCGCAGCCGCCCGCCGCCTTCAGGAAAGAGCGGTAGGCGCCCGGCAGCCGGTACCCGAGGTCCTCCTCCACGCCCTGCACCTGCTGCTCGGTCACCGCGACCGAGGCCTTCGGCAGACCGAAGTGCGCGGGACGCGTCTCCTGCAGCGGGCGGGTGCCCCTCTTCTCCTGGTCCACGGCCGTCGTCGCGATCCCGCCGTGATGCCGCAGCAGCGCCTTCACCTCGACGGGGACCAGCTCCAGACGGCGGCTGTGCGCCGCGTGGTGCCAGGTCCAGCCGTGCGGGGTCGCCACCGCGGGAATCGTGTCCCACAGTTCGTGGCCCGCCGCGGCCATCGCCGCGTTCGCCGACACGTAGTCCGTCAGGCGGAGTTCGTCGACACCGAACCCCTCGGGCGGCTCGGCGATCTCCGCGGCGGCACGCGCGTACGACGAGAAGTCCGGGAAACCGTGCTCGTCCACCCGCACCCCCCTGGGATGGCGCGCGGCACGGACCGGGTCAGGGAAGTGCACCACCTGCCCGGCGTAGGCCGCGTTCGGCGGCGCGGACTGCTGCCCCAGCCGACCTGTCGTCATGGCGGTTGCCCCCTGCGGCACTGTGGAAGGTTCTGGTTCTGGTCCTGCGATGTCGACACAGCCTATGCGCAAGAACGGCACCGGTCACCGGGCCTCCGGTTCCATGACCACGAGCCACCGGACGGTCACCGTGCGACGAATCCCGACGGAAAGCCAGGCGTGTCGCAGTGCCCCAGCTTCCGCACCACCCGCCCCATTTGGCAGGCTGTCCCCCGCAACGCGGGGGCGTGGCACACGCGGTGACCGCCGCGAGCAGGGGGAGGGAAGAGCACGATGCAGACGGCACAGAGCGGCATGTCCGGCCACACGCTGTCCACGACGGCGGCCACCACGACGAACGACACCACCGCGCGGGGGCACGCTCCGGCGGCCATCCCGGGCACCGGAGACTCGCGCGCAGGCGCCCCGAGGGCAGGCGACGCACGCGCAGGCGATCCCCGCGCAGCAGGCGACCCGCGCGCGGGAGACCCCCGCGTCGGCTGGAGCGCCACCACCGCCCACGCGCCCATCCTGCGCCAGCGCCGCGACGGCATCCTGCCCACCGTCGCCGCCGCCCTCTCCGTACGCGGGCAGACCACGCTCACCTGCACCGCACGCCGCGGCGACGAACCGCCCGCGCTCCACCCGCTCGTCCAGGACTTCCTCGACGCCCTCACCAGCGGCCAGCGCGAACGCTTCACCGGCCGCTGCGCCGAGGCCATCCTGATCTCCCGCCACCTCACGGCGGCCGACGCGAGCCGCTCCAAACGCGCCTCGCGCAAACCCATGACCAACGGCGAGGCCCGCAAGGCCCTCAAGCACGCCAAACTCACCACCCGCCGCATCCGCGAGGACGGCGACCCGCTGCACGGCGCCTTCGCCCAGCCCTGCCGCTCCTGCGCCGCCCTCACCGCGCACTTCGGCGTCCGGGTCGTCGACCCCACGACGAGCGACGCCTGACCGCCGACCGGCCGACCACCCCCCACGACCGCCCGCACGACCGCCCCCACGACCGAACGAGGGCCACCCGATGCACCCCGAACACCCCGCCACGGCCACCTCGCCCGCCGCCGGCGGCAGCACGCGATTCCCCGTCCCCGTCGACGCCGCCCTCCGCGCGGCCGGCTGGCGCCCCGGCCACTGGGACATAAAGCAGGCCGAGATCTGGGCCGACGCCCTGCGCCGCCACACCTCACCCGCCGGCCACCGGCACACCGTCTTTCCCGCCGCCGTCGAGGCCTGGGCCGAATTCGGCGGTCTGCACATCACGCCGCAGGGACCCGGCCGCCAGATAGCCCCCGCCACGGTGCACCTCGACCCCATGTACGGCCTGCACCTCGCCCGCACCCTCGGCGACCTCGGCCGCGCCCTCGGCACCGAGGTGTGCCCCATCGGCGAAGAGCCCGACAACCAGGCGCTCCTGGCGATCGACGTCGAAGGCCGCGTCTACAGCCTCGACCACAGCGGCGACTGGTTCCTCGGCGCCCACATCGACCAGGCCCTCGCCACCCTCATCACCGGCGCCCAGCCCACCCGCCTCTCGGCCACCGCGAGCTTCTAGGGCCCGCCCGGGACCCACCCGTACTACGCCCGCCGGCGGCGCCGCTACCCCGCGAACGCGGGCGCCGCCGGAAGCACCGCGGAGACCCGGAAGCCGCCGCCGTCCGTCGGGCCCGACACGAAGACGCCGCCCAGGCCCGTGACCCGCTCCTTCATCCCCACCAAGCCGTTGCCACCGCTCGGCAGGCGGGCGTCCGCCGACCCGTCCGGCTCCGGCGGCGGCTCGTTCTCCACCTGCATCGCGATCTCCGCGCCCCGGTACGCAAGCCGCACATACGTCTTCGCGCCCGCCGCGTGCTTGTGGACGTTCGTCAACGCCTCCTGCACCACCCGGTAAGCGGTCTGCTCCACCTCCGCGGAACAGTCACGCGGCTCGCCCTGCACCGACAGGTCCACCGCCATGCCCGCCGCCCGCGACTGGCCCACCAGCTCCTCCAGCTCCGCCAGGCACGGGCCGTCCTCGTCGACCGCGCGCGACGCCGCGGCGGCCGCCGCGAACCCCACGGCGGCCAGCGGCAGCGGATCGACGGGCTTCGCGCTCTCCGTGCCGTCCCCGGTCCGCAGCACCCCGAGCATCTGCCGCAGCTCCGTCAGCGCCTGCCGGCCCATGTCACCCACGAGCGCCGCGTTCCGCACGGCCTTCTCCGGGTCCTTGCGGGCCACCGCCTGCAGCGCCGCAGCATGCACCACCATCAGGCTCACCCGGTGCGCGACCACGTCGTGCATCTCACGGGCGATCCGGGTCCGCTCCTCGTTCCGCGCCCACTCGGCCCGCTCCTCGGCCCGCTCGGCGAGCAGCTGAAGCTCCCGCTCCAGGCTGTCCGCCCGCTCCCGCATGCCCTCCACGAGACGGCGCCGCGCGCCGACGTACAGGCCGAGCAGCACCGGCGGCGCGGTCACCCCTATCGCCGCGGTCACCGCGAAGAACGGAATGAACTCGCTACCGATCGACGGGCTGCCCTCCGCCATGTCCTGGTTGGCCCGCACCAGCGCGACGATCAGCGTCCCCGCCATCGACATGCCGGCGAGGGCGCCCGTGATGCGGCGCGGCAGCTCGGAGGCGGCCAGGGTGTAGAGGCCGACGACGGTGAGGAGCACGCCCATCTGCGCGGGCGTGATCGCGATCGATATCAGCACGACGGCGACGGGCCAGCGCCGCCGGATCAGCAGCGCGGCACCCGCGAGCACACCGAAGGCGATGCCCACCGGCACGGGCAGTCCCGCGTCCCGCGCGAAGGCGACTCCCTCCGCTCCGCACTCCGCCGCGGACAGCACCGCGAGCCCGGCGTCCAGCGCGGCACCGCGCCACCGCTCCCACCACCACGGCCCGGTCATGGCCGTGGTGCGGTCGTCCCCCGTCGTGGTCATGCCTTCCAGCGTACGGGCGTTCCGCCCCGGTTTTCCGGTGAGTTTCCCGCTCGGTGATCCAGCACACGCCCCGTTCGACCGAAAGCGAAACGCACCGTTATCCCTCGAACTGTTGAACCCTTCACGGTTCCACCCCGGAACACCCCATTCCGCCCGACGGTCGTCCCATGACAGAGATCACTCCCGCCGAGGGCGGCACGGGCGAGTCGGGCAAGTACGGGGACTTCGAGGGACTGCGGGAGAGGGCGGTCGCGCTGCGGCGGGCGGGGCTGAGCCTGCGGCAGATCTCCGCCGAGCTCGACGTGCGCAGCAAGGAGACCCTGAGTCGACTGGTCCAGGGGGAGCCGCCCGCGGAGTGGACCAAACGCCCGAGGGCGAAGGACAGCCATCGGCGACGAGCGCGCGAGCTGCGGCGCCAAGGGTGGACGTACAACGAGATCCAGACAGAGCTGGGTTGCTCCAAGAGTTCCGTCTCGCTGTGGGTACGGGACCTGCCTTCGCCAGAGCCCCGCTGCACACCCGAGGAGCAGAGAACGCGCATGAACGCGGGTCTCGCCGAACTGCGCGCCGCGCAGGAGCGGGAACGCCGAGCGCAGAAGGACGCCGCGATGCGGACAGTGGGGCACCTGTCGGAGCGTGAGCTTTTCCTCGCGGGGGTGGCCCTCTACTGGGCCGAGGGCACCAAGAGCAAGACCTACCGCCGCAGCGAGGTCCTGCAGTTCATCAACAGCGACCCGGACGTGATCCGCTTCCACCTGCGCTGGCTCGCCTCGCTAGGCGTCACGAAGGATCGGCTGACCCTGCGCCTGAGCATCCACGAGAGCGCCGACGTGCCCGCCGCCGAGGCCTTCTGGGCGGGCGTCGTCGGAGTCGAAGCCACCGCGTTCAACAGGGCGACGCTGAGTAGGCACAACCCTCGCACGGTCCGGAGGAACACCGGGGAGGCCTATCACGGCTGTCTCATCGTCTACGTTCGCCAAAGCGCCGATCTCTACCGTCGCATGGAAGGGGCTTGGTACGGCATAGTGTTGGGTGCCGACTCGGCGACTTGACCCAGTGTCCGGTTTAGTCGAGTTTCATCCCCCATGGTGTAATCAGGCAGCACTGCGGTTTTTGGTACCGTCTGTTCAGGTTCGAATCCTGATGGGGGAGCACTTTTTGCCGGGTCCTGACCGCCAAGGTCGGGACCCGCCCTCATTTCCGCCCCACAACGCCCCGGTATCCTGCGGATGTCCTCCCCCCAGAGGAACCCCAACCCATCCGAAGCCGAAGGGCATCCCCCGTGAGCGCAACCTGCCCGGCAGCCGTCGTCGTCCTCGCAGCGGGTGAGGGCACCCGTATGAAGTCGGACCTGCCCAAGGTCCTGCACGAGATCTGTGGCCGTTCCCTCATCGGGCACGTGCTCCACGCCGCCTCCGCGCTCTCGCCCGAGCAGCTCGTCACCGTCGTCGGTTTCCAGAGCGAGCAGGTCAGGGAGCACCTCGGCGCCGTCGCGCCGCAGGTCCGCACCGCCTACCAGGCCGAGCAGAACGGCACGGGGCACGCCGTCCGCATCGCCCTTGAGGAGCTCGGCGGCCCGGTCGACGGCACCGTCGTCGTGGTCTGCGGCGACACCCCGCTCCTGACCGGCGCGACGCTGCAAAAGCTCGCCGCCGTCCACAGCGACGACGGCAACGCCGTGACCGTGCTGACCGCCGAGGTGCCGGACGCGACCGGCTACGGCCGCATCGTCCGCGACGCCGCGAACGGCGCCGTCACCGCGATCGTGGAGCACAAGGACGCCACCGAGTCCCAGCACGCGATCCGCGAGATCAACTCGGGCGTCTTCGCCTTCGACGGCCGACTCCTCGCGGAGGCCCTCGGCAAGGTCCGCACGGACAACAGCCAGGGCGAGGAGTACCTCACGGACGTCCTCGGGATCCTGCGCGAGGCCGGGCACCGGGTGGGCGCGGCCGTGGCCGACGACCACGAGGAGATCGCGGGCATCAACAACCGCGTGCAACTGGCCCAGGCGCGACGGACGTTCAACGACCGGCTGCTGACCGAGGCGATGCTGGCGGGCGTCACCGTCATCGACCCCGCGTCGACGTGGGTGGACGCCACGGTCACCTTCGAGCGGGACGCGGTCGTGCACCCGGGGACGCAGTTGCAGGGCGCCACGCACGTGGGCAAGGGCGCCGAGGTCGGGCCCAACACGCGGCTGAGGGACACCACGGTGGGCGCGGGCGCCCGGGTCGACAACAGCGTGGCGGACCACGCCGAGATCGGCGAGCGGGCGAACGTCGGCCCGTACGCGTATCTGCGGCCCGGCACCCGGCTTGGGACCAAGTCCAAGGCGGGTACGTATGTGGAGATGAAGAACGCGACGATCGGTGAGGGCGCGAAGGTGCCCCACCTGTCGTACGTGGGCGACGCGACCATCGGCGAGTACTCCAACATCGGTGCCGCGAGCGTCTTCGTGAACTACGACGGCGAGGCGAAGCACCACACGACGGTGGGGTCCCACTGCCGTACGGGTTCGGACAACATGTTTGTGGCTCCTGTCACGGTCGGGGACGGCGCGTACACCGCCGCCGGGTCCGTGATCACGAAGGACGTGCCGGCCGGTTCGCTGGCCGTCGCCCGGGGCCAGCAGCGGAATATCGAGGGCTGGGTGGCCCGTAAGCGTCCGGGGAGCGCGGCCGCGAAGGCGGCGGAGGCGGCGTCCCGGGAGCCGGCCGGCGAAAGCTGACCGGAAACAGGTGCGTCTGACACGGCGTACCGTGATAGTGCACATTCGGCCGACTCGACGCACCGGGACGCGTGAGTACGGCAGCGGGAAGAACTCTCTGAGGAGACAGTGCTGTGACCGGGATCAAGACGACCGGCGAGAAGAAGTTGATGCTCTTCTCCGGCCGCGCCCACCCCGAGTTGGCCGAGGAGGTCGCACACAAGCTGGGTGTCGGCATCGTGCCGACGAAGGCCTTCGATTTCGCCAACGGCGAGATCTACGTCCGCTATCAGGAGTCGGCGCGCGGCGCCGACTGCTTCCTGATCCAGAGCCACACCGCTCCGATCAACAAGTGGATCATGGAGCAGCTGATCATGATCGACGCGCTGAAGCGCGCGTCGGCCCGCTCCATCACGGTCATCGTGCCGTTCTACGGTTACGCGCGGCAGGACAAGAAGCACCGCGGGCGTGAACCGATCTCGGCGCGTCTGATCGCGGACCTCATGAAGACCGCGGGTGCCGACCGCATCCTCACGGTCGACCTGCACACGGACCAGATCCAGGGCTTCTTCGACGGTCCGGTCGACCACCTCTTCGCGCTGCCGATCCTCGCGGACTACGTGGGCGCGAAGGTCGACCGTTCGAAGCTGACGGTCGTCTCGCCGGACGCCGGCCGCGTGCGCGTCGCCGACCGCTGGTGCGACCGTCTCGGCGCGCCGCTGGCGATCGTGCACAAGCGCCGCGACAAGGACGTGGCGAACCAGGTCACCGTGCACGAGGTCGTCGGTGAGGTGAAGGGCCGCGTCTGCGTCCTGGTCGACGACATGATCGACACGGGTGGCACGATCTGCGCCGCCGCGGACGCGCTGTTCGCGCACGGCGCCGAGGACGTCATCGTGACGGCCACGCACGGTGTGCTCTCGGGTCCCGCCGCGGACCGTCTGAAGAACTCGAAGGTGAGCGAGTTCGTCTTCACGGACACGCTGCCCACGCCGAGCGAGCTCGAGCTCGACAAGATCACGGTGCTCTCCATCGCGCCGACGATCGCGAACGCGGTGCGTGAGGTCTTCGAGGACGGTTCGGTGACGAGCCTCTTCGACGAGCAGTAGGACCCGCTCGGAAGATCCTTTTGGTGCGGCCTCCGTCGCCGAGTAGACTGCTGAAGTTGCTCGGCGAGGGAGGCCGCACTTTTCTGTGTGGCTGTCCGTTATCGACGCGCTCTTCGTAGCAGGCCGTTCGTGGCCGGGTGACCGATTCTTTTCCGTCACTGCATATACGAGGAGTGCACATGTCCGAGGTGAAGATCACCGCCGAGACCCGTACCGAGTTCGGCAAGGGTGCGGCCCGTCGTCTGCGTCGCGCCGACAAGCTGCCCGCCGTCGTCTACGGCCACGGCACGGACCCGGTCCACATCGCCCTTCCGCACCACGACACCCTGATGGCGCTGAAGACCTCGAACGTCCTGATCAACCTGGACATCGACGGTCGCAGCGAGCTCGTCATCCCGAAGGCCGTCCAGCGTGACGCCCTGCGCATCGGCATCCTCGAGCACGTCGACCTGCTCATCGTGAAGCGCGGCGAGAAGGTCACCGTCGAGATCCCCGTCCACACCGAGGGCGACCTGGCGCCGGGCAACAACCTGCTCGAGCACGTCCTGAACACCCTGCCGGTCGAGGCCGAGGCCACCCACATCCCGGAGTCGGTCACCGTCTCCATCGCGGGTCTGGACGCCGGCGACGCGGTCCTCGCCAAGGACATCCCGCTGCCGGCCGGCTCCACGCTGGCCGTCGAGGAGGACACCGTCGTCCTGCAGATCCTCTCCGCGCAGGCCGAGGAGGCCCCGGCCGAGGGTGCCGAGGGCGACGCGGCCGCCGAGGCCTGAGCCTCGCGACGCACGTTCGGCACGGCAGCCGCCGCTCCCTCGGGGGGCGGCGGCTGCCGCGTATGAGGTCAGAGACGCGCGCAGGACCGCGTATGAAGGAGACATGCACGTGACGACCGACGCCAGCGCCCCCTGGCTGATCGCGGGCCTCGGCAATCCGGGCCCCGAGTACGCCATGAACCGGCACAACGTGGGCTTCATGGTGGCCGACCTGCTCGCGCACCGCATGGGCGGCAAGTTCAAGCGGGCCGGGAAGGCCCAGGCGCAGGTGATCGAGGGCCGCATCGGTCCGCCCGGCCCCGCGAACCGCCGGGTGATCCTGGTGAAGCCGATGTCGTACATGAACGTCTCCGGCGGCCCGGTGACGGCGCTCCGCGACTTCTACAAGGTCCCGACGGAGCACATCGTCGCGGTCCACGACGAGCTGGACATCGACTACGGCACGCTGCGGCTGAAGCTGGGCGGCGGCGACAACGGCCACAACGGTCTGAAGTCGATGACGAAGGCGATGGGCTCCGACTACCACCGGGTGCGGTTCGGCATCGGCCGCCCGCCGGGCCGGATGCAGGTCGCGGACTTCGTCCTGAAGGACTTCTCCTCGACGGAGCGCAAGGAGCTGGACTACTTCGTGGACCGGGCGGCGGACGCGGTGGAGGCCCTGATCATCGAGGGCCTGGAACGCGCCCAGAGCACATACAACTCCTGAGGGGCGCGCAAAGCGCCGCTTCAGGGGCGCGGGGAACTGCGCGCCCGGCCACGGCGAACCCGCGGTCAAAAACACACAGGGCCCCGCACCGCCGAAGCGATGCGGGGCCCTGTCACGTGGGCCGGCGCGTCAGCCGGTGTTACGCAACCCCGCCGCCACACCGTTGACCGTGAGCAGCAAGGCGCGCGCGAGCAACGGATCAGGCTCCTGCCCCGCCGCCGCGGCATCCCGCTGCCGCTTCAGGAGCGCGACCTGAAGATACGAGATCGGGTCGAGGTACGCGTCGCGGATCGCGAAGGTCTGCTGGAGCGCCGGGTGGGAGTCGAGGAGTTCGTCCCCGCCGGTGATCCGCAGGACCTCGCGCACGGTCAGCTCGTGCTCCTCCTCGATCGTGTCGAAGACGTGCTTGAGCTCGTCCGGCACGAGCGTGTCGACATAGTGCCTGGCGATCCGCAGGTCCGTCTTGGCGAGGGTCATCTCGACGTTGGAGATGAAGTTGCGGAAGAAGTGCCAGTGCTCGTGCATCTCGTCGAGGACGGTGTCCAGACCGGCCTCGCGCAGCGCCTTGAGGCCCGAGCCGACGCCGAACCAGCCGGGGACGATCTGCCGCGACTGGGTCCAGCCGAAGACCCACGGGATGGCGCGCAGGCCGTCGAGCGAGACGCCCGAGCCGGGGCGTCGCGACGGCCGGGAGCCGAGGTGCAGGTCGGCGAGCTGGTCGACCGGGGTCGACGCGAGGAAGTACGTCGGCAGGTCCGGGTCCTCGACGAGGCGCCGGTACGCGGAGTGCGCGGCGTCCGAGACGACGTCCATGGCGGCGTCCCAGCGGGCGAGGGCCTCGTCGGACTGGCGCGGCGCGGTGTGCAGGGCGGAGGCCTGCAAGGTGGCCGCGACGGTCAGTTCCAGGTTCTCGCGGGCCAGGGACGGCACGAGGTACTTGTCGGAGATGACCTCACCCTGCTCGGTCACCTTGATCTCGCCCTCCAGGGTGCCCCAGGGCTGGGCGAGGATCGCGTCGTGGGACGGGCCGCCGCCGCGGCCGACGGTGCCGCCGCGGCCGTGGAAGAGGCGCAGCCGCACGCCGTAGCGGTGGGCGACGTCGCGCAGGCGTCGCTGCGCCCGGTGGATCTCCCACTGGCTCGTGGTGATGCCGCCGAACTTGGACGAGTCGGAGTAGCCGAGCATGACCTCCTGCACGTCGCCGCGGAGGGCGACGAGACGGCGGTACGACGGGTCGGCGAGCATCTCGTCGAGGATGACGTCGGCGGCGCGCAGCTCGTCGGTGGTCTCCAGGAGCGGCACGATGCCGATCTTCGCCCAGCCGGCGTGCAGGTCGATGAGCCCGGCCTCGCGGGCGAGGACGGCGGCGGCGAAGACGTCGTCGGCGCCCTGGCACATCGAAATGATGTACGACTCGATGACCTCGGGTCCGAAGACTTCGAGGGCCTTCTTGACGGTTTGGAAGACGCCGAGGGTCTTCTCGCCGGCGGCGTCCACGGGGGCCGGGGACGGGCCGAGCGGGCGCCGGGACCTGAGCTCCTTGGCGAGGAGCTTCTGGCGGTACTCGCGGGGCATGTCCGCGTAGCGCCAGGACTCCTCGCCGAGGCGGTCGAAGAGCTGGCCGAGGGCGTGGTGGTGGGCGTCCGCGTGCTCGCGTACGTCCATGGTGGCGAGCTGGAGGCCGAAGGCGGCCAGGGTGCGGATGGTGCGGTTCATCCGGCCGTCGGCGAAGAGGGCGCCCTTGTGCTCGCGCAGCGAGGTCTGGATGAGGGTGAGGTCCTCGAGGAGCTCGCTCGTGCCGAGGTAGTCGCGGCCCGGCTCGTGCGGGGTGCCCTTGGCCAGGCGCTGCTTGGTGTTCTCCAGCTTCTGCCGGATGCAGGTGGCCTTGAGGCGGTAGGGCTCCTCGGCGTTGAGGCGCTTGTAGCGGGGGCTGATCTCGGGCAGCCGCTCCAGGTCGCCCTGGAGGGAGGCCTTGAGCTCGTCGGTGGCTCCGGTGTAGCGGATCGAGTTGGAGAGGAAGCCGCGCAGCTCGTCGATCATGTCGAGCGCGTCGTTGATGCCGTGCTCGTGCTGGAGGATCAGGACGTCCCAGGTGACCTGGGGGGTCACGTTCGGGTTGCCGTCGCGGTCGCCGCCGATCCAGGTGCCGAAGCTGAGGGGGCGGGTGCCTTCGGGCAGCTGGACGCCGACGCGCTCCAGTTCGGCGGTGAGGTCTTCCAGTACGTCCCCGACGGCGCCGGCGTGCAGCTCGTCGAGGTAGTAGATGGCGTTGCGGGCCTCGTCGGCGGGTTCGGGGCGGACGACGCGGAGTTCGTCGGTCTGCCAGACGAGGTCGATGTTCTCGGCCAGTCGGGTGTCGTGGCGGCGCCGGTCGGACTCGATGACCGGGGTCTCCAGGAGCTCGGCGACACGGCGGAGCTTGTTGAGCACGGAGCGGCGGGCGGCCTCGGTGGGGTGCGCGGTGAAGACGGGGCGCACGTTGAGGTTCTGCACGGTCTGGCGCAGGTGCTCGGGGTCGGCGTCCTTGAGGCGGTCCGCGGTGCGGGAGAGGAGGCCGCCCTCGGCGGCGCGCCGGGCGCGCAGCTCGCGGCCGCGGTGGACCTGCTCGGTGACGTTCGCCAGATGGAAGTACGTGGAGAAGGCGCGGACCAGCTTGGCCGCGGTCTCCAGTTCCGTGCCGCCGAGGAGCTTGGCGGCGGCCTCGCCGTCCTCGCGCGTCAGACGGCGGACCTTCTCGACCAGTTCGAGGAGTTCGGGACCCTCCTGGCGTACGAGGGTCTCGCCGAGCAGGTCGCCGAGGCGGCGGATGTCGGCGCGCAGCTCGGCGCTGGCGGTGCTTGTGGCCTGCTGGCCCTGGTCGTCGGCACTGCTCACAGGTGCGGCTCCTTGCAGTGTTGAAGCGCTTCAAGACTGGGAGGGGTTTCCGTGGGAAACCGGGGAGATACAGAGCGGACCGCGCTGTCCGACCGTGTCCAAGGATAGGTGTCACTTCGGGCACAGAGCTCGCGGGCTCTTGCCCCGGAGCTCCGTCCTGCCATACTTACGTAGCCGTAGGTTACGGAACCGTAGGTAACGTGGTATCGCAGCCGTTGCAGGAACCGTGCCCGTGCACTACTCCCACCCCAGCCCTCGACCCCATAGGGGACGTGCCCATGACGACAACCTCCGATGCGTACTCCGACGCCGATGTGATCCAAGACGCTCCGCGGGCGACCGGCCCGGCCGGCTCGCCGCCCCCCGCGACGCTGGGCGGTGAGCGGAAGCGCTCGGTCGAACAGATCGCCCTGCTCCTCTTCATCACCGTCCCGTTCCTCGCCCTGGTCGCGGCGGTGCCGCTGGCCTGGGGCTGGGGGGTGAGCTGGCTGGACCTCGGCCTGCTCGTCTTCATGTACTTCCTGGGGTGCCACGGCATCACCATCGGCTTCCACCGCTATTTCACGCACGGCTCCTTCAAGGCGAAGCGGCCGCTGCGGATCGCGCTCGCGGTGGCCGGGTCGATGGCGGTGGAGGGTCCCGTGGTGCGCTGGGTGGCCGACCACCGCAAGCACCACAAGTTCTCGGACGCGGAGGGCGACCCGCACTCCCCGTGGCGCTTCGGCGAGACGCTCCCGGCCCTGATGAAGGGGCTGTGGTGGGCGCACATCGGCTGGATGTTCGACGAGGAGCGGACCTCGCAGGAGAAGTACGCCCCGGATCTGGTCAAGGACCCGGCGATCCGCCGCATCTCCCGGCAGTTCCTGCTGTGGACGATCGTGTCGCTGGCCATCCCGCCGGTGGTGGGCGGTCTGGTGACGATGTCGTGGTGGGGCGCCTTCACGGCGTTCTTCTGGGGCTCGCTGGTCCGCGTGTCGCTGCTGCACCACGTCACGTGGTCGATCAACTCGATCTGTCACGCGGTGGGCAAGCGGCCCTTCAAGTCGCGTGACCGCTCGGGCAACGTGTGGTGGCTCGCGGTGCTGTCCTGCGGCGAGTCCTGGCACAACCTCCACCACGCCGACCCGACGTCGGCGCGGCACGGCGTGATGAAGGGCCAGATCGATTCGTCGGCGCGGATCATCCGCTGGTGCGAGCGGCTCGGCTGGGCGTACGACGTGCGGTGGCCGTCGAAGTCGCGCATCGACTCCCGCCGCCAGCCGCAGGCCGCTGACGCGGCATGATGGACGACGTGGCGACCGACTCCAGCAATTCAAGCCCTGCCGGCAAAGAGAAGCAGCCCCGGCGCACCCGCCGGACCCGGATGACGGGTGCCGAGCGCCGGGAGCAGCTCCTCGACATCGGTCGCACGCTGTTCGCCGCCAAGGGGTTCGAGGGCACGTCGGTGGAGGAGATCGCCGCGAAGGCCGGCGTCTCCAAGCCCGTCGTGTACGAGCACTTCGGCGGCAAGGAGGGGCTTTACGCGGTCGTGGTGGACCGCGAGATGCGTCAGCTCCTGGACATGGTGACGGGGGCGCTCACCGCCGGGCACCCCCGGGAGCTCCTCGAACAGGCGGCGTTCGCCCTCCTCGACTACATCGAGACGTACACGGACGGTTTCCGCATCCTGGTCCGCGATTCGCCGGTGGCCCAGTCCACCGGCACCTTCGCCTCCCTGATCTCCGACATCGCGACGCAGGTGGAGGACATCCTGGGCCAGGAGTTCAAGGGCCGCGGCTTCGACCAGAAGCTGGCGCCGCTGTACGCGCAGGCGCTGGTCGGCATGGTCGCGCTGACGGGCCAGTGGTGGCTGGACGCGCGGAAGCCGAAGAAGGCGGAGGTGGCGGCGCATCTGGTCAATCTGGCGTGGCACGGTCTGGACGGTCTTGAGCCCAAGCCGCGCCTGATAGGTCACCGCAAGAGCTGAGGCCCATCGAGCTTTGGCCACACATTGACCACTAGATTAATGTCATGCACTCTTGGCGCATGACCGAGATTGCGATCAGCGCGGCCCGTGCACAACTCGGCGACCTGGTGCGCCGGGCCGCCCACAGCCGGGAGACCATCGCCCTCACCGACCACGGACACGTGGCCGCGCTGCTCGTCTCACCGCATGTCATAGAGGATCTGGAAGACGCTCTGGCACTCGCCGACTACCAGCGCCGCAAGGCGGAGGGCACCCTCGAGCCGGGTATCCCCATGGCCGAGGTGCGCAAGCGGCTGGGGCTCGAACGCCCGTGACCTACGAGATCCTCTTCGAGCCACACGCCCTCGATGCCGCGGCCCGGTTCCTGAAGGAGGACCCGAGCGGCCTCGCCGCGCTCCTGGACACCATCGACGGATTGGCTCACGATCCACGCCCAGTGGGCTCCAGAGCGTACGGATCGGCCGACCTTCGCCGCCTTCGCGTCGGCGATTACAGGGTTCTGTACATCATCGACGACACCGTCATCCGCATCCTCGTCACGCACCTCGGCCGCACGCCGTAGCCACCGCGAACACCCTGCGGAACGGGAACACCGTGCCGTGCTCAGTCGGCGGGTACGCCTTGCGCAGCAGTTCCCCGTACTCCGCGAGGAACGCCTCCGTCGCCGACGGGTCGTCGGCCAGGGCCGTCAGGACCGGGCGCAGGCCCGTGCCCTTGACCCAGTCGAGGACCGGGTCCTCACCCGTGAGGAGGTGCTGGTACGTCGTCTCCCAGGCGTCGACCTCGCAGCCGAGGTCCGCGAGGCGTGCCAGGTACGCCCCTGGCGAGAGCACCGCGTCCGCGTGGCGCAGGACGTCGCCGAGGCGGTCGCGCCAGCGCCGGGAGGCGGCGAGTTCCCGCATCAGGACATGGCTGGGGGCGTCGAAGTTGCCCGGGACCTGGAAGGCGAACGTGCCGCCGGGCACCAGGGCGGCGATCCAGGCGGGGAAGGAGTCGGGGTGGCCCGGCACCCACTGGAGGGTCGCGTTGGAGAGGATCAGGTCGTACGCCCCGGGGGCCGGGGTCCACTCCGTGGCGTCGGCCGGGGCGAAGTCGAGGCGGCCGCCCCCGGCGGTGGGGCCGGCGAGCCGGTCCGCGCGGGCCAGCATCTCCGGTGAGTTGTCGAACCCGGTGATGTGCGCGGTGGGCCACCGCTCGGCGAGGAGCCGGGTGACGGTGCCGGGCCCGCAGCCGAGGTCGGCGACGCGGGGCGGCCGCCCGTCGGCGGGGAGCTCGGGGACGCGGGCGAGGAGGTCGGCGAAGGGGCGGGACCGGTGGCCGGCGTGGCGCAGGTACTGGTGGGGGTCCCAGGTCGGGGTGGCTGCGGGCATGGGGCGGGCCTCCTCGGGTGACGGGGATCTGTCGCCATCCTGAACCCCAGATATCTTGACGTCAAGAGACTTCATGTCGACAGACCCCCTACACTGATCGTCATGGAGGACGAGGTCGATCGGCTGGTCGCAGCGTGGCGCCGGGAGCGCCCGGACCTCGACGTGGAACCACTCGAGGTGCTCAGCCGCGTGAGCAGGCTCGCGCGGCACCTGGACCGCGCCCGCAGACTCGCGTTCTCCGAGCACAATCTGGAGCCCTGGGAGTTCGACGTCCTGACGTCGCTGCGGCGCGCGGGCGCGCCCTACCAGCTCTCCCCCGGCCAGCTCCTGACCCAGACGCTCGTGACGTCCGGCACCATGACGAACCGCATCGACCGGCTCGCGAAGAAGGGCCTCGTGGAGCGCCTGCCCGACCCGAGCGACCGGCGCGGCGTCCTCGTGCGCCTCACCGCCGAGGGCCGGGACCGCGCGGACCAGGCCCTCGCGGGTCTGCTGGCGCAGGAGCGGGCGATCCTCGCCGAGCTCTCCCGCGCTCAGCGGGGTGAACTGGCCGGGTTGCTACGCCAGTTGACCGCCCCGTTCGACAACATCCCCGGCTAGGTCGGCCGGGCCGACGCCCGCGCGCCGGGCGAGCGCCACCGCGGCGAGGGTGGAGTGGACGCCCAGCTTCCCCAGCACGTTCTGCATGTGGGTGCGCACTGTGTGCGGGGAGAGGAAGAGGCGCTCGGCGACGGCCTTGCGGCCGAGGCCCGCCACCATGCAGCGCAGCACCTCGCGCTCGCGCGGGGTCAGGGACTCCACGAGGCGCTCGGACTCGGTGCGGTGCTTGCGGGCGGCGGTCAGCTCGCGCAGGACGCCGGTGAGCAGGGCCGGCGGCAGGTGCGTCTCGTCCCTGAGCACTCCCCGTATGACCGTGAGGAGGCGGGAGAGCGAGCAGTCCTTCGCCACCCAGCCCGAGGCCCCGGCCTGGAGCGCGAGGGCCGCGCGGCGCGGGTCGTCCTTCTCGGCGAGCACGACGGTGCGCACGGCGGGCTGGCCGGAGCGGACGCCCGCGACCAGGGAGATGCCGTCGACGAGCCCCTCCGCGCTGCCGTCCTGGACGGGGGCGGCGATCGGGGTCCCCCCTGCCCGGGCGACGCCGAGAGTCTGAGGGAGGGTGCCCTGCAACGCGCCCGCGGCGCTGCCGAGGTCGGCGTCGACGAGCAGCACGTCGTATCTGCGGCCTTCGGTGGCCGCCCGCTCCAGGCAGCGCAGCGCGGCGGGGCCGCTGCCGGCCGCGGACACGTCGACGTCGGGTTCGGCCGCGAGCGCGGCGGCCAGCGACTCGGCGAAGATGCGGTGGTCGTCGACGACCAGGACTCGAATGCGAACCACAGAAACCCCCTTCCCCGCGCTCCTGCGAGGAGCTGGGGATACGCCGTCATCGGAGAACGGCTGGTGCGGGTACGGCGCCCGGTACGGGGGATCGACGCAGCCGCACGGCCGCCGCCGTGCTGTGACCGCCACCCCCACGCCGGGCGTCGTACCCGACTGTCTCGCCCCCTGAATCAGTGCCGGCCCCCACCGGCACTGCCCTTCAGAGTAGGGCCGGACGCCGGGAGCGGAAGGCGATTTGCAGAACTGATTGGCCGGCGCGTTTATGGTGAGCCGTATGTTTCGTATTGAGACGGGAGTCGACAAAGAGCGGTTGGGTCTGCTTCGTTCACGGCTGCGCGAGACGAACACGGCGGCATCGCCCGAGCTCCGCGCCCTGCGCGGGACCCGCGACGACCTCGAAGTGCCGCTGGCAATCTGGGCGTTGGACGCGGGCGGCGGCCTCGCGGCGGGTCTCGCCGCGCACACCTGGGCGCGCTGGCTGCACGTGAACTACCTGTGGGTCGACGACCGCCACCGCGGCGCGGGCCTCGGCTCGCGTCTCCTGGCGGAGGCGGAGCGGGTGGCCCGCGAGGACCGCGGCTGCCTCAACTCCCGTGTCGAGACGTGGGACTTCCAGGCCCCGGGCTTCTACCGGAACCAGGGGTACGAGCTGGTGAGCGTGATCCCCGACTACCCCGAGGGCGTCAAGGAGTTCACGCTCACGAAGCGGCTGGCCTAGATCTCCCGGCGCGCCCCCGCCGACGCCACCGCCGGGAACACGCGCGGCGCCGTGTACCCCGCCGCGGCGAAGGCCTCCAGGACCGACTTCGTCACCGTGTCCTCGTCCGCCGACTCCACCAGGACGACCGCCGAGCCGCCGAAGCCGCCGCCGGTCATCCGGGCGCCGAGCGCGCCCGCCGCGTTCGCGGAGGTCACCACCAGGTCCAGCTCCGGGCAGGAGATGCGCAGGTCGTCACGGAGCGAGGCGTGGCCTTCGGTGAGGACGGGCCCGATCGCGCGGACGTCTCCGGCGTCCAGGAGCGCGATGACCCGCTCGACCCGATGGTCGTCCGACACGACGTGCCGGACGTAGCGACGGACCTTTTCATCTGTCAGTTTCGCGAGGGCTTCCGGGAGTTCCGCGTACTCGATGTCACGCAGGTGTGAGACTCCGAGCGCCCGCGCGCCCGCCTCGCATCCGGCGCGCCGCTCCGCGTACGCGCCGTCCCCGAGGGCGTGCTTCACGCGCGAGTCGACGACCAGGAGCTTCAGTCCCTGTGCCGCCAGGTCGAAGGGGACCTGGCGTAGGGAGAGGTCGCGGCAGTCCAGGTGCAGGGCGTGGCCCCCCGTGGCGCACGCGGATGCCATCTGGTCCATCACGCCGCACGGCACGCCGACGAAGGCGTTCTCGGCGCGCTGCGCGAGGACCGCCAACCGGGGTGCGTCGAGGCCGAGTTCGTACAGGTCGTTCAGGGCGAATGCCGTGACGACCTCCAGGGCGGCCGACGAGGACAGGCCCGCCCCGGTCGGCACGGTCGAGGCGAGGTGGAGGTCGGCACCTCCGGAGACGTCGTGGCCCGCGTCCCGCAGCGCCCAGACCACGCCCGCCGGGTAGGCGGCCCAGCCGCCCTGGCCGTACTGCGACAGGGGTGTCAGCTCGGCCACGCGCAGTTCGGCGACAGGGGCGTCGATGTCGGCCGAGTGGAGCCGCAGGACGCCGTCGGTGCGGCGCGCCACCGCCGCGACCGCGGTGTGCGGCAGCGCGAGCGGCAGCACGAAGCCCTCGTTGAAGTCCGTGTACTCGCCGATGAGGTTGACCCGGCCCGGGGCCGACCAGACCCCGGCCGGCTCGTACCCGTAGAGCTCCGCGAACTGCCGCGCTACGTCCATCAGTTATCCCTTGGTCCGGTGTTTCGGTCGGGCGGGTCAGCGCCGGGCGAACGCCCAGGCGTCGGCGACGATGCCCGCGAGGTCAGCGCGGGACGGCCGCCAGCCGAGCTTCTCGCGTGCGGTGGCGGCGGACGCGACGAGGACCGCCGGGTCGCCGCCGCGGCGCGGGGCGAGCACCTCGGGGATGGGGTGGCCCGTGACCTGGCGGACGGTCTCGATGACCTCGCGGACGGAGAAGCCGTTGCCGTTGCCGAGGTTGCAGATGAGGTGCTCGCCGGGGGTGGCGGCCTCGACGGCGAGGAGGTGCGCCTCGGCGAGGTCGGCGACGTGGATGTAGTCGCGGACGCAGGTCCCGTCGGGGGTCGGGTAGTCGTCGCCGAAGACGCTGATCGCCTCGCGCCTGCCCTGGGCGACCTGGAGGACCAGCGGGATGAGGTGCGACTCGGGGTCGTGGCGCTCGCCGCAGTCGCCGTACGCGCCCGCGACATTGAAGTAGCGCAGCGAGACGGCGGCCAGGCCGTGCGCGGCCGCCTCACCGGAGATCATGTGGTCGACGGCGAGCTTGGAGGCGCCGTAGGGGGAGGTGGGGGCGGTCGGGTCGGTCTCCGTGATGGGGGTGTTCACGGGCTCGCCGTACGTCGCGGCGGTGGAGGAGAAGACGAGCCTGCGCACACCGGCGTCGCGCATGGCGGCGAGGAGTGCCATGGTGCCGCCGACGTTGTTGTCCCAGTACTTCTCGGGCTTGACGACGGACTCGCCGACCTGCGAGAAGGCGGCGAAGTGCAGCACGGCGTCGTACGAGGAGTCCAGCCACTTGGCGGCATCCCGGATGTCGCCCTCGATGAAGGCGGCACCCGAGGGGACGCCCTCGCGGAAGCCGGTCGAGAGGTTGTCGAGGACCGTCACCTCGTGCCCGGCCTCGATCAGGTGCTGGGCCACCACGCTTCCCACGTAGCCCGCTCCACCGGTGACCAGGTACTTACCGCTCATGAACTCGCTACCTCTCGCAGTCGCTGGGCCGCGGCTTCCGGCGGCACGTCGTTGATGAACACGCTCATGCCGGATTCGGAACCCGCGAGGAACTTCAGCTTGCCCGAAGTGCGGCGAATCGTGAAAAGTTCGAGGTGCAGGGCGACATCATCACGATTGATCCCCTCATATCCGTCGAGCGCGCCGAACGGCGCCTGGTGCCAGGCGGAGATGTAGGGGGTCGGGGTCCGCCCCGTCTCCCCGGTGCCGAAGATCCGGTCGAAGCGCCGCAGGAGTTCCAGATAGAGCTGCGGGAATTCCGCGCGCGCCGCCTCGTCGAGTGCGAGCAGGTCGGGCACCCGGCGCTTGGGGTACAGGTGCACCTCGTAGGGCCAGTGCGCGGCGTACGGCACGAAGGCGATCCAGTGCTCGCCCTCCAGGACGACCCGCTCCCCCGCGCTCTCCTCGGCGACGATGTCGTCGAAGAGGTTCCGGCCGCCGGAGGCCTCCTTGAAGGCGGCGAGCGAGCGGAGCATCAGCGCCGTGCGCGGGGTGACGAAGGGGTACGCGTAGATCTGCCCGTGCGGATGGCCGAGGGTCACGCCGATCTCGGCGCCGCGGTTCTCGAAGCAGAACACCTGCTCGACGGAGGGCAGGTGGGAGAGCTCGGCGGTGCGGTCGGTCCAGGCCTCCAGGACGAGTCCGGCCTGCTCGGGGGTGAGGTCGGCGAAGGACGCGTCGTGGTCGGAGGTGAAGCAGACGACCTCGCAGCG
The DNA here is from genome assembly GCF_055639375.1 of Streptomyces sp. NPDC039462. NCBI lineage: Bacteria > Bacillati > Actinomycetota > Actinomycetes > Kitasatosporales > Streptomycetaceae > Streptomyces > Streptomyces sp. NPDC039462. Next base: position 177,896 of record NZ_JBVKAO010000008.1, read on the forward strand.
GCCCGCGTCGCCGGCGAGCGAGGGGAAGCGGTTCTCGAAGACCACGACGTCGTACGCGGAGTCGGGGATCTCGCTGAGGCGGTTCCCGGCGGAGGGGCAGAGGGGGCACTCGTCGGCCGGCGGGTGGTAGGTGCGGCCTTGGCGGTGGGAGGCGATGGCCACGGAGTCGCCGAGGAGGGGGTCCCTGCGGATCTCCGACGCCGTCGATACGGGGTCGAGCGGGCGCCGGTCGACGGCCTCGCGGACCGCGTCGTCACGCGCGTCGTAGTAGATGAGCTCGCGACCGTCGGCGAGACGGGTCGAGGTCTTCTTCACGTGCGGGTCTCCTCACCACCAACCCAACAGAATCGAACACAAACAAACCACATCACGACAGGAGCGTCAACGCCCGATCACGATCAAACAAAGAACACCAACAGAACTGTTCAGTTATTGAAGCGAGAGGCGTAGGTTCCCGTCTGATCCGTTCGCGCAACGAAGCGAGTTCACATGCAGTCCCCCACAACAACTCTGGCCGAGGGGCTTCGGCTGCCCACCAACGGCCTCGACTACGCGATCCTGGCGATCTACTTCGCCGTGGTCCTCGGCATCGGCTTCGCCGCCCGGCGCTCCGTCAAGACCAGCCTCGACTTCTTCCTCTCGGGCCGCTCCCTGCCCGCCTGGGTCACGGGTCTCGCCTTCGTCGCCGCGAACCTGGGCGCCACCGAGATCCTGGGCATGGCCGCAACCGGCGCGCAGTACGGCGTCGCGGTCGTCCACTGGTACTGGATCGGCGCCATCCCGGCCATGGTCTTCCTCGGCCTGGTCATGATGCCGTTCTACTACCGCAGCAAGGTCCGCTCCGTCCCCGAGTTCCTGCTCCAGCGCTTCGACAGGTCGGCGCACCTGCTCAGCTCGGCGCTCTTCGCCTTCGCGGCGATCCTCATCGCGGGCGTGAACCTCTACGCCCTGTCGATCGTCGTCGAGGCGCTGCTCGGCTGGCCGCAGTGGGTGGCGATCGTCGTCGCGGGGCTCTTCGTGCTCGCGTACATCACCATCGGCGGTCTCTCCTCGGCGATCTACAACGAAGTGCTGCAGTTCTTCGTGATCCTCGCCGCGCTGATACCCATCTGCGTCATCGGCCTGAAGAAGGTCGGCGGCTGGGACGGCCTCACGGGCTCCATCGAGAACCAGCACGGCGACAACTTCATGACCGCCTGGGGCGGTACGGGCATCGGCGACGCCAACCCGCTCGGCGCCAACTGGCTGACGATCATCCTCGGCCTCGGCTTCGTGCTCTCCTTCGGCTACTGGACGACGAACTTCGCCGAGGTGCAGCGCGCGCTCTCCGCGAAGAACCTGAGCGCCGCCCAGCGCACCCCGCTCATCGCCGCCTTCCCGAAGATCTTCATCGTCTTCCTGGTGATGATCCCGGGCCTAGTCGCCGCCGTCCTCGTGCCGAAGATCGGCACACCGGGCTCCGACCTGACGTACAACGACGCGATCCCCTACCTGATGCAGGAGTTGCTGCCCAACGGCGTCCTCGGCATCGCGGTCACGGGTCTGCTCGCCGCGTTCATGGCGGGCATGGCGGCGAACGTCTCGTCCTTCAACACCGTGTTCACGTACGACATCTGGGCGAAGTACGTGGTCAAGGGCCGCGAGGACGGCTACTACCTGAACTTCGGGCGGCTCATCACGGCGATCGGCGTGCTCGCCTCGATCGGCACGGCGTTCATCGCGTCGAGCTTCTCGAACATCATGGGGTACCTCCAGACGCTGTTCTCCTTCTTCAACGTCCCGATGTTCGTCGTCTTCATCATCGGCATGTTCTGGAAGCGGGCTTCCATGAAGTCCGGTGTCTGGGGCCTGGTCGCGGGCACCACCGCGGCGATGGTCAACTACTTCTGGATCTACAAGCAGGGCGTCATCGACATCCCGACCGACCAGGGCGCCAACTTCGTCTCGGCGATCGTCGGCTTCGTCGCGGGCGCCGTCGTGATGGTCGTCGTCACGCTCTTCACCGCCCCCAAGCCGGAGGCCGAACTGGCCGGGCTCGTCTACGGCACGGCCTCGCCCGGCCTGGAGGACGAAGGGGCCGAGGCGGGCGACGACGCCTGGTACCGCAAGCCGGCCCTGCTCGGCTGGGGCGCCGTCGTCCTCGCCGCCGCCTGCTACCTGCCGTACTCGCTCTAGCCCCGATCGGAGGACCGAATACCGTGTCCGACCTGCACAAGCACGTCTCCGAGCTGGAGGCCGAGTCCGCGACGGCGGCCCGCCTCTTCGACATCCGGCGGATCATCGGCGGCCTGTTCGTCGTCTACGGCATCATCGTGACGATCGCCGGGATCACCGCGTCCGACGCCGACCTGAAGAAGGCCGAGGACATCAACATCAACCTGTGGACGGGCCTCGGCATGCTCGCCCTCGGGCTCTTCTTCCTCGGGTGGCTGTGGCTGCGCCCGACCGTGCCGCCCGCGCGGGAGCCGGACGAGAGCGACTGACATCCCCCACGGGGCCCGGGCTCACTGCGGTGACTCGGGCCCCGCCGGCTTGTCCACGCTGTTCGCGTAGGCCGACGCGGGGCGCTCGGCACGCTCCAGGAGGCCCGTGCGCGCGGCGAGCGCGGCGGCCTCCAGACGCGAGCCGACGCCCAGTTTCATCAGGACCCGCTGCACGTGCGTACGCGCCGTGCTGGGCGCTATCCCCATCCCGGCGGCGATCAGCCGGGTGTCCTCGCCGTCCGCGACCCGCACCAGGACCTCGACCTCGCGGGGCGTCAGCATCTGCAGCAGCCGCTGACCCTCGTCGTCGGGCTGCGCGGCCGGATTGAGCAGCTCGCTGAAGGCACCTTGCAGCAGCTGGGGCGCGACCGCGGCCTCCCCGGCGCGCGCCTTCATGATGGCGCGCTCCACTCCTTCGATGCGCTCGTCATGGCGTACGTAACCGGAGGCGCCGGAGGCGAAGGCGGCCGCGATGCCGCGCGGGTTCGGCACCGGGCCGAGCACCACGACCGCCACCTGCGGCCGGTCCCGCTTGATCTTCACGACCGGGTCGAACATGCCCGGCTCGGCCGGCGTGGCCGTGCCCAGGAGGCAGACCTCCGGAGCCCTGCTGATGACCAGTTCCGCCGCACCGGCGGCGGGCGCGGCGGCGGCGAGCACCCGGTGCCCGCGCAACTTCAGTGCCGAGGCGAGCGCCTCGGCGAGCAGTCGGTGATCGTCGACCACCATGAGCCGCACACCCATAGCAACCCCCCACTTCCCCGCGGGCCCCCCGACCCTCCATCCCCCGGAAGCTACACGCTTGTTCGACGTTGCGCGCCCCCTACCCGTCAGAAGCGGCCCGGAATGCCGAAATCCCTGCCCTTCGGGGGCGCCGGGAGGTACGGAGGGGTACACGAACGGCGGCGGCCGCCCCCGGTGGTGCGAGGGGGCGGCCGCCGCCGTGGTGCGCTGCCGTGCCGTGCGGCTACTCCGCGACGAAGCCGAGCGCCACGAACTCCTTCTCGTCCTTCGAGTAGGGCTTGCTCAGCAGCTTCTTGCCGAGGAACAAGTGCCCGTTGCCGTAGAGGAGTTCGTTCGACTTCGGGACCATGCCGCTGATCGCGTCGGTGACCGCCTCGGAGGAGGGGGTCTCCAGGAGCTTGGTCTCCTTCATCGTCTTGCCGTCGAGCGACACGACCTGGGCGCCCTTCTGGTAGCCGTGCGCCTTGTACGCGAGGACGTTGCCGCCGTCCATGCGGATCGGGAAGATCTCGCCGTTCTCACCGGCGACCGCGCGGTCGCTGGTGGGCTTTCCGGTGGCCAGCGAGAAGGAGACGATCTCGTTGGTGCGGTTGTAGCTCTCGCCGGCGCCGTCGTGCTGGCGCGTCGGGACGTACAGCCGGTCGTTGCCCACGGCGATCGCCTTGCAGTCGTTCACCATGTTCACGCCGCAGTCGTGGTCGTACTTGCCGTCCTCCAGGGAGATCTTGGAGCGCAGCTTGCCGTTGCTGCCGATGGCGAAGACGTCCGTGACACCGGAGGCGGTGATCTCGGTGGTGTCCTGGCCGAAGACGACCGGGTTCGTCGAGATGATCTTGGCGTTGTCGATGCCGTCGGCGAGCGGGTACGTCCACTTGTCGTCGCCGGTCTTCGGGTCGAGGAGCTGGACCTTCAGCCGCTCGTCGCCGTACGTGCCGCACTTGCGGACCGCGACCAGCTGGTCACCGCCGGCGTAGCCGACGTCCTCGCACTTGCCGACCTTTGGCTTCCACAGGGAGTTGCCCTTGACGTCCCAGGCGGCGCCGCCGCTGGAGGTGCCCGCGCCGGCGGCGATGGTGGTGCCCGAGATGGTGACTTCCTTGAAGGTCGCCTTCACGCCGTTGGTCTCGACGCTCTCGGTCCAGAGCTTTTTGCCGGAGTTCAGGTCAACCGCGGAGACGTTGGAGCACTGCTCGTAGTCGCCCTTCTTGTTCCGCTTGGCCTCTTCGGTGACGACCGCGACGATGCCGTCCTCGGTGACCTCGGGCGACATCGCGCAGGCCATGCCGGACAGCGGGACCGTCCACTTCTTCTTGCCGGTGTCCGGGTCGTAGCCGTTGAGCTCGTAGACGCCGGCCTTGGCGTAGACGTCGTCGGTCAGCACCGAGCCCGTGGCGTTCCAGATCTGGTCCTTGGGGACCTCGGGCTGGGGCAGCTGCATGAGGACCTTGGCCGAGGGGTCGGCCGGCGCCTTCTCCTTGGCCGGGCCCTGGTCCGGCGCGGTGCCGCCCTGCTCGCCCTTCTCCGAACCCTTGCCGCCCTTGCCGTCCTTGCCGGACTCCTGCGCGGTGTTCTTGGAGTCGTCGTCCTTCGTCGAGGCGTAGTAGACCCCGCCGCCGACGATCAGCGCGATCGCGGCGGCCGCCGCGACGATGATCGCCAGCTGGCTGTTGAACTTCTTGCCGCCGCCGGAGCCGGAGTCACCGGGCTGCGGCTGCATCGGCATGGTCGGCGGCTGCTGGTAGCCCTGCTGGTACGGCTGCTGGTAGCCCTGCTGGTACTGCGGCGTGGCGGGCTGGGTCGGGTAGCCGTAGCTCTGCGGGGGCTGGGGCGGCTGAGGTGCCTGGGGCGCCTGCGGGTAGCCGTAGGTGGGCTGGGCGGGCGGCGCGGGAGGGGCCGTCGGCGGAGCCGCCGGAGGAGCCGCGGGCGGGGGCGGCGTCTGCGGGTAGCCGTACGACGGGTCGGGGGCCTTGCCGAAGCCTCCGGGCGGAGGGTCCTGCGGGGCGCCGAAGCCGCCCTGCGGGGGCTCGTTCGGCGGCTGCTGCGGTGGCTGGGGCGGCTGGGTCATGACGTCGTCTATTCCTTGGGGACGAGAGCGGTCGAGCGGATGACTGGGTGGGGGCGCGTCACTTGCCGTAGGCGAGCATCAGCTTCGCCTGGCCGGAGGAGCGCATGATGCTGGTGGTCGAGATGTAGAAGCGCCCGTCCACGTAGTCGACGTCCTTCGAGTAGAAGCCGCTCTCGATCCGCGATGTGCCCTTCGGGTGCTGGAGCAGGGTCTTGGGCTTGTGCGAACCGGACGTCGCGATGGAGACGACGCGGCCGCCGGAGTCGTACGACGGAGTGACGTACGCGATCACCTCGCCGTTCTCGACCTTCAGCGGGAGCATCGTTTCGTCCAGCGGCGACTTGGCGCGCCAGGCCTCCTTGCCGGTGGCGAGGCTCAGCGCGACCACGTCGTTCGCGCCGCTCTTCTCGCTCGTCGGCAGGTAGAGGTACTTGTCGTCGACGGCCACGCCCAGGCAGCCGGCCAGCTCACGGCTGAGGACCGAGGTGTCGCACTCCGGCGCGAAGCTGTCCTTGGTGATGACCTCGGAGCGCGTCTTGTCGCTGTTCTCCTTCAGCACCGTGATGTTGAACTGCTTCTTGTCCTCGTTGCTGAGGTACACGATCGTCGGGCTGTCCGAGAAGACCTTGCCGATGCGCCAGCCCTTGGGGAACTTCTTGGTCCACAGGGCGCGGCCGGTCTTCGGGTCGAGCTGCTGCAGCTCGTCGTGCGCGCTGGGCGTGCTCGCGCCGCAGGACAGGGCCATGAGGAGCTTCTTGCCGCCGACGAAGCCGTTGGGGAAGCAGGTGCCCTCGTCCTTCTTGTCCGCGACGTAGAGCTTCTTGCCGTCGCTCATCCGCAGCGCGGTGCCGGACTGGTCGCGGCCGACCATCAGCACGTCGCCGACGAGGACCAGGTGGCTCTTGAGGGCGAAGTCGAAGAGGCCCTCCTCCTTGACCGGCTTGCCCCAGCCCTTGTCACCGGTCTTCAGGTCGACGACCTGGAGCTGGTTGCACTTGGCGTCGCTCTTGGTGCCTTCCTTGTACGCGACGACGATCTTGCCGTCGTCGGTGGCCGTCTGTGTCGCCGCGCAGATCTTCTGCGGGAACTCGATGGCCTTCCAGGCGGTCTTGCCGGTCCCGGCCTTGTACGCGAGGAGCTGCTTGTACGCGGCCTTGACGACGGTGTCGCCGTACACCCACATGCCGGGGGCGTCGCCTCCGGAACCGGGCACCTTGGGCGCCTCCTTGTACCAGAGGACCTTGGCCTCGCCGGCCTGGCGGCCTTCGTTGAGGTCTTCCTTGCCCTCGTGGCCGTCGCCGTCGCCGGTGCCCGGGTTGACCGGGGCGGAGGCGGTGGGCTCGGGGTCCTTGTTCTTCGCCTCGGACTTCTTCTTGCCGTCGTCGTCACCGCTGACGACGGCCCAGGTGACACCGCCCGCGACGAGCAGCGCGGCCACGGCCGCGGCGGCGATCACGAGGAGCTTGCCGCGCTTCTTGCCGCTGCCGCCGCCGGGCGCGCCGGGGCCGGCGGGGAACTGCGGCTGGGTCGGCGGCTGCTGCGGGTAGCCGTACTGCGGCTGGGCCGCGTAGGGGCCGGGCTGCTGGGGCTGACCGTACGGGCCGGGCTGCTGGGGCGGGGCCGTGTACGGGCCGGGCTGCTGCGGCTGGTTCGCGTACGGACCCGGCTGCTGCGGCTGGTTCGCGTACGGACCCGGCTGCTGCGGCGGGTTGCCGTACGGGCCGGGCTGGGTCGGCTGGTTCGCGTACGGGTTGTCGGGCGTGGACGGCGGTGTCTGCGGGTATCCGTAACCCGGCTGGGGCTCCTGCCCCGGTGGCTGCGGAGCTCCGAAGCCGCCGGGCGGCGGCTGGTTGGGCGGCTGAGTCATCAGCGCTTCCCCCTTCACTGATTTTCGGCACGCCAAGTGGTGCTCAGGGCAGCCTTTCTATCACCCTGCCCCCGTACCACACGGGTCCGGTCCAGCCCCTGTTCCCAAGGGAGGACCGGCCCGTAATGCGTCCGTTACGCGAGCTCCACGGGAGCTCTACGCGTCCTCCGCAAGCTCCAGCCAGCGCATTTCCAACTCCTCGCGCTCGCTGATCAGTTCGCGGAGCTCGGCGTCCAGTTTGGCCACCTTTTCGAAGTCCGTCGCGTTATCGGCGATTTGGGCGTGGAGCTTGGTCTCCTTCGTGGAGACCTTGTCCAGCTGCCGCTCGATCTTCTGGAGTTCCTTCTTCGCGGCGCGGGCATCGGCGGAGGAGACGGTCTTCGCCGCGGCCTGCGCTGGCGCGGCCTGAGCGGGCGCCGACGCGCTCGCGGTCTCCGCCATCCGCCGCCTGCGCTCCAGGTACTCGTCGATGCCACGCGGCAGCATCCGCATCGTGGCGTCGCCGAGCAGCGCGAACACCTTGTCCGTGGTCCGCTCGACGAAGAACCGGTCGTGGGAGATGACGACCATGGAGCCGGGCCAGCCGTCCAGCACGTCCTCGAGCTGCGTCAGCGTCTCGATGTCCAGGTCGTTGGTCGGCTCGTCGAGGAAGAGGACGTTCGGCTCGTCCATCAGCAGCCGCAGCAGTTGCAGCCTGCGCCGCTCACCGCCGGAGAGGTCGCCGACCGGCGTCCACTGCTTCTCCTTGCTGAACCCGAAGGTCTCGCAGAGCTGCCCCGCGGTCATCTCCCGGCCCTTGCCGAGGTCGACGCGCTCACGCACCTGCTGCACGGCCTCCAACACCCGCAGCGTCGGCTTCAGTTCGGCCACCTCCTGCGAGAGGTAGGCGAGCTTCACGGTCTTGCCGACGACGATCTTCCCGGCCGCGGGCTGCACGTCGCCCGCACTGCGCGCGGCCTCCGCCATGGCCCGCAGCAGCGAGGTCTTGCCCGCGCCGTTCACCCCGACCAGGCCGACGCGGTCACCGGGACCGAGCTGCCAGGTCAGATGCTTGAGCAGCAGCTTCGGGCCGGCCTGGACCGACACGTCCTCCAGGTCGAAGACCGTCTTGCCGAGCCGCGTCGTCGCGAACTTCATCAGCTCGCTGGTGTCCCGCGGCGGCGGCACGTCCGCGATCAGTTCGTTGGCCGCCTCGATGCGGAACTTCGGCTTGCTGGTGCGGGCCGGGGCGCCGCGCCGCAGCCAGGCCAGCTCCTTGCGCATCAGGTTCTTGCGCTTGGTCTCCTCCGTGGCCGCGATGCGCTCACGCTCGGCGCGGGCGAAGACGTAGTCCGAGTACCCGCCCTCGTACTCGAAGACCGAACCGCCCTGCACGTCCCACATGCGGGTGCACACCTGGTCCAGGAACCAGCGGTCGTGCGTCACGCAGACGAGCGCCGAGCGCCGCGTGCGCAGGTGCTCGGCGAGCCAGGCGATGCCCTCGACGTCCAGGTGGTTGGTCGGCTCGTCGAGCACGATCAGGTCCTGCTCGGCGATGAGCAGCTTGGCCAGCGCGATACGGCGCCGCTCGCCGCCGGACAGCGGGCCGATGACGGTGTCGAGGCCCTGCGGGAACCCCGGCATGTCGAGTCCGCCGAACAGCCCGGTCAGCACGTCCCTGATCTTGGCGCTGCCCGCCCACTCGTGGTCGGCGAGGTCTCCGATGACCTCGTGCCTGACGGTGGCGGCGGGGTCCAGCGAGTCGTGCTGCGTCAGCACGCCGAGCCGCAGCCCGCCGTTGTGCGTGACGCGGCCGGTGTCGGCGTCCTCCAGCTTGGCGAGCATCCGGATCAGGGTGGTCTTCCCGTCGCCGTTGCGCCCGACGACACCGATCCTGTCCCCCTCGGACACGCCGAGTGAGACGCCGTCGAGCAGGGCACGGGTGCCGTACACCTTGCTGACTGCCTCGACATTGACCAGATTGACGGCCATTTCTCTCCTGACAGGGGGGACGATCGATCCTCAAGCGTAGTCGCCCGCGCGGGAGCGCCCCGCCCCCTCCACCAGCACCCACCCGGCAAGGGCCATCGCCACCGCCCCCGGTGCCGTCACATGGACGGCCACCAGCATCGCCGTACGCCCTTCGAGCAGGCCCCCGAAGCCGACCATCGACAGGCCGAGCACCCCGAAGAGGCAGAGCGTGACGCCGAGGGCCGCGGCCGGGCCCGAGGCCGTGCCCGGTGCGACCGGCCCCGCCGTCCCCGGCCGTTCGAAGCGGCGGAAGGCCACGACGAGCGCCGCCGTCAGAGCCGCGGCCGCTCCCATCCGCAGCGGCGCCTGCGCCCACCACGCCGCGCTCGCCGGCTCCGGCAGCGGGATGTCGAGGGCGAGCAGCGTCCCGTACACCCCGAGCATCGCCGTCAGGTGCCAGAGGAACGCCGTCATGGAGATGCCGTTGGCCGCGACCACGCCGCGCCACACCCGCGGCCGCGCCAGCCACCGCGTCGCGGGGCCGCGCAGCAGCTCCACGGCGCCGACCAGCCACATGCCGTGGCAGAGGAGGGCGAAGGTGGGCGGCGCCATGTTCGAGACGCGTTCGCCGGGCATGCCGACCATGGACAGCGGATAGGGGCCGAGGGCCACGAGCAGGCAGGCGCCCGCGAGACCCGCGCCTGCCAGGACGTACGGCGTCCGCAGCCTGCCGTCCGCGCGCAGGAAGCCCAGCTGGTGCACGGCGAGCCATACGAAGGCGAAGTTCAGGAACTCCAGATACGGCACGCCGAACGCGAAGCGCGCCACGTCCACCGCGCCGGCCGCCGCCACGAGCGCGCCGAACGCGCCCCAACCCCACCGCTCGTGCAGCCGCAGCAGCGGCGGCGTGAAGGCGACCATGGCGAGGTAGACGCCGATGAACCACAGCGGCTGCGCGACGAGCCGCAGCGCGACATCGAGCAGTCCGCCGCCCCGGCCGCCCAGTTGCAGGAGCAGCGCGCCCGCGCCCCACACCCCTATGAAGACCATGGTGGGCCGCAGCAGCCGCTGGAGCCGGGCCCGCACGAACGCCGAGTAGACGGGCCGTCCCTCGGACCGGCGGCTCAACGAGCGGTACGACAGCGCGTGCGAGAACCCGCCGACGAAGAAGAAGACGGGCATGATCTGCAGCGCCCAGGTGAGGAGCTGGAGCTCCGGCACCACGGCGAGGAGGTTGCCGACCTCGGCGCGGCCGTCGTCGCCGACGGTCACGGCGGCCATCAGCCAGTGCCCGACGACGACCGTGCCGAGCGAGGCGACCCGCAGCAGGTCGATGTACCGGTCACGCCCGGCGGGCGTCTTCTCGGCGAGTTCGCGAACGCTTGATCCCATGGACGTACGGTCGCGTGCGGTACGCCTCCGGCGTCAGCGTGTACGTACTCATCCGGGAGTGAGTATCTGGGGGCTAGATCTGCTGGGCGCCCTGGGCCGGGGACGTCGCCACCCGCGCCGTGCGGCACGTGCCGGAGGCCGTCAGCGCGTCCGCCACCTTGCGGGCGGACGCGGCGTCGGCCGTGAGGAACGCCGTCGTCGGGCCCGAGCCGGAGACCAGCGCGGCCAGGGCGCCCGCCGCCGTACCCGCCGCGAGGGTGTCGTGGAGCGCGGGGAACAAGGAGAGCGCCGCGGGCTGGAGGTCGTTGGTGACCGTGGCCGCGAGGGCTTCGACGTCGCCCGTGCGCAGGGCTTCGAGCAGCGCCGGGGACGCCTCGGGGGCGGGCGCGTCGGGGGTGAGGCGGTCGAACTCGCGGTAGACGGCGGGCGTGGAGAGTCCTCCGTCGGCGACGGCGAACACCCAGTGGAAGGCGCCGCCGACCTCCAGCGGCTGGAGCTTCTCGCCGCGCCCGGTGCCGAGCGCGGCCCCGCCGACCAGGCTGAACGGCACGTCGCTGCCGAGTTCCGCGCAGATGTCGAGCAGTTCCGCGCCGGAGGCGTTCGTGCCCCACAGCGCGTCGCACGCCACGAGCGCGGCGGCGCCGTCCGCGCTGCCGCCCGCCATGCCGCCGGCGACGGGGATGTCCTTGGCGATGTGGAGGTGCACGTCGGGCGCGATGCCGTACCGCGTGGCGAGGAGTTCGGCGGCGCGGGCGGCGAGGTTCGTGCGGTCCAGGGGCACCTGGTCCGAGCCGGGGCCCTCGCAGGTCACCCGCAGCGCGTCGGCGGGTGTGGCGGTGACCTCGTCGTGGAGGCCTACGGCGAGGAAGACGTTGGCGAGGTCGTGGAAGCCGTCGGGGCGGGCGGCGCCCACGGCGAGCTGGACGTTGACCTTCGCGGGGACCCGTACCGTCACGCTCGCGCTCACGCGCCGGCCTCCTGCCGCTGCTCCTTGTGCTCGGCGATCCGCGCGAACTCCTCCACGGTCAGCGCCTCGCCGCGCGCCTGCGGCGAGACCCCGGCGGCGACCAGCGCGGTCTCCGCGGCGGCCGCGGAACCGGCCCAGCCGGCCAGGGCCGCCCGCAGCGTCTTCCTGCGCTGCGCGAAGGCGGCGTCCACGACGGCGAACACCTCGCGCTTGGACGCGGTGGTCTTCACCGGCTCGGCGCGGCGCACCAGGGAGACGAGCCCCGAGTCGACGTTGGGCGCGGGCCAGAAGACGTTGCGCCCGATGGATCCGGCGCGCTTCACGTCGGCGTACCAGTTGGCCTTCACGGACGGCACTCCGTACACCTTCGAGCCGGGGGCGGCGGCGAGCCGGTCGGCCACCTCGGCCTGCACCATCACGAGCGTGCGCTCGATGGTCGGGAAGGTGTCGAGCATGTGCAGGAGCACGGGCACGGCCACGTTGTACGGGAGGTTCGCGACGAGGGCGGTGGGCGCGGGGCCCGGCAGCTCCCGTACGAGCATGGCGTCGCTGTGCACGAGCCCGAAGGAACCCACCTTCTTCGGAAGGCGGGCCTCCACCGTCGCAGGCAGCGCGCCGGCGAGCGCGTCGTCGATCTCGACCGCGGTGACGTGGGCGGCGGTCTCCAGCAGCGCGAGGGTCAGCGAGCCGAGGCCCGGTCCCACCTCCACGACGACGTCGTCCGGGCGGACCTCCGCGGTGCGGACGATGCGCCGTACGGTGTTGGCGTCGATGACGAAGTTCTGGCCGCGCTGCTTGGTGGGGCGTACGCCCAGGGCAGCGGCCAGTTCGCGGATGTCGGCGGGGCCGAGGAGGGCGCCGTGCTCAGTGCTCACGGTCCCAGGTTACGGGCCCTGGCCCCTGGGCCTCGCACGGTCCACCCCCTGCCCGGGGCCGGGGCGGGGTTCGGTGGAGGGTGGCCCTCCCCTCTTCCCTCCGCCCGCACAAACAGTCCCGCCGCTCCGCGGCGGATGCCTCCCACCCACCCACCCGTTTGCCCCGCGACGTCATGCGGGGGTGGGTGGGGGTTCTCCGCGACGTCCAGCGGGGGTGGGGGCGGGTGGGGTGGGGGTTCCCCGCGACGGCCTGCGGGGATGGGGGCGGGTGGGTGGGAGTTGCCCGCGACGGCCTGCGGGGGCAGGGGCGGGTGGGTGGGGGTTCTCTGCGACGGCCTGCGGAGGCAGGGGCGGGTGGGGTGGGGGTTGCCCGCGACGGCCTGCGGGGGTCGAGGCGGCTGGGGTGGGGGGCCCGCGACGGCCTGCGGAGGCAGGGGCAGGTGGGGTGCGGGTTGCCTGCCCGCAACCCTGCGGGGGGGGCGGGTGCGGGGGATGCCCGCGACGGCCAGCGGAGGCAAGGGCGGGTGGGTGGGGGTTCTCCGCGATGGCCTGCGGGGGTAGGGGCGCTCCCCGCCCGGCGGGCGGGGTGGGGGTTCTTCGCGACGGGCTGTGGGGGTAGGGGTGCCCCCCGTCGGGGGGTCAGCCGTGGAGGTGGCGGCCGCAGTGGGGCCAAGGGGTTGCTCCGCGTTGGATGTAGAGCTTCTTTGCGCGGTAGGTCTGTTCCGCCGCCGGGGCGTCCTGGGGGCGACCCGAACCGCCGAGCCCCTGCCAGGTCCGCGTGTCGAACTGGTAGAGCCCTCCGTACGTACCGGAGGGATCCACCGCCCCGGGCCGCCCACCCGACTCGCACCGGGCGAGCGACCCCCAGTCGAGACCGTCCGCCCCGGCCACCGCCATGGGCCTCTGCTTCGTGCCGACCTTCACGATCCGTTTCTGCGGCTCCCGCACCACCTCGGAACTGACCCGCCGCGGCTTCTGCCTGACGCCGTTGACGCTCCGCACCGTGTACGTGACCCGCCTGACCCCCTGCCGCCCCGCCTGCGCCACGACCTCCGTGCCGCGGAACAGCGACGCGTCCTCCGTCCGCTCCACCTCGAAGGGGATCGCCTCCTCGCGTACCTCCTTCGTCCCCGTGACCCGCATGACGGTCACGGTCTGCCCGTCGCGCGGAAAGCTGTCCGGATGGACCGACGTCGTGTCCTGCCCCCGCAACGTCACCCCGGACTCGGCGACGGCCTCCCGCACGGTCGCCGCGTTCGTGCGGATGGTCCGCTCCCGCCCGTCCGCCATGATCGTGACGGTGCGTTCCGTACGGACGTCGAGAGCGAGCCCGTCCCGGCCGATGCGGCTGCTGCGCGAGGCCGACAGATGCGCCCCCTCCGCCCGCACCCCGAGCTGCCGCAGCGCCCCGTCCACGGTCCGCGCCGTGGTCCACACCCGGCGGCGCTGCCCGTCGAGGGTGAGGTGGACGGGCCTGCCGTAGCGGACGGCGACCTCGTCGCCGCTGGCGAGCGCGGTGCCGGCCGCGGGCGCGACGATGTCGTGGGCGCCGACGTCCACGCCCTCGTCGGCGAGGAGTTCACCGACGTCGTCGGCGAAGGTGTGCAGCGTGCGGGGCTTGCCGTCGACGATGAGCTGGACGGCCTTGTCGTTGGCGACGAACGCGGACGTGCCGCCCGCGAGGAAGGCGACGACGAGGGCCTGCGGCAGCAGCCGCCGGATCACCTCGGGCCGCTCGGCGGACGCGGGCTCGGACGCCCTGGGCCCCTTCTTGCCGCGCGCGGCCCGCCGCGCCCCCGCCCGCCCCCCACCGGGCGCGGGAACAGAGGAGGGCGCGGAGGGTGCAGGGGGTGCAGAGGACGAGGCCACCTGCCGCGGCAGCGTGGCGGCCTCCGCGTACGACACGTCACGCGACCCGGCGTACGACACCTCGTACGCCGCGTCCTGCCACACTCCGCTCTGCGGCTCGCCATACGGCTCGTATGGCGCATATGTCTCATACGGCTCGTACGTCTCGTACTGCGAGTTGCTCACGCCGACGCTCCAGGGGTACGTACCGGGCGCACAGAACCTAGCGGAGCCGCCGTCACTCTCCAAAGCAGCGCGACTACACAGCGTCGCGCAGTTGACACTCGGTAGGCGACTCAGTCAGCGACTCAGTAGGCGAAGGCGCGCGCCGTGTTCGCGGCGATCGCCGTGGCCATGGCGTCCTCGTCGATGCCGCGCACCTCGGCCATGGCCCGCAGCGTGACCGGAACGAGATACGGCGCGTTGGGCCGTCCGCGGTAGGGGACGGGCGTCAGGAACGGCGCGTCGGTCTCGACGAGAACCAGGTCGAGGGAGGCGACGGCCAGCGCGTCGCGGAGCCCCTGCGCGTTCTTGAAGGTGACGTTGCCCGCGAAGGACATGAAGTAGCCGTGTTCCGCGCAGACGCGGGCCATCTCGGCGTCGCCGGAGTAGCAGTGGAAGACGGTGCGCTCGGGGGCGCCTTCCTCCTTCAGCACGCGCAGCACGTCCTCGTGGGCCTCGCGATCGTGGATGACGAGCGCCTTTCCGTGCCGCTTGGCGATCTCGATGTGCGCGCGGAAGGAGCGCTCCTGCGCGGCCATGCCCTCGGGGCCGGTGCGGAAGTAGTCGAGGCCGGTCTCGCCGACGCCGAGCACGTGCGGCAGCGCGGCGAGCCGGTCGATCTCGGCGAGCGCCTCGTCGAGGGCCGCGTCGCCGCCCGGCTCGCGCGCGCCCTGCCGGGACCAGCCGTCGGGGTCGCCGAGGACGATGCGGGGCGCTTCGTTGGGGTGGAGGGCGACGGCGGCGTGCACGCTGTCGTGCGCGGCGGCGGTGTCGGCCGCCCACTGTGACCCGCGTACGTCGCAGCCGACCTGCACGACCGTCGTGACGCCGACGGACGCGGCCTTGGCGAGTCCCTCCTCCACCGTGCCCGACTGCATGTCGAGGTGGGTGTGGGAGTCGGCGACCGCCACCCGGAGCGGTTCGGGCAGGGGCGGCGGTGCGTCGGCGTTCTTCGAAGGCATGCTCCGATCCTACGAAGCCCCCGGGGGAACCACCTCGGGCCCTACTGCCCCTTGCGGTGCTGGAAGGGGTGCAGCAGGTCGGCGAGGTGCCAGTGGTGCCGCTCCCGCACGTCACCGCCCGCGTCACCGTCCCCGGGCCCGACGGGGTCCACGGGCCCGGCCGGCTTTCCCACCCCGCTCCCGGGACGCGCAGCCGTGGCCCCACCCGCCTGCTGCCGCCGCATCATGTCGAGCACGGAGGACACCTGCCCCGCCCGCATGATCCGCACGACGTGCCCACCGCAGTTCAGGCACGTGGGCCGGGTCAGCGGCGAGGGCACGCGGGCGCCGTCCGCCAGGTACGTCACGAATTCCTGGCCCGCGACGTCGACGTGGTGCTCGATCTCGTAGGACTGCTCCCAGCCGTGTCCGCAGCGCATGCAGGCGAATGCGTAGGACTCATGCACCACGTTCAGCGCCGTGGGCGAGGCATTCATCGCTGTGGTGGGGTGGCCGGTGTCTGCGATCTCACTCATGCCAGCTGCTCCTCTTGCCCGAGGGACAAGCACTGTGCGTCCCTTCGACCAGTGGACGCCTTTCCCGGAGCGAGCGCATCAGACCTGTCGAGCATTGGAGCCGATTTGGCCTCCCCTTAGGAAAGAGGCTCGAAAGCAGCCTGGTGCGCGGTCCGCGCTTTGCTTTTCACGATAGTCCTTTGCCTGCCGATGGGCTGCCCCGATCCGCATTCTTTGCCGCCACGACGGCATCGAACACCTCGCGTTTGGGCAGGCCCGCTTCGGCGGCCACCGCGGCGATCGCCTCCTTGCGTCGCTCGCCCGCCTCCTCGCGCACCCGCACCCTGCGCACCAGCTCGTCGGGGGTGAGTTCGGCGGCGCTCTTCTCCGGTGCGCCCTCGACGACGACGGTGATCTCGCCGCGCACGCCGTCGGCGGCCCACTCGGCGAGGTCCTTCAGGGAGCCGCGCTTGACCTCTTCGTACGTCTTGGTCAGCTCGCGGCAGACCGCGGCCCTGCGCTCCTCGCCGAACGCCTCGGCCATCGCGGCGAGCGTGTCGTCGATGCGGTGCGGGGCCTCGAAGTAGACGAGCGTGCGCCGGTCATCGGCCACCTCCCGCAGCCGCGAGAGACGCTCGCCCGCCTTGCGCGGCAGGAAGCCCTCGAAGCAGAAGCGGTCCACGGGCAGCCCGGAGAGGGCGAGCGCCGTGAGCACGGCGGAGGGGCCCGGCACGGCCGTCACCCGCACGTCCCGCTCCACGGCCGCGGCGACGAGGCGGTAGCCGGGGTCGGAGACGGACGGCATGCCCGCGTCGGTCACGAGCAGCACCCGCGCGCCGCCCGTCAGCGCCTCGACCAGCTCGGGCGTGCGCGCCGTTTCGTTGCCCTCGAAGTACGAGACGACGCGGCCGCCGACCTGCACGCCGAGCGCCTGGGTGAGCCTGCGGAGGCGCCGGGTGTCCTCGGCGGCGACGACGTCGGCCGCCTCCAGTTCGGCGGCGAGCCGCGGCGGGGCGTCGGCGACATCGCCGATGGGGGTGCCCGCGAGGACCAGGGTTCCGGGGGAATCTGCGCTTCCTGTCACGGATCCATCCTCGCAGGGCCCACGGACGGGACTCGCACAGTCTGGTTCCCTACGATGGCGCGGTGACCAGTACCGCGTCTTCCCCGGACACCCGCGGGGGCCAGGCAGCCGAGGAGCAGCAGCCCCCGTGGCAGCGGCGGCTGCGCCGATTCGGCCATGCGGCGCGGCCCAGAGCGGACGTCAGGACACGCCTCGTGCCGCCGTACACGGAGCCGAGCCCCCGCCTGTGGATGACGCTCGGTCTGTCGCGGACGGCCGCCGAGCAGGTGGTGCGCTGGTCCGGCTGGGTCGGTCCGCTGCTGATCACGCTCGTCGCCGGGGTGACGCGGTTCTGGAACCTCGGCAGTCCGAAGGCCGTGATATTCGACGAGACGTATTACGCGAAGGACGCCTGGGCGCTCATCCACCGCGGCTTCGAGGTCAACTGGCCGGAGAAGATCAACGACGACGTGCTGCGGCAGGGCGGCTCCATCGCGATCCCGCACGACGCGGCGTACGTGGTGCATCCGCCGGTCGGCAAGTACGTGATCGGGATCGGCGAATGGCTGTTCGGCTTCGACCCGTTCGGCTGGCGGTTCATGACGGCGGTGCTCGGCACGCTGTCGGTGCTGATGCTCTGCCGGATCGGGCGGCGGCTCTTCCGCTCGACGTTCCTGGGGTGTCTGGCGGGCGCGCTGCTCGCGGTGGACGGCCTGCACTACGTGATGAGCAGGACCGCGCTGCTCGACCAGGTCCTGATGTTCTTCGTGCTCGCCGCGTTCGGGTGTTTCCTGATCGACCGGGACAAGGCGCGGGCGAGGCTGGCGGCGGCGCTGCCGGCGGACCCCGACAGCGCGGACGGGGTCGTACGACCGGACGCGTACGTGGCGGAGACGACCCGCCTGGGATGGCGGCCGTGGCGGTGGGCGGCCGGGCTCTGTCTCGGCCTCGCCTTCGGCACGAAGTGGAACGGCCTGTACGTCATGGTCTTCCTCTGTCTGCTGACCGTGTTCTGGGACGTGGGCGCGCGCCGGGTGGCCGGGGCGGACCGGCCCTACCGCGCGGTGCTGCGGCGGGACGTGCTCCCGGCGTTCGTGTCGACGGTGCCGGTGGCCCTCTTCACGTACGTCATGTCGTGGCTCGGCTGGATCCTCTCGCCGACGGACGGCAGCGGCGGCTACTACCGCAACTGGGCGGCCACCGACGGGAAGGGCGGCAGCTGGACCTGGCTGCCGGACTGGGTGCGCAGCCTGTGGCACTACGAGCACGCGGTGTACGAGTTCCACGTGGGTCTGTCGTCGCCGCACACCTACCAGTCCAACCCGTGGAGCTGGATCGTCGACGGCCGTCCCGTCTCGTACTTCTACGAGTCGCCGCTGCCCGGCAAGGACGGCTGTCCGGCCGACACCACGGAGAAGTGCGCCCGCGAGGTCCTCGCGCTCGGCACGCCGATGCTGTGGTGGGTGGCGGCCTTCGCGCTGGTGTACGTCCTGTGGCGGTGGGCGTTCCGCCGCGACTGGCGGGCGGGCGCGATCCTCTGCGGCGTCCTCGCGGGCTATCTGCCCTGGTTCTTCTACCAGGAGCGGACGATCTTCTACTTCTACGCGGTCGTCTTCGTGCCGTTCCTGTGTCTCGCCGTGGCGATGATGATCGGCGCGCTGCTGGGCCCGCCGGGGTCGAGCGAACGCCGCAGGACGGTCGGCGCCGCCGCTTCGGGTGTCGTCGTTCTGCTCATCCTCTGGAATTTCATCTACTTCTGGCCGATCTACACCGGCACGGCGATCCCCATCGATTCCTGGCGTTCCCGAATGTGGCTGGATACCTGGGTGTAATGGACACCTTCGGATAACGAATGCCCCTTGCGCCACTCCACCCGCTTAAGGTTCATGGCGAACCTGGGGAGGGGAGCGCATCGTGCGCAAAGGGGTAAAGGTCGCGTTGGTAGGCGGGGTATTCACCGTCATGGTGGGGGGTGCCGGATATGGCGCGTACAGCCTCGTGAACGACGTCACCGGGGACGACGGCTCGCCGGGATCGGGCCCGGTGGCCGTGAAGACCGGGCCGCCCACGCGCGACGAGGTCCGGGAGACCACGCGGAAGTTCCTCGCGGCGTGGGCCGACGGCGACGCCCGGCGGGCCGCGGGCTACACGAACAACAGCGAGGCGGCCGCGGCCGCGCTGACCGGCTACCGCGAGGACGCGCACCTGACGAAGGTGAAGCTGACGCCGAAGCGGGCGTCGGGCGCCCGGGTGCCGTTCTCCGTGTCGGCGACGGTGTCGTACAAGGGGAAGAGCAAGCCCTTCGCGTACGACTCGCAGCTCACCGTCGTCCGCGGCAAGACCACAGGACGCCCGCTCGTCGACTGGTCGGCGGCCGTCGTCCACCCCTCTCTGGAGAAGGGGGACACGCTCGTGACGGGTGAGGCCACCACGCCGCCCATCCAGGCCGTGGACCGCGCGGGCACCGTCCTGCGCCCGAAGGACTATCCCTCGCTGGGGCCGATCCTGGACAAGCTGCGCGAGAAGTACGGCGACAGCGCGGGCGGCAAGCCGGGCGTCGAGCTGTACGTCCGGCACGCGGACAAGGGCGCGGGCAGCCGCGTGCTGCTCACTCTCGCCAAGGGCAAGCCGGGCAAGCTGCCCACGACGCTCAGCGCTGGTGTGCAGAAGGCGGCGGAACAGGCGGTGCTGCGGAGCGACGAGTCGTCCGTGGTGGCGGTGAAGCCGAGCACCGGCGAGATCCTCGCGGTCGCCAACAACCGCAAGGACGCGTTCAACGCGGCGTTCGAGGGGCAGGTGCCGCCCGGTTCCACGATGAAGATCATCACGGCGGCGATGCTCATCGACAAGGGTGTCACCAAGGCGGAAGGACCCGCGCCCTGCCCGGCCACCGCGACCTGGCAGAGCCAGACCATCCACAACCTGAAGGGCATGGTCCCGAACGAGTCCGCGACGTTCTCGGAGAGCTTCGCGCGCTCCTGCAACACGGCGTTCGTGAAGCTCATCGACGAGAAGGGAATCACGGACTCCTCCCTCACCGAGGAGGCGCGGAACAACTTCGGTCTTGGCGGGGACGACTGGCAGGTCGGCGTCACCACCTTCGACGGCTCCGTCCCCGCGTCGGCCGGCCCCGACCGCGCGACGAACGCCATCGGCCAGGGAGAGGTCCAGCTGAACCCCCTGAACATGGCGTCGGTCACGGCGACGGCGATGACGGGCACCTTCCGGCAGCCGGTGATCGTGCCGAAGTCCCTCGACGACCGTGAACTGGCCACCGCCCAGGGGCTGCGCGCCTCCACCGTCCAGCAGCTGCGCCGGATGATGCACCGCACGGCGGTGAGCGGCACCGGCGCGCGGGCCATGGCGAGCCTCGGCAGCGACATCGGCGCGAAGACCGGCTCTGCGGAGGTCGACGGCCAGGAGAAGTCGGACAGCTGGTTCACCGGCTACCGGGGCGATGTCGCGGCCGCCGCGATGGCCCAGCGGGGCGGCCACGGCGGTGACGCGGCGGGGCCGATCGTGGCGGCGGTGCTGGGCGCAGGGTAATCGGTCGGGTGGCGCGTCGCCCGGCCGGGCGAAGAAGTGGTCGAGGGCTTCTCCGTACGCCTCTAAGGTGGCCTTCCGGTGACGAGCCGGGGGTTCTGGTGAAGAGCCGGGGGTTCTGGGGAACTGCGGAGGGTTTGTGGGCAAGCGAAGGCGCGCCACCGAGCGCAAGAGCGTCGGCGTCGGGAACGTACGCACGGGGAACGTGCGTGTCGGGAACACGAGGCTGCACCCGGGGGTGCTCGGCGGGGCGGCGGCCGTAGTCCTGTGCGGTGTGGGGGCCGCCGCGTTCGCGCTGTCCGGTGGCTCCGGTTCCGGTTCCGGCGGCGACGGCTCGACCGTCGACGAGAAGCCGGTGGCCTCCGGCCCGCCGACGGCCGCCGAAGTCCGCACCACCGCACGGGCGTTCCTCACCGCGTGGGCCAAGGGCGACGCGGCGCGGGCCGCGGCGCTCACGGACGACCGAGCGGCGGCGGAGAAGGCCCTGACGTCCTACAGCAAGGACGGCCACCTCGTGCAGCCCCGGCTGACGCCGGGCAAGCGGTCGGGCGCGAAGGTGCCCTTCAAAGCGTCCGCCACCGTCTCGTACAAGAAGCAGAGCAAACCGCTGTCGTACGAGTCCGAACTCACCGTCGTCCGCAGGAAGAGCGACGGGAAGACGCTGGTCGGCTGGCGCCCCTCGGTCCTCCACCCGGAGCTGAAGCAGCCGGGCGACCGGCTGGTCACCGGTGAGGCGGGCGACCCGCCGATCAAGGCGGTGGACCGGGACGGCGCCGAGCTGACCGCGGCGAAGTACCCGTCGCTGGGCACGGTCCTGGACGGACTGCGGGAGAAGTACGGCAAGGAGGCGGGCGGCAAGGCGGGGGTCGAGCTGCGGGTGGTGCGTGCGGGCGACGCCTCGGCGAAGTCCGCGGGGGGCGCGGCCGCGAAGAAGGACGACGCGAAGTCGACGCCCGACAAGACGCTGCTGACCCTCTCCCCCGGCACTCCGGGCACGCTGAAGACGACGTTCAGCGGCTCGCTGCAGTCCGCCGCCGAGCGGGAGACGGCCAAGCGGAAGCGGGCGTCCGTCGTCGTGCTCAAGCCGAGCACCGGCGAGATCCTGGCCGCCGCGAACTCGAACCCCACGGGCTTCAACACGGCCTTCCAGGGCTCGCTCGCACCCGGCTCCACGATGAAGGTCGTGTCGGCGTCGATGCTTCTGGAGAAGAAGCTCGCCGGCGTCGACAAGAAGCACCCGTGCCCCAAGTACGAGACGTACGGCGGCTGGAAGTTCCAGAACGACGACAAGTTCCAGATCAAGAACGGCACGTTCAGGGCGAGCTTCGCGCGGTCCTGCAACACGGCCTTCATCAGCCAGGCGAAGAAGCTCCACGACGACTCCCTGACCAAGCAGGCCCAGGAGGTCTTCGGGCTCGGCCGCGACAACTGGTCGATCGGCGTGTCGTCCTTCGACGGCGCGGTGCCGGTGCAGAGCGACGCCCAGATGGCGGCCTCGCTGATCGGTCAGGGCGGTGTGCGCATGAACCCCCTCAACATGGCGTCGGTCGCGGCGACGGTGAAGTCGGGCACGTTCAAGCAGCCCTACCTGGTCTCCCCCGACGTCGACGACCGCACGCTCGCGACGGCGCCCCGCAAGATGTCGGGCGCGACGGCGGCGGCGCTGCGGGAGCTGATGCACTACACGGCGGTCGCGGGCACGGCGGCCGAGCCGATGCGGGGCCTCGGCTCCGACATGGGCGCGAAGACCGGCTCGGCGGAGGTCGACGGCCAGAAGAAGCCCAACGGCTGGTTCACCGCGTACCGCGGCGACCTCGCGTCGGCGGCGGTGGTCCAGCAGGGCGGGCACGGCGGGGACTCGGCGGGGCCGGTGGTGCGGGCGATGCTGCGGGCGGGTTCCTGAGGGTCGGGCCACCCGGCCCACCCGTGGGCGAACGCGTCCGTCCGCCATACGGATACGTGGTCGCATGCCCCGTACACGGACCGCTAGCGTGCGGGGCATGAGCGCTACAACACCCGAGTCGTCCGGCGCGTCCGACGCCCATCCCCGATTCGCCGAGGCCGTGCGCGACCTGGGCCTCGGCGAACTGCTTCCCCGGGTCCGCCGCTTCCCGGAGCAGACCCGCACGGCGGCAGAGGCAGCGGCGGCCATCGGCTGTGAACTCAGCGAGATCTGCAAGTCTTTGATCTTCGCGGCGGACGGCGTCCCCGTACTGGTCCTGATGGACGGCGCGTCCCGCGTCGACCTGGAACTGGTGCGCCAGGAGCTCGGCGCGGAGAAGGTGACGCGCGCCAAGGCGGACGTCGTCCGGCAGACCACGGGTTACTCGATCGGCGGCGTGCCGCCCTTCGGCCACGCCACGAGGACCCGGGTCCTGGCCGACCGCTCGCTCCTCGACCACGACGTGGTGTGGGCGGCGGCGGGCACGCCGTACGCGGTCTTCCCGATGGCACCCAAGACGCTGATCGCCCACGCGGGCGGCACGCTGGTGGACGTGCGCGAGTCCGCGAAGTGACTGCGCGAGCCCGCGAGGTGACCGCGCGAGCCTGCGAAGTGACCGCGCGGACCCGCGAGGTGGCCGTGCGAGCCCGCGAGGTGGCCGTGCGAGCCTGCGAAGTGGCCGCGCGGACCCGCGAAGTGGCCGCGCGAGCCCGCGAAGTGGCCGCGCGGACCCGCGAGGTGATGGTGTGACCCCGCTGGTCGCCGCGGCCGTCCTGCTCGCCGCCGTCACGCACGCGAGCTGGAACGCGATCGCCCACCACATCACGGACAAGCTGGTCGGCTTCACCCTCATATCCGGCGGCGGCACGCTGATCGGCCTGCTCATGGCCCCCTTCGTGGCGATCCCGGACGCCGGGGCCTGGCCCTACCTGCTCCTCTCCGCGGCGATCCACGTCGGCTACTACGCCCTGCTCATGAAGTCGTTCAAGCTCGGCGACTTCGGCCAGGCGTACCCGATCGCGCGCGGCACGGCGCCGTTGGTGGTCACCGTCCTCGCGGCGGTCTTCGCCGGCGAGGTCCCCGACGCCTGGCAGGCGGCGGGCGTCGCGGTGTCGTGCGCGGGCCTGACGGGCCTCGCCCTGTGGGGGATACGGGGTTCGGGGCGCCGCCCGGACTGGACGGCGATCGGTGCGGCCCTCGCGACGGGCGTCTCCATCGCGGCGTACACGGTGGTGGACGGCCTGGGCGTCCGCGCCTCCGGCTCCTCCATGGGCTACATCGCGTGGCTGATGATCCTGGAGGGCGTCGCGGTCCCGCTGTACGCGGCGTACCGCTGGCGCGGCGAACTGCTCCCGCGCCTGCGCCCGTTCGCGGGCGTCGGCCTGCTCGGCGCGGCCCTCTCGGTCTCGGCGTACGGCCTGGTCCTCTGGGCCCAGACGAAGGCGGACCTGGCCCCGATCTCCG
This sequence comes from Streptomyces sp. NPDC039462, assembly GCF_055639375.1. Lineage (NCBI taxonomy): Bacteria > Bacillati > Actinomycetota > Actinomycetes > Kitasatosporales > Streptomycetaceae > Streptomyces > Streptomyces sp. NPDC039462. Next base: position 201,777 of record NZ_JBVKAO010000008.1, read on the forward strand.
CGCTGCGCGAATCCTCGATCATCGTCGGCGCGGCGATCGGAGCGGTCTTCTTCAAGGAACGGTTCGGGGCACCGCGGTTGGTGGCGGCGGGGTTGATGGTGGCGGGGATCGGGTTGATGCTGCACGCGGGGTAGTTCCGTCAGCGGTGCGCAACTGGGTGGCTCGCCGCCTGCCACCCGGCGGGGGGCGACGACGCGAGGCGAGCCACCGCCCACGCCCCGAGCACATGTCGTCGCCGGGCAGCGGCATGGGTTGCGGCAGCGCGGGGGTGTCGTCGCACCGCTCAACTCCCAGCCGGGAAGCACCTTCCGCAGCCCTTCTCGTTCCGAAGAACCTGGACCCTCACGGTGCGTGCGCGGGTGCCCCGGCAAGGCTCGGCGCCCTCGGGCCGGCTCAGTCCAGCGCGAGGCGCGCGATCGGCAGGGTCGCGCAGCGGCGGCAGGCTCGGGCCGAGGTGGCTACGACCGCGTGGGACGCGGCTGCCAGGGCTCCTGCGGCGGCCAGCAGGGGCCAGTTCGTGGCCAGGGCGGCGGCCGTGGTGAGGGCGAGGGTCGCGACGGCCATGGCGGCGCTCGCTGTGGTGCCGGTCCAGGCGACGACGAGGGGCAGCCGGTGCGGGGTCCCGTCCGGAGCGGGCAGGCGGCGGGCGAGGGGGCCGGTCGCGGCCAGGGTCGCCGCGGCCAGCAGTGCGGCGAGGGTCGCGACGAAGGCGAGGTGGACGGCCAGCAGTTGGGGCGTGTGCGCGAGCTCCCCGGGCGCCGGTCCGCCGCCCGCCGTGCGGGCGAGGTACCAGCAGGCGACCAGGAAGGGGGCCGTGAGCGCGACGGTCCTCGCGGTGTGCCGGGCCTGCGCGACGGTCAGCTCGCGCTGGCAGGCGGGGGCGAGTTCGTCGACGGTGCCGAACTCGTGGATCGCCCGGTGGGCGGCCTCCACCTCGTCCGCTCCTTCGTCCACGTACGCGGCGGCCGTGTCCGCGAGGCCGGCGCGCATCTCCTCGACCAGCCGGGACTTGGCCTTGGCCGGCCCGTGCAGGGCGGCGGCGAGGGCGGTGATGTGCTCCTCGACGGGGTCGGCCCGCAGGCCCGCGGCGGTGCTCATGTGGCGAGCCCGGGAGCCGTCGTGCCGGGGTTGAGGACCGAGCCGATCGCCGCCGTGAACTCGCTCCACGCCGCCCGTTCGCCGGCGAGCGTGGCGCGTCCGGCGTCGGTGAGTTCGTAGGCCCTGCGACGTCGTTCGCCCGCCGCCGTCTGCCAGCTGCTGCTCAGCAGGCCGAGGCGCTCCAGGCGGTTCAGCGCCGGGTAGATCGTGCCCGTACGCAGCTCCAGCGCGCCCCCGCTGCGGCGCTGCACCGCCGCGATGATCGCGTACCCGTGCAGCGGGCCCGGTTCCAGCACGGCCAGCAGCAGTCCGTCGAGGTGCCCTCGCACCGCATCCGCCTTCATGAGTAGGCAGCCTACCCAAAGAAGGCGTTGGCAGTGTATGTATTGGCAGCCAACGTATTCACCTGCCTGGAGGCATCCCGGTGACCAAGTTCCTGCTGTCCGTCCACGTCCTGGTGGCGATCCTGGCCGTCGGGTCGATCACCGTGGCCGCGTCGATGTTTCCGCGGTACGCGCTGCGGGCGCTCGGCGGGGCGGGGGACGGGGAGGAGTTGGGTGACGGTGCGGAGCGAGGGGACAGCGGTGAGCGGGGCGACAGTGGCCGGGCCGCTGGGATCGCCGCGCTCCTGCACCGCGTCTGCCGTGCCTACGCCGTCGCCGGCCTCGCCGTCCCCGTGTTCGGCATCGCCACCGCGGCCCAGCTGGGCGTCCTCACCGACGCGTGGCTGATCGCCTCGCTCCTGCTGACGGCGATCGCGGCGGGGCTTCTGGCGCTGGTCATCCTGCCGGGGCAGCGGAGTCTGCTGGAGCTCGCGGAGTCCGCGCCGGGGTCTGCCCGCGCCGCGACGGACGACCCCGCGATGGTCGACCCCGCGATTGTCGATCCCGCGACGATCCGCCCCGCGACGGCGCGCCTGGCGATGCTCACCGGCATCTTCAACGTCCTCTGGGCGACGGTCACCGTCCTGATGATCGTCCGCCCCGGCTCCACGACGGGGGCGTGACCGCTGTGCTCACCCTGCGCACGCTCCGCATCGCGGCAGGCGCGGAGGCGGTGTCCCTGGCCCTCCTCCTCACCAACCTGTTCACCATCCACGCCCGCCCGCTCTCGTCACTCCTCGGCCCGCTGCACGGCACGGCGTATCTCGTCGTGATCGCGGCCACGTGGATGCTCCCGACGGCCGTCGCGCAGGACCCGGGCGCCTCCCGCGCCTCCCGGTGGCGCGCCCTGGTCCCGGGCATCGGCGGTCTGCTGGCCATGCGTCGGCTCAAGGGCCGGGCCTGACCGGCACCGGCCCCTCGTCAGCCGTCGGTTACTGTCACCGACACCATGGATGATCACGGGGGCAGGGGCCACATGAACAGACGGTGGTACGCCGCATTCGTCGTCAACGTGCTGCTCGGCGTCCCCGCCGTCGTCCCGATCTGGATGCTCTACTACATCGGCATGACCTGGGCGCACCCCGCGCCCGAAGAGAACGACGGCCTCGCTGTCGTTCTCTTCACCTTCGGATCCTTCGTCGCCCTTTGCGGTTTCCTGTGGTGGCTGGCCAACCGCCCTCTCGCCAACCGCACGCGCCTGCATCCGGCGCTGTACTGGTCCGTGAGCATCCTCGGCATGCTCGCCCCTACGCTCACGCTGATGGGCATCAGCACCTGAGCAAGGCCCGCCGCCACACGGTGGCGTTGCCCCTCCCTGTTCCCCTTCCGTGTTTCCCTCTTGGGTCGGCCTGGGTTGTCGGTACGTCCACGGGGTGGTGGGCGCAGCCGGGTGGCGGCGCGGTGGGGACTTGGCCGCACGCGGGCGGTGGGGGACGGGGTGCGGAGCCGGGGCGCCGACTGCTGTCGTGGGCCACGTGACCCCGGCCCGGGGCCTGCCCGAAGGCTCCGTCGGGGCGGGCGGGTGGGGAGCTGACGGCGCCGGACGGAGGCAGTGCGGTGGGGCGCCGTTGGGGGTTGTGGGACGACGTCGCCCCGGCCCGAGGCCCGCTCGAAGGCTCCATCGGGGCGGGCGGGTGGGGAGCTGATCGCACCCGGCGCCGGGTACGAGTAGCGCGCCCCGTAGGGCGTTACGTCGCGTCGCGGAGCGCGCGGACCAAAGCCTGGGCCCGCGGATCCGCCGTAACCCCCTTGTTCATGCCATTGGTGACGTAGCCGAAGGCCAGACCCGACTCCGGGTCGGCGAAGCCGAGGGCACCCCCGCGCCCGGGGTGCCCGAAGGAACCGGGGCCGAGGAGCGGCGACGCGCCGCCGTGGAGCATATAGCCGAGGCCGAACCGCGTGCCGACGACCAGGACGCGGTCGGCCCCCGCCGACACCTCGCCCCGCGCCAGCGAGACCGTAGAAGGCTCGAACAGCCGTCGGCCGCCGTCGACTCCGCCGATCAGCGCGGCGTAGAAGCGGGCAAGCCCGTCCGCCGTGGCGATGCCGTTGGAGGCGGGCAGGGCCGCCGCCCGGTAGGCGGGGTCGTTCTCGTCCGGCAGGGGATCGATCGCCCCGAACGCGCGACGGGTGAGCGAGTCGGGGTCCGCGTACGCCTCCGCCACATTCCGCTTCGGGCGCATGCGAAGCCCACCCGCCCCGGCCGGCGCCGGCTCGATGGGGCCGAGGCGGCCGGCCCGCGCCGCCGCCGCGTCAGGAAGCCCGACCCACAGGTCGGCGCCGACCGGCCGCGCGATCTCGTCCGCGATCCACTCCCCGACGGGCCGGCCCGTCACGCGCCGCACCAGTTCGCCGGTGAGCCAGCTGTACGTCTGCGCGTGGTAGCCGTGGTCCTCGCCGGGCTCCCAGAACGGGGCCTGCGCCGCGACCACCGCGGCGGCGAGATCCGGGTCCAGCGCCTCGGAGGGCGTCAGCGGACGGTCCAGGGCGGGCACCCCCGCCCGGTGCGCGAGCACGTGCCGGACCAGGACGCGCTCCTTGCCGCGCGCCTTGAACTCCGGCCAGTAGGAGCCGACCGGCGCATCCAGGTCGAGTTCGCCGCGCTGGTGCAGGAGGAGCAGCGCGGCGGCCGCGACGCCCTTCGTCGCCGAGCGGACGACCTGCGCGGTGCCGGGCTCCCACGGGGCGTCGCCCACCCCGAGGTCCCCGTCGACGTCCTTCGCCCCGCCCCACAGGTCCACGACCTTGCGCCCGTCCCGGTAGACGGTCACCGCCGCGCCCCGCTCCCCGCGCTCGTCGAAGTTGCGTACGAAAGCGTCCCGTACCGGCTCGTAACCGGCCGCCACCGTGCCGTGCACCCGAGCGGTCCCATCTATGGCCGCACCCATGACGTCATTCATGACAAGGGCAACAGCCGCTCCGCGCCATCGATTCCCTACCCCCTTGCCCGTACCGTCTTCGGATCGAAGCCGAAAGGCAGTTCCAGGCGGTGTGCGCTCATCAGGTCCTCGTCGGCGAGGAGCTCGCCCGTCGGCCCGTCCGCCGCGATGACGCCTTCGCTGAGGATCAGGGCGCGCGGGCAGAGCTCCAGGGCGTACGGCAGGTCGTGCGTGACCATCAGGACCGTCACGTCCAACGAGCGCAGGATGTCGGCCAGTTCGCGGCGCGACGCGGGGTCGAGGTTCGAGGACGGTTCGTCCAGGACGAGGATCTCCGGCTCCATCGCGAGGACCGTGGCCACCGCCACCCTCCTGCGCTGCCCGAAGGAGAGGTGGTGCGGCGGACGGTCCGCGAACTCCGCCATGCCCACCTGCGACAGGGCCTTCCGCACCCGGGCCTCCAGCTCCGGCCCCCGCATCCCCGCCGCCGCGGGCCCGAACGCCACGTCCTCCCGCACCGTCGGCATGAACAGCTGGTCGTCCGGGTCCTGGAAGACGATGCCGACCCGGCGCCTGATCTCCGCCATGTGCTCTTTGCCGACGGGCAGCCCGGCCACGGTGACCGTGCCCGCGCCGCCGGTCAGGATGCCGTTCAGGTGCAGGACGAGGGTCGTCTTGCCCGCGCCGTTCGGCCCGAGCAGGGCGACGCGCTCGCCGCGCGCGACGGTGAAGTCGACACCGAAGAGGGCCTGGTGCCCGTCGGGATAGGCGAAGGCCAGTCCGGCCACTTCCAGAGAGGGGGCAGAGGTGGGTGCAGAGGTCACAGCGTCCATCCCAACAGGCATACGACAAGGGCGGTCAACGGCAGGGTCAGCGCGTACGTCCACTGCGCCCGCGAGGCCGTCACCTCGTCGATGACCGGCATCGATCCGGCGAAGCCCCGGCTGACCATGGCGAGGTGCACCCGCTCGCCCCTCTCGTACGAGCGGATGAAGAGCGCCCCCGCGGACTTGGCGAGGACGCCCCACTGGCGTACGCCCCGCGCCTCGAAACCGCGCGACTCCCGGGCGATCTTCATGCGGCGCATCTCGTCCGTGATCACGTCGCCGTACCGGATCATGAAGGAGGCGATCTGGACGAGGAGCGGGGGAAGCCGCAACCGCTGCAGCCCGAGCAGCAGGGAGCGCAGCTCGGTCGTGGCGGCGAGGAGTACGGACGCGGCGACGCCCAGCGTGCCCTTGGCGAGGACGTTCCAGGCGCCCCAGAGTCCGTTGACGCTCAGGGAGACGCCGAGCACGTCGACGCGCTCGCCCTGCGCGACGAACGGCAGCAGCACGGCGAACGCCACGAACGGGACCTCGATCAGCAGCCGCTTCAGCAGGAACCCTGCCGGGACGCGCGCGGCGTACGCGACCACGCCGAGCAGGACCGCGTAGAGCCCGAAGGCCCACATCGCCTCGCGCGGCGTGGACACCACGACGATCACGAAGCAGAAGACCGCCGCGAGCTTGGTGTGCGGAGGCAGCGCGTGCACCGGCGAGTGACCGTGCCGGTAGAGCCGGTGGGCGTGCCCCGCACCCATGTCAGGCCTTCTCGGAGGTGACGTCCTCGGGCACCGCGGTCGGCGAGGCGTCGTCCTTACGACGCCGCCGCAGCGCCCAGAAGACTCCCGTCCCCGCGACCACCGTGACGCCCACGCCGATCACGCCCGCGAGGCCGCCGGAGAGGCGGGCGTCGGTGATGTCCTTGACGCCGTAGTCGGCGAGCGGGGAGTCCGCGGTGGCGTGCTCCTCGGCCTTCTTGTCGATGCCCTTGTCGTGGGCGACCTTCTCCAGGCCGTCCGGGTCGGCCGAGGCGTAGAAGCTGACGAAGCCCGCGAGGACGAGGGAGGCGACGATGCCCGCGATCCAGACCGGGCGGGTCGAGCGGGAAGCGGAGGCAGGGGCCGGTTCTGGGGCGGAGGCCGGGGCCGGCGCGTCCACCAGTTCCCCGCCGACCCGCAGCTTGAGCCGCTGTGTCAGGCCCCGCGCCCCGTACACCAGGTCCGGTCGTACGGCGATGACGGCGCCGACCGTGAGCGCGGTGATCGCGGCCTCGCCGATGCCGATGAGGATGTGGACGCCGACCATGGCGGTGGCGACCTTGCCGATGGAGACGTCCGTCGTGCCACCGATGGCGTAGATGAGGGTGAACGCGATCGCGGCGGCCGGCACGGACAGCAGCGCGGCGACGAAGGAGGCGACGGTGACGGAGCGGCGCCCGCGGGGCAGCACCTTCACCAGGCCGCGGAAGGTGAGGTAGGCGACGACGGTCGTGACGATCGCCATGTCGGAGATGTTCACGCCGAGCGCGGTGAGGCCGCCGTCCGCGAAGAGGACGCCCTGCATGAGCAGGACGACGGAGACGCAGAGGACCCCGGTGAAGGGTCCGACGAGGATCGCGGCGAGCGCACCGCCGAGGAGGTGCCCGCTGGTCCCGGCCGCGACGGGGAAGTTCAGCATCTGCACGGCGAAGATGAAGGCCGCGACCAGACCCGCGAGCGGCGCGGTCCGCTCGTCCAGCTCACGCCGGGCGCCCTTGAGGCTGACGGCCACGGCGCCCGCCGCGACGACCCCGGCCGCCGCGGAGACCGGGACATTGATGAACCCGTCGGGGACATGCATGCGCGCGCTCCTGGGCAGGCGCCCTGGACAGGGCGGAAGGCTCGTGAACCGTTCAAGGATAGTGCGTTGTTGCAAACGGCTTGCAAGAGCGTGCGGGTCCCGAATCGGCTGCGCACCTCCGCGCGCCCCCACCGCGCCCGCCGCGCCCGCCGGGGTCCCCGCGTCCCCGCGTTCACGCGCCCACCGCCGACGCCACCCGGCCGCCCGCCCACCCGCGGCGAATTACCGTACATATGGGACATTGGTGAGGAAGTGCCCGTAAGGATGAGGAGTCCAGCGATGCCCGCAGTCGAGCAGTACGCACGCGCCCACCTCGTCACGGACTCCTCCGAGGGCCACCGCGCCGTGTCCGTCGTCCTCCGTTACGACCCGGAGGCCGACCCGGACACCGTGCGGATCGGCCTCCCCGGCTCCCCGCACCGCCTCTTCGCCCGGCAGCTCCTGGAGCGGGGACTGCGGGCCCCTGTCACCTCCGGCGAGGTGCACGTATGGCCGTGCGGCCGGGTCCAGACGGTCGTGGAGTTCCACGAACGCGACGGGGTGACGGTCGTGCAGTTCGACGCGTCGGCGCTGATCCGCTTCCTGCGTCGTACCCACACGACCGCCACCCCGGTCACCCGCTGACCGCGCACACGGTCACCCGGTCGGACTTCTGACCGCGCACCCGGTCAGACGCGAGCGAGTTCCCTCTCGGCGTCGTCCTTCTCGGCCGCCGTGCGCAGCCCCTCGCCCTCCACGTCGACGTTCGGCAGCGCGCGGTCCAGCCACTTCGGCAGCCACCACGCCTTCTTGCCGAGCAGCGCGAGGACCGCGGGCACCAGCGCCATCCGGACCACGAACGCGTCGAAGAAGACCGCGATCGCGAGGCCGAAGCCGATCATCTTCACCATCTGCTCGCTGGAGCCGATGAAGCCCGCGAACACCGCGATCATGATGACGGCGGCCGCCGAGACCACCCGCGCCCCGTGCCGGAACCCGGTCACGACCGCCTGGGCAGGCCGCTCCCCGTGGACGTACGCCTCCCGCATCCGCGTCACGAGGAACACCTCGTAGTCCATCGCGAGGCCGAAGACGACGCCCACCATGAAGATCGGCATCATCGACATGATCGGTCCGGTCTGCTCGACGCCGAAGAGCGAGCCGAGCCAGCCCCACTGGAAGACCGCGACGACCGCGCCGAGGGCCGCGAGGACCGAGAGCAGGAAGCCGAGGGCCGCCTTGAGCGGGACCAGGACCGAGCGGAAGACGACGATCAGGAGCAGGAAGGCGAGGCCCACGACCAGCGCCAGGTAGGGCAGCAGCGCGTCGTTGAGCTTCTGGGAGACGTCGATGTTCATGGCCGTGGTGCCGGTGACCATGATCTCGGCGCCGGAGTCGGACTTGAGCTGCGCGCCGGTGTCGCGGATCGAGTGGACCAGGTCCTCGGTCTCGACGCCGCTGGGCTTGGAGGACGGCACGACGCTGATGATCGCGGTGTCCTTGTCCTTGTTGAACACCGGTGCGGCGACGGTCAGGACGTCGTCGAGCTTGGAGATCGTCTTCTTGATCTCACCGGCGGCCGCCGCGGGGTTCTCGGCGCCCTTGAGGTCGCCGACGACCATCAGCGGACCGTTGAAGCCGGGGCCGAAGCCCTCCGAGACCAGGTCGTACGCCTTGCGCTGGGTCGTGGACGTCGGCTGTGCGCCGTCGTCCGGCAGGCCGAGCTCCAGCTGCGCGACCGGGACGGCCGCGGCGCCGAGGCCCACGATGCCGACGAGCAGCACGGCGACCGGGCGGCGGACCACGAAGCGGGCCCACCGCGTGCCCATGTTCTCCTTCGCCTTCGCCTTCTCCTTCGCCTCACCGGAGGCACCCGCGGCCTTCTTCCTGCCGCCGCCGAACAGCCTGCTCTTCTCCCCCATGGGAAGGACGCGCTTGCCCGCGTAGCCGAGCAGCGCCGGGATGAGCGTGAGCGCGATGAGGACGGCGATGACGACCGTGCCGGCCGCGGCGAAGCCCATCTTGGTGAGCATCGGGATGTTGACGACGGCGAGGCCGACCAGCGCGATGACCACGGTGAGTCCGGCGAAGACGACCGCCGAGCCCGCGGTGCCGACGGCCCGGCCCGCCGCCTCCTCGCGGTCGCGTCCCTCGGCGAGTTCGCCGCGGAAGCGCGAGACGATGAAGAGCGCGTAGTCGATGCCGACCGCGAGGCCGATCATCATGGCGAGCGTCGATGTGGTGGTGCCGAGGTCGAGCGCGTCGGCGAGCGCGGTGATCGACGAGACGCCGATGCCGACGCCGATCAGCGCGGTGAGCAGCGGCAGTCCGGCCGCGATCAGCGAGCCGAAGGTGATGACGAGGACGACCGCCGCGACCGCGATGCCGATGATCTCCGTGGAGCCGGTCTCGGGCATGGCCTGCAGCGCGTCGCCGCCGACCTCGACCGTGAGCCCGGACTCGCGCGCGTCGTCGGTGGTCTTCTCCAGTGCCTCGCGGTCGTCGTCGGTCAGCTCCATCGAGGTGACCTTGTACGAGACCGCGGAGTACGCCGTGGAGCCGTCCTTGCTGACCGTCTTGGCCGCGAAGGGACTGTCGGCGCAGGCCACCTGGTCCGAGCCCGACTTGATGGCCGCGACGGTCTTCTCGATCTCCGCCTTGTTGGCCTTGTCGGTGACCTTCTCGCCGTCCGGCGCCTTGAAGACGACGCGGGCGCTCGCCCCGTCCGCGCTGGCCTCGGGGGCCCGCTTCTCCAGCAGGTCGAAGGCCTTCTGGGCCTCCGTGCCGGGTATGGAGAAGCTGCTGGAGGCGGCGGTGGGCGCCGAGGCCGCGCCGACTCCGGCGAGCGTCAGGAGCGCCACCCATATGAGGGCGACGAAGTGGCGTCGCCGGAAGGCGAGTTTGCCGAGTTTGTAGAGGAAAGTGGCCACGAGGGCGTACTCCCGGTCAAGTCGTGTGTCCGGATGTGGGCAGGGGGGATCAGCCCGACGACGTGAGCGGTGCGTGACGTCAGGTGCGGGGTGGGGAGGGTCAGACGCCGAGGGCGGGGAGGATCACGGCATCGATGTAGGAGGCGAGGAAGTCGCGGTCGACCGGGCGGTCCTCGATGAGGTCCCGGGCCACGAAGGCGCCGACCATCATGTGGACGGCGAACTTCAGCGCCGGATTGTCCGCGGCGATCTCGCCGCGGTCCACGGCTCTGCGCAACAGGTCGTTGAGGCCGGTGAGCTCCGGCTCGATGAGCAGGTTCCGCAGCGCCTGGTGGAGTTCGGGGTTGTCGTGCACGGCATGGAACAGGCCCCGCATCAGCGCGGCGTCCTTCTCCATCTGGCAGTCGTCCGAGCGGGCCACCATCTCGTACAGGTCGCCGCGCAGCGACCCGGTGTCGATGTCCGCCAGGGACGTCGGCTTGTTGTGCCGCAGCGCCTTGGCTACCAGCTCCGGCTTGCTCCCCCACTGGCGGTAGAGGGTGGCCTTGCTGGAGCGGGTGCGGGCGGCGACGGCGTCCATGGTGAGCGCGTCGTAGCCGACCTCGCGGAGCAGGTCGAGCACGGCCTCGTAGAGCTCGGCCTCGCGCTCGGGCGTGATCCTGCTGCGCCGTGCCGGTGCCGCCTCGGTCATGGTCTCCACCTCCTCCGGGTGCCCGGGTCGCCTCGTACGTAACTACCGTGCACGAAACCACCTCGTACGAAACTGTTTCGTACGTCTTGAGTACGCCAAGACTGTACGCCCCCCGCCTAACGAAACGAAACCGTTTCGCACGTGCGCTGCATCACGTGTCACATCCGTTGTCCGGCAGAAGTTGCCGCAGCCCCCGGAGCGGAAAAGCATGGACAGGTGACCGACGCGCGCGACGATGCCCAGGACGACCACGCCGACCAGGCCTACCTGCGTTTTCCGCACCTCAGCGGCGACCGCCTCTGCTTCGCCGCCGAGGACGATCTGTGGGTGGCCCCCCTCTCCCCCGCGGGCACCCCCGCGGACCGGGCCTGGCGGCTCACCGTCGACCGGACCAAGGTGAGCCATCCCCGCTTCTCACCGGACGGCCGCCACATCGCGTACACGACGTGGCGCAGCCTCGACCCGGAGATCCACCTCGCACCGGTGGGCGGCGGGCCCTCGCGCCGCCTGACCTACTGGGGCAGCACCGACACCCGGGTCTGCGGCTGGTCCCCCGACGGCGACATCCTCGCCGTGTCCTCGCACGGCGAGCCCTTCTCGCACCTCTGCTGGGCCTACAGCGTGCCCCTCGACGGCTCCCCGGGCGGCAAGCTGCCCTGGGGCCCGGTCTGGGACATCGCGATCACCGACTCCCTCGCCGACAGCGACTGCGACCGCAAGACGCTGCTCCTCACCGGCAAGCCGCCGCACGAACCCGCCGCCTGGAAGCGGTACCGGGGCGGCGCGACCGGCCGCCTGTGGGTGCACGGCGAGCAGATCCTCGCCGACCTCGACGGGCACCTCGACTCGCCCATGTTCGTTGCCGGGCGCATCGCCTTCCTCTCCGACCACGAAGGCATCGGCAACCTCTACTCCTGCCTGCCCGACGGCTCCGACCTGCGGCGCCACACCGACCACGACGCCTTCTACGCCCGGCACGCGGCCAGTGACGGCACCCGCGTCGTCTACCAGTGCGCGGGCGACATCTGGCTGGTCGACGACCTCGCGGCGGACTCCGTGCCGCGCCGCCTCGACGTGCGGCTCGGCGGGCCGCGCGCCGGCCGGCGGGTCTATCAGGTGCCGGCCGCGCAGCACCTCGACGCGCTCTCCGTGGACGCGACGGGCCGGGCGAGCGCCGTCGTCGTACGCGGCTCGCTCTACTGGCTCACCCACCGGGACGGCCCGGCCCGCACCATCAGCGACACCCCGGGCGTGCGGGTCCGCCTCCCCGAGATGCTCGGCACCGGTGGGCAGGTCGCCTACGTCACCGACGCCGAGGGCGAGGACGCCATCGAGATCGCCTATCTGCCGCGGGCCAGCGGCGCCCGCGAGCCGCGCAGGCTGGCGAGCGGGCGGCTCGGCCGCGTCCAGGAGATGGTCGCCGACCGTGACGGCGAACGCCTCGCCATCGCGTCGAACGACGGCCGGCTGCTCCTCGTCGACACCTCGGAGGACTCGGCGGGCCCGGAGGGCTCGGAGGGCTCAGAGGGCTCGCAGGGCTCGGAGGGCCCGGACGGCGGGGTCACCGAGCTGATCCGGTCCGTCAATGGACCCGTCCGCGACCTCGCCTTCTCCCCCGACGGCTGCTGGCTGACCTGGTCGCACCCCGGCATCGGCCGCTCCCTGCGCCAGATCAAGCTGGCCCGCATCGCCGGTCCCGGCCCCCGCACGATCGTCGACGTCACCAACGGCCGCTTCGAGGACGAGAACCCCGTCTTCACCCGCGACGGCCGCTATCTCGCCTTCCTCTCCTGGCGCGGCTTCGACCCCGTCTACGACGTGCACACCGGCGACCTGTCCTTCCCCCTCGGCTGCCGCCCCTACCTCGTACCGCTCTCCTCGGCGACCCCCTCCCCCTTCGCGCTGCTGCCCGACGGGCGCCCGGTGGCGGGCGGCCTCGACCCGGCCGACGGCAGCGGGGGCGACGGCACCACGACGGTGGAGGTCGAGGGGCTCGCGGCGCGGGTCACGCCGTTCCCGGTCGCCGCGTCGAAGTACTCGGCGCTCCAGCCCGTCAGCGGCGGCGGCCTGGTCTGGCTGCGCTGGCCGATCTCGGGCGCGCTCGGCGAGACCTTCGTCAACCCGGCCGACACCTCGGGCCGCCCCACCCTCGAATACTTCAACATCGCCAAGGCCAAGAAGTCCCAGCTGGTCGACCACCTCGACTGGTTCGCGCTCAGCGGCGACGGCTCGCGGCTCGTGGTCGTCGACGAGGGCGACCTGAGCGCCGTGCCCGCCACCGAGACGGGTGACGTCGACACCACCGTCTGGATCGACCTGCGCCGCATCCTGCACGAGGTCGACCCGGCCGCCGAGTGGCGCCAGGCCTACGAGGAGGCGGGCCGGATCATCCGCGCCTACTTCTGGGACCCGGGGATGAGCGGCATCGACTGGGACGGGGTGCTCGCGCAGTACCGGCCGCTTGTCGAACGCGTCGCGTCCCCCGACGAGTTCGCCGACCTGCTCCGCGAGGTCCTCGGCGAGCTCGGCACCTCGCACGCTTACGTCTCCGCCGCCCGCCGCAACGAGGGCCCGCCGCACTACCAGCGGGCCATGGGCCTGCTCGGCGCCAACCTCGTGCACCGGGACGGCGGGTGGATGGTCAAGCGGATCCTGCCCGGCGAGTCCTCCGACTCCAAGGCGCGCTCGCCGCTGGCCGGGTCCGGCATCAGGGAGGGCGCGATCCTCACCCACATCGACGGCCGCCCTGTCGACCCGGTCACCGGCCCCTTCCCCCTCCTCGCGGCGGCCGGCGGCACGACCGTCGAGCTCACCTTCGAACCCGCGGAGGGCGAGGGCCCGCCCCGCCGCGTCGCGATCGTCCCCCTCGTCAACGAACGGCCGCTGCGCTACCAGGACTGGGTGGCCAAACGCCGTGAAGTGGTCCGGGAGTTGAGCGACGGCAAGTGCGGCTACCTCCACATCCCCGACATGGGCGGCTCGGGCTGGGCGCAGTTCAACCGGGACCTGCGCATGGAGATGTCCCGGCCCGCCCTGATCGTGGACGTGCGCGGCAACGCCGGCGGCCACATCAGCGAACTCGTCGTGGAGAAGCTGACGCGCAAGATCCTCGGCTGGGACCTGACGCGGAACGCCCAGCCGGTGTCGTACGCCTCGAACGCGCCCCGCGGCCCGGTGGTGGCCCTCGCGGACGAGGCGACGTCCTCGGACGGCGACATGATCACGGCGGCCTTCAAGCTGCTCGGGCTCGGCCCGGTCGTCGGACAGCGCACCTGGGGCGGCGTGGTCGGCATGACCGGACGGCACGCCCTCGGTGACGGCACGGTGATCACGGTGCCGATGAACGCGGGCTGGTTCGACGCGTACGGGTGGGGCGTGGAGAACCACGGCGTGCCCCCGGACCTCGACGTCCTGCGGACGCCGCTGGACTGGGCGGAGGGCCGGCACGCCCAACTCGACGACGCGGTACGGCTCGCGCTGGAGCTCCTGGAGCGGAACCCGGCGGTCACGCCCCCCGACTACTCGGACGTGCCGGACCGCAGCAGGCCGCCCCTGCCGCCGCGGCCGCACCGGCCGTGACCACGCTCCTGACCTGGCCACATGATCGAAATGCGAAGAATGCCCGCCCATGTAAATCTGATCGAGGCCCCATCCCCCCACCCAACAACGGGAGTGAACCGCATGGGCATCAAGGACCAGTTCCAGGACAAGGCTCAGGACCTCGCCAACAAGGCCAAGGGCTCCATGGGCGAGAAGAGCGACCAGGCACGCGACCGCGCCTCGCAGGCCCAGGACGAGGCGAGTGAGCGGTCCTCGCAGGCGCCGGACCAGGCCCGTGACGCCGCGCAGGAGCAGCGGGACAAGTTCGACCGCGACTACGACGCCTGACGTCTGACGCCTGACGCCTGACGTCGAGCTCGTGCGAGGAGGCCCCCGGGACGCCGGGGGCCTCTGTGCTGCGTACGGCCTTTGCGCTGCGTACGGCCTTTGCGCTCCGTACGGCCACGCGACGTCGGCTCAACCGGCGGCGCGCTCCCGTTCGTCCGCCGAACCGCCCGCGCCGACGAGACCGGTCGACACGTTGCCGAGCCGCGGCTCGAAGCGCCGCATCTCGCGCTGGCCGACCGAGCCGATGACCGCGGGCAGATAGCCGCGGACGCCCTGCATGCCCCGCAGCCACCACTGCGCGTACACATGGCTGGAGCGCCGCTCGATGCCCGCCACGATCCGGTCCACGGCCGGACCCAGCGGGTACGTCTTGTTCGACGGCCACGGCAGCCGCTGCCGCAACTCCCGCATCACCTCGTCCTGGTCGGCGCCCCGCACCATGTCCGTGTCGGTCCAGGACAGATAGCCGACGCCCACCTTGACGCCCTTGTAGCCGACCTCGGCCCGCAGCGCGTGCGCGTACGCCTCGACGCCCGACTTCGACGCGCAGTACGCCGTCATCATCGGCGCCGGGGTGATCGCGGCGAGCGAGGCGATCTGCAGCAGGTAGCCGCGGCTCTCCATGAGGACGGGCAGGAAGGCCCTGCCGGTCACCGCGCTGCCGATGAGGTTGACCTCGATGACGCGGCGCCACGCGTCCGGGTCGGACTCCAGGAAGGGCCCGCCGCCGGCCACGCCCGCGTTGGCGACGACGATGTCGACCTTGCCGAAGTGCTCCTTGACCTCCTGCGCGACCCGCGCCATCGCCGCGTGGTCGGTGACGTCCGCGTGCCAGTGTGCGGACTCGGTGTGCAGCCGCTCCGACACCTGCTTCAGCTCGTCCGGCTCCAGGCCGACGAGCGCGACCCGCACGCCGCGCGCCGACAGCTTGCGCGCGAGCAGCTCACCGACTCCGCGCGCCGCCCCCGTGACGACCGCGACCTGTCCCTCCAGGCTGACCCTGCTCATGCGTCCTCCTTGACCGGCTCGACCGGCTTGCCCTGCTCGACCTGTACGTACGTTCCGACGAGCTCCGCGATCCGCGCGGTGACCGCCTCGGGTGCCTCGATGGGCGTCATGTGTCCGACCCCGGTCAGCTCGGTGAGCCCCAGGCACTCGGGCAGCGCGGCCGCGATCCGCCGCGCGTGCACGACGGGCGTGAGCCGGTCGACCGTGCCGGCGATGACGGCGGTGGGCGCCTGCAACTCACTGACTTCGACGTCCAGTTGCAGCCCTTCAAGGACGTGCGACCAGCCGTACCGCACGTCCCGGGGGCACGCATGCACGATCCGCGCGCAGGCCTCCACCTTGTCCGGTGACGCGCCGGGGCCCATCGTCGCGTACTTGAGGACGCGCTTGGCCAGCGGCGTGACGGGCCCGAGCGGCGCGCGCGAGCCGAGTACCGACCGCGTGACGCGCGTCCGCGCCCGCCCTGCCCGCAGCAGCGGCACCACCAGCGACTCGGCGACCAGCGCCGAACTCCCCGTGCTGCACAGCAGAACGGCGGCCGCATGCTCACGGACCTTGTCCCTGCCGCCCGCCGCCATGATGGTCATGCCGCCCATGGAGTGCCCCACGAGCACGGCCTTCTCGCCCGGCGCGAGCGTCGCCGCCAGGACCGCTTCGAGGTCGTCGGCGAGCGCCGTCGTGCTGTACCCGTCGGCGGCCCCGGGCGCGTCACTGCGCCCGTGCCCCCGCTGGTCGTACGCGATGACGCGGTGACCGGCGCGGAGTGCGCGGATCTGCGCGGCCCAGAAGGCGGTCGAGCAGGTCCAGCCGTGGGCGAGCACCACGGCGGGCGCGCCTTCGGGGCCGTGCACCTCGACGTGGACGCGGGCCCCGTCGGCGGAGACGGCGGTCAGTTCGCGCACGGGAGCGGGCGGCGCGTAGGGCCCGCTCGCCACTGGCGTCAGTCGTCGGCTCATGCCCCGGCCTCGACCTTCGCCGTCCCGGACTTCTCCGCGGCACGGGTGTCGGGCACGGCTTTCAGCGCCCTCGGCTCCCGCAGCACCTCGTACTCGGAGAGGTCCACGCGTCGCGTCGCCGCCCGGAACTCGGTGGTGGTGCCGGGCCAGACCGTGGTGTTGACGCCGTTCTCGTCGAGGTACCAGCTGTTGCAGCCGCCGGTGTTCCACACGGTGCGCTTCATCCGTTCCTGCACCCGGCGGTTCCAGGCGCTCACGGAGTCGGGCCGGGCGGCGAGGGCGGCGCGGCCTCCGAGGAGGTCCAACTGCCGCAGGTAGTCGGCCATGTAGTTCAGCTGCGACTCGATCATCAGGATCATGGAGGAGTTGCCGAGCCCGGTGTTCGGGCCGATGATCGTCATCCAGTTGGGGAAGCCGGCCGCGGTCGCGCCGCGCAGCGCGTTCATCCCGCCCTTCCAGCTCTCCATGAGGGTCTGGCCCTCGTCGCCCACCACACGCTCGGCGATCGGCATGTCCGTGACGTGGAAGCCGGTGCCGAAGATGATCGCGTCGACCTCGGCCTCCGTGCCGTCCGCGGCGACGACGGTGTTGCCGCGCACCTCGGTCAGACCGCTGGCGACGACGTCGACATTCGGCTTGGCGAGCGCCGGGTAGTAGGTGTTGGAGAGCAGGATGCGCTTGCAGCCGATGCGGTACGTCGGGGTCAGCTTGGCCCGCAGCGCGGGGTCCTTGATGGCCCGGTACATGTTGCGCTTGGCGAGCTGCTCCACCATGCCGAGCTCGTTGGGCCGCTTGGTGAACGCCTGGACCTGCAGCTCCCTGATGCCCCACAGGAGGCCGCGCCGGGCCTGGGTGGTGAACGGCAGCTGCTTGTGCAGCCAGCGCTCGGCGCCGGTGATGGCGCGGTCGGCGCGCGGCATCACCCACGGGGGCGTGCGCTGGAAGAGCGTGAGCTTACCGACCGTCTTCTGGATCTCCGGCACGATCTGGATGGCGGAGGCGCCGGTGCCGATCATCGCGACGCGCTTGCCGCGCAGGTCGTAGTCGTGGTCCCAGCGGGCGGAGTGGAAGACCTTGCCGGGGAAGGTGTCGATGCCCGGGATGTCGGGGGTCTTCGGGTCGGAGAGCGGTCCGGTGGCGGAGACGACGACGTCGGCGGTGTAGGTGCCGTTGCTCGTCTCGATCGTCCAGCGCAGCCGGTCGGCGTCCCAGCTCATCAGCTTCACCTCGGTGTCGAGGCGGATGTGCGGGCGGAGCCGGAACGTGTCGGCGACGTGCTCCAGGTACTCCCGGATGTGCTCCTGCCCGGAGAAGGTGCGCGGCCAGTCCGGGTTGGGCGCGAAGGAGAACGAGTACAGGTGCGAGGGCACGTCGCAGGCGCAGCCCGGGTAGCTGTTGTCGCGCCAGGTGCCGCCCACCGCGCCGGCCCGCTCCAGGACGACGAAGTCGGTGATGCCTTCGCGGCGCAGCCGCACGGCCGCGCCGAGGCCTCCGAACCCGGAACCGACCACCGCCACTCGTACGTGCTCGTGCTCTGCCATTCCGCCGCCTCCCGGAAGTTCGCGAACCATGCCAGTGGTTACTGGCGCAATTGGAGAGTAGGGCAGTTCCGTACTCATGGGTAGGGGTCGAGCAAGGTCGACTGCCCCGTGCCCCGCCAGGGGCGCGGGGAACTGCGCGAGCAACCGACGACAAGCCGCACTCGCCGTGGAACCCGCCGCGGCAGACGCGACCGCGCCTCGGCGGGGGCCGAGCTCGCGGTCCCCCGCGCCCCCGACGGGGCACCGCATAGGCTTCACCCGTGGCAGACGAACGTGACAGCGGACCCGGAGACGTACGCGAGTACCGCATGGCGGAGCTGGCCGAGGCGGCCGGCATCACCGTGCGCACCGTCCGCTTCTACCGCGAGCGCGGCCTCATCCCGCCACCGCGCCGCGAGGGCCGCATCGCCTGGTACGACGAGCACCACCTGGCCAGACTCCGCACCATCGCCGCCCTCCTGGAGCGCGGCCACACCCTCAACGGCATCGCCGAACTCGCCGACGCCTTCGAGAAGGGCCGTGACGTCGGCGAACTCCTCGGCCTCGGCGAGCCGACGGAGGAGCAGCCGGTCCGCCTCACCCCCGAGGAGCTGGCCGACCACTTCGCGGGCGAGGTCACCCCGGAGAACCTCGTCGCCGCCCTGGACCTCGGCTACCTCGGCACCGACGGCGACGAACTGGTCCACATCAGCCGCCGCCTGCTCGACGCCTCATCCACCCTGGTGCGCAAGGGAGTTCCGCTCGCCGCGGTCCTGGAGGCGGGCCAGCGCGTCCGCGAACACGCCGACGCGCTGGCGGAGTTGTTCATCACGGTCATGCGCACCCACACGCCCGACACCGCGGAGGTCGACATCGAGCAGCTGCGCCCGCTCGCGAAGAGCGTGGTGGAGGCCGAGCTGTCCATGGCCCTGGACCGGCGCCTCAAGAAGCCCTGACCGACCGGCCAGTCATTACGGGTTCAGCGGGGCAGCCACCAACGCGCCTTGTAAATACCCCCATTGACGAGCTTGTAGCTGCTCGCGGGCCGGTGCACGCTCACCGTCGTGGTCCACCAGGTCTCGTCGAGCCCGCTCTCCGGCACGGTGGTCAGGACCTGCCCGGTGCGCGGGTCGTCGCCGACGGCCTTGACGGACTTGCGGGAGATCTCCTCGGCCCCGGCGAAGTCCCGCAGGAAGGCGCCGCTGTCCGGCTCGTACTGGAACACGGCCGCGTTGGTCGTCACCCACAGCCGCCCAGGCCGCCCCGCCACGGGGAAGAGGTCGTGCCCGCCGGGCGTCCGGCCCGGTGTCCCGACCGGCAGGCCCACCGCGTACGTCCGCGTCAGCGTGGGCCGCCCCGCCGTGCCGCCCACCGCGTACGACACCAACTCGTCGTCGCCGATGGCCCACAGCACCTCACGCGTGCCGTCCCAGTGCAGTCCGTGCGCGCCCTTGAGCGTCGCCTCCGCGTACCGCGTGGCCCGGGGCCCCCGCGACGCCGCGTACAGCCGCACCAGCGCGCCCGTGCTGCACGCGACGGCCACATTGCCGTCGGGCAGGATCTCGGCGCTGTGCGGGTTGTACAGATCGTCCCCGGGTCCGAGCGCCGCACCCCAGTACCGCCTGCCCGAGGGGTGCTCGACGACGGCCACGAAGCCGAACGACGCCGTCGTCAGGACGTACGTGCGCTTCCGGTGCACCCGCACCTTCGCCTCGCACGGATACACCCAGCTCTCGTCCGGCCGCAGGTCCTCGTAGCGCGGGTCGCCGAGCGGCGAGAACTGCCAGCGCACGACGGACGGCTCCTCGGCCGGGTCCCAGACGCGGCGCCGCGGGTCGAGGACGAGGAGGCGCCTGCTCGCCTGCTCGGTCAGCAGGACGGGCGGCGTACCGGCGGGCACCCCGCCACCGCCGCCCGTCGCGTACGCCCGGGTGGCGGGCAGCGCCGCCGCGATCCCGGCACCCGCCGCGCCCAGCACGACGGCACGTCTCGATGGCGTGGCAGATGTGGACGCGGCTCTGGGCACGGCCGACATGAAGTCCCCCCGAAAGCTCGGCAGTTGGTCACGTGCGCGACCGCAATCTGCCATGCCGGGCGGGCGAGGGACAGCCTTCTGCCGGACTTTGCACCCGCGCCCCGCCACCGGCCACTCCTATGGCCCTCCCCATGCCCCCGGGGATGCGCGGATCGAGGGCCTACAGGTCGTAGACCACCGTCACGGGCGCGTGGTCGCTCCACCGCTCGGCGTGGGTCGCGGCCCGCTCGACGTACGCCTTCACCGCGCGCTCGGCGAGCCCGGCCGTCGCGACGTGGTAGTCGATGCGCCAGCCCGTGTCGTTGTCGAAGGCGCGCCCGCGGTACGACCACCACGAGTAGGGGCCCTCGACGCCCGGGTGCTGGGCCCGCACGACGTCCTCGTACTCCGCGAAGACCTCGTCCATCCAGGCGCGCTCCTCGGGCAGGAACCCGGAGTTCTTCTTGTTGCCCTTCCAGTTCTTGAGGTCGGCCTCCTGGTGGGCGATGTTCCAGTCGCCGCAGACGACGACGTGCCGCCCCTCGGCGGCGGCCCGCGCCTTGAGCTCCTTCAGGTAGTCGAGGAACTCCTTCATGAACCGGACCTTCTCGTCCTGCCGCTCGGTGCCGACCTCGCCGGAAGGCAGATACAGGCTGGCCACGGTGACACCGGGCAGATCCGCCTCGACATACCGCCCACTGCCGTCGAACTCGTCGGACCCGAAGCCGACCCGCACCCGGTCCGGCTCACGGCGCGTGTACAGCGAGACACCGGCGCGCCCCTTGGCGGCCGCGGGCGCGTGCACGACGTGCCAGCCCTCGGGGGCCCGCACCTCGTCCGGCAGCTGATGCGCCTCGGCGCGCACCTCCTGGAGGCAGAGCACGTCGGCCGAGGTCCCGGCGAGCCACTCCACGAAGCCCTTCTTGGCGGCCGCGCGCAGGCCGTTCACATTCACGCTGGTCACAGTGAGCATCCCGGCACGATACCGGCACACTGGACGACACCACTCTCATCCGTTACGCATAGAAGTACGATGGAGCGCATGAATATCCAGGCCCGCGACACCGCCGCCCCCATACCCGCCCAGCCCCGCACCACCCCCACCCCTCCCCCCGTCGAGCTGCGCACCGTCACCTTCGCGCACCCGGACGCCGTCCGCCTCAACGACCGCGTCCAGCTCGAATACGCCGAGCGCTACGGCGACGACGGCGACCTCACCCCCCTCGACCCCACCATGTTCGAGCCACCACGCGGCCTCTACCTCATCGCGTACGACGACGAGGGCACCGCGCTGGCCACCGGCGGCTGGCGCGGCATGGACCGGAACGAGGAGAACTACCAGGACGGCGACGCCGAGCTGAAGCGCATGTACGTCACCCCGGAGGCCCGGGGCCTGGGCCTCGCCCGCCGCATCCTCGCGGCCCTGGAGGCCGACGCGAAGGCGGCGGGCCGCACCCGCATGGTCCTGGAAACAGGCACGAAGCAGCCGGAGGCGATAGCCCTCTACACCTCCAGCGGCTACACCCCCGCCGAGGAAAAGTTCGGCTACTACCGCTTCGACAACTTGAGCCGCTGCTACGCAAAACTCCTGTAACACCCCCAGCCCACTCAGGGGCGCGGGGAACTGCGCGACCAGCCACAGACGGGCAGCACACAAAACAACACGCTCAACCCACTCAGGGGCGCGGGGAACTGCGCAACAAGCCACAGACAGGCGGCACACAAAACAACACCCCCAGCCCGCTCAGGGGCGCGGGGAACTGCGCGACCAGCCCCCACAAACCCGCAGACGACACCCCCGCACGGACAACCCCGCACCCCCCCGGAGGGTCACCGCACAGCGGACCGCAGGTCGAACTCGACCACCGCCCCACCCCCCACCGGATTGGCGAACCGCAACCCCGCCCCCAACACCCGCGCCTGCCCCTGAGCAATGGTCAGCCCAAGACCAAGCCCCACCCCCTCCTCCCCACCCCCACTCCGAAACCGCTGCGGCCCCCCGGACAACAAGGACTCCGGAAACCCACCCCCGGAGTCCCGCACGCGCACCACCCCACCGTCGACCTCCACCACCACAGGCACCGCCCCGTGCCGCAACGCGTTGCTGACGAGGTTGGCGACCACCCGCTCCACCCTCCGCGGATCCGTCACCACCTCCACGTCCCGCACAACATCCACCGTCACACCGACCGCCCCGTCGGCACCGTCGGCCCCGGCGGCTCCAGCAGCCCCCGCCGCGACAGACCTCCGCACCACCACCCCCAGTTCACACACCTCCGCGGCCACCTGCTCCCCCGCCCCGTCGAGCCGCGCCACCTCGATGACGTCGTCGACGAGCTCCCGCAGCCGCCCCGCGGCCTCCCGCACCAGCTCGGACGGCCGCCCTGGCGGCAGCAACCCCGCCGCCGTGACCATGCCGGCCACCGGCGTACGCAGCTCGTGCGCGATGTTCGCCGTCACCTCGCGCTCCGCCTGCAACCGCGCGGCAAGCGCGTCGGCCATGGTGTTCACGGCGGCCGCGAGCTGAGTGATCTCGTCCTTGCCGTGCAGGGGCAGCCGCGCCGTCAGATCCCCGTCGGCGATGCGCCGCGCCGCCCCGGCCTTCCTCCTGAGGCGCCGCCCCAGCCGCGTGGCGACGAGCAGCCCCGCCGCACACGCGAGCGCCGTCCCGATGCCCCCGGAGATCCACAGCACCCGGTCCAGATCCCGTACGGTCTCCGTCTCCCTGTCGTACGGGCGCTTCAGCGCGACGACCTCCTTGCCGTACTTGCTCGCCGCCCACAGCTGCGGCACCCGCCCGCTCCGGTCCAGATAGACGCCCCACCGCCCGTTCGTGACGGCCCCGGCGAGCGGCCCCGGCAGGTCGACGGGGTCGATGAGGGTGCGGTCCCCGTCGATCCCGGCCGCGTGGTCCTGCACGGCGGTCCGCAACCGGTCCCCGATCTGACTGCGCGCGGCCGCGTACTGCGCGTCGACGGTGCGGTGGTGCACGAGGAGCCCCATCACCGCGGCCACCACGGCCGCGGTGGCCGCGATGGCGAGCCCGATCTTGGCGCGCAACCCCATCCCCACACTCATGCCCGTGCCCTCAGAAGTCCGGCGCCGACAGCCGGATCCCCTGGAACTGCACGTTCACCGCCGCGGCGGGCAGTTCCTCCGGCTTCCTCGGCTCGACGGTGGCCCGCCGGTAGTACGCCACGCCCTCTGGCCGCTCCAGACCGCTGAGCGTCAGCGTCGCGTCGTAAGGCCTGTCACGGCACCCTGGCCCGCACCACGGGCCGCCGAGCCTCCCGGTGGCCCGCGCGGTCGGCCCGCCCCAGTCGCGCCAGCTCAGCTCCGCGACGACGACGGACTCGGTGAGCTCCACCTCGGCCGGCTGCTGCAGCGGCCGCCCCGACACGTCGGCCACATAGACGGGCCCCGCCACTCGCGTGGGCCGCAGCGCGGGCCCCTCCACCCGCAGCCCCCGGGGCTCGGCACACCCGCCCACGAGCACGGCGGCCAGAGAAGTGCCGCAGATCACGCCAACCCGCAAAGGGGACACCATGGATCAAATGTATCCACAGCCGGACAACCCACACGGAGACCACACGCGGAGCCCGGCCTCGCGTACCGCAACGCAAAGATCCCGCCCAGTTCGATGAACTGGACGGGATCTCATGTGCAGTGGACCTGTGGGGATTTGAACCCCAGACCCCCTCGATGCGAACGAGGTGCGCTACCAGACTGCGCCACAGGCCCTTGCAACGAGTGAAACTCTAGCATCCCGATCCGGGTGCTTGGAAATCCGTTCCTGGCTGGTCAGCCGGTGCGGACCTCGCCGCGTCTCACTCGTTGGCCGCGCGCGGCCGGTCGCCGTCCTCGTACTGGTCGAAGAGCGGCGTGCGGCCGCGCTCGCGAGCGCGCCGCGCGGACGCCGCCCGGCGCTTGTCGCTGCGGCCGCCGCCCGCGTCGGCGCCCTCGGCTCCGTCGATGTCCCCCGGGCCCGCGGCCGGTCGCTCCCGCTCGGCCGCGCGCTCGGCGGCCGGCTCCGCCGTGCTGGACCGCACGGAGCTCCAGACGTCGGGCGCGCCCAGGTCGACGCTGCCGGTGGCGCGCGGGGCGACCGGCGCGGTCACGTAGGTCGGCAGCGGCACCGGGACCGGGTCCCAGCTGTCGCCCCGGCCCGGGCCGCGCTGCCGCTCGCGCTGCTGGTCGACCCACTCGGCGTGGTCGGTCTGCTCGACGAGGGCGCGGCGGTCCGCGGCGAGTGCGGAGAGCCCGGTCTCCGTCTCGGGCGCCGGTCCCTCCTCCGCCGTTCCGTCGGCGACGTGCTCCGTGCCCGCGGGCCTGCGGCGGGGCTGTCGCTCGCGCAGCCGCTGCGCCGCGGCCTCGGCCCGGCGCCGGTCCATCGTGTAGGTGAAGCGCCGCCGCTCCTGGCCGCGCAGATAGACGATGTACGCGCTGAGCAGCACGGCGGGCCCGGCGGGCGCCCACAGGAAGGCGAGCCCGCCGACCGCGGCGACGACCGTGCCGGCCGTGAAGGCGAGGAAGAGGAGCACCGTCGTGCGGCGGCGCCGGGCGAGGACCTTGACGCGCCGGGCGCGCGCGGCGGCCTCCGCCGACGCGGCGCGCTGTGCGGGCGTGGGCCTGGCGGCCGGGTCCTTGGCGGGGGCCTTGGCACGGGGTGCGGGTGCGGGTGCACGTTCGGGCTCACGCTCGTGCTCCCGCTCGCGTTCTGGTTCGCGCTCCGCCCGGTCGGGCCGGTCGGCCCGGTCCGGTCGGGATGCCGCCGTGTCGGACGGGGGCGCGACGAAGGACCGGACGTCCACCGAGCCGGTGATGACGTCCGGGTCGTCGAGCGACTCCCCTTCCTCGGGCGAGCGCGCTTGCAGGTCCCTGGCGTATCGGCGCTCCATCCCCGCCCGTCCGGACAGCAGCCGGATGGCGGTGCTGAAGCGTTCCGTCGGACGGGCTTCGTTCAGCTCGTCCTGCCTACGGAGCCACATCGGCACCAAGTAGGCGGCCCAGGCCCCGACGATGACTGCGTAGATGAGGCCGCTGCTGCTCACGCTCACACGGTAGAGGGGTTTGCGTGAGGCCATCTGCCAATTGCGCCGGTG
The DNA here is from genome assembly GCF_055639375.1 of Streptomyces sp. NPDC039462. Lineage (NCBI taxonomy): Bacteria > Bacillati > Actinomycetota > Actinomycetes > Kitasatosporales > Streptomycetaceae > Streptomyces > Streptomyces sp. NPDC039462. Next base: position 226,888 of record NZ_JBVKAO010000008.1, read on the forward strand.
TGTCGCACGATCTGGCTGATATCTCGAACTTTTTTTGTGACTGATGCGATCAACGACGCGTCAGCAGCGGGAAATTAATGCCTGAGACAAGTCTCATACCCGCCTCTGACGGACCATCCGCGATCAATTTCGAACACTTATTTCATTTGCGGAGGTGACGGCGGAGGTGACGGCCCGCTAGGCCGTGTTCCGAGGTCGCGCCTGGTGCCAGCGGCGCAACAACCCTTCCGGGACCTCTTCGGTCGTGAGCGCGAAGACGAGGTGATCCCGCCACGCGCCGTCGATGTGCAGATACCGCGGACGGAGTCCCTCCTCGCGGAATCCGAGTTTCTCCACGACCCGTCGACTCGGCGTGTTCTCGGGGCGAATACAGACCTCGATACGGTGCAGCCCCACCGAGCGGAAGCAGTGGTCGACGGCGAGCGCCACGGCGGTCGGCATGACCCCGCGGCCCGCGACGGACTCGTCGACCCAGTAGCCCACGTGCCCCGAGCACATCGATCCCCAGGTGATCCCGGCGACCGTCAACTGCCCGACGAGACGGCCCCGGTACTCGATGACGAACGGCAGCATCCGGCCCGCGTTGGCCTCCGCGCGCAGGTGGCGGACCATCTGACGGTATGTGGGGCGGTGCACGATCGGGCCGCTGGGGGTGGGCGGCGGGATCGTGGCCTCCCAGGGGCGCAGCCAGTCGCGGTTGCGCCGGTTGACGTCGCGCCAGGCCCGCTGGTCACGCATCTTTATGGGACGGAGGGCGATGTCGCCGTCCGTCAGCTCGACGGGCCAGGAGGAGCCGTTCAGCTCACACCCCCCGGCGGGCCGGGATGGTCGCCGCCCCGCAGCTGGTCGACGGCGTGCCTCAGGAGCGGCTCCAGGACGGCGAGTCCGTCGCGTACGCCTCCGGTGGAGCCCGGCAGGTTCACGATGAGCGTCCGGCCCGCGACGCCGGCGAGCCCGCGCGACAGCACGGCGGTGGGGATCTTGTCCCTGCCGTACGCGCGGATCGCCTCGCCGATGCCCGGCACCTCGTGGTCGATGACGCGGCGGGTGGCCTCGGGGGTGCGGTCGGTGGGCGAGATGCCGGTGCCGCCGGTGGTGAGGATGACGTCGTAACCGGCCTCGGCGCCCGCGCGCAGGGCCTGTTCGACGGGGTCGCCGTCGGGGACGACCTGCGGTCCGTCGACGGCGAATCCGAGGGCGGTGAGCCCTTCGGCGAGGATCGGCCCGCCCCGGTCGGCGTAGACGCCCGCGGCGGCACGGTTCGACGCGGTCACGACGAGCGCGCTGTACGGCGCGAGCAGGGCGCCGCCCGCCGACGCGTCCGGTCCTGTCTGCCGCGGCGTCCCGCCCGGCTCCCGACCCGCCTGGGGCGCCGCGTCGTGCTCCACGCGTGCGTGCCCGTCACCCGCGCTCACGCCCCGGCTCCTTCCCGGCTCCACGTCCCCGACTTGCCGCCGGTCTTCTCCTCCACCCGTACGTCCGTGATGACGGCGCCCTTGTCGACGGCCTTCACCATGTCGACGACGGTGAGGGCGGCGACGCTCACCGCGGTGAGGGCCTCCATCTCGACGCCCGTGCGGTCGGTCGTCTTCACCGTGGCGAGGATCTCGACGGCGTCGTCCGCCACGGAGAGGTCGAGCTTCACTCCGGAGACGGCCAGCGGATGGCAGAGCGGAATCAGGTCCGGCGTGCGTTTGGCGCCCATGATCCCGGCGATCCGCGCGGTGGCCAGGGCGTCGCCCTTCGGCACGCCCTCGCCGCGCAGCAGCTCGATCACGCGCGGCGAGACCAGGACGCGGCCGCTGGCGCGGGCGGTGCGCGCGGTCACGTCCTTGGCGGACACATCGACCATGCGGGCCGCGCCCGCCTCGTCGATGTGGGTCAGTCGCTGCTGGTCAGGGGCTCCGGGGGTATCCCCCCGGGAAATCGCGGTCATGTGCTTGGCGCTCCCGGTCCGGGCTCCGCGCGGTGCGGCGCGCGGGCCTGTTGTGCGCGACACGGTACCGCGCGGGCTGGCTCCTCAGCCGAGCAGGACCACTTCGACGTCCGTGCCGGGCTCCACCGATGTGGTGTCCTCGGGGACGACGATCAGTGCGTCCGCGTGGGCGAGGGCGGCGATCAGATGCGAGCCGGACCCGCCGACGGGCGTGACCTCGCCCGCTGCGGCGTCGTACCTCCCCCGGAGGAACTGGCGGCGTCCCTCGGGCGAGTGCAGCGCCTTGTCCGACACCAGCTTCGCGCGCGTGGTGGGCCGGCAGACCTCCGGAAGGCCCATGAGGGTGCGGATCGCGGGGCGCACGAACAGCTCGAAGGAGACGTACGAGGAGACGGGGTTGCCCGGCAGCGCGAGGAGCGGGGTGTGGTCGGGGCCGATGGAGCCGAAGCCCTGCGGCTTGCCGGGCTGCATGGCGATCTTGCGGAACTCCACGCCGCTGCCCGCCGCGATGCCGTCCTCGGCGTCCGGGTCGCCGATGGAGGTCAGGGCCTCCTTCACGACGTCGTAGGCGCCCACGCTGACGCCGCCGGTGGTGACGACGAGGTCGGCGCGGATCAGCTGGTCCTCGATGGTCGAGCGCAGCGTCTCGGCGTCGTCGGCGACCGCGCCCACGCGGTAGGCGATGGCTCCTGCGTCGCGGGCGGCGGAGGTGAGGGCGAAGCTGTTGGAGTCGTAGATCTGGCCGGCCGCCAACTCCTCGCCGGGCTGGATCAGTTCGCTGCCGGTGGACATGACGACCACGCGCGGGCGCGGGCGTACCTTCACCGTGCCGCGGCCGATCGCGGCGAGCAGGGCGATCTGCGGGGGGCCGAGGACGGTGCCCGCGGACAGGGCCCGGTCGCCCGCCCGGACGTCGCTGCCGCGCTCGCGCACATGCGCGCGTGCCTCGGCGGGGCGGTGCACGCGGACCTCTCCGGAGGCGCCCTCGGGGGCGGCGCTGTGGGCGCGCATCCCGGAGACGGGGCCCTCGCCCAGACCGCCGTCGGTCCACTCCACGGGGACGACGGCCTCGGCGCCGGGCGGCAGCGGGGCGCCGGTCATGATGCGGGCGGCCTGGCCCGCGCCGACGGTGGGCTGCGCGCCCGCGCCGGCGGCCACGTCGCCGATGACCGTCAGGACGGCGGGGAACTCCTCGCTCGCGCCCGCGAGATCGGCGACCCGCACCGCGTAACCGTCCATGGAGCTGTTGTCGAAGGGCGGCAGCGAGACGGGCACCGTGACGTCCTCGACCAGGACGCAGCCCTGGGCGTCGAGGAGTTGGAGCTCGATCGGTTCGAGCGGGCGGACGGTCGCGAGGATGTCGTCCAGATGCTCTTCCACCGACCAGAATTCGGGCCGGCCGGTGGTCGGTGTCGTCGTGCTGCTGCTCAAAGTGCTACATCTCCTCGGTGACGTAACTGCGAAGCCAGGCCTGGAAGTCCGGGCCCAGATCTTCACGTTCGCACGCGAGTCTGACAATGGCACGCAGATAGTCGCCCCGGTCACCGGTGTCATAGCGGCGGCCCTTGAAGACCACGCCGTGCACCGGGCCGCCGATCTTCTCGTCCGCGGCGAGCTGCTGGAGGGCGTCGGTGAGCTGGATCTCGCCGCCGCGGCCCGGCTCGGTCTTGCGCAGGACGTCGAAGACGGCGGGGTCCAGGACGTAGCGGCCGATGACCGCGTAGTTGCTGGGCGCGTCCGCGACGTCGGGCTTCTCGACCAGGCCGGTGACCTTGACGACGTCGCCGTCCTCGGTGGCCTCGACCGCCGCGCAGCCGTAGAGGTGGATCTGCTCGGGGGCCACCTCCATGAGGGCGATGACGCTGCCGCCGTGCCGCTCCTGCGTCTCGACCATGCGGGCGAGGAGCGGGTCGCGCGGGTCGATGAGGTCGTCGCCGAGGAGTACGGCGAACGGCTCCCGGCCGACGTGCGGTGCGGCGCACAGGACGGCGTGACCGAGCCCCTTGGGGTCGCCCTGGCGGACATAGTGCATCGTCGCGAGGTCGCTGGACTCCTGGACCTTGGCGAGGCGGGCCTCGTCGCCCTTCTTCAGGAGGGCGGACTCCAGTTCGTAGTTGCGGTCGAAGTGGTCCTCCAGGGGGCGCTTGTTGCGTCCCGTGATCATGAGGACGTCGTCGAGACCCGCGGACGCGGCCTCCTCGACCACGTACTGGATCGCCGGCTTGTCGACGACCGGCAGCATCTCCTTGGGGGTCGCCTTGGTGGCCGGCAGGAAGCGAGTGCCGAGGCCCGCCGCGGGGATGACCGCCTTGGTGATCCTGCTGTGGGGGGGGTGAGACTCAGTCATGGCGCCCACCATATCCGGTGTGTATGTGCGGAATCTGTGGGTCCAGATAATTTCTCGGCATATGCGCCGACCAGGAACGATTTGGGAGATCCCTGTGAGCCGAACCGGCGGAACCGGAGCAGACGGCCAGCCAACCAAGCGGATGTTGCGGCGAGACTTCCTCGCGGTGAGAAGCGGGTTGACTGCGGATGACGTGCGGAAGGCGGCCGCGGCTCTCGCCGAGCGAGCGCTGGAACTGCCGGAGCTCGCCGCCGCGCGGACCGTCGCGGCGTACGTCTCCGTGGGGAGCGAGCCCGGCACCCGCGCACTGCTCGACGCCCTGCACGCGCGCGGGACCCGTGTCCTGCTCCCGGCGCTGCTCCCGGACAACGACCTGGACTGGGGCGTGTACGACGGGGAGGGCTCGCTCGTCCGCGTACAACATCTGGGGAAGATCGAGCTGTTGGAGCCCTCCGGGGCGCGGCTCGGGCCCGACGCCGTCCTGGAGGCGGACGCCGTGCTGCTGCCGGGGCTCGCCGTGGACGCGCGCGGGATGCGGCTCGGGCGGGGCGGCGGATCGTACGACCGGGTCCTCGCCCGCCTGGAGCGCGCGGCCGCCGACCCCGCTCTCGTGGTGCTCCTGTACGACTCCGAAGTCGTCGCCCACCTCCCCGAAGAGGCACACGACCGGCCGGTGCACGCCGTCGTGACGCCGTCGGGGGCGCACCGCTTCCGCTGAGACCCGGACGGTCACCGAGGCCTCGGGAACGCTGAAAGGGCCCTCCACGCGTGCGTGGAGGGCCCTTTCAGGATGTGCCGTGCGCGACCGTCAGGGGCGCAGCACCAGCTTGTCGCTCGTGCTGCCCTCGACCGCCTTGTCCGTGTAGGCCCACGGCAGGAGCTCGCCCTTGGCCCACTTGTCGGTCTGGTCGGTGTAGTGGGCGTTGTACGCGTGCCCCGAAGCGCCGGTGAGGTTGATCCACTTGGACTTGTCGAGGTCCTTGAGGTTCACCACCATCCGCATCGACGGCACCCAGAGCACTCCGTAGCCGCCCGCCGCGTTCCAGCCGGTCGCGTTGACCGCGGCCTCGCCGCCGCCGAGCTTCCACGGGCCGCGGTTGAGGACGTACTGCAGCCAGCCGGGGCCTTCGGTGCCGAGCGTCTGGTTCTTCAGCGTGAGCCGGTGCAGGCGGCCCCAGCTCCAGGTGTCGATGTCCTTGCCGAGCTTGGCCGTCAGGTCCCAGCGCGCGTCCTCCAGGGCCCGCGCGAACAGCTGGTCGCGGGTCTTGGTCTCCTTGTCGGTGCGGGTCCCGGGCGACTTCCACCAGGCGTTGGTCTCGTCGTCGATGATCCTGCGGATCACTTCGTAGTAGCGGTCGCCGCCGTCCGGCTGGGCCGAGTCGGCGTCGCGCTCACCGCACTCGCGCACCTTCTTGCCCTCGTCGGCGGGGCCGGTGTTGCCGGCCGGCTCGACGCTCAGGCACTGCCCCTTGACGCGCAGCTCCTTGGGGAGCTTGTTGCCGAAGGCCAGCTTGAGGATGTTGCGCCAGACCGAGTTGAAGTACGCGGCGGCCGCCGAGTCGGCGTCCTGGGTGTAGTCCCAGCCTTCGAGCAGCTTCTGCGCCTCGCGGACGTACTTGTCCTTGACGTCGATCTTCAGCAGCTTGGGCACGAGCAGCTTGGCGATCTCGCTGCTGTTGTCCATCTGCATGAGGCGCATGTCCTCGGTGGAGATCTTGCCGCCGTTCTTGATCTTCGACTGGATGAGGTCGTCGATCCGCTGGCTGCGCGCTCCGTAGCCCCAGTCCGAGGTGAGCTTGTACGGGTACTTGTCGCTGATCACGGCCTGGTTGGCGGTGACGATGTAGCCGCGCTTGGGGTTGTACTCGTAGGGCAGCGCGTCCTGCGGGATGTAGCCGGTCCAGCGGTAGTCGCGGTCCCAGCCGGGCGCCGGGAGCGAGCCGTCGCCCTTGCCGCGGGTGGGGATCTTGCCGGGCGCCTGGTAGCCGATGTTGCCGTCGGTGTCGGCGTAGATCAGGTTCTGGGACGGCACTTCAAAAGAAGCGGCCGCCTTGCGGAACTCCGTGAAGTTCTTCGCCTTGTTGAGCTCGAAGACGGCGTCCATCGACTTGCCGGGGGTCAGCGCGGTCCAGCGCAGCGCCACTCCGTAGCCGTCGCCCCGGTCGGGGGCCGCGGTGTCGACGTGGGCCTTCTTGCCGACCTTGACCAGCTCGTCGTCGCGGTCGGAGATCAGCGGGCCGTTGTTGGTCTCGCGGACCGTGATCTTCTTCGACTTGCCGCCCGCGACCTTGATGGTCTCCTCGCGCGAGGTGAACGGCAGCACCTTGCCGTCGTACTGGTAGCCGTCCCCGGTGAACTTCTCCAGGTACAGGTCCGTGACGTCGGCGCCGAGGTTCGTCATGCCCCAGGCGATGTCCTTGTTGTGGCCGATGACCACGCCCGGCATGCCGGAGAAGGTGTAGCCCGAGACGTCGTACCCACACTTCTCGGAGACCGACCGGCAGTGCAGGCCCATCTGGTACCAGACGGAGGGCAGCTGCGGTGCCAGGTGCGGGTCGTTGGCGAGGAGGGGCTTGCCGGTGATGGTGTGCTCACCGGAGACGACCCAGGAGTTCGAGCCGATGCCGTTGCCGTTCGGGCCGAGGATGGCCGGGACCTCGTCGAGGGCTCCGGAGAGGCCGTTGAGCTGCGACTGGAGCCCGTCGGGGGCCTGGGCGCCGCCCGCGAGGCCGGTCCCGGCCGCGCCGCCGGTCCCGCCCGTGCCGGTGCCCGTACCCGTGCCTGTGCCCGTTCCGGTGCCTGCGCCGGTACCGGTTCCTGTGCCCGTACCCGTACCCGTGCCAGTGCCGGTGCCGGTCTGCGTGTCGGTGGCCGTGGCGTCGGGGTCGTACTCCTCGGTGACGCTGTTGTAGGCGCCCTCGCGGACGATCGGCTTGTTCCGCTTGTACGGGTACTTCGGGTACAGGTCCTTGATCTGCGACGGGCCGAGGCGGCTCGTCATCAGGGAGCGGTCGATCTCTTCCTGCATGTTGCCGCGCAGGTCCCAGGCCATGGCCTTCAGCCAGGCCACGGAGTCGACGGGGGTCCACTCCTGCGGCTTGTAGTCGTTCTTGAAGCCGAGCGCCGCGTACTCGACGGAGATGTCCTTGCCGTCCTTGCCGGCGAGGTAGGCGTTGACTCCCTTGGCGTACGCCTGGAGGTACTTCTTCGTCTCCGGCGAGAGCTTGGAGTCGTACTCCTTCTTCGCCACCCGGTGCCAGCCGAGCGTGCGCAGGAATTCATCGGTCTTGACCTGACTCTTCCCGAACATCTCGGAGAGCCGCCCGGAGGTCATGTGACGACGGACGTCCATCTCGTAGAAGCGGTCCTGCGCCTGGACGAAACCCTGGGCCATGAAGAGGTCGGCGTCGGAGTCGGCGTAGATCTGCGGGATTCCGTTCCCGTCACGCTTCACCTCGACGTTGCCCGAGAGGCCGTCGAGCTTGATCGTTCCCTTGGTCTGCGGGAAGGAGGCGCGCACGGTGCTGACGCTCCAGTACGCGCCGAAGCCGATGCCTCCGACGATGGCCAGGACCAGGACGATCACGACGAGTCGGGCTCGGCGCCCCTTCTTCTTGCCGGACTTATGACCGGAAGAGGCGGTGGTGTTGGAGGGCATCGCTGTCCTTGCTGTCCTTACGCGAGCGGCAGGGCGGGCTGTGCTGTCGACTGGGCGGCTCTGGGAGCGCAGGAGCAACCATAGGCGCAGGGCGTTCCGGCTCCGGACGCGGAGTCAGGAACCCGCGCCCCAAAAGATCGAATAACCATTCGAAGGCGTCAAGGAAGCGTTAACAATTAGGTAAGGTAACGAAGTACTCCTACGTAGTGCTCGGCTTCCCGTCGGAGCACTCGGCTCAGCGCGGAAGGAACGGCCCCTGACTGTCCACCACCTCAACCAGCTCCTGCTCGTCTGCTCGCTCGTCCTGCTCGTCGCCGTGGCGGCGGTCCGCATCTCGTCGCGCAGCGGGCTCCCCAGCCTGCTGCTGTACCTGGGCATCGGCGTCGCCATGGGCCAGGACGGCGTCGGCGACGTCCACTTCAACAATGCCGAACTGACGCAGGTCATCGGCTATGCCGCCCTGGTCGTGATCCTCGCCGAGGGCGGCCTCGGGACGAAGTGGAAAGAGATCCGGCCTGCGCTGCCGGCGGCGGCCGTGCTCTCGACCGTCGGCGTCGCGGTGAGCGTCGGCATCACGGCCGCGGGAGCCCACTATCTCGTCGGCCTCGAGTGGCGGCAGGCGCTGATCATCGGTGCGGTGGTCTCGTCCACGGACGCGGCAGCGGTCTTCTCGGTGCTGCGGAAGGTGCCGCTCCCTTCCCGTGTGACGGGAATCCTGGAAGCGGAGTCGGGGTTCAACGACGCCCCTGTGGTGATCCTCGTCGTGGCGTTCTCCACGGCGGGACCGGTGGACGACTGGTACGTACTGATCGGCAAGATCGCCCTGGAGCTGGCGATCGGCGCCGCGATCGGCATCGCGGTCGGCTGGCTCGGCGCCTACGGCCTGCGGCACGTGGCGCTGCCCGCCTCCGGCCTCTACCCCATCGCCGTCATGGCGATCGCGGTCACCGCGTACGCCGCGGGCGCCATGGCGCACGGCAGCGGCTTCCTGGCCGTCTACCTCGCCTCGATGGTGCTCGGCAACGCCAGGCTGCCGCACTGGCCCGCCACCCGCGGCTTCGCCGAGGGGCTCGGCTGGATCGCCCAGATCGGCATGTTCGTCCTGCTCGGCCTCCTCGTCACGCCGCACGACCTGCTCGACGACACCTGGCACGCGATCCTCATCGGCCTGGTCCTGACCGTGGTGGCACGCCCCCTGGAGGTCGTGCTCAGCCTGTTGCCGTTCCGCACGCCCTGGCAGGAGAAGGCGCTGCTGTCCTGGGCGGGCCTGCGCGGCGCCGTGCCCATCATCCTGGCCACCATCCCGATGGTGAGCGGCGTCGAGGACAGCCAGCGGATCTTCAACATCGTCTTCGTCCTGGTCGTCGTCTACACCCTCGTGCAAGGCCCCACGCTGCCCTGGCTGGCCAGGAAGCTGCGGCTCGGCGACGGCTCGGAGGCCGCCGACCTCGGCATCGAGTCCGCGCCCCTGGAGCGACTCCAGGGACACCTCCTGTCGGTGGACATCCCCAAGGGCTCACGCATGCACGGCGTCGAGGTGGGCGAGCTGCGGCTGCCCCCGGGCTCGGCGGTCACGCTGATCGTCCGCGACGGAGAATCGTTCGTGCCGCTGCCGACGACGGTGCTGCGGCGCGGCGACGAGCTCCTGGTGGTGGCGACGGACCCGGTGCGGGACGCGGCCGAGCGGCGGCTGCGCGCGGTCGGACACGGCGGAAAGCTGGCCGGCTGGCTGGGAACCGACGGAGAAAAGCACCAATCGTAGGTGGCACGGGTCTCATCGGCTGCGAATACAGGGGCCGATGGGACATTCCCCTGTACGATAAAGGCACCAGATCGAACCAACTCTGCCTGAAGCAGAGCTGGCGCGACCGTATGGCGGCCGAGGCACCCTCCGCAGTGGAGCCCGGCATCTACCGCAGTTCCGCGCAAGAGGACAGCTCTCGGCGTCGTCGCCCCACCAGGGCGACCGCTACCAGGCGGCAGAAAGGCACGGGCCGTGGCATCCACGGTCACCGAATCCCGCCCGGGTTACGGACAGCTCCTGCGCACCCCTCGCGCATGGACGTTCCTGCTCCCCGGCTTCGCGGCGCGACAGCCGTTCGCGATGCTGACCATTTCCATCGTCCTGCTGGTGCAGCACACCACCGGCTCGTACGGTGCCGCGGGCGCCGTCTCGGCCGTCACCGGCGTCTCCATGGCGCTCTTCGCCCCCTTCACCGGCAAGCTCGCCGACCGGTTCGGGCAGCGCGCCGTCCTGCTGCCGGGTGTGCTCGTCCACTCCGCGTCCGTCGTCACTCTGACGGTGCTCGCGCTCTCCGACGCCCCCCTGTGGGCGCTCTTCGTGGCCGCCGTGCCCGCGGGCGCGTCGACGCCGCAGATCGGCCCCATGGTGCGGGCCCGCTGGGGCGTCAAGCTGCAGGGCTCCCCCCTCGCCACCACCGCGGCCGCCTTCGAGTCGGTCACCGACGAGCTGACCTTCGTCCTCGGCCCGCTCCTCGCCACCGCCCTGTGCACCGGCATCTCGCCCTCCGCGGGACTCCTCACCGAGGCCGGGCTCACCCTGGTGGGCGGTCTGCTCTTCGCCGCGCAGAAGAGCACCCAGCCGCAGCCGTCCGCACACGACGACAGCCACGCGCGCGTGAAGCACGTCTCGGCGCTCCGCATCCCCGGAGTGCGGGTCCTGATCGTCACCTTCCTCGGGATCGGCGCCGTCTTCGGCGGCATGCAGGTCTCGCTGGCCGCCTTCACCGAGTCGATCGGCGAGCCCGGCCTGAACGGCGTCCTGTACGGCACGTTCGCGGCGGGCAACATGCTCTCCGGTGTCGCCTGCGGCGCCATCGCCTGGAAGATCTCGCCGCAGCGCCGGCTCCTCGTCGGGTACGCGGCACTCACTCTGATGGCCTCCGGACTGTGGGCCGCGCACTCCGTGCCGCTGCTCGCCGGTCTCGGCCTGCTGGTCGGCGTCTGCATCGCGCCCGCGCTGATCACCGGCTACACCCTGGTCGACAAGCTGGTCGCGCCGACCGCCCGCACGGAGGCCTTCACCTGGCTGACCGGCGCGGTCGCGCTCGGGCAGGCGGCGGCCGTCACGGTCGCCGGACAGCTGGAGGACCGCTTCTGGGACGGGGCCGGATTCCTGGTCCCGCTGGGCGGCACGGCACTGGCCCTCGTGGTCCTCGTGACGCTGCGCTCGCGGCTCGCCCCGAAGTCCCCGGGCCGCACCGTGGCACGTGGCGTCGGTCACCGCGTGCCGGTGTCAGTGGACTGATCCCGCGGAATACGTCACTATGGACCGTCGTTAGCACTCATCGAGTGAGAGTGCCAGGAGGAAGCAAGTGCCGACGTACCAGTACCAGTGCACCGAGTGCGGCGAGGGCCTCGAGGCGGTGCAGAAGTTCACCGATGACGCCCTGACTGTTTGCCCCAACTGCGACGGACGCCTCAAGAAGGTGTTCTCGGCGGTCGGCATCGTCTTCAAGGGCTCCGGCTTCTACCGCAACGACAGCCGCGGTTCGTCGTCGAGCAGCACCCCGGCGAACGCGTCGTCGAAGTCGGCCTCGTCCGACTCCTCGGCATCGAAGGCGGCATCGTCTACGTCGTCCTCCTCGTCCTCGGACTCCAAGTCGTCCGGCTCCTCCTCGACGTCCACGTCGAGCTCGGCCGCGTAGGACTTCCCGCAGGTTCTTCCGTGTGACCCCGCCGTCCTGCGACGGCGGGGTCGTCGGCATGTGCCGCCCCGGCTACTGTGCGGGCCATGGTGAACACGGCGAAGGCGAGCGTCCCGCGGGCCGAGATCGGCGTGATCGGCGGCTCCGGCTTCTACTCCTTCCTCGACGACGTGACCGAGACGCAGGTCGACACCCCCTACGGAGCCCCGAGCGACTCCCTCTTCCTCGGTGAGATCGCCGGGCGGCGGGTCGCCTTCCTGCCCCGGCACGGCCGCGGCCACCACCTGCCGCCGCACCGCATCAACTACCGCGCGAACCTCTGGGCGCTGCGCTCCGTCGGCGTACGGCAGGTGCTCGGGCCGTGCGCGGTCGGCGGGCTGCGCCCCGAGTACGGGCCGGGCACCCTGCTGGTGCCCGACCAGCTCGTGGACCGCACCCTGACGCGAGCGCAGACGTACTTCGACGGCGTGCCGCTGCCCGACGGAAGCGTGCCGAACGTCGTGCACGTCTCGCTCGCCGACCCGTACTGCCGCGCGGGCCGCGGGGCCGCGCTGAAGGCCGCCCGCGGCCGCGACTGGGAGCCGGTGGACGGCGGGACGCTGGTCGTGGTCGAGGGGCCGCGCTTCTCGACCCGGGCGGAATCACGCTGGTACGCGGAGCAGGGCTGGTCGGTCGTGGGCATGACCGGCCACCCCGAGGCGGCGCTCGCCCGCGAGCTGGAGCTCTGCTACACGTCGCTGACGCTGGTCACGGATCTGGACGCGGGCGCGGAGAGCGGCGAGGGCGTCTCGCACGAGGAGGTCCTGCGGGTGTTCGCGGCCAATGTGGATCGGCTGCGGGGCGTGCTGTTCGACACGGTCGCGGGGCTGCCGCAGGGCGACCGGGGGCGGGAGTGCGGGTGCGCGGGGGCGTTGGGCGGGATGGATCCGGGGATCCGGTTGCCGTAAGGGGGCTTGGGTCTGGGGATGGGGTCTGGGGCCTAGGGCGGACTGCCTGTGAAGGGCTGGAAGTCCCCCTTCGGGTGAGGGAGTTGTCCACAACCGGCGAGTAGTCCACGGGGCTCGGCGGGAATCGGCGCGGGCCTGCATCGTGGGAGCGGAAGCCCAGCTCCTCGCACCGCAGGCGGTGGTTGTCGTGACGCACGTACCCCCTCAGACCCGACCGGCGGACGGCCGCCCGGTCCCCCACTTCCCGCCCGTGCGGGTGCGCGGCGACCATCCGCGGCTGCGCCGGCTGCTGCGGCACAGACGCCGGGCGATGGCCGTGGGGCTCGCGATGACCGCCGCCGCCCTCGCGGCCACGGCACCGCGCGACGCGGCCCGCCCGCAGGAGATCGCGTCCGCCGCGGAACCGGTGGAAGCGGCGTCAGGGGCGTCATCGGCGGGGGCAGCCGTGGCGGCGCCCGTGCGGATCGCGGACGCGGAGGCGGCGCGCCTGCTGCGCCCCGGCGACCGGGTCGACGTGATCGCCGCCGACGGGCCGCCCGCGGGTGGTGCGAAGCCGCGCGTGGTGGCGGCCGGGGCGCGCGTGTCCGAGGTGCCCGAGCCGGGGGAAGGGGCAGGGGAAGGGGCTGCCGAGAGCGGTGCGTTGGTGGTGTTCTCCGTCCCGCGAGACACGGCGGCACGGCTGGCCGGAGCCGACGCGAGCACACGTCTCGCGGTGACCCTGCGATGAAGCGGAACGTTCACGATCGCACTGACAGCCTGTCAAGTAGCTCGTTCGTGCGGGACGATTGGACAGGTCCGCCATGGCCTCACGTAGGTTGCGAAGTTGTTTGTCCAGCAACCCGCACATGCAACGAAAGGCCTCGTGGTGAGCGAGAAGAAGGAACCGGGCGTCTGGGAGGGCTTCAAGGCCTTCCTGATGCGCGGCAATGTCGTCGACCTGGCGGTCGCGGTGGTCATCGGAGCCGCCTTCACGAACATCGTGAACTCGGTGGTCAAGGGTGTCATCAACCCGCTGGTCGGCGCCTTCGGGACGAAGGACCTCGATCACTACAGCTCGTGCCTGAAATCGCCGTGCAAGATGAACGGCGCGGGCGAGGTCACCAAGGGAATCCCGATCATGTGGGGTTCCGTGCTCAGCGCGGTCCTCAGCTTCGTGATCACCGCGGCCGTCGTGTACTTCCTGATGGTGCTGCCGATGGCCAAGTACCTCGCGAGGGTCGCGGCGCGGCGGGCCGAGAAGGAGGGCACGAAGGAGGTCATGGAGCTCACCGAGCTGGAGGTGCTCAAGGAGATCCGCGACGCCCTGGTGGCGCAGCGCGGCTCGGGACACCGCGAGGAGTAGCGCGCGGACCGGCGCCGGGGGGCGCGCGGGCTCAGGGGCGGTGGGCCCGGAAGTGGCGGGCTCTCAGGGGGCGGGCTCAGAGGTGGTGGGGCGGCTTCTCGTCGAGGAAGCGCGCCAGGTCGGCGGCGCTGTCGCCGCCCGTCTCGGCCCGCTCGCCCCACCCTCGGTCCGTATCGTCCGAAGACTGCTGCGACAGCGGGTCGTCGAAGACCAGCTTGTTCTTCGCCTTGGGCTTCGGCTTGTCCGGATCGCGCGGTTCGGGGGCGGGGGCGGTACTCATGCCTCCAGAGTACGTCGGCCGGGCGCGGCCGCTGGGTTCAGACGGCCTTGAGGCCCTGAGCTGCGAAGATCCCCTTCGCGGCGGCCACCTGGTCCGGCGTGGGCGAGGGGGTGCCGCGGAGCGCGAAGTCCTTGCCGAGCGCGTCCCACTTCGCCTCGCCCAGCTTGTGGAAGGGCAGGACGTCGACGCGCGAGACGTTGCCGAGCGAGGCGGCGAAGCGGGCGACGCCCTCGATGTTCGCCGGGTCGTCGGTCACTCCGGGGACGAGGACGAAGCGCACCCACGTCTCCTGGTCGAGGCCGGCCAGGCGGCGGGCGAAGTCCAGGGTGGGCCGCAGGGGGCGGCCGGTGAGATGCCGGTAGGTCTCGGGGTCCCAGGACTTGATGTCGAGCAGGACGAGGTCGACATCGCGGAGCAGGGCGTCGGTGGCCCGGCTGCCGAGGTGGCCGGACGTGTCGAGTGCGGTGTGCAGCCCCAGCTCGTGCTTGAGGCGGTGCAGGAGCTCGCCGGTGAAGACGGGCTGCAGGAGGGGTTCGCCGCCGCTGACGGTGGCTCCGCCCCCGGCCGCCGAGATGAACCGGGTGTATTTGGCGGCTTCCCCGATGACGTCGTCGGCCGTGGTCCGCTTGCCGTCGCGCATCCGCCACGTGTCGGGGTTGTGGCAGTACAGACAGGCCAGGGGACACCCCGCGAGGAACGTGACGAAGCGCGCCCCGGGCCCGTCGACGCCGGTGGACAGGTCCCAGGAGTGGACCGAGCCGGTGACGGGGCGGCGGGTGACGGTAGCCGCGGGGGTGAGGACAGCCATGGCGGTACTCCCGAACTGCTCGCGGAGGGCTCAGAGGGAGCCGTGGAAGGTGCGGTTGATGACGTCGAGCTGCTGGTCCCGGGTGAGCCTGATGAAGTTCACCGCGTATCCCGAGACCCGGATGGTCAGCTGTGGGTAGTTCTCCGGGTGCCGCATGGCGTCCTCCAGGGTGGCCTTGTCGAGCACGTTCACGTTCATGTGGAAGCCGTCGCTCGCCATGAAGCCGTCCAGGACTCCGGCGAGGTTCGCGACGCGCTCCTCGGGGGTGCGGCCGAGTGCGTCGGGGGTGATGGTGTTGGTCAGCGAGATGCCGTCCTCGGCGTCGTCGTAGGGCAGCTTGGCGACCGACATCGCCGAGGCGATGTAGCCGTGTTCGTCGCGGCCGTTCATCGGGTTGGCGCCCGGGGCGAAGGGCGTGCCGGCGCGGCGGCCGTCGGGGGTGTTGCCGGTCTTCTTGCCGTAGACGACGTTCGAGGTGATGGTCAGCACCGACTGGGTGTGCACCGCGTCGCGGTAGGTGGGGTGCTTGCGGACCTTCTCCATGAAGTCGTGCACGATGCGCCGGGCGATGTCGTCGGCACGGTCGTCGTTGTTCCCGTAGGCGGGGTAGTCGCCCTCGATCTCGTAGTCGACGGCGAGACCGGTCTCGTCGCGGATCACCCTGACCCTGGCGTGCTTGATCGCCGAGAGCGAGTCGGCGGCGACCGAGAGCCCGGCGATGCCGCACGCCATGGTGCGCAGGACGTTCTGGTCGTGCAGCGCCATCTCGATGCGTTCGTAGGCGTATTTGTCGTGCATGTAGTGGATGACGTTGAGCGCGTGGACGTAGGTCTTGGCGAGCCAGTCGAGCATCGCGTCGTACTGCCGCACGACCGTCGGGTAGTCCAGGTAGTCGCCGTCGATGGGTGTGAAGCCCTGGACGACGGTCTTGCCGGTCCTCTCGTCCCGGCCGCCGTTGATCGCGTAGAGGAGGGCCTTGGCGACGTTGACGCGGGCTCCGAAGAATTGCATCTGCTTGCCGACGGCCATCGCGGAGACGCAGCAGGCGATCGCGGTGTCGTCGCCGTACTTGGGGCGCATCAACTCGTCGGACTCGAACTGGATGGCCGAGGTGTCGATGGCGACCTGGACGGCGAAGTCCTTGAAGCCCCGGGGCAGCCGCCGCGACCAGAAGACGGTGAGGTTCGGCTCGGGGGCGGGGCCGAGGTTGTAGAGGGTCTGCAGGGCGCGGAAGGTGGTGCGCGAGACCAGGGGGCGGCCGTCCTCGCCGATGCCGGCCATCGACCAGGTGACCCAGGTCGGGTCGCCGGAGTACAGCTCGTTGTACTCGGGGGTGCGCAGGAAGCGGACGATGCGGAGCTTGATGACGAAGTCGTCGATGAGCTCTTGGGCCTCGGACTCGGTGATGCGGCCGGCCTCGATGTCGCGCTGGAGGTAGATGTCGAGGAAGGAGTCGATGCGGCCGACCGACATGGCCGCGCCGTTCTGCTCCTTCACAGCGGCGAGGTAGGCGAAGTAGAGCCACTGGACGGCCTCGCGGCCGGTGGCGGCGGGCCGCGCGATGTCGTAGCCGTACGACATGGCCATGGCCTTCAGTTCCTCGAGGGCCTTGATCTGCTCGGAGATCTCTTCGCGTCCGCGGATGACGTCCTCGGTCGCCCACTGTTCGCCGAGGGCGGCCTTGTCGGTCTCCTTCGCGGCGATGAGCCGGTCGACGCCGTAAAGGGCGACGCGGCGGTAGTCGCCGATGATGCGGCCGCGGCCGTAGGCGTCGGGCAGGCCGGTGATGATGCCGGAGGAGCGGCAGGCGCGGATCTCGGGGGTGTAGGCGTCGAAGACGCCTTCGTTGTGGGTCTTGCGCAGGTGGGTGTAGATGTCCCGGACGTCGGGGTCGGCCTGGTGGCCGTAGGCGTTGAGCGCGCTCTCGACCATGCGCCAGCCGCCGTTGGGCATGATGGCGCGCTTGAGCGGGGCGTCGGTCTGCAGGCCGACGATGAGGTCCTTGTGGTCGGCGGCCGAGCCGTCGACGTAGCCGGGCTTGAAGGCGTCGATGCGGGAGGGCGTCTTCACGTCCACGTCATGAATGCCGCGCTCGATCTCGGTGGGGAACATCGAGAGGAGCTTCTGCCAGACCTGGGTGGTGCGTTCGGTCGGTCCTGTCAGGAAGGAGCCGTCTCCTTCGTACGGGGTGTAGTTCCGCTGCACGAAGTCACGGACGTCGATGGCGTCCCGCCACGGGCCGCCTTCGAAGCCGTCCCAGGCCTCGCCTTCCCGGGCCTCGCCGTGCCGAGCCACGGCGTCCTGAGCCTCGGCGTCCCGAGCCTCGCCGTTCACTGTCGTTTCCGTGGGGGTGGCAGTCATGATCCGTACCTTTCGCACCTTCTGCTTCCGTACCGCTTCTTCACCGCGGGCTCCCCTCATGCGTCAGCTCGGCGACTCCGCTCCTTTGCGGGCGTAGAACCACCAGGCCACCGCGATGCAGCTGACGTAGAAGGCCACGAAGCCCCACATCGCGCTGGTGACCGAGAAGTTGGCGAACATCGCCGGGATGAAGAAGAAGCCGTACGCCGCGATGGCGGAGGTGAAGCCGGTGACGGCGCCGGCCTCCATCTCCGACTGCTTCAGCGCCTTCGTGTACTCGGGCGTGCCTTCGGTCAGGCCCTTCAGGTGCTGGTTGCGGAAGATCACCGGGATCTGGCGGAACGTCGAGCCGTTGCCGATGCCCGAGAAGAGGAACGCGAGCAGGAAGCAGGCGAAGAAGCCCCAGAAGTTGCCGTTGTCGCCGCCGGAGGGCAGGAAGCCGATGACGCCGATGATCGACAGGGCCATGCCGACGAACGAGATGATGGTGACCCTCGCGCCGCCCATCTTGTCGGCGATCCAGCCGCCGGCCCATCGGGCGAGCGCGCCCACGGCCGGCCCCATCCAGGCGTAGGTGGCCGCGGAGTAGGCCGCGTCGATCGGGGTGAACGTGGTGTTGATGAGCATCGGCAGGGCGGCGGCGAAGCCGATGAAGGAGCCGAACGTACCGACGTAGAGCCAGGTCATCAGCCAGTTGTGCTTGCGCCTGAAGATGATCTTCTGCTGGCTGAAGGGGGTGGAGGCGACCTTGAGGTCGTTCTGGCCGAACCATGCGACGGCGGCCAGGACCACCAGGACCGGCACCCACAGGAACGCGGCGTTCTGCAGCCAGACCGGTGTGCCGTCGGCCTTGTGCTGGGCGGAGCCGACTGCGACGACCGAGCTGGTGATGACGATGGGGGTGAGCAGCTGGACGACGGAGACGCCGAGGTTGCCGAGGCCGCCGTTGATGCCGGTCGCGTTCCCCTTGTCCTTCTTGGGGAAGAAGAAGCCGATGTTGGCGAGGGACGAGGCGAAGTTGGCGCCGCCGATGCCGCAGAGCGCCGCGATGGCGATCATCACGCCGTACGAGGTGTCGGGGTTCTGGACCGCGATGCCCAGCCAGATCAGCGGGACGACCAGGACGACGGTGGAGAGCGCGGTGAAGCGGCGCTGGCCGATCATCGGGCCGAGGAAGGTGTAGAGGATCCGGGCCGTGCCGCCCGTCAGGCCGGGGACCGCCGTCAGCCAGAACAGCTGAGAGGTGGAGAAGCCGAAGCCGACGTCCTTGAGGTTGGTCGCGGTGACCGACCACACCTGCCAGACGACGAAGGCGACGAGCAGGGCGGGGACCGCGATCCACAGGTTGCGGACGGCGACCTTCCGGCCTGTGGACCGCCAGAAGAGTTCGTTCTCCGGTTCCCAGTCGGTGATGGTCCTGCCGGGCCGGTACTGCGCGGGATCGTACGTCGTCCGGGTGGGGTCGTACGCTCTGGCGGGGTCGTACGACGTGCCCGTGGGCTCGGTCCGCGGGGGCTCGGTCCGCGTGGGCTCGGTCCGCGTGGGGTGGGCGACAGGCGGTCTCATGTTGGTTCCCGGTTCGCTCAGGGTCCCGACCTTGCTACGGGGCCTGACATCTCCACGGTCCGTCGCGCCGGCCCGCGCGGGCAGAGGCATAGGGCACCTGACGGCCGGGCGAAAGACCGGGGCCAAGGTCAGGGAGCGCGGCAGGACTTCGTACCCCGGGCGCTGCGGCGCCCGGGTGGCGCAGCCGTGCCGCCCGGCGCCGCAGCCCGGTCCGGCGTACGCGTTCTGCTGTTGTGGAGGAATGACCTCTGCTTCTGCCTCTCCCCCACCGCACACCGGCCCGCCATCCGCCGCCCCGAAGCCGCTGCGGCCGCTCCTCTCCCGCGGGCGCGACGAGGAGCACCGCGCCGCGACCCCGCTCGAGCTCTTCTTCGACCTGTGCTTCGTCGTGGCGGTCGCGCAGGCCGGTGCGGAGCTGGTGCACGCCGTCGCCGAGGGGCACGCGGGCGAGGGTGTCCTCAACTACGCGATGGTCTTCTTCGCGCTGTTCTGGGCGTGGGTCAACTTCTCGTGGTTCGCCTCGGCGTACGACAACGACGACGTGCTGTACCGCGTGGTCACGCTGGTCCAGATCGCCGGTGTGCTCGTCTTCGCCGCCGGGGTCTCCAAGGCCTTCGAGGAGCACGACTTCCTCCTGGTCTGGCTCGGCTACCTGATCATGCGCATCGCGCTCACCTCCCAGTGGCTGCGCGTGGCCAGGGCGGCGACGGGTGCCGAGCGCGGCACGGCCCTGCGGTACGCGTGCGGTGTGCTGCTCTGCCAGGTCGGCTGGTCGGGGCTGTTGTTCCTGCCGGAGGGGGCCCGGCCCTGGCTGTTCCTCGTGATGGCGGTCGCGGAGCTGTGCGTGCCGGTGATCGCGGAGCGCGCGTACACGACGGCCTGGCACCCGCACCACATCTCCGAGCGGTACGGCCTGTTCACCATCATCGTGCTCGGCGAGACCATCGCGGCGGCAACCGTCGCCGTGAAGTCGGGGATCGAGGAGAACGACGCGCTCGACGAGCTGCTGCCCATCGCCGCTGGTGGCCTCCTCATCGTCTTCGCCGCGTGGTGGATCTACTTCGTGGTGCCCATCCACGGGCGGCTGGCAGGCAACCGGCAGGCGTTCCTGTGGGGTTACGGCCATTACGTGATCCTCGGCTCGGCCGCTGCGATCGGCGCCGGGATCGAGGTGGCGGTCGAGCAGGCCGTCGGCAAGGCGCACATCTCGACGCTGGCGGCGTCCGCCGCGGTGACCGTGCCGACGGCGCTCTACCTGTTCACCGTGTGGGCGCTGCACTCCCGTTACTACAAGGTGGGGACGGCGCAGCAACTGGTGCTGCCGGTCGCCACGTTGGCGGTGCTGGCGAGTACGTTCGCGGGGCGCTGGGCGGTGCTCGTGGCCGGGCTCGTGACGGCGGCGACGGTCGCGACGGGGGTGACGCTCACGGCACGCATGGCAAGCACGGCACGCACGGCTCCGCGCGGGTGACGCCCACGGCGCGCACGGACGCGTGGCACCGCGCGGGTGACGCTCGCCACGCGTACGGGGCGGCGCTCATGACAGGCGGTGCGTGGTACGGATCGGGGCATGACTACTGACTCCCTGACCGATGTCGCGGGGCTCCGCGTCGGCCACGCCACACGGGTCGGCGACGGGTGGCTGACCGGCACCACCGTGGTCCTCGCCCCCGAGGGCGGGGCGGTCGCCGCCGTGGACGTGCGCGGTGGCGGGCCCGGCACCCGGGAGACGGACGCTCTCGATCCGCGCAATGTGGTGCAGCGCGTCGAGGCGGTCGTCCTCACCGGCGGCAGTGCGTACGGCCTGGACTCCGCGGCCGGGGTGGTGGCGTGGCTGGAGAAGCGCGGCCGGGGCGTGCGGGTGGGCCCCGATCCCGCCCACGTCGTCCCCGTCGTCCCGGCCGCCTGCGTCTTCGACCTGGGCCGCGGCGGCGACTTCGGGGCCCGCCCCGACGCGGCGACCGGGCGGGCCGCCGTCGCGGACGCCGCGCGCACCGAGCCGTTCACGCCCGTCGTCGAGGGGAACGTGGGGGCGGGCACCGGCGCGGTGGTCGGGAGTCTCAAGGGCGGTGTCGGCAGCGCGAGCATCCGCCTCGACTCGGGCATCACGGTCGCCGCGCTGGTCGTGGCGAACGCCGCGGGTTCGGGGGTCGATCCGGGGACGGGGGTACTGTACGGGCGGTACTTCGAGGGACGGCCGGTGGCTTACCCCGCTCCCGAGGTGCACGAGGAGGCGCGGCGGCGGCTCGCCGAGGCCGCCGCGGAAAACGGGCCGCCACCGCTGAACACCACGCTCGCCGTGGTCGCCACCGACGCCGAACTCACCAAGGCGCAGGCACAGAAGCTGGCCGGCACCTCGCACGACGGAATGGCGCGCGCGGTGCGGCCCGTCCATCTCCTCAACGACGGTGACACGGTCTTCGCCCTCGCCACAGGAGAGCGCGCCCTGGCCGCCGAGAAGCCTCTCGCCCTCAACGAAATCCTCGCCGCGGGCGCGGACGTGGTGACGGCGGCGATCACCCGGGCGCTGCTCGCGGCCCATTCAGTGAAGACGCCGGGCGGCACCTTCCCCGCGTACCTCGACCTCTACGAGCCCTCAGGGAACTAGCCCAAAGACGCCCAAACAGCCCCACAGCGCCGCCTGTTGGGCTCACCGAGTGTGCTCACACTCACACCCTCCGGGCGGAACCTATCCGCGCACAGGAACGCTCTTAACTCGTACTGGAACAGAACACCTAACTGGATCAGAACACGTACTTGGAGCAGCCCGTGACAAGGTCGGTCATAGTCAACCCCCGGCGCCGTGCCCTGCTGGCAGCCACCGCGCTCGCCGCCGTGGGCGCGCTGACCCTGACGGCCTGCGGCGGCGACGCCGACGCCAAGAACGACAAGAAGGGCGCCAACTCCGCCGCCAAGGGCGCGGAGATCACCATCTCCTCGAAGGACGGCGCCACCGACGCCTCGATCAACGCCACCGGCGTCAAGGTCAAGGGCGGCAAGCTGACAAGCGTGAAGATGACGTCGGTGACGTCCGGCGCCGCGGTCGAGGGCACCATCTCGGGCGACGGCACCACCTGGAAGCCCAAGGCGCAGCTGGAGCGCGGCACGAAGTACAAGGTGACCGCCAACGCCAAGGACCCCAAGGGCAACGCGGCGACCGAGAACGCGACGTTCACCACCGTCTCCACGGCCAACAGCTTCATCGGCAGCTACACGCCCGACGGCGGCACCACGGTCGGCGTCGGCATGCCGGTCTCCTTCAACTTCGACAAGCCGATCACGGAGAAGAAGGACGTCCAGTCCAACATCACGGTGACATCGAGCAGCGGCCAGAAGGTCGTCGGCCACTGGTTCGGCAACCAGCGCCTCGACTTCCGGCCCGAGGAGTACTGGAAGGCCGGCTCCAAGGTCACCATGAAGATCAACCTGGACGGCGTGAAGGGCGGGAACGGCATCACCGGCGTGCAGCACAAGACGGTGACCTTCACCGTCGGCCGCGCGCAGGTCTCCACCGTCGACGTCAAGGCCAAGAAGATGACGGTCGAGCGGGACGGCAAGGTCATCAAGACCATCCCGATCTCCGCGGGCAGCCCGTCGAACCCGACGTACAACGGCAAGATGGTGATCTCCGAGAAGTTCACCCAGACCCGGATGAACGGTGACACGGTCGGCTTCGGCGGGGAGTACGACATCAAGGACGTGCCGCACGCCATGCGGCTGTCCACGTCGGGCACCTTCATCCACGGCAACTACTGGGGCTCGCCGTCGATCTTCGGCAGCGCCAACACCAGCCACGGCTGTGTCGGCCTCCAGGACGCGCGCGGCGCGGGCGACCCGAACACCATGGGCGCCTGGTTCTACAACAACTCCCTGATCGGTGACGTCGTCTCGGTCACGGGCTCCCCCGACAAGACGATCGCCCCGGACAACGGCCTCAACGGCTGGAACATGTCCTGGAGCGAGTGGACGGCCGGCAGCGCGAGCTGACGCGCTCACGGCACCGGCAACTGGGCGGGTCACGCGGGAACTTCCCGGGGTGGCCCGCCCGTTTTCCTGATCCCGGGCATCTTGCTCGCGCGTTTTCCCGTTCCCGGGCATGATGTCGGACCCAGGGGCTACGGTATGCACTCACCAGGTGACATGTAGCAACGCCGGGAGCAAGCCTTGAGCGTTCCGTACGACACTGCGTACGAGCCACCCGAGTCGCCCGAGCCACACTCTCCGGAGGAGCACCTCGAGCGACTCCTCGGCCGTGCCCTGAACTCCTTCGATCTGCCGGACGAGGTCCTGGCCCGCCTGAGCACAGCCCTCGCCCATGACAGCTCCCTGCACTCCGCGCACCACAGCTCGGGGCTGCACCGCGAGACGTACAGACATACGTGGCTGCTCGCCGACGCCTCCGTGCTGACCCTCTGGGAGCTCGTCCACAACACCGCGCCGGGCAGCGACCCGACCCACGAGGTCTACGCCGACGAGGAGGAGGCGGGCGTCGCCACCTCACGGCTACCGCTGCCGCCCGACCCGCCGGCGTGCGGCCGGCCCGTCGTGCTCGAGTTCCCGGCCGACTCCGAGCCCCGGCACGCGTATGTTCCGGACGACTCCGCGGACCACGCGCGCCGGCTCCTGCGCCGCGCGGAGAACCCGGACGGCGACCGGCCCGACGAGAGCGTGGCGCGGCTGCTGCGCGCGGCGTTCGCGCACCAGATCACCCAGGCCTTCGGCCGCCCCTGCCTGACCGGTGAGATACGCACGTCCTTCTCGCTCTACGAGCACGCGTTCCTGCTCTTCGACGGCGGCGAGATCAGCCTGTGGGAGGTCGAGCACACGCTCACGCCCGACGGGCGGCACATGTGCGAGGTGTACGACAGCGAGGAGGCGGCCCGCGCCGCGATGGAGCGCAGGGCCCGCGACTGGACGGCGCGGAGCCGCAATCGCTCCTGAGCTGCCGAGTTCTTGCGTTCCTGAGTCAGCGTCCGTCGCCGAACTGCCGTACGAGACCGGCGAAGGCATCCCGCTCGTCCGGCGTCAGCTCCACGGTCTCCGCGCGCGGCGGGCCCTGCTGGGCCGGCAGCGCGCGGAGCGACGGGCTGTGGCGCGGCGCCTCCACGTCGAAGCGGCCCTTGCGCATCATCCGCACCAGGCCGACGGCCCAGACGACGGTCGCCACGGCGAGCACGGCCACGCCTATCTGCTGAACGATCGAGACATCCTGGAGCATGCGGCCCAGTAGACAACAGCGCCCGGGGCTTTCGACAGGGGGTAATAGGACTTAGGTCCCGAAGTGACGCAAGTCGCACACTCCGGTTCAGACCGCCGCAGCGGACTCCTTGGCATCGGTCACGCCCGCCCCTGCCTTCTCCTCCGCCACCGACGCCTCCCCGGGCGCCGTCTTCCTGGCTCCCTTGAGCAGGACGACCACGACCGTCGAGACGCAGACACCGGCGGCGATCGCCACCAGGTAGAGCAGGGGACTGCCGATCAGCGGGACCACGAACACACCGCCGTGCGGCGCGCGCAGTGTGCAGCCGAAGGCCATCGACAGTGCTCCGGTGACGGCGCCGCCCGCCATGGACGCGGGGATGACGCGCAACGGATCGGCCGCCGCGAACGGAATCGCGCCCTCCGTGATGAAGGAGGCGCCGAGGAACCAGGCCGCCTTGCCGTTCTCCCGTTCGGTCCTGGTGAAGAGGCGTCCGCGGACCGTCGTGGCGAGCGCCATGGCGAGCGGCGGGACCATGCCGGCCGCCATCACCGCGGCCATGACCTTGAGGCTGCCGTCGGTCGGGTGGGTGAGGCCGCCGATCGCGAAGGCGTAGGCCACCTTGTTCAGCGGGCCGCCGAGGTCGAAGCACATCATCAGGCCGAGGATGACGCCGAGGATGACCGCGTTGGCCCCGGAGAGGCCTTCCAGCCAGTCGGTCAGCGCGCTCTGCAGCGAGGCGATCGGCTTGCCGACCACGAGGAACATCAGGAAGCCGACCACCGCCGATGAGATCAGCGGGATCACCACGACCGGCATGATGCCGCGCAGCACGGCGGGGATGCGGACCCGCTGGATGCCCATGACGACGGCGCCCGCGAGCAGGCCCGCGGCGAGACCGCCGAGGAAACCGGCGTCGATGGTGACGGCCACCGAACCGCCGACGAAGCCGGGGACCAGGCCGGGCCGGTCGGCCATGCCGTACGCGATGTAGCCCGCGAGGACCGGTACGAGGAAGGCGAAGGCGAGTCCGCCGACCTGGAAGAGCAGCGCGGCCCAGCTGGTGTGGTCCGTCCAGATGAAGTGCTCGGCGACCGACGGCGCCTTGTCGATCTTCCAGCCGCCGATGGCGAAGCCGAGGGCGATCAGGAGGCCGCCCGCGGCGACGAAGGGGACCATGTAACTGACGCCGGACATCAGCCACTTGCGGAGCTTGGTGCCGTAACCGTCGCCGCTTTCCCCCGCGTTGTCGACGGGGGTGGGTCCTCCGGTGGTGGGGGCGGTCGTTTCGCCGCGTGCGGCCTTCTCCCTCACCTCCGCGATGAGTTCGGCGGGACGGTTGATGCCGGCCTTCACCCCTACGTCGACGGTGGGCTTTCCGGCGAAGCGGTCCTTGTCCCGTACCGGGACGTCGTGCGCGAAGACGACGCCGTCCGCGGCGGCGATGGCCTCGGGGTCGAGGCGGGTGAACCCGGCCGACCCCTGCGTCTCGACCGCGATCTCCACGCCGGCGCCGCGGGCGGCGTTTTCGAGGGACTCCGCGGCCATGTAGGTGTGGGCGATGCCTGTGGGACAGGAGGTGACGGCGACGATGCGGAAGGGTTGCCCGGGGGTGGGCGTGGGGGTGGGGGTGGAGTCGGGGGTCGGGCTGGGGTCGGCGTCGGGAGCGTCGGCCGTAGCGGGGACGGCTTCGGGAGCAGTTCCGGCTGGGGCTTCGGGAGCGGTTCCGGTTGCAGCTTCCGGAGCGGTTCCGGCTGCGGATTCGGGAGGGGTTCCGGCTGCGGGAGCGGCTGCGGCTGGAGCTTCGGGAGCGGCTGCGGATTCGGCTGCGGCTTTCTCGCCGCTGATCAGGGCCGCCGCCTCCGTGGCAGACTCCGCCGATCGCAGCGCGGTCGTGAACTCCGCGTCCATCAGCTGCCGTGCCAGGGACGACAGGATCGTCAGGTGGGCGTCGTCCGCGCCGGCCGGGGCCGCGATCAGGAAGATCAGGTCGGCGGGGCCGTCCGGCGCGCCGAAGTCGATGCCGCGTGCCGAGCGGCCGAAGGCGAGGGTCGGCTCGGTGACGTGCGCACTGCGGCAGTGCGGGATGCCGATGCCACCGTCCAGGCCGGTCGGCATCTGTGCCTCACGGGCCGCGACATCGGCGAGGAACCCGTCCAGGTCGGTCACCCGCCCGAGGGCCACCATGCGTTCGGCGAGGGAGCGGGCCGCGGCTTCCTTGGTTTCGGCGGACAGGTCGAGTTCGAGGTCGACCAGGTCCGCGGTGATCATCTGAGTCATCGCGGGCTCCTTCGCACGCGTATCACCCGGGCCGCCGGTGTCGCTGGGTGGGCGGGGGGTGCTGGGGGGACGGGGGCAGCTGAGGGGAGGGAGCTGGGGGTGCCTGAGGTGTGGGGGACGGCCGGGGAGGCGGCGGTAGGTGAGGGGACACTGGCCGCTGGAGGAGCGGGGGGTGCGGGGCACGGGCCGGGGTTCATGTGGCGGGTTCCGTCAGGGGGCGGGTCAGGGGGACCTCGTCCGTCACCGTGACCGCGTCCGGGGCGAGGTCCGACGGGGTCGGCATCGCGCTGCCCGGCAGCTGGACCGCGGCCGCGCCGTGCGCCACGGCGGAGGCGAGCGCGCGGGGCCCGGTGCCGCCGGCGATCAGGAAGCCGGCGAGGGAGGAGTCGCCGGCGCCGACGTTGCTGCGCACGGTGGCGACGGGAGCGCTCGCGAAGTACGTGCCCGTCGCGTCGACCAGGAGCTGGCCGTCGGCGCCGAGGCTGGCGAGGACGGCGCGGGCGCCCGACTTCCGCAGCTCCTGCGCCGCCTCGACCGCGTCGCCGACCGTCGTCAGGGGGCGGGCCACGGCCTCGGCGAGCTCCTCGACGTTGGGCTTGACGACGTCGGGTCGTTCGGCGAGCGCGGCGAGCAGGGCGGGGCCCGAGGTGTCCAGAGCGATACGGGCGCCCGCCTCGTGCGCGCGGGCCACCAACTCCGCGTACCAGGAGGGCTTCAGGCCCCGCGGCAGGCTGCCGCAGCAGGCGATCCAGTCGGCGCCGGCCGACCGCTCGCCGATGGTGGCGAGCAGCAACTCGCGCTCGGCCTCCGACAGTTCGGGGCCCGGCGCGTTGATCTTCGTGAGGGTGCCGTCCGGTTCGGCCACCGCGATGTTGGAACGGGTCTGCCCGGCCACCGGCACCGGGGCCGCCTCGATGCCCTGCTCGCGGAGGAGTTGGGCGACGAGTGCGCCGGGCGCTCCGCCGAGCGGCAGCACGGCGACCGTCCGCACGCCCGCGGCCGCGACGGCCCGCGAGACGTTGACGCCCTTGCCGCCCGGGTCCATGCGCTCGCCGGTGGCGCGGACGACCTCGCCCCGGTCGAGGGACGGCACTTCGTAGGTGCGGTCGAGGGACGGGTTGGGGGTGACGGTGAGGATCATGCGCGTACTACTTCCGTGCCGCCGCGCTCGATGGCGGCCGCGTCGTCATCGGTCAGGCCGGTGTCGGTGATCAGCAGGTCCACGTCGGCGAGGTCGCCGAAGCGGGCGAAGTGCTCCTGGCCGTGCTTGGCCGAGTCGGCGAGCAGCACGACGCGGCGGGCCGCGGCGACGGCTGCCCGCTTCACGGCGGCCTCGGCGAGGTCGGGGGTGGTGAGGCCGCTCTTCGCGGAGAATCCGTTGGCGGCGAGGAAGACGACGTCGGCGCGGATCTCGCCGTACGCCCGCAGGGCCCATGCGTCGACCGCCGCGCGCGTACGCTGCCGGACCCGGCCGCCGATGAGGTGGAGCTGGATGCCGGGGTGGTCGGCGAGGCGGGCGGCCGTCGGCAGGCTGTGCGTGACGACGGTGAGCGTCGACTCCAGCGGGAGCCCTGCCGCCAGGCGCGCGACGGTCGACCCGGCGTCGAGGATGACGCTGCCCTCTGCGGGCAGCTCGGCGAGGGCGGCGCGGGCGATGCGGTCCTTCTCGTCGGCGGCGGTGCCCTCGCGCTCGGCGAGGTCCGGCTCGAAGTCGAGACGCCCGGCGGGGATGGCGCCCCCGTGCACGCGGCGGACGAGACCGGCCCGGTCGAGCGCCTTCAGGTCGCGCCGGATGGTCTCCGCGGTGACCTGGAACTCCTCGGCCAGCGACAGGACGTCGACCCGCCCGCCGTCCCGCGCGAGCCGCAGGATCTCCTGCTGCCGCTCCGGTGCGTACATGTCCGTTCGCCTCCGCCGAATGCCCGAGCTTGTGGTTTCATTCGCAGAGTACGGCTGGATTTCCGGGAAGTAAACAGTTTCGGGCGCGACTCGGACACAAACGGACTTTGTGTCCCTCGCTGAAGATCAGCGCCGAAGGTCAGGGTCCGGCGATGTGGGCGCTTCGAGCCCTACGGCCAGGGAAAGGCGTCCAGAGCCGTCAGGCAGCGCGCCGCGAGCGCCGCCGGACCGTCGGAGGCGTCCGCCGATTCGCCGCCCGGGGCCCGGGTCTCGGCCCGGGTCTCGGACCAGTTCTCAGCCCAGGCCTCGACGGCCACCCGTACCGCCGCACTCGCGACGGCCGCCGCGAGGCGCAGGTCCAGGCCGGGCCCTGCGGGGTCCGGACCCGCCGAGTCGGCGTCTGCCGGACCCCGCGCACCGGCGCGCTCCGCCAGCACCGCCAGCAGCGTCTGCTCCGACGCATGGCACGCGTCCGCCCACACCGAGCGCAGCGCCGGGCTCTCCGCCGACATGCGCAGCAGCGCGCGCACCCAGTCCAGGGACTCCGCCGCGCCCGCGTCGTGGGCGCCGAGCGCGTCCGCGACCGCGTGCCGCAACGCGTCCGGAACGGACAGTTCTGCCGGTGCCCGGCGCACCGCCTCCGCCCACTGCTGCGCCCCCGCGGCGAAGAGCGGCGCGACCGACTCCTCCTTGGTCGCGAAGTAGCGGTAGAAGGTGCGCGGCGCGACACCCGCCGCCCGGGCGATGTCCTCGGCGCGGGTGGCGCGCAACCCGTCCGCGACGAAGAGTGCCGCCGCGGTGCGGGCGATGTCGAGGCGGGTCTCAGTCTTACGACGCTCCGTCAGCGACGGCTGCGACGGTTGCGACGGTTGCGATGGCGGCGCCGACTGGGCCGACTGGGCCAGCCGTGACGACTGAGAGGACTGAGACGACTGCGGCGACTGCGGCGACTGCGGCGACTGCGGACCACTGGACATGACAGGCAGGTTATGCCAGCCCACCACGGACCACCTCGCCGTCACTAACTGCCCCTGTGGCAGAATCTGCCACCCGAAAGCTACGGAAGCGGCCGCCAGGCCCGGGCCCCCGCCCCCGTGGAACCGCAGAGGCAAAAGGTGGCGAACAGCGGTGCGTCGTCGGAAGTTCCTTCTCCACACAGCCGGTCTCACCGGCGCCACCGCGCTCGGCGCCGCAGGCCTGACCGCCTGTTCCGCCGAGACCGACTCCCCGCTCGAGCTCCTCGTCGCCAGCTACGACAAGAGCGTGGGCTCCTCGATCGGCGACCAGTGGGACGGCCTCATCGGCGCCTTCAAGAAGGCCCACCCGGGCATCGAGGTCCACCTCGAACGCGTCCCGTTCACCAAGCTCGACCAGACCCTGGCCCGGCGCGTGAAGGACGGCGACGCCCCCGACATCGCGCAGTCCAACTTCTTCGCGCCCTACGCCGAGGACGGCAAGCTGTACGGCGCCGACGACCTCTTCGACGTCCGTACCGAGGGCGACTTCATCCGCTCCTACGCGGAGGCGGGCATGGTCGACCGCGTGCAGTACGGCCTGCCCTTCCTGGCCAGCACCCCGCGCCTCTTCTACAACAAGGCCCTCTTCAGGCAGGCACGCATCAGGGCCCCCCGCTCCTGGGCCGAACTGCGGGAGGCGGCCGAGGCGTTGAAGGCGATCGGCGTCCCCACCCCGTACGGTCTCCAGCTCGGGCCCGAGGCCGCCGAGGACGAGGCGCTCGCCTGGCTCCTCGCGGACGGCGGCGGCTACGCCGGCCTCACCGGCTACGACTTCGCCACCCCCAGCAACATCGACACCCTCACCTGGCTGCGCGACAACCTCGTGGCGCGCGGCCTGGCGGGCGCCGACCCCAAGTCGCTGACGAGGACGGAGGCGTACGCCCAGTTCCTGCGCGGCAAGATCGGCATGATGATCGCCCACCCGGTCCTGATGGGCGCCGCCGACCAGGCCAAGTTTCCTTACGCGCACGCCCCGTTCCCCAAGAAGCTCGGCGGCGCGGCGCCGCCCGTCGGGCTCAACGACTGGCTGATGGCGTTCAGGCAGAACGGGCGGCGCGAGCAGTGCGGCACGTTCCTGAGCTACCTGTACGGCCGGAAGTCCGCGTTGGCGTACGGCGGGAGTCAGTCCGCCCTGCCGGTGACGAGCTCCGCGTCGGACGCCCTGCGCAAGGACCCGGAGCAGCGGCCGCTCCGGGACTTCATCGACCAGATGCCGCAGGCTCAGTTCCAGCCGACGAACCTCCGCTCCTGGCCGGAGGTCCGGAGCGCGGTGCGCCGCCGTATCGGCGAGGCGGTCGTGAAGGGCGGCAGCCCCAAGGCCGTACTGGAGTCCTTGGACGAGGCGGCCACCCAAGCAGAGCTGTAGCGCTCCGCTGGTTGGGCGGATGGGGGTTGGGCGGGTGGACTGCTGCGGGCGCGCCGTGGCTGGTCGCGCAGTTCCCCGCGCCCCTTGCGCCGTTCCCCGCGCCCCTTTTCGGGGCACGGGGAACCGTCGTCGGAACCGTCCTCAGTGCGTCAGCACCGGCTCCTTCGCCAGCTGTTCGTCGTCCTCCGTCACGTCCTCGTCCCCGCCGCCCTCGATGTGCACCCGCGGCTTCGCCGGCAGGGCGAACATCACCAGGAAGATGACGGCGAGCACGCCCGTCACCCACCACAGCGCGTTCTGGAAACCGTCCGCGAACTCCGCGGGGATCCGCTCCCTCCGGACCCGCTCGTCGATCACCCCGAAGAAGACGACCGACACCAGGCCGAGGCCGAGCGCGGTGCCCATCTGCTGCACGGTGTTGATGAGCCCGGAGGCCGAGCCCGCGTGCTCCCGCGGGACCTCCGAGAGGACCGCGTCCGTCAGCGGGGCCACGATCAGGCCCATGCCGATGCCCATCACGACCAGCGGGAGCGCCATCTGCCAGGGGGCGATGTCCGCGCCGTACCGGCCGGCCTCCCAGATGTAGATGAGCACGCCGGCGGCCATCGCCAGGGCACCGGCCTGAAGCACCTTGCGGCCGAAGCGGGGCACGAGCTTCTGCACGGAGATGCCGGCCGCCGCCGAGACGGCGATCGAGAACGGTACCCCGGTCAGTCCGGCGCGCAGCGCGGTCCAGCCGAGGCCGACCTGCATGTAGAGCGTCCAGACCAGGAAGAAGATGCCCATGGTGACGCCGAAGACGGTCTGCACGGCGATGCCCGCGGCGAAGCTCTTCACCTTGAACAGCGACAGTTCGACGAGCGGCGAGCCGTCCTTGGCGGCCTTCCTCTTCTCGTACGCGACGAGGGCGGCGAAGACGACGAGCGAGCCCGCCATTATGACGTGACCCCACACCGGCCAGCCCAGCTCGCGCCCGCGGGTGAGCGGGTAGAGCAGCATCAGCAGGCCGACGGTGACCAGGACGACGCCGACGAGGTCCAGCTTGAGGGCGCGCGGTGCCTTCGACTCGGTGATGAACTTCCGTCCGAGGATGACCCCCACGATGCCGACCGGCAGGTTGATGAGGAAGATCGGGCGCCATTCGAGGCCGAAGATGTTCCACTCGGTGAGCAGCGCGCCGAGCAGCGGCCCGGAGACCGCGCCGAGACCGACGATCATGCCGAAGAGGCCGAAGACCTTGCCGCGCTCGTGGGCCGGGAAGGTCGCGTGCACGATCGACAGCACCTGCGGCACCATCAGCGCGGCCATGCCGCCCTGCAGGATGCGCGACGCGACCAGCATCTCCGGGTTCACCGCGAAGCCGCAGAGCGCGGAGGCGACGGTGAAGCCGGTGATCCCTATCAAGAAGAGCCGCTTGCGGCCATGGATGTCGCCGAGCCGACCGCCGGTGATGAGACCGGCGGCGAAGGCGAGTGCGTAACCCGCGGTGATCCACTGGATCTGGCTGTACGTGGCGCCCTCGTCCCGCTGGATGGCAGGGATGGCGATGTTGACGATCGTGACGTCGACGAGGTCCATGAAGGCGGCGGTCATCACGATGGCCAGGGCGAACCACCGCCGACGGTCGCCGGCGGCCGCCGGTGTCCCGGGGGCGGAAACGGTGCTGGGTGAAGTCATGCCGCAAGGCTAGAGGCCATATAGGCCAGGACATGACCTAATTATCCGGCATGCTGAGGGCATGACTACGGCATGACGGAGACGACGCGTAAGTACGCCATGCCGACGACGCGACAGATGACTTGACGACGGCACGACGGACGCCACGACGACAGCAAGACGACGACGGGATGGGTGGCATGACCATGACTACGGGCGGTGCGGTGGCCGGTGCCGATACACCGGCGCGCCTCTTCCAGCTCCTCTCCCTCCTCCAGACGCCCCGCGAGTGGCCCGGCGCCGAGCTGTCCGAGCGGCTCGGGGTCAGCAGGCGGACGGTGCGGCGGGACATCGACCGGCTGCGGGACCTCGGCTACCCGGTGCGGGCCAGTCAGGGTGCGGCCGGCGGCTACCGGCTCGTCGCGGGCAAGGCCATGCCGCCGCTCGTCCTGGACGACGAGGAGGCGGTGGCCATCGCGGTCGGCCTGCGGGCCGGGGCGGGGCACGCGGTGGAGGGCGTGGAGGAGGCGTCGGTGCGGGCGCTCGCCAAGCTGGAGCAGGTGCTGCCGGGGCGCCTGCGCCACCGCGTCTCCGCGCTGCAGACCGCGACGACGGCGCTGACCAGCGGGGACGGGGCGAGCATCGCGCCGGAGACGCTGACGGTGATGGCGTCGGCGGCGGCCGGCCACGAGCGGCTGCGGTTCGCCTACCGGGCGGGCGACGGCACGGAGTCGCGCCGGCTCACCGAGCCGTACCAGCTGGTGTCGACGGGGCGGCGCTGGTATCTCGTGGCGTACGACATCGACCGCGAGGACTGGCGGACCTTCCGGGTGGACCGGGTGGCCGACCCGTTCGCCACGGGGGCGCGGTTCGTGCCGCGGGAGCTGCCGACGGGGGACGCCGCGGAGTACATCCGTCAGTCGATGTGGAGCGGGCGGCCGACGCACGACCTGGACGTGACCTTCGCCGCGCCGGCGCACTTCGTCACCGCGCGCCTGCCCGCGCCCCTGAGCCCGGTGGAGCCCCTGGACGACCACAGCTGCCGTCTGCGCTGCCCGGTCTCGGACTCGCTGGAATGGCTGGCGGTCCGACTGGCGGTCCTGGACTGCGACTTCACGGTCCATGGCCCCGGGGAGCTGGTGGACTGCATCAGGGCCATGAGCGGCCGCCTGACCCGCTCGCTCCCGGAAAAAGGGCGGGCGGGTGGGGAAAACGCGCGAAGCACGACGCCCCAGGAAGACGGCGCAGGAGGATAAGGAAACCGCCCAAGGCCGGCCGCCTAGGCCACCGCGTCGAACCCCGTGTCGCGCGCCAGCTTCTTCAGCTCCAAGAGCGCGTGCTTCTCGATCTGGCGGATCCGCTCACGGGTCAGCCCGTGCTCCTTGCCGACCTCCGTGAGCGTGCGCTCGCGGCCGTCGTCTATGCCGTACCGCATCTTGATGATGGAGGCCGTGCGCTGGTCGAGGCGGCCGATCAGGTCGTCGAGCTCCTCGCTGCGGAGCAGCGAGAGGACGGACTGCTCGGGCGAGACCGCCGAGGTGTCCTCCAGGAGGTCGCCGAACTGGGTGTCGCCCTCGTCGTCCACGCCCATGTTCAGCGAGACGGGGTCGCGGGCCCAGTCAAGGACATCGACGACGCGCTCGGGCGTCGAGGCGAGCTCCGCGGCGATCTCCGCGGGCTCCGGATCCCGGCCGTTCTCCCGGTTGAACTCGCGCTGGACGCGGCGGATGCGGCCCAGCTCCTCCACCAGGTGGACGGGGAGGCGGATGGTGCGCGACTGGTCGGCTATGGAGCGGGTGATGGCCTGGCGGATCCACCACGTGGCGTACGTGGAGAACTTGAAGCCCTTGGCGTAGTCGAACTTCTCGACGGCTCGCACCAGTCCGGCGTTACCCTCCTGGATCAGGTCGAGGAGGGGGAGGCCGCTGCGCGGGTAGCGGCGGGCGACCGCGACGACCAGGCGGAGGTTCGACCGGATGAAGACGTCCTTGGCGCGCTCGCCGTCGGCCACGAGGGCTTCGAGCTCCTCGCGGTCCGCGGTGACCTTGCTGTCCTCGACCTCGCCGTCCAGGATCTTCTGGGCATACACCCCCGCCTCGATGACCTGGGAGAGCTCCACTTCCTTGGCGGCGTCGAGCAGCGGCGTGCGCGCGATCTCGTCCAGATACATGCCGACCAGGTCGCGGTCGGCGATCTCCCCGCCTACGGCGCGAACACTGCGTGCCGCGTCGGTCCCACCGGAGGCGGCGGACTTGCGACGGGCGACGGCACGGGTTGCCATGCGTGCTCCCTTGCGATGGTGGTCCTGGTCGGCCCTTTCTGGGGCCTCTGTGGTGGATGGCACACCCTCGGGTGCCCTGCATCCGATGGAAACAACGACTGGAATCCGGACAGAATTCCCAAGCCGCGCATCTTTTTTCCCGGTGGTGCAGTACCCTGTCGCGCCACGGAGGGGGTCCGGATGCCGACGGAACGTACAGAGGTGCAGGTGAGACCGGCCGTCGAGGCTGATCTCGAAGCCCTGACGGACCTCTACAACCACTACGTGCGTGAGACGGCCGTCACCTTCGACACCGTCGCCTTCCTGCCGGAAGAGCGCCGCCCTTGGCTGCTCTCCCACCCTGAAGACGGCCCGCACCGCCTCTTGGTTGCTCAGGAGCGCGATCCCGGCCCGGGCCCCTGCTCCGACCCCGGCCCCGGCTCCCGCACCCACGCCTCCCGTGTGCTCGGATACGTGACCAGTAGTCCTTTCCGCCCGAAGCCCGCTTACTCCACTTCCGTGGAAGTCAGCGTGTACTGCGCCCCGGACGCCGCGGGCCGGGGCATCGGCACGCTCCTCTACAAGGCCCTCCTGGAAGCCCTGGAAGGCGAGGACGTGCACCGCGTCTACGCCGGGATCGCCCAGCCGAACGAGGCCTCGGTCCGTCTGCACGAGCGCTTCGGCTTCCGGCATGTGGGGACGTACGAGGAAGTCGGCAGGAAGTTCGGGCGGTACTGGGACGTCGCCTGGTACGAGCTGCGGCTGGGGATGGCCTAGACCTTCTGGGCCCGAGGACCTAGATCGCAAGGCCGTTACGCACCGGCAGGTCAGCGGCCTACCGTCCCCGCATGACCGACACCACAGGAATTCTCGACGAAGCCCTGCAGCGCCTGCACACCTCGGGCCCCGAGCGTCTCGGACGGCTCACCAACCACGCCCCGATGGCCGTCGAGGCGCTCGCCGCGCACGGGCAGTCCCTGGCCGTCCACCGGTGGCTGGATCTTTACGCCCCCAAGCTGGAGGAGTTTCCCGCCCCGTTCGAGCCGGTCACCGACGCGAACTGGCAGGCCGCCCTGGGTGACCCGCGCCGCGCCGCCGACTGGATCGCGTACTTCGGCCGGGAGATCGAGGCCCGGCCCTGGCGCGACGTGCTCGCCGAGTGGTGGCCGCGCCTGCTGCCCGGCCTGTACGGCAGCGCCGCGCACCCGGTGATCCGGGTGGGCCACGCCGTGCGCACCCTGGAGGAGAGCGAAGCGGAGGCGGGGAGCGGGCAGGCGGGGAGCAGCGGGCAGGCGGGGAGCAGCGGGCAGCCGGGCGGCGTGACCGAACCCCGTCTCGCCGAGCTCGCGCACGGCCTCGGCTACTGGGCCGCCCGCCACTACCCGCTCCCCGGTGTCGCCACCCTGCCAGGCGCAGAGAGCGCCGCCGGAGCGCTGGACGCGGTGCCGCCCATCGCGAACCGGGCCGACGGCGGCTACCCGACGCGGCTCGACCGGGTCGAGGGGCTGCCGGTGTGGGCCGCTTCGGTGGACGACCCGGAGGAGGCCCGGCGCCGGCTGACGGAGCTGGTGCGGGCGGCCACCCACCGGTACGCCACGCACGGCCACGGCGACGAGACGATGCTGGTACACGCGGCGACCGCGCCCAACGCCGTGCTGCGCGCCCTGCCCGCCCTCCCCCGCGCCCTGTGGGTCCCGAGCCTGCACGCCGCGTGGACGGCGTCGGCGGCGATCACCGCCATGTACGCGCCGGACGAGCCGGTGGAGTACGCCGCGCCGGGCACCTTCTCCGCCGAGGAGGTCTTCGAGCGGGCCATGGCGCACGGCGACGAGCATGTGATCAAGTTCGCGGACACGGCGCTCGACGTCGGCGACGAGCGGGCTCTGGCGGCGGCCCTGCGCGCCGTCGAGCTCAGCGAGCCGCTCGTGTAGAGGGGCCGTCGTGGGGCCCGCCCGCCCCCACACCCGCCCTCACCCGAACTGCACCGACCTCTTCGCGAGCCCCATCCAGAACCCGTCGATCACGCTGCGCTGCCCGTCGAGGTCCCCCGTGGCCTCGGCCGCGCCGAGCGTGACGAAGAGCGGTGCGAAGTGCTCGGTGCGCGGGTGGGCGAGCCGCCCGGCCGGGGACTTGTGCCCGAAGTCGAGCAGCGCGTCCACGTCGCCCGCCTCCAGGGCCTCGTACCCCCAGGCGTCGAACTCGGCCGACCAGCCGGGCACGCCGCCGTGACGCAGCGCGGCCAGGTTGTGCGTGAAGAAGCCGCTGCCGACGATCAGCACGCCCTCGTCGCGCAGCGGCGCCAGCCTGCGGCCGATGTCCATGAGGCGGCGCGGGTCGAGGGTCGGCAGGGAGATCTGGAGCACGGGGACGTCCGCGTCCGGGTACATCTCCACGAGCGGGACGTACGCGCCGTGGTCGAGCCCGCGGTCCGGCACGTCCTGCACGGGCGTGCCGGGCGCGTGCAGCAACTTGCGTACGGAGGCGGCGAGTCCGGGCGCGCCCGGCGCGGCGTACGTCACTTGGTAGTAGTGCTCGGGGAAGCCCCAGAAGTCGTACACGAGGGGCAGCGTCTCGGTGGCGGACAGGGCGAGCGGCGCCTCCTCCCAGTGGGCGGAGACCATCAGGATCGCCTTGGGGCGGGGCAGCTCCGCGGACCAGGCGGCCAGCTCGCCGGGCCAGACGGGATCGTCGGCGAGCGGCGGGGCGCCATGGCTGAGGTACAGGGCGGGCATGCGGGTCATCGCGCACCTCCGGGCGGGTGGAACCGGGTGGAACAACGGGTGAAGGAACGAAAGTACTTGAAACATCAAGCTCTATGCCTCCACCGTATGCCCGCTTTGTTCAAAGTTCAAGGAAGGGCCTCGTACAGTGGGGTACATGGATATGGCAGCGACCCCTCCCCCGGCCGGTGAGCCGCACTGGCTGGACGGCGACGAGCAGCGCGTCTGGCGGGTCTATCTCCAGGCGACCACCCTTCTCGACGACTTCCTCGACCGTCAGCTCCAGCGCGACGCGGGCATGCCGCACATGTACTACGGCCTCCTGGTCCAGCTGTCCGACGCCCCCCGGCGGCGGCTGCGGATGACCGAGCTGGCCAAGACCATGAAGATCACCCGGTCCCGCCTCTCGCACGCGATCGCCCGCCTGGAGAAGAGCGGCTGGGTGCGCCGCGAGGACTGCCCCTCCGACAAGCGCGGGCAGCTGGCGATCCTCACCGACGAGGGCTTCGAGGTGCTGCGCAGGACCGCCCCCGGCCATGTGACCGCCGTCCGCCAGGCCCTCTTCGACCGGCTCACCCCGGAACAGCAGAAGTCCCTCGGCGAGATCATGACGATCGTCGCCGAGGGACTTCAGCCCAAGGAGGCCGGTGCGGACCTCCCCTGGCTCCGCTAGGTGCTCACCGAGGAGGTCAGTGGGCCATCACCGGGATCTTCACCTCGTCCTCGGCGCCGTCCGCCGAGTCGCCCGAGGCCGCGGCGCCGCCCTGGTGACCGGTGTTGATGAACGTCGCCGCGATCAGCGCGGAGACGACCAGGATGCCGACCGCCCACCAGATGGCGCTGGTGTAGCCCTCGACCATGGCCTGCGCCTGGACGAGCTTGGGGTTGGCGGCGCCGGCCGCGTGGTCCGCGATGTACGCGGAGGTCGCGGAGGCGGCGATGGTGTTCAGGAGCGCCGTGCCGATGGCGCCGCCGACCTGCTGCGAGGTGTTGACCATCGCGGAGGCGACACCGGCGTCACGGGCCTCGACGCCGTGCGTGGCGAGCGACATGGCGGGCATGAACGCCGTACCCATGCCGAGGCCGAGCATCAGCTGCGCCGGCATGATCAGCCCGGTGTACGAGGAGCCGACCTCCAGCTGCGTCAGGAGCAGCATGCCGACGGCGGCGAGCAGGAAGCCCGGGCCCATCAGCAGCCGCGGCGGGACGCGCGTCATCAGCCGGGCGCCGATCTGCGTGGAGCCCACGATCATGCCCGCGATCATCGGCAGGAAGGCGAAGCCGGTCTTGACCGGCGAGTAGCCCTCGACGATCTGCAGGTAGTACGTGAGGAACAGGAACAGGCCGAACATCGCGATGACGGCGAGGCCGAGCGAGAGGTAGACGCCACCGCGGTTGCGCTCGGTCAGGACGCGCAGCGGGAGCAGCGGCGACTTGACCTTGGCCTCGGTGAGGACGAACGCGGCGAGCAGCACGACCGACGCGACGAACATGCCGATGGTCACGGAGTCCGACCAGCCGTCGGACTCGGCGCGCGTGAAGCCGTAGACCAGCGCGACCAGGCCCAGGGTGGACAGGACCACGCCGGGGATGTCGAGCGGCGAGCGGTTGCGGCCGCCGGCCGGCTCACGGATGACGAAGTACGCGCCGAGGGCGGCGATCACCGCGAACGGGATGTTGACGAAGAAGGTCCAGCGCCAGTTCAGGTACTCGGTGAGGAAGCCGCCGAGGATCAGGCCGACGGCGCCGCCGCCACCGGCGATCGCGCCGTAGATGCCGAAGGCCTTGGCGCGCTCCTTGGCGTCGGTGAACATCACCGCGAGCAGCGAGAGGGCGGCGGGCGCGAGCAGCGCGCCGAACACACCCTGGAGGGCGCGGGCGCCCAGCATCATGGCCTCGCCGGTCGCGGCGCCGCCGAGCGCGGAGGCCGCGGCGAAGCCGATGAGACCGGTCACGAAGGTGCGCTTGCGGCCCCACAGGTCGGAGATGCGGCCGCCGAAGAGCAGCAGGCCGCCGAAGGCGAGCGCGTAGGCCGTGATGACCCACTGGCGGTTGCCGTCGGATATGCCGAGGTCCTCCTGGGCGGAGGGCAGCGCGATGTTCACGATGGTCGCGTCGAGCACGACCATCAGCTGCGCGAGGGCGATGAAGACGAGCGCCTTCCAGCGGTTGGCGTCTGGCCCTGAGTCGGGCTTGAGGACTGTTTCGGACATAGGGGTGGCCACCTAGCGGTACGGAGTGAACTGAAACAGGAAAACGAAATGGAAAAAGGGGGCGGGTGCGGTTCGGCGGGGGTCAGTGCCGGCGGAGGTCCTTCAGCGTCGCCGCCTCCCCCGGAAGCTCGGACCGGGCGGGCGTCATCAGGCCGTCCAGGAACAGCTGGAGGTGACGGTGGATGAAGCTGTCCATGCTCACGCAGGCCGTGCCGGGCAGCGGCCGGGTGAGCTGGGAGAGGGCGACCATCAGGTCACCGACGGCGATGTCGGTGCGCAGCTGCCCCGCCGCGCGGGCCCGCTCCATGAGGCCCTCGATGGACCGCTCGAGCCGCTCGCGGGAGTCCAGCAGATCGGGGTGGAAGGGGTCGAAGTCCGGCGCGAGCATCGGGCACATGGCACCGATCCGCTCGTCGACCGCGGCGTGCACGAAGGTGCGCAGCGCCCCGAAGGCGGCGCCCTCGTCGGCGTCCGCCGTGGCGATGCCCTGCTCGGCGAGGGCCGCGACGCGGTCCGTCACCGTGCGGACGACCTCGCGCACCAGCTCGGCGCGGTCGGCGAAGTTGCGGTAGACCGTGGCGTTGCCGACGCCGGCCCGGCGCGCGACCTCGTCGAGGGGCACGTCGGCTCCGTGCTCCACGAACATCTCGCGTGCGGCGGCGACGATCCGCTCCCGGTTGCGCAGGGCGTCGGCCCGCGGGCGGGTGACTCGGCGCTGCGGGGCGGTGGCGGTGTCCACGGCTGCTCCTCGTTGGTCGGGGTGCTCGGCTTACGGTTCCAAGGGCCCGCGATGTGGGGAGTAAGTCCCCGCTTCGTGCGGACACACGTCTAAACGGGGAGAGAGTCCCCGGATATTTCCGCCCCGCCGCAATAATCCATGTGACCTGAGTCACACCACTTTCGCCGGGAAACCCTCGATCGGTCGCACCCAACGAGCGCCCGCGCACCCCCCGTCACAGGCTGACCGGACAGGGTGCAGCCAGGACCGGCGGCTGCCGCGGAGTGGAGGGCCCACGCATGCAGCAGCCGACTCGGCGCCGGATACGCCCCGCCCGCCGCGCCGTCGCCCTGGCCTCCGTCGCCGCGCTGGCCCTCGCGGTCACCACGTCGGCGAGCACCGGCCGCCTGATGGCGGACGCGCCGAGCGCGGCGGGACCGGTCTCCCTCTCCCGGAGCACCGCCCTCGGCCCGTGCATGATCAGCGGCACGATGGGCGTGCAGATGTCGGAGGGCATGCCCACACCGCCCGGCTACTCGCGCTCCACCGGCACGGTCCGGGCCCTGAACCTCATGGTCGACTTCTCCGACGCGCCGGGTCAGGGCAGTGCGATGGACCGCCTCGCGGAGTTCTTCCCGCAGACTTCCCAGTGGTTCCGCACCAGTTCGTACGGGCGCCTCGACTACCGCCCCGAATCCCCCGTACCCGAGTGGCTGCGGATGCCGAAGACGTTCAAGGAGTACGGGATAGAGCGCGGCGCCCCCTTCGACCCCGGCTACCGGCGGCTCGTCGAGGACATCGTGGCGGCCGCCGACCCGGACGTGGACTTCCGGGCGTACGACCTCGTGAACATCCTCATCACCCCGAACGCGGGCCCCTCCGCCCTCGACACCGTCCTGTCGGTGACCTTCGCGGGCAACCACGAGGCGCCGGTCGCGGACGGCGTCCCGGTCTCCAACGCGTCCTTCGTCTACAGCCGCCAGGACGACGGCTCCGGCAGCTACCACGAGACGGGCTACCGCGTCCTGCCGCACGAGAACGGCCACGTCTTCGGCCTGCCCGACCTGTACACGCAGGACGGCGGCGGCGCGGTCGGCCACTGGGACATCATGAGCGAGGACTGGGGGGCCAACAACGACCTGCTCGCCTGGCACAAGTGGAAGCTGGGCTGGCTCGACGACGACCAGATCGGCTGCGCCGCGAGCTCCGGCACGACCGAGCACGTCCTGTCCCCGCTGGCCCGCTCCGGCGGCACGAAGCTGGCCTTCGCCCCGCTGAACGAGAAGACGGGGTACGCGATCGAGGCCCGCACCCCCGGCGGCAACGACGAGGCGGTCTGCAAGCCGGGCGTCCTCGTCTACCGCGTGGACGCGGAGGTCGACACCGGCCACGGCCCGGTCACGGTCTCCGACGCGGCACCCGACAGCGGCGGCTGCACCCGCCGCCCCAACGTCCACGCGGAGCTCTCCGACGCGACCCACGGCATCGGCGAGACGTTCACGGACCGCAAGACAGGGGTGCGGGTCACGGTGACGGGAGTGACCGACGACGGCGACTACCGGGTGCGCGTGACGCGTCCGTAGTACATCCAGTACATCGCGGCTACACGCCGGGTACGGTCTGCCGCACCTGCCGCAGGAACGCGGCGTTGTCCGGAGTTTTCTTGACCCGGTCGAGCAGCACCTCGAGGACGCCGTGCTGGTCCCTCCCGTGCAGGGCGCGCCGCAAGCCGCGTACAGCGCTCAACTCCTCTGCCGAGACCAGCAGTTCCTCGCGCCGGGTGCCGGACGGGATGACGTCGACGGCCGGGAAGACGCGCTGGTCGGCGATGCCGCGGTCGAGCCGCAGCTCCATGTTGCCGGTGCCCTTCAGCTCTTCGAAGTAGTAGTCGTCGGCGCGCGATCCGGTCTCCACGAGCGCGGTCGCGAGCATGGTCAGGGAGCCGCCTTCCTCGGCGAGGCGCGCGGCCCCGAAGAGCCGCTTCGGCCCTTGCACCGCGGCGGCGTCGACACCACCGCTGAGGGTGCGGCCGCTGCCGGTGGCCGCGTTGTTGTACGCCCGGCACAGCCGCGTCAGCGAGTCGAAGAGCATGACGACGTCCCGCCCCTCCTCGACCATGCGCTTGGCGCGCTCGACGGCGAGTTCGGCGAGGGCGATGTGTTCCTTGGCGGGCCGGTCGAAGGTCGAGGCAAGCACCTCGCCGCGGACCGAGCGCCGCATGTCGGTGACCTCCTCGGGCCGCTCGTCGAGGAGGACGACCATGAGGTGGCACTCGGGGTGGTTCCGGGCGACGGCGGCGGCGATCTGCTGGAGCAGCACGGTCTTGCCGGTCTTCGGCGGGGCGACGATCAGGCCGCGCTGCCCCTTGCCGACGGGCGCGACGAGGTCGACGAGGCGACCGGCGACGGGCCCGCCCTCGGTCTCCAGCCGGAGGCGTTCACGGGGG
Organism: Streptomyces sp. NPDC039462; assembly: GCF_055639375.1. Taxonomy (NCBI): domain Bacteria; kingdom Bacillati; phylum Actinomycetota; class Actinomycetes; order Kitasatosporales; family Streptomycetaceae; genus Streptomyces; species Streptomyces sp. NPDC039462. The sequence continues at coordinate 269,575 of NZ_JBVKAO010000008.1, forward strand.
TGCAGCGGCGTCAGCTCGCCGAACCGCGGCCGGCCGCGCAGGGCTTCGGGGGCACGTCCGTTGACCCGCTCAGCCCCGGCGAGCACACCGGGCCTGCCGACGACGCCTTCGACGAAGTCGCCCGTGCGCAGCGCGAGTTGGCGGATCACGGCGGCGGGAACCTGTACGTCGTTCTTCCCGGGCAGGCAGGCGGCGCCCCGAAGGAAGCCGCGCCCGTCACGCTGGACGTCGAGAACTCCGCTGCACGCGTGGTCAGTTGCCGCCGACGTTTCCGATGTCGCCGACAAGGATTCAGTTGCTGTGAGAGTCATGGTGGGGTGTCCTTTCACGGACATGCGCGAACTTCATGGGCATACGCAGGGGAAGGGCCCGGCGGGGCGGCGATGACACGCCCCCGCACAGCGGGCGGAGAAAGAGAACTGCCGTAAGGCGGGCAGTGCGCTGAAGGCCGGAGGCCGGCCTGACAGATCCCGGCGGACCGGGAGAAGGGGTGACAGCACGGGCGCCCCGAAGAGGGGGCGTACACACGTACTGCTTGCAAGGTAACACACGCGCCGACCGCGCGGCACGGGTCCGCCGCCCCCCCCGTACCCTCCCCAGACCCTCCCAAGATCCTTTCCCGGATGAGTTAGGTTAGGCTTCCCTAACTGAACTTCGGGGAGGTAGCTCACGCATGCCTGAGCACATACGGAACGAGCCGGACGCCGAAGGCGAGTTCGCCGGGCGGACGGCTCTGGTGACCGGCGCGGGCCAGGGCATCGGCGCCGCGGTGGCCGCCGCGCTCGCCGCCCGCGGCGCGCACGTCGTCGCCACCGACCGCGACGCGCACGGCATCGACGAACTGGCCGCCGCGTGGCGCGGGGCGATCACACCCCGCGTCATGGACGTCGCCGACGCCACCGCCGTGACGTCGGTGATCGCCGACACCGTCCGCGACCACGGCGGCCTCGACGTCCTCGTCAACGTGGCGGGCGTCCTGCGCAGTTGCCCCGCCACCGAGGTCACCGACGCCGACTGGGCCGACACGTTCGCCGTGAACGCCACGGGCGTCTTCCACACCTCGCGCGCCGCCGCCTCCCACATGACGGCGCGCGGCTCCGGCTGCATCGTCACCGTCGGCTCCAACGCCGCCGGAATCCCCCGGACCGGCATGGCCGCGTACGCCGCGTCCAAGGCGGCCGCCGCCATGTTCACCAAGTGCCTGGGCCTGGAGATCGCCCGCAGCGGCGTCCGCTGCAACGTCGTGGCCCCCGGCACCACGGACACCGCCATGCAGCGCGCCCTCTGGCCCGCCGCCGCCACCGAGGTCCCCTCCGCCGTCCTCGACGGCAACCTGGAGACGTACCGCACGGGCATCCCCCTCGGCCGCATCGCCACGCCCGAGGACATCGCGGACGCGGTCGTCTTCCTCGCCTCGGACCGCGCCCGCCACATCACTCTCCAGGAGCTGTACGTGGACGGCGGCGCGACGTTGCGCTGACCGCACCGCTGCCCACTCCTCTCCCCCCCCCACTCCTCTCCACCACTCCGCACTGCACCGCACCGCACCCCGAGAATTGGAGCCACTGTGTCGCCGGCACCCGAGGTCGCCACGCACGTCACGCACACCCCGCACACCCCAGAGACCCTGCACAGCCCGCACATCACGACTGCCGAACAGTCCAACCCTGTCGTGGGAGCGGCGACGTCACTCCTGTCCGCCTACACCCCGACCGACCGGTTCCTTGCGACCCCGACCCGCACCCTGCTCGCCACCGGCGTCCACGCGGAAGTCCCGCACGACGAAAGACCGTTGCCGCACCGCGTCGCCGCCACCCTCGCCGAAGCGCGCCGCGCCGGGATCACCGAGCCGTACGTCATCGGCGCGGTCCCCTTCGACCACACCGCGCCCGCCGCCTTGGCGGTCCCCGGAACCCTCCGCACCGCACCCCCGCTCGCGGCGGACCCGCTGATCGCCCTGCCCACGGAGACCGCGGACGCCACCGGCTGGCGGATCCGCCCGGTGCCGGCCCCCGAGGAGTACGGCGCCGGCGTGGCCGCCGCCGTGGAGCGCATGTGGCGCGGCGACTTCAGCAAGGTCGTCCTCGCCCGCACCCTCGAACTCACCGCGCCCGCCCCGCTGGACCTCCCCGCGATGCTCCAGCGCCTGGCCCGCCGCGACCCGTCCGGCTACACCTTCGCGCTGCCGACGGCACCCGGCCGTACCCTCATCGGCGCCAGCCCCGAGCTGCTGGTCTCGCGCCACGGCGACCACGTCGTCGCGAACCCCCTCGCGGGCTCGACGCCCCGCAGCGACGACCTCGCCGAGGACGTGCGCCGCGCGGCCGCGCTCCTGGAGTCGGCGAAGGACCTGCACGAACACTCCGTCGTTGTGGACGGAGTGCACCAGGCGCTCGCCTCGTTCTGCACGGACCTGACCGTCCCGCCCCGCCCCACCCTCGTCCGCACGGCGACCATGTGGCACCTGTCCACGACGGTGACCGGCACCCTCACCGACCCCGACGCGTCCGCCCTCGAACTGGCCTGCGCCCTGCACCCCACTCCGGCGGTGTGCGGCACGCCGACGGCGACGGCGCGCGAGGTGATCCGCGAGACGGAACCGTTCGACCGCGGCTTCTTCACCGGCGTGGTCGGCTGGGGAGACGCGAACGGCGACGGCGAGTGGGTCGTCACCATCCGCTGCGCGGAGGCCGAGGAACGCAGTCTCCGGCTGTACGCGGGAGCGGGCGTGGTCGCCGCGTCGGACCCGGCGGCGGAGACCGCGGAGACGGGCGCGAAGTTCCGTACGTTCCTGAACGCGGTGGGGGCGGAGCTGTGAGCGCCGCCCAGGACGCGCCCACGTGGCCGGAGGAGTTCGCGGACCGCTACCGCGAGGCGGGCTGGTGGCGCGGCGAGACCTTCGGCGGGATGCTGCGCGACCGCGCCACGGCGCACCCGGACCGGGTGGCGATCGTGGACCCGGGCCAAGGCCCGAGCCGACGGCCCGCGCGCCGCTGGACGTACGGCGAACTGGACCACCGCGCCGACCGCCTGGCCGCGGGCCTGCTCGCCCGGGGCATCGCGCCGGGCGACAAGGTGGTCGTCCAACTCCCCAACATCGCCGAGTTCTTCGAGACGATTTTCGCGCTGTTCCGCATCGGCGCGCTCCCGGTCTTCGCGCTGCCCGCGCACCGCGAGACGGAGATCCGCTACTTCTGCGAGTTCACCGAGGCGGTCGCGTACGTCATCCCGCAGCAGCTCGGCGGCTTCGACTACCGCGGCCTGGCGGCCAAGCTGGTCGACGAAGTCCCCACGCTGCGGCACGTGTTCGTGGCGGAGGGCGACCCGGGCCCGTTCGAGGCGCTGTCGGACGTCGCCGCCGACCCGACCGGGATCCCGACCCCACCGGCCCCCTCCGACCTGGCGTTCCTCCAGCTCTCCGGCGGCAGTACGGGCGTCCCGAAGCTGATCCCGCGCACGCACGACGACTACATCTACTCGCTGCGCGGCTCGAACGAGATCTGCGGGATCGACGAGGACAGCGTCTACCTGGTGGCGCTCCCCGCGGCGCACAACTTCCCGCTCTCCTCGCCGGGTTCGCTCGGCGCGCTGTACGCGGGCGCCCGCGTCGTCCTCTGCCCGCAGCCCAGCCCCGAGACCGCCTTCCCCCTGATCGAGGCCGAGGGCGTCACGATCACGGGCCTCGTCCCGCCGCTCGCCCTGCTCTGGACGGAGGCGGCGCCGGCCACCGCGTACGACCTGAGCAGCCTGGACGTACTCCTGGTGGGCGGCGCGAAGTTCAGCGAGGAGGTGGCGCGCCGGGTGAAGCCGGCCCTGAACTGCACGCTGCAGCAGGTCTTCGGCATGGCGGAGGGCCTGGTCAACTACACGCGCCTGGACGACGACCCGGAGACGATCGTCACGACACAGGGCCGGCCGATCTCGCCGGACGACGAGATGCGCGTGGTCGACGACGAGGACAACGACCTGCCGACGGGCGAGACGGGCCACCTCCTGACCCGCGGCCCGTACACGATCCGCGGCTACTGGAAGGCCCCCGAGCACAACGCCCGCTCCTTCACGGCGGACGGCTTCTACCGCACGGGTGACGTCGTACGCCTCACCGAGACCGGCCACATCGTCGTCGAGGGCCGCGCGAAGGACCAGATCAACCGGGGCGGCGAGAAGATCGCGGCCGAGGAGGTCGAGAACCACCTCCTCGCCCACCCGTCCGTGCACGACGCGAACGTGGTCGCGGAGCCGGACGCGTACCTGGGCGAACGGACGTGCGCCTACGTCATCCTGCGCGCGGACGCCGACCCCGTGAAGCCGGCGGCCATCAGGAAGTTCGTACGCGAGAGGGGCCTGGCGGCGTACAAGGTGCCGGACCGTGTCGAGTTCGTGGAGGTCTTCCCGCAGACGGGAGTCGGCAAGATCTCGAAGAAGGCGCTAAGGGAAACGTCACTCAAGTAACCGAGAACAGCGTCACTGAAGTAGCCGAGATCAGCGTCACTCAAGTAGCCGCGACCAGCGTCACTCAAGCAAAAGCCCCTGCTCCTGAAGGCCCCCTCCCCTTCCCTCCTGAACGGACCGCCCACCACCATGGCCCTCCCCGCCATCCCCTCGTATCCGATGCCGTCGGCGGACGAGCTGCCGGCGAACCGCGTCGACTGGCAGGTCGACCCGTCCCGCGCCGTCCTCCTCGTACACGACCTGCAGAACTACTTCCTCTCGGCGTACGACCGCACGGCTTCCCCCGTACCGGAACTCCTCTCCCACGTGGCGGAGCTGAAGAAGACAGCGGCCCACCTCAACATCCCGGTCATCCACACCGCGCAGCCCGGCGGCCAGAGCCCCGCCGAACGCGGCCTGCAGCAGGACTTCTGGGGCCCGGGCCTGCCCGACGACGCGCACGCGGCGGCGATCGCCCCCGAGATCGGCCCGGCCCCCGCCGAGACGATCCTCACCAAGTGGAAGTACAGCGGCTTCGTCCGCACGGACCTCCTGGAACGCATGCGCGAACAGGGCCGCGACCAGCTGGTCATCACCGGCGTCTACGCCCACATCGGCGTCCTGATGACGGCGTGCGACGCATGGATGCAGGACATCCAGGCGTTCGTGGTGGCCGACGCGGTGGCGGACTTCTCGGCGGAGGACCACGCGATGGCGCTGGGCTGGGCGGCGGGGAAGTGCGCGGTGGTAACGACGACGGAGGCGGTGTTCGCCCACTAAGCCGCTACGCCACTACACGACAGCGCCACTACTCCACTACGCCACTACGGGCTGGGAACTACGCCCCCGTACCCTCACCGAACACACTCACGAGACACCCGCCCAGTCTCACCACCGCCACCGCTACCGCTACCGCCGCTGCGGCCATCAAGGGCATCGGTGAGCTGATTGAGCCGGAGGCGCAGGTCCCGCACCTCGTCGAGGGAGAGCCCGGTGGACTCGGCGATGGCGCGGGGCACGGCGCGGGCGCGCTCTCGCAGCGCGCGCCCCTCCTCGGTGAGCCGCACGGCGACGGACCGCTCGTCCTCGACACTGCGCCGCCGCTCCACGTGCCCGGCGGCCTCCAGCCGCTTGAGCAGCGGCGAAAGGGTGCCGGAGTCGAGCCGCAGCCGCTCGCCGATCTTCTTGACGGGCTGCTCGTCGTGCTCCCAGAGGACGAGCATCACGAGGTACTGGGGATAGGTGAGCCCCAGATCCTTCAGCGCGGCGCGGTAGACGCTGTTGAAGGCGCGCGCGGCGGCGTGCAACGAGAAGCAGATCTGATCATCGAGCCGAAGGAAATCCTCACGTTCCATGCCCCTCACTCTACAACGACACCCAATTAAGTTGCGCACAACTAAATAGGATGCAATGCTTACGCCGTAAGAGCACAAGAACCACGACGAGAACGGGACACCCATGGACGCGCTGTACACGGCAGTAGCCACCGCCAACGGCCGCGAGGGCCGCGCCGTCAGCTCCGACGGCCAGATCGACCTGCCGCTCGGCTTCCCGAAGGCACTGGGAGGCAACGACAAGGGCACGAACCCGGAGCAGCTCTTCGCCGCGGGCTACGCGGCGTGCTTCGCGAGCGCGATGGGCAGCATCGCGCGCCAGGAGAAGATCGACGTCTCGGACGTCTCGGTGACCGCCGAGGTCAGCATCGGCAAGGACACGGACGGCGGCTTCGGCCTGGCGGTGGTCATGCGAGCCGAACTCCCCGACCACCTGCAGGGCCCCGCGGGCGAGGACCTCCTCAAGAAGACCCACGCGTACTGCCCCTACTCGAAGGCGACCCGGGGCAACATCCCGGTGGAACTGGTCATCGAGTAACGACCGGCCGCCCCAACCCCCCACCCCCAAATTGACCACCCGCTACACTGACGGCGGTGCAGCAGTACACGCGACTGCCACCACCCCGCCTTCGTAGCTCAGGGGATAGAGCACCGCTCTCCTAAAGCGGGTGTCGCAGGTTCGAATCCTGCCGGGGGCACAAGATCAGAACGGCAAAGGCCCAGGTCACGGATGGTAAATCCGGCCCTGGGCCTTCGTCTTGTGCGCTCTGACCATCTGGTCGCAGGTCCCGGCATCCAGGGTGGCGGCGGCGCCTTAGCCGACGACCCGGGAGCGGGGCGTGGTCGTCTTCCGGTCGCCTCCCGTGCCGGACGGCGGACAGTACGCTGACTCCAGCGGCGATCAGCGGCCTCAATCGCGTGACGGATCCTGCTGGCTCTGACCCCTTCCTTCTGCCTCCAGGCTCTGCCGAACTGCACGCCACGCATGAATGACCTCTGCGATCTTCGTCAGGACATCGCGCACCTGCGACAGCAGCAGACTCAGCGCGCCTGACAAAGCCAGGATCAACAGGGCAAGGCTGTCCCAATTCATCGGGATTCGCCCTCACGTGCGGCCCGGCCCGTGGACCGACCGATTCGGCGTGGCAGTACTCGGCGTGGCAGTACTCTGTCGAGCCAATCTCGATCGGCGTCGAGGTCTTCCAGCCTCTGTCGCACATCGTTGCCATAAGCAGGGTCCCCCCACCGAAAGCGGATCTGCATCACTCCTGGCACATCGGGACGCTGGTGCTCCAGGTAGAACGTGCACTGATAGCCCCGCCATGCCCCCTGCAGGCTGCAGTCACAGTGGCGGCGCGTGATTCTCAGTGGCAAGCCCCAGACATCGTCCATAAGGCGGTCGAGAAATGCGTCATGCGCGAGAGGCACGTCGCGATGCGTGTCCAGCTCGAAAATCCACTCATCCCCGGTGATCCAGGATCGAGTCGAGTAAGCAGTGCTGAAGTTCTGGAAGATCGCGATGCGGCGAAGGAGCCCTGAGCCGAGCCACGCCAGTTCCCGATCCGTCTGCACGAGTGAGGCGAATTCACGCTCGTCCTGCAGCTCGTAGGGTGATGGCTCGGCCTCATCCCACAAGGGCACAAAGCCGCCCTCTTCCAGGTCACGCTTTCGCTGTGCGAGAAGGGGGCGCCAGCGGGTGCCCGGGGCTCCCCTCAGCACCAATCGGCTGTCGGTTCCGACCAGTTTGAGGTGAAGATCCACGTTGCGGACACCGATGACACGCAGCCGCATCACACCGCCGACCTGGACGCCGGGCTCTGCGGACGGAAGCAGATGCGCCAGCGCGTAGTCGGCCATCGGAAACTTCCGGCCAGGGCGGGACCCGCTGTGACTATCCAGGACCACGACGGATCGCCCGGGCATGAGACGCACGCCGGCGATTCCCACCGGGTGCGCCCACCACTCCCCTCCGCGACCGAGCTCCTTCATCACCTGAGCTTCGAGGAGTACTTGTTCACCGTGCGCAACCGGGAGGAGTGGGGTCTGGCGATGAGACCGAAGTGCCTCTGAGGCATATTGGAACGGCTCCCCCGAGTAGCTGCTTCGGGTGCGAGCAAGGTGCGTGAGACGACCACCAGCGGCCATAGCGCGATCCGTCCTCGAGCGCTGCCACCCCTGAGCACTCGAAAACTGATCAGTACGCCCGCCTCTGGGCGCGCGAGAGCAGATGTCGACCACGACAGGTGCAGCGCCGGCTTCTTCGTCCCTCGGTTGGCACTGCAGACGGGGCAGCGCAGTGCCGGGACAGGCCGCCTATCCGGCCTGGCCAGCGATGGTGCCGCAAACGCTCGCGTGCCGCAACTCACCCTGGTTACAGGGTCGTCAGCCTTGTGAGGGCCTCATGGCGCTCGCTCCGGAGAGGCCACTCTCCGACTTGGCTTTCGCCTTGGCAGTTGCTTGGCGCGGCGCTTGTGCGTCTTCTCATGACCGGCCGGGGCCGTGTGTCGCGGTTCCTCACCACTGGCGGCGCGGTGTCGCCTTTTCGCCTGTTATCAGGGTGGCCGGGGGGACGTCCTCCGTTACGACCGCTCCCGCGGCGATTACTGCGTCGTGGCCAATCGTGACGCCGGGGAGGATTGTCGCGCCGGCGCCGATCCAGGCGTTTTCTGCGATGTCGATGGGGGCGCCGGTCAGCCAGGTGCGGCGGGCGTCGGGGTCGACCGGGTGGCCGACCGTGATGAAGGTGGCCTTGGGGCCGATCATCACGCGTTCGGCGATGCGGATGCCGGCGTAGTCCAGGAACGTGCAGTTCTGGTTGATGAAGACGCGTTCCGCGAGGTGCAGGTTGAGGCCGTGGTCCGTGTAGAAGGGTGGGTAGATCGTCGTTCTTGGTGGCAGGGGTTTGCCCAGGATCTGGCGGAACAGGGTCGCCTTGCCCGCCTCGTCCTCGAAGGGGAGGACGTTCAGGCGGGACGTCAGTTCGGTGGCCCGTAGGACCCGGTCGGCCATGGCCCGGAACTCGGGGCTGTGAATGCGCATCAGGTGGTTGGCGGGCATGGCGTGATCAGCCTTCTGGGAGGGGCAGGGCCCAGGACGGGCGCCAGGTCGGGGCGGGGAGGGCCGGGAGGGTGCCGAGGTGTGTCATGAGACCTCGGACGCCCGGGTGGGGGTTCGTGGTGGGGAGGAGCAAGGAGAGCGGGTACGCGAGCGTCGGGTTCTTGATCGGGATGCGGCACAGGTCGTGGGTCGGCGGCCAGGTGTAGCGGTCGCGGGCGCCGACCAGCGTGGCCAGGTCGGCGGAGTCCGCCAGCGTGTCCAGGAGGACTTCGTCTCCGAAGTGCGGGCCCGCCGCGTCGACGCGCAGGTCGAACTCCGTGGCGAGCTGGTCGTAGAAGTCCGCCCATTCGCTTCCCCGCGCGATGCCCGGCACCCAGATCCGGTGCCCGCGCAGCTGTCGAGGCGTCAGGCTCCGTGCGGCGGCGAGCGGATGTCGCGGGCCGACGAGCAGTTCCAGCGGGGAGTCGAACGCGTGGATCATCCGTACGTCGGGCGGCAGGGCGTCCGGGTCGATGACCGTACGGAACGAGGCGTCGATGTCGCCCGCCGCGACGGCGGCGGCCGCCGTGCGCGGGTCGTCCGTGCGGAGGGTCACCACGTCGAGGTTGGTCCCGGGGTGCGAGCGCCAGTAGTCGTGCAGGATCACGGCCTGTGCGCTGCGCAGGCCGAGCACGTCCACCCGAAGGGCCCGGGAGCCCGGCCTGATGGAGGTGAGGGCGCGTTCCACGGCCGCGACGATGCTCCGGGCATGGGGCAGGAACGCCTGGCCTTCGGGCGTCGGCTCCACTCCTCTGGCGGTACGGGTGAAGAGACGGACCGCGAGTTCGCGCTCCAACGCCGCGATCCGCTTGGAGACGGCCTGCTGCGTCACGCCCAGCTCGTCGGCCGCGTGCTGCAGCCGTCCGAGCTCGGCCGCCCGGACGAAGGTTCGCAGTGCCTCGGTGTCCACGTGGTTCACCCTAGGCACGTACAACCCGTCGTTGTGGCTCGCCGGGCGCCGGTTGGGCCGAGCGCCGGTTCCCCCCGGGGGTGCTTTTCGGTACGGAGGCGGGCGGTGTCGTTCAGGCTTCCGGTCCGCGGGTCCGGGAACGGCGGCGTTCGGAGTGGCCGTCGGTCGACGGCTTGGTGGTGCCGGCCTTCAGCTGGGCCCGGAGTTCGTCTATTTCCCGCTGCATCGACTTCAGCTGCCCGTACGTCTCGAAGAGGTAGCGGACCTTGGTACGCAGGGTCAGGGGATCGATGGGCTTGAGGGCCACGTCGGCCACGCCCAGGTGGAACGCCGCGGCGGCCGTCTCGCGGCTCACGTCGAAGCCGGTCAGCAGGATGATGGGGATGGAACGCGTCTGCTCCAGACGGCGTACGTAGCGCGCGACGTCGAGGCCGCTCACGCCCGGCATGCGCACGTCGAGCAGGATGAGCCCTACGTTGCCCCGCAGGATCACCCGGAGCGCGTCGTCGCCGTTCGAGACGCTCACCAGCGGATAGCCGAGAGGGCCCAACGCGCTCTCCAGCGCGAACAGGGTGTCCTTGTGGTCGTCGACGACCAGGATCACGGAGTTGGTCAGCATGGACTGAGGCCCCCCTATGTCAGTAACCACGCTATGCCGACCCCGAGTTGTGTATCCCGTGTGTCTGCACACGGGCAATACCTAAGTTCATAGCCCGCAGTATCAGCAGCAACAGAGGAAAAAGCGCCCCCTTCGGTCGCAGCGGCCGTTCGGATGATTTGGGGCTTGAGGGGATTGCTTCCCGCCACATTGCGGGGAAGCCCGTAATGTCCCCTTTCACACCTCTCAGAGAGGCAACACATGCGTATCCGCACTGCTGTCGCTGCCACTGCTCTTGCCGCCTTCGCCGTCCTGGGTGGCGCGGGAGCCGCCGCCGCCAACGAGGACGACGGCGACTACGGCATCGGCAACGACCACAACCTGGTCACCAGCGTCGTCGAGAACGCCGAGACCGAGTTCGGCGACCTGGTGATGGACTAGGGCTTGCCCCAGTCATGACCCAGGGCCCCCTCCGGCGTGAGAGCCGGGTGGGGGCCCTGTCGCGTCCCCGTCCCGCCCGGACCTGGCCGGAAACGTGCGGGCGTCGTGCCTCCGCCGTTCGTTGCCCTGAGGGCAGCAGCGTCGAGGAGGTACCGCCATGCGCATTCCTGGGCCCGAGTGGTCCGATGACGGTGGGGCCGGGGCCATCACGGCCGCCGGAGGGCTGCACCTCTATCAGCTGTGGCTGCACGCCGAGTACGGGCCCGTGGTGCGGTTTCAACTGCCGGGCGTGGGGGCCGCCGTGTCCGTCGCCGATCCGGTGCTGCTGGAGGCCACCGCCCGGATCGACGAGCGGCCCGCACCGTTGTTCGAGTTTCTGGCGCCCCTGTGCGAGGCCGGGAACCTTCAGGTCATCGGGGCGGAGGAGCACGGGCCCTGGCGGCGCGTGCTGTTGGAGGTGTTCGCCGGGCGGCCCTCCCACGAGCGGCACTTCGGGGAGTTCGTCTCGCTGGTGGAGGGGCTCGCCGACCAGTGGGCGGCAGGGACGGTGGGGGCGGCGGGGGTGACGCGCGGCGCGTCGACCGTTGCGTTGCAGAAGGATCTGACCGGGCTGTCGTTGCGGATGATCTGTGCGTACGCGCTGGGGGTGGGCGGCACCGGTGAAGGTGCCGGTGGAGGGCTGGTCGTCGACCCGGAGAAGGTCATGGGCGCGTTCGAGGACGTGCTCACCGAGCACCTCGGGCGGATCTACCGCGTCGCCGGGGACGAGCAGGAGGAGAGCGCGGCGCGGGCCGACCGCGCACTGGCGTACCTGCGTGACACCGTCGACCGCGTCGTCGCCACGCATCAGGCCGGCCGCGGGCCGACCCCGAGCACCCCGGATGACAAAAGCGACCGCAGCGACCTGATCCGCGCCCTCATCGACTCCGGCACAGCCCCCGCCCGCATCCGCGACACCGTCATGGTGACCCTGCTGGCCGCCCACCACACCACCGGAGTCGCCGTCTCCTGGACGCTGTACCTGCTGGGGCGCCACCCGGAGGTCGCCGAGCGCGTCGCCGGGGAGCTGGACCGTGTTCTCGGTGACCGGTCCGCGCCCGACTACACCGACCTGCGGCGGCTCACGTATCTGGACATGGTGCTGAAGGAGGCGATGCGGCTCTATCCGCCCGGGCCGTACGGGGCCCGGGAGACGACGGAAGCGCTGCGTCTGGGCGCGTACGAGATCCCGGCCGGGACCACCCTCTTCTACCCCTTCTGGGCCGTGCACATGAACCCGGACCACTGGCCCGAGCCCGAGAAGTTCGACCCCGAGCGGTTCGCCCCGGATGCGGTGGCGAAGCGGGCCCGGCTGGCCTACATCCCGTTCGGGATCGGGCCGCGCAGCTGCGAGGGCGCCGGGCTCGCCATGGTCGAGGCCGAGCTGATCCTCGCCGTCCTGCTCAAGCGGTTCCGCTTCCGGCTCGCTCCGGGGCACGAGGTGACGCCCGTCGAGCGGTTCGTGCTGTGGGCCGCCGACGACATCCGCATGACCGTGACCCCGCGAGGCCACTGACGAGCCGGCTCAGCCGAGCCGCTCACCGTACACGTGGTCGACCGTCATCGTCATGAGCACCCGGCGGTCGGCCACCATCGTCGCGCGGTACTCGTCCCAGTCGGGGTGCTCCCCTGCCGCGACGCGGTAGTAGCGCACCAGCGCCTCCACCTCGGGCCCATCGGGGTCGGTGCCCGGGCCCGTGAGGGTCGCCGTGCCCTCGGCGGTGGCCCAGGAGCGGCCGTCGGGTCCGGTGACCTCCAGCGTGGCCCGCGGGTCCCTGCGCAGGTTCGCCGTCTTCGCCCGGCCCTCTGTCATCGATACGTGGAGGACCCCCGCCTCCCTGTCGTAGAAGGGCATGACGGGCGAGAGCTGCGGGCGGCCGTCCGCCTTGATCGTGGCGAGTACGCCGAGCCGCGACTCGGCGAGCAGCTCACGCGGGTCGAAGGCGGGGACAGTGGCGGACGCAGGTGCGGTGGCGGTGGCGGGTGCGGGGGTCTCGGGCATGGTGGCCTCCCAGGAGAGCGTGGTGACGTGACAGGGCGCACGCACGGCACCGAAGTGCCGCATCAACAGCAATTCATCGCCCCCGCCGCTAATTCCCGTACACACCCCGCCCTTTGATCAGCCGCCACCGGCTCCCGCCAGGCCGCGGCGGCACCCCCACCGCCTAAGCTGCCCGCCGGGCCAGCCGCACCACCACGGGACCGGGGGAACCATGACCACCACCCAGACCACCCCCACCCCCACACCCAGACCCACGCCCTCTCCCCTCCGCCTCCCCGCCTTCCGCCGCTTCGTCCTCGCGCAGCTCGTCTCCGCCGCCGGCTCCGCGATGGCCCCGCTCGCCCTCGCGTACGCGGTGATCGGCGCGGGCGGCGGGGCCGGGGCGCTCGGTCTCGTGCTGGCCACCAACACCGTGCCGACCGTGGTCTTCCTGCTCGTCGGCGGTGTCCTCGCCGACCGTCTTTCGCGCAGTCGGCTGCTGTTCCTCGGCAATCTCCTCGCCGCGGCCGCGCAGGGCGTCCTCGCCCTCGTCGTGGGCTCCGGGCACGCGAGCACCGGGGCGATCGCCGCCTGTGGCTTCGTCTCGGGGGTCGCGGTGGCGTTCACCACGCCCGCCGCGCAGGGCGTGGTGACGCAGCTCGTCGCGCCGGACCAGCTGCAGCGGGCCAACGCCCTGCTGCGGCTGCCCACCAACGCCGTCAAGGTGGTCGGTCCCGTGGCCGGCGGGCTCGTCGTCGCGGTGAGCGGGCCGGCCTGGGCGCTCGGCTTCGACGCGGTCACGTTCGCCGTCGCCGCGCTGCTGTTGCTCGGGCTGCGGCTCGGCGCCCCGGTCACGCAGACCGGCGCGCTCGCCGATCTGCGGGAGGGCTGGTCGGGCTTCTGGTCGCGGACCTGGCTGTGGACGTACACGGCCGCGGGGACGGTGCTCGTCGCCGCCTGGCTGGCGGGCTATCAGCTGCTCGGGCCCGTCGTCGTCGAGCAGGAGTACGAGGGGGCGCGCACCTGGGGGTTCATCCAGGGCGCGTTCTCGCTGGGGCTGCTCGCGGGAGCCGTGGTGTGTCTGCGGTGGAGGCCGGACCGCCTGCTCACCGTGGCCGTCGGGGCCAGCGCGGGGCTCGCGCTGCCGCTGGCGGGGCTCGCGTTCGGGCTGCCGCTGCCCTGGCTGCTGCTCTCCGCCGTGCTCGCGGGCATCGCCCTGGATGTCGCGGGCGTCGCCTGGGTGACGGCGTTCCAGCAGCACGTGCCGGACGCGGAGTTGGGCCGGATGAGCTCCTTCAACCAGGTCGGCGAGCGGCTCGCGATCCCGCTCGGCTATCTCGTCGTCGCGCTCGTCTCGCCCGTGTTCGCCGGGCGGTCCGTGCTCCTGGTCTGTACGGGGATCATCGTCGCCGCCACGCTCCTCAACCTGTGCGTACGGGACGTCCACCGCATCAGGCGCGTGAGGTAGCGGAGCCCGTACAAGCGACAAGCGCGCGATACAAACCGCCGGTCCGGTCGGTTGATGCTTTCGCGCTATCACCGAATGGCATCGGTCCGAACGCGCCCGCGCTCCCGATACTCGTCCCGACCGGAGGCCGCACCCGCAGGCCTCCATCCCGGAAGGGACACACCCCCATGAACAGATCCAGAACCGGTCTCCTCGCCACCCTCGGCGCCGCCGCCCTCGTGGCCTCCCTCGCCGCCGCCCCCACGGCTCTCGCGGCCCCGGCCCCCGAGACCGTCAAGCCCACCTCCGCGTACTCCCTCTCCACGTACGCCGGTTCGGCCGAGGACCAGGCCGCCAACCGCCAGTTCTTCGAGGCCGTCATGAAGTCGGCGCTGAAGAGGCAGGCGGCGGAGCCGGGCATCCAGGCCGTCACCGTCCGGTACAGCACGAGCCGGGCGCCGAGCTTCCGCAGCCAGATAGCCCAGAGCACCCGGATATGGAACTCCTCGGTCAGCAACGTGCAGTTGCAGGAGACCACGTCGGGCGCCGACTTCGAGTACCGCGAGGGCAATGACTCGCGCGGCTCGTACGCCTACACCGACGGGCGCGGGCACGGCTACATCTTCCTGGACTACCGGCAGAACCAGCAGTACAACTCCACGCGCGTGACGTCCCACGAGACGGGTCACGTGCTCGGTCTGCCGGACAACTACCGGGGCCCGTGCAGCGAGCTGATGTCCGGCGGCGGACCCGGCCCGTCCTGCACCAACGCGACTCCGAACGCCACGGAGCGCCAGCGGGTCAACTCCCTGTGGGCGCGCGGGATCGCGACCCTCCAGGACAAGGGGAACCTGACGAAGGTCCGCTGACCCCGCCCGCCTCCCCGCGGCGGACTGTTACGTACCGCAAACAGGCTCCGGGCCAACCCGACCGCGTGCGGCGCACTCTCCCCCGGCATGGGTACACATGCTCAGGGGAAGAAGTCGCGCCGCCGCGGCCGGCGGCGGCTCGTGGACTACCCGCGCGCCGGCCGGAGCGGCGTCCGCCGCTGGCTCCCTTCCTGGCGGCAACTCCTCGCCCTTTTCGCGCTCTTCGTCACCTCGGTCGCCGTGCTCTTCATCTGCGTGTACGTCAGCGTGGACATCCCCGACGAGAACGCGGCGGCCCGCCGCGAGGCCAACGTCTACTACTGGTCCGACGGCACCCAGATGGTCAGCACCGGCGAGGTCAACCGGCAGAACGTGGAGCTGGACCAGATCGCGCCGTCCGCCGTCGAGGCGGTGATCGCCGCCGAGAACGAGACCTTCTACGAGGACTCCGGCGTCTCCCCCAAGGGCCTGGCCCGCGCCGTCGTCAACATGGTGCGCGGCAAGGAGACGCAGGGCGGCTCCACCATCACCCAGCAGTACGTGAAGAACACCTACCTCTCGCAGGACCAGACGGTCACGCGGAAGGTCAAGGAGTTCGTGATCGCGCTGAAGGTGGACCGCGTGAAGGAGAAGGAGGAGATCCTCAAGGGGTATCTCAACACCAGCTGGTTCGGGCGGGGGGCCAACGGGATCGAGGCCGCCGCCCACGCCTACTACGGCATCCCCGCCAAGAAGCTGAATCCCAGCCAGGGTGCTCTCCTCGCCGCCCTGCTGAAGGGCGCCGAGCTGTACGACCCCTCGGTCGGCGCCGCCAACCACGAGCGGGCGCGGCAGCGCTGGGCGTGGATCCTCGACCGGCAGGTCGAGGTGGGGCTGATGAGCAAGAAGGAGCGGGCGAAGTACCGCACCTTCCCCGAGCCGCGCCGCCAGTCGCGCTCCACCAGTCTCGGCGGCCAGACCGGTTACCTCGTCGACATCGCGAACCGGTACGTCAAACAGCACACCGGCCTCACCGACGAGGAGCTGGCCCGCGGCGGCCACGAGATCCACACCACCTTCGACAAGGACGAGGTGCGCCGCCTGGAGCGGGCCGTGGGGCGCGTCCTCGACCGCGACCTCGACCCGAAGAGGCGCCCGGCCGAACGGCACGTGCAGGTCGGCGCCGCGTCCGTGCGGCCCTCGGACGGGGCGGTCGTCGCGCTGTACGGCGGGCCCGACGCGACCGAGCACTTCACCAACAACGCCGACACGTCGGGGGTGCCGGTGGGCTCGGCGTTCAAGCCGTTCGTGCTGGCCGCCGCGTTGCAGCACGGGGTGTCGGTGCGGGACGAGCGGCCGGTCGCCGAGGCCCACCTGAAGGGCCGCGCGCCCGGCGTACGGCAGAACGTCCTGGCCGACAGCCGCTACGCCGCCGACGGCACCCTGCACCCGGCCGCCGGGCTCCCCGATCCCGACCGTCCCACCCTCCGCGAGGCCCTGGTGTCGGGCGGCAACGCGACGTACGTACGCCTCGGCGGCGACGTGGGCCGGGACACGGTCCGGCGGACGGCCGTCGCCGCCGGGCTGCTGCGCCACAGCATGGCCCGCCTGGAGCCGACGTTCTCCATCGGCACGTCGACGCCCAGCGCGATCCGGATGGCGTCCGCTTACGGGACGTTCGCGAACGACGGCGTGCAGCGCGACCCCTACTCCGTGACGAAGGTCGTGAAGGACGGCGAGGCGCTGCCCGGGCTCGCCCCGCCGTCGTCCCGGCGCGCGCTGGACCCGCAGGTGGCACAGGAGGTCACCGACGCGCTGCGGACGGGCGGCAAGAAGCTGGGGCTGAACGTCGCGGCGGGCCGCACCGGCGACCAGGACCGCCTCAGGTCGGCCTGGTTCACGGGCTTCACCGATGACCTGTCGACGGCGGTGACGATGTTCCGGGTGCGGCCCGGCGAGCCGCGGCTGCTGCCGATGTCGGGCGTCGGCGGGGCGAAGTCGCAGCGCGGCAGCGTTCTTCCGCCGCGGATCTGGCGGGAGTACCGGGGATAGCCGGCGGGTGGCGGCCGCGCGCGCTCCGTTCGCGCTCCGCGTGTGCGCGGCCCTCCCACTACCTCCCCATGCAGCGCAGGAGTCATCGGCGTGCACCGCGCCTATTCTGAGGAAGCATGGAGGGGGATGCGGTATCCGCCGCCGACGGGGTCAACTCTCCGCTCGATCATTCGAGTTGGCGGGTCCGGCTGAGACAGTGGGCGGCCTCGGGCAGCGGTGACGTGCTGGGCGCCGGGGTGCTGTTCGGCACCGACCGGGTGCTCACCTGCGCCCATGTGATCCGCGACCCGGCGACGGGGCTGCGGCCCGACCGCGTGCGAGTCGAGTTCCCGCTGCTCCAGGGCCTGGCCAGGACCCCGCACCGCACCGCGACCGTGGAGGCCGGGCACTGGGTGCCCTCCTTCGGCAAGGCGCAGGGCGACCTCGCGGTGCTCGTCCTTGACCAGCCCGCGCCCGTGCCCTCGCCGGTCACCCTGCACCGCACGCTCGACTACCGGGGCGCCACGGTCCTCATCGACGGGTTCCCCGAGTACCAGTCGGGCGGCCAGTGGCTCACCGGCGCCTGCCGGGGGCCCGGCGGGCAGGGCGACGAGCGGGTGCAGATCGACCTCACGGGAGCCGGGGCGGAGGCCGGGTCCGGGCAGCGGCTGCGGGGCGGGTTCAGCGGGGCGGGCGTGCGGGAGGAGGGCACCGACCGGCTGCTCGGCATCCTGGCGCAGGCCGACGAGCGCGGCGAGCACGGGTACATGATCCCGGCGGCGACGGTCGCCAAGTACTTCCGGCGGTTCGCCGAGCGGTACGTGACCGGGCCGCACGCCATCCCCGGCCACCGCGTCGTCTCGGCGGACGCGGCCCGCACGGCCCGCCCGCACGGCCTGCAGCGCACCGTCACCCGCTGGCTGAACGGCGACGCGGACGCCTGGGACACCGAGGTCCTCTTCATCGCCGAGGACGACGACCGGGCACGCCAGGCCCTGTACGTCGTCCTGAACATGGCCGACCGCGAACAGTCCCCCCAACTGGCCGTCCAGCCCGTCGAGGTGGGCGCGGACGGCGACTCGCTCCTGTCGCGTGCCGGTATCGCCCCCCGGGTCGGCAGCATCGGGCTCGTCCTCGACCTGGAGGGCGCCGCCCTGGAGGACCCCGGCCAGCCGGAGCTGCGCGAGGCCCTCGCCGTACTGCGGCACGAGCTGCGGCACGCGGCACGCCGGCACACGGCCCCGCGGCGGCGCCCCGCCGTCGCCGTCCTCTACGCCGACCGGTCCGCCACCGAACCCGCCACCGCGGCCCGCGTACTCGGTGATCTTGCCGACTCCGGCGCCCGGCTGCTGCTCGTGGTGCGCTCCAGCACGCACGGCTTCACCTACGCCCTCGCGGAGAAGCTGCTGCCCGCCGAGCGCGCCGCGCAGTGGCTGCAGCGGCTCGGCACCCGCGTCGACGCCCTCGCCGACACCGAGCGCAGCGCCCGGCGCCTCTTCCACCGCGTCGAGCCGCACGTCGTCGACCCGCCGGTCGCCACCGGGTACGCCGCGCGGGCCGCGCTGTGGACGGTGCAGCTCAGCAACGAACTGCGGCCGCTGACCGGGCGGGGCGGCCCGCGCCTCCTGGAGAAGCTGTCGTACGCCGAACAGGCCGTGGACACCTACCTGTTGCGGGCCGAGCGGGCCGAGAGCGAGCTGCGCGGCGTACTGGACGAGCATCTGCGGCTGCGCGGGCTGCTCAAGGACCACCTGGCGCGGCTCGCCCGGCGCGGCCTCGCCGAGCACCCCGACGCCGTCGGGCCCTACCGCGAGGCGCAGCAGCTCCTGATGGCGGGGCCCTGCCCGCTGGCCGACGCCGAACGGGCGGTGACGGCGTTCGCACGGGTGGTACGGCGCCTCGCCGAGGCGGACGGTGACGCGTGACGCCGGTCAAGTCCTGCCCGCACCCCGGCTGCGCGGGCACCGTCACGCCGACCGGCTACTGCCTGGCCAGCGGCGAGCGCGTCGACCCGGAGACCGGCCTGCACTCGTCTCCCCTGCCGCGGCCACGCCCGGCGTCGCTCCGGCCCTCACGCCCGGCGCCGCATCCGGCCGCGGAGCGGGAGCCGTCCGGTGCCGGTGAGTCCTCCCAGGAGTGGATCGTCGACCCGGGCGTCGCCGCACCCCCGCCGCGCCCCGCCCGTGTCGTCCTGCCGCCGGAGCATCCCGACCCCACGGTCCTGCCGGAGATCACCCTCCTGGACCGGGCGGACAGCGCGGACGGCACGGACAGCACGGACACGCCCGCCCTGAGTGGGCTGCCGCTGCCGCCCGGCACGCTGCTCGCCGGGCAGTACCGCCTCGTACGGCCGCTCGGCTACGGCGGGATGGGCGAGGTCTGCCTGGCCCACGACACCAAGGTCGACGACCGCGCCGTCGCCGTGAAGATGCTGCACGCCGAGCTCGCCGCGGACTCGTACAGCCTCCTCAGGGGCGAGCGCAAGGAACTGGTCGAGCTCAACCACGACGGGTTCATCCGCGTGTTCAACTACGGGCACCACGCCGGGGTGGGCGACTTCCTCGTCCTCCAGTACGTCGACGGGCTCAACCTCGAAGAGGTGCGGGCCCGCGCGCACGAGCACCCCGAGGAGTTCGGGGACGAGCGCTTCCTGGAGTTCGTGCTCGCGTACGGCGTACGGATCCTGGCCGCGCTCGCCCATCTGCACGCCCCCGAGCGCGGCAAGGTGTACGGCGACCTGAAGCCGCCGAACGTCATGCACGACGGCTCCACCACCAAACTCGTCGACGTCGGCAGCGTGCGCCGCGCGGGCGCGCCCGGCCTCACCACCGCCCTCTACCGCGCCCCCAGCGTCGGCCCGCACGGCGAATCGCAGCCGCAGGACGACCTGTTCAGCCTCGGTGAGACGCTGCGCACTCTGTGCGGCCTCGGCGCCACCCGCCACGACCTGGCAGACCTGGCGGCACTCGACCCGCTGAACGAGGCCCCCGGCGCCGACGCGGCCGGACACCACGCCACCGGGAACCACCGCGGCCTCGGCCTGGTCTCCCTCGCCAGGGCCCTGCACCGCGCCACCCGCACCGCACGCGCCGGACGCTTCGCCACGGCCCGCGAGATGGACGAGCAACTGCGCGGCGTGTTCCGCGAGCTGCGGTCCCTGCGGACCGGCGCCGAGACCTTCGAGCCGTCGCCGCTCTTCCTCCAGTCCCCGTACGCGCTCGACGGCGGGCTCGGCGCCGCCCCCGACGTGTCGCACTGGGCGGCCCCGCCGTCGGCGCCCCGGCACCCCGCGCCCGCCCCGCCCGAGGTCGCCCGGCGCCTTCCGGTGCCGCGCCCCGACCCGGACGACGACCACCACGGCGAGCTCAGCAGGCTCAGCGACGACGACCCCGAGGCGCTGCTCCAGCACACCGGCGACTGGCGGGACTCCCCCGAGGTGCACCTGCTGCGGTGCAGGCTGCGGCTGCGGCTGGCGCCCCGCACGGACGGCGGGGCGCTCACCGGTGCCGAGACCGCCCTCGCGCTTGCCGAGGACGCCATAGGGTCCGCGCACGCCCCGCACGACTGGCGGCTCGACTGGCACCGGGGGCTCCTCGCGCTGGCCCGCTCCCGGGTGCCGGAGGCCCGCGGCCACTTCGACCGCGTCTACGCCGCGATCCCCGGCGAGTACGCGCCGAAACTGGCCCTCGGCTACTGCGCCGAACGCCTCGGGCGGCTGCACGAGGCCCTGTCCTTCTACGAGGCCGTGCGGCTGCGCAACCCGTCGCTGGGCAGCGCGGCGTTCGGCGCGGTCCGGGCGCGGCTCGCCCTCGGCGGGCCCGACGCCCTCAGGGACGCCATCGCCGCGCTGGACGCGGTGCCCCAGCACTCCCGGCACCGCACCGCGGCCCGGACGGCCGCCGTGCGCATCCGCGTCGACCACGCGCGGGACGCCGACGGCCTGGCCTCGGCGGTGCGGGCCCTCGCCCAGCTCTTCTCCGCGCACGGCCTGACCGACGAACAGTCCCGCCTGCGGATGAAGGCGGAGGTGTGGGGCGCGGCGCACCGCCTCCTCGGCGCGGGCACCGGCAGCGGCGGCGGGACGGAGCGGGGCGGGCCCCGCATGACCGCCGCCGAGCTGCGCGCCGTCGCCGCGCACGCCGACCCGCTGCTCGAATTCCCGGCGGAGGAACGGGACCTGCGCACCGACCTGTCCCGCTTCTACCGCGGCCTCGCCCACCAGGCCGCCCGGGACGCGCCGGCCGCGGACGACGGCACCGGCATACCGCTCGCCGAGATCCTCCTCGACCGCGCCTACGCGGTACGTCCCTTCGGCTTCCGGCACTCACGATTCGGCAAGGACACCCCATGGCTGGGCAAGAAGATCAGGAAGTGGCCGCCTCGGTCGGCCTGGAGGTGAGCCAGGTCGTCGAGCTGCCCCGGCCCCGCACCCCGGACGCGGAGGAGGCGGCGCGGATGTACGCCGTCCTCACGGTGACGGTGCGCAGGCCGGGGGCGGCGAAGACGCCGGGCGCCGCGAAGGCACCGGGGGCCGCGACGGTGCGGCATCCGGCGGCCGGTACGGCTGACGCGGCGGAGGGGGCGGGTGCGGTCGAGGGGGCGGGTGCAGGCGCGGGGGCGGGTGCAGGCTTGGGGGCCGGTGCGGCCGGTGCCGTCGGCGCGGGCGGGCCACGGCTCGCCGAGGTGCTGCTCATCGACCACTCCTCCTCGATGGTGATGCCGCCGAGCCGTCTCGCCGCCGCCCGCGCCGCCGCCGTCAGCGCGCTGGCCCGCATCCCCGACGGCTCGCTGTTCGCCCTGGTCGCGGGCGGCGACAGGACCGCGATGATCTACCCTCGACGGCCCGGCCTCGCCGTCGCGCACGCCGAGTCGCGGGCCGCCGCCGAAGCCGCCCTGCACGACTGCACCCCGGGCGGCGGCACCGCGATGGGCACCTGGCTGGAGCGCGCCCGCCAGCTCTTCCGCGAGCTGCCCGCCCCGGACGCCGGCGGGTACGTACGCCACGCGCTGCTGCTCACCGACGGCAAGAACGAACCCGGCTACGAGACGCGCGCGGAGCTGCACGAGCGCGTCGAGCGGTGCGCGCGGGCCTTCGCGTGCGACGTCGTGGGCATCGGGGACGCCTGGGAGACCGAGGAACTCCTCCTCATCGCGCGGGCGCTGGGCGGCCGGACCCGGGCCGTGGCGGACCTGACGCGGCTGCCGGACGAGCTGGCCTCGCTCACCGGGCGGGCCGCCGACCGCGACATCACCGGCCTCCGGCTGCGCCTCTACCACCGCGCCGGGGTGCGCCCGCACTCCTTCGAGCAGGTCCACCCGACGCGGGTCGCGCTCAGCCCCGACCACGTCGACCTGTCCGGCGTCGGGACGGGCGCGGGCGGGCCCGTCGAGGAGTACGACATCGGCCCGTGCGGCGAGGAGACCCGCGCCTATCTGCTCTGCGTCGGCGTGCCCTACGACCCCGCCAGGACCGGCAAGGAGCTCCTGCTGACGGAGGTGGAAGTGGACACGGACACCGCACCGCCCGCCGGCCTGCGGCTCCCCGCACCCCAGCCGGTGCTGATGTGCTGGACCGACGACGCCGACCTCTACAGCCGCCTCGACCCGCAGGTCGCCCACTACCGGCACGAGGAGGAGCTGCACCGCACCTTTGAGGAGGCCTGCGCCGAGCTGAAGCACGGCAGGCGCGCGGCGGCCGAGACCCTGCTCGGCACGGCCTGGCGGCTCGCCGTCGAGACGGGCGACACCGCCATGCAGGACCACCTGCGCCGCCTCGTCCGCGTCCGCGACCCGGCCCGGGGCGCGGTCGAACTCCGTGACCGCATCACCAAGTTCGACGTGGAGGCGGCCCGCATCCAGTCGAGCACGACGGTCCTCCCCGGCGGCCCCCGATGACCACCCCCGCACACGCCACCACCGCACGCACCGCACGCACCGCCCCGCCGCTCGTCGGCGAGCTGCTGCGCGCGCTGCGCCGCCACCTGTGGCCCGCGCCGCTCACCGAACGGCCGCGTAACCGGGCCTACTTGCGGGAGCGGCTCGTCGCGCTGCCGGTGCTCACCGTCGTCGTGGCCGTCGCGTTCGGGTGGGCGTACGGGGACGTGCGGGCGGGGTCGGCGGAGCTGAGGGACAGTTTCGCGCCCGCGCTCGTCGGGCTCGCCGAGGCCGAGACGTCGCTGCGGATCGCCGACCGCGAGGCCGAGGAGAGCCTGCGCGCCGGGGAGGCGGTGCGGCTCGGCGGGCTCAGCAAGCGGTACAGCACGCGCACCACCCGGGCCGTGCAGCGCCTCAACCTGGTGGCCCGCAGCGGCGCCCTGACCACCGCGGAACGCCAGGAGCTCGACGTCGTCTCCGGGCTCGTCGTCGACTACGGCAACTGGATCACCTTCGCCCAGAACAACGTCGGCGACCCCGCGCTGCGCGACGCCGGACTCTCGTACGCCCGCAGCATGCTCTGCTCCACCCCCGGGCCCGCCAAGGAGACGGCGGCGGACGGCTATCCGCCCTGCCGCCCCGACACCGGCTCGGACTCCGACGCGACGGCGGTCGTGGACCGCATCTCGACCCTGGAGGACCGGCTGCGCGGCAGGCTCGCGGACCGGGCGGCGCTCGGCGGCGGCGTGCTCGCCGCGGCCGCCGTCGCCGCGCTCGCCCTCGCCCTGCTCGCCGTCGGCCTGTGGCGCACCCAGCTGTTCCTGCGCCACCGGCTGCGCCTGCACGTCAGCGTCCCGCTCCTTGCCGCGGCCGTGCCGCTGCTCGCGCTGCCGTTCCTGACGGCCGACGCCGTGCTCGCCCACCGGGCGCAGCAGCGCGTGGTGTCCACGGCGGACGAGCTGTCCGCCCGTACGTCGCCCGCGGTCGAGTCGACCATCGACGAGAAGCCCTTCGGCGAGCGCCACCCCCTGCTGATCCAGGTCCTGGAGGAGCGCGTCCGGCACGACCTGGCCGAGGGCCGCCTCTCCTCGCTGGACGGGGCCGCGCCGTGGGTGACGCCCACCGGCCTGCTCTGCGCGGCCCTCATGGGCGGCACGCTCTACGCCTACCGCCGCGAGTACGTCCTCATCTCCCGCTCAGGAGCCACCGCATGAGCCGCCGCATGAGCCGCCGCACGAGCCGCCCGCACCCCGTGCTCCGCGCCTGCGTCGCGGCCTGCCTGCTCGCCGTCACGGCCGTCACCGCCGGGGCCTGCGGCGGCACGCGGCCCGAGACGCTCGTCGTGCTCGGTCCCTGGACCGGTCCCGAGGGCGACGCGTTCGAGTCGATGCTGCACCGGCTCGACGACGGCACGGGCCGCACGTACACCTACCAAGGCACCCGTTCCCTGCGGGAGACGCTCGTCGCCCAGCTGGAGGCGGGCGACCCGCCGGACGTCGCGATCCTCAACAGCATCGGGGAACTCACCGAGTACGCCCGCGCCAACCGCCTCACCCCCCTCGA
The DNA here is from genome assembly GCF_055639375.1 of Streptomyces sp. NPDC039462. Taxonomy (NCBI): domain Bacteria; kingdom Bacillati; phylum Actinomycetota; class Actinomycetes; order Kitasatosporales; family Streptomycetaceae; genus Streptomyces; species Streptomyces sp. NPDC039462. The sequence goes on from NZ_JBVKAO010000008.1 coordinate 294,168, forward strand.
CCGCGCCGCCACCGCCCGCGCCTACCCGCCCTGGGCCCCGCGCCTCGACGTGAACGGCATGCGCCGCACCTACTGGGTGCCGCTGAAGGTCGACCTCAAGAGCCTGGTGTGGAGCAAGGAGGGCCGGCCGGCCGAGGCCCCCGAATGGTGCGTGGGCCTCGCCTCGCAGGCCACCTCGGGCTGGCCGGGCACCGACTGGGTCGAGGACATCCTGCTGCACCAGGCGGGCCCCGCGACGTACACGGAGTGGGCCGTCGGGCGCCTCAGCTGGCGCGATCCGCGGGTCCGCAGGGCGTGGACGACGTGGGCGAAGCTCCTCGGCGACCGCTCCAAGACGTCGATCGACCGGTCGCTGACCACGTCGTACGAGGGGACGGCCGACCCGGCGGAGGGCGACGGCAAGGGCGCGGGCGGCCCGCGCGGGCTCCTCGACTCCTTCCGGCCCCGCTGCACGCACGAGCACCAGAGCGCCTTCATCCGCTACGTGTACGCGGACGAACGGGTCCGCGTCGACCCGGCGGCGGGCTTCCTCGGCGGCAGTCCCGCGTACGACGGCGCCTATGAGGTGGCGGGCGACATGGCCGCCGTGTTCACCCGGGAACCGGCGGCCCGCGCCCTCGTCGACCGCCTGTCGAGCAAGCGGGCCCGCGCGCTGTGGCGGTCCGGGGCGGCGGCCGAGCTGCGGCCGTTCTTCCCCGACGCGACCGACCCCCAGCCGACCGACCCGACCGGGCGGCGCATCGCGGAAATCCTCACCGACAAGGCCCGCACGCTCTGCTTCGACGCCTCCGACGTGATGCCGCCGGGCGTCCGCGACGCGTTCCACCGGGCCGTCCTGCAGTACTTCAGACAGCCGTCGGGCGACCGTCTCGACGAGCTCCTCGGCCAGCTGGACACCGTGCGCACGGAGGCCGCGGCGGACGCGGGCCCGGGACGGCTGCCCGAGTCCGGGATCTGCGCGCCGCCGGGCGGCTGAGGGCCTGCCTCAGCGCGCCAGCTCCTCCGGGCAGGGCGTGCCGCGGGGCAGCTGGTAGGGCGAGCCGAGGCGGTAGGTGCCGGCCTTCGGGGCGAGCAGCTCGACCCACTTGTCGCCGGCCTGGTCCTCGCGGGCCTCCACCAGACAGCCGTGGATGTTCTCGTACTTCTTCGGGCGCTTCTCGTTCAGCTCCCGCTGCCGCTTGGACGCCTCGGTCTCCTGGGGCCGCTCGACGCCCTTGCCCTTGGCGTCGACGACGCTCAGCCACGGCGAGTACGGGATGCGGATCAGGATGCGGCCCGGCTTGTCCACGCGGAGCGTCATCTCGCCCTGCTCGGCGCGCTCCACGACGGCGTTCGGCTCGACGAGCGGCCGCGGGTCGATCACCTCGTACAGCTGCCAGTTGGTGTCGACCCACACCTTCTTCAGATACGGCAGCCCGTCCGTGATGAGCTGCGCCTCGCGCTTGCCGCCGTCGCCGTCGGGCTCGCCCTTGGGGAGCGCCACGTAATGCACGGACCAGCGCTGCAGCCACTCGTGGTAGTTCGCGGAGTTGAGGGTGTCGTCGTAGAAGAGCGGGTTGCGCTCCATGTCGGCCTGCCGGTTCCAGCCGCGCGCGAGCTGGACGTACGCGGGGAGCGCGGACGCCTCGCGGTGGCTGCGGGCCGGCACCACCTCGACGCGGCCCTTGGCCGCGCCCCGCTCCTTCAGCTCGTTCACCAGCGGGGCTACCTCACGCGTCCAGGAGGCGTCGGAGCGCGTGTGCACGATGTCGTCGACGGCCTTGAAACCGATCCAGCCGGTGAAGCCGACGAACGCCACGATGATCACGTACCACTTGCGGGACTTCGGCACGGTGTACGGCAGCGCGGCGAGCAGCGCGACGCCCGTGAAGCACATCGCGAGGCGCGAGATGTTGGAGCCGATCTGCGAGCTGATCAGCCAGACGCCGAGCACGAACGCCGCGTACACGGCGGTGGTGATCCGCACGGTCTTCCACTGCTTCGGCACGAGGAAGTAGACGAGGGCGGCGCTGATCAGCGGCAGCGACGCCGAGCCGAACGACATGGGCTGTGTGCCGGAGAACGGGAAGAGCCACGCGGAGAGACCCACCACGACGGCCGGCGCGATGCCCAGCGCGTACGCGCCCGGGTAGCGCTTGCTGAGGAACAGCGCGACGGCGACGAGGCCGACGAAGAGCCCGGCCACCGGGCTGCCCATCGTCGCGAGCGCCGCGAACGGGGCGGCGACCAGCGCCTTCGCCCACCGCTTGTACCGCCAGCGGTGCGGCCAGCAGAAGACGGCGGCGACCGCCATGAGCGCGAACATCTGGCCGAGGCCGTAGGTCACCCGGCCCGACACGGCGTTGCACAGCAGCGCGAAGAGACCCGCGACGACGGGCCACCACAGCTGCTTCACGGCCCGGCTGCGCATGAGGATCATCGTGAGCAGCGCCGCGGAGACGGTGCCGGCGATCATCATCGTCGTCCGTACGCCGAGCACCGACATCAGGTACGGCGAGACGACGCTGTACGACACCGGGTGCATGCCGCCGTACCAGGCGAGGTTGTACGCCGAGTCGGGGTGCCTGCCGACGAACTCGGCCCAGGCGTCCTGCGCCGCGAGGTCGCCGCCGCTGTTGGCGAAGACGAAGAACCAGACGATGTGCAGCACACCGGCGACGATCGTCGTGATCGTCACCGGGTGGCGCAGGAAACGCTTCTGCCACGGAGCGTCGGGCCCGCTCTCGGGCGACCGGCGCTGGGCCGGCAGCTTTATTCGCGCACCGGTGCGGCGGCCGCCGCCCTGCTCAGGCGCGGCGGCGGCGTCGTCGGCGCGCGTCGGCTCCGCTGTGGCCACTGGAGGCTCTCCCCGTGTCGTCCTTGTATCCGGAGTACCCGGGGTTTCGTGCCGACGAGAGTTCGTCCCGGAACACTCGTCCTCCGCCCCGGCGTACCACCCCCGAGCTTGTGACGCTAGCACGCGCGCGCGAGGGGAGGCCCGGGGGCGGGCCTCCCCTCGCGGTGCTCGGCGCCGGTCTCAGCCGACGCGGGTCAGCTTCGCGCCGAAGCCCGGTTCGCTGAGGTCCTTCTGCAGCGCGACCGGCACCTCGACGGCGTCGCCCTTGCCGTCGCCGACGCTCAGCACGCCGACCTTGGTGCCCGCCTTCGCCGTGTGCGGGACGGACTTGCCCTTGTTGTCGTCGAGCCGCAGCTTCACGGTCAGTCCGGACCAGCCCACCGCGGAGACGTCCTTGGTGGCGACGAGCGGTGTCGTGCCGCCCAGACCGTCGTCCACCTGCCCGACGACGGCGCCCTTCTTCACGATGGTCTTGGCCGTGAGGGCGTCCTGACCGGCCTCGATGAGCTTGCGGGTGACGCCGGTGACCTGGTCGATGTTGGCGACGCCGTTCTTCCCGTACTGGCCGAGGGCGGCGCCGATGATCGTCTGCGTCTCCCCGCCGACCTTCTTCTCCGCGGCGAAGAGGATGTTGCCGCCGGCCGCGGTGGTGGTGCCGGTCTTGATGCCGATGGCGACGGTCGGCACGAGGCCGAAGAAGTTGTTCTGCTTGTCGCCGTTGAGGTCCTTGTAACTGGGCTGGCGGGAGATCTCGTTGAAGACCGGGTTCTCCATCGCGGCCCGGCCCAGCTTCACCAGGTCCTCGGCGGTCGAGACGGTCGTCTTGTCGAGGCCGCTGGGGTCCGTGTAGTGGGTGTTCTTCATCCCCAGCTCCTTGGCGGTCTTGTTCATCTTCGCGACGAACGCGTCCTCGGAGCCGCTCTTGGAGTCCCAGCGGGCGAGCAGCTTGGCGATGTTGTTCGCGGACGGCAGCATGACCGCCTGCAGCGCCTCGTACTCGGTGATCTTCTGGCCCTCGGTGACCTTGACGACGGACTCGTTCTCCGCCTTGCCGGTCTCGTAGTGCTTCTGCGCGGCGGCGTCGACCGGGATCTTCGGGCCGTCCTCACCCTTCTTCAGCGGGTGGTCGCGCAGGACGAGGTAGACCGTCATGACCTTGGCGATGCTCGCGATCGGCACGGGCTTCTGGTCGCCCGAGGTGCCGAACGTGCCGATGCCGTTGACGTCCATCGCGGCCTGGCCGTCGGCCGGCCACGGCAGGCTCGGCTTGCCGCCGTCGAAGGAGACGGACTGCTGCGCGGTGAGCTTCAGGGTGGGCGTCGGCAGCGGGCGTACGGCCTGTACGACTGCAAAGACGACCACGAGGAGCAGCACCAGCGGCGTCCAGATCTTGACCCGGCGCACGGCGGTGCGGACGGGCGTCTCCGGCGGCGGCGGGGTGTTGGTCAGCTCCGCGAGCAGGTCGATGGGCGGCTTGGGGGGCAGGGGCTGCTGGGTGGTGCGCTCCGCCGACGGGGGCGACGAGGGGCCGGCCGGGGCGGAGGCCGATGCCGGGGCGGACGCCGAGGCGGCCGCCGGGGTGGACGCCCACTTCGGGGCGTCCTTCGGGCCGCCCTTGCCCGCCTTGGGTTCGGGCTTGCCCGTCTTGGGCTCGGGCTTCGCGGCGGGCTCCGGCTTGGGGGCTGCCTTGGGGGTCGCCTTGGGCGCGGTGCGGGAGGACGGCTCGTCGAGCGGCTTCAGCGCGACGAACTTGCTGGTCCGCTCGGCGTCGGCCTCGGGCTTTGCAGTTCCCTTTGCAGCCTTGTCCTCGGGGGTCTTGCTGTCGCTCTCGGAGGTCTTGCTCTTGCCCTCGGGGGCCTTGCTCTCGGGTACCTTGTGGTCGCCCAGCTTGAGCATGGTGGTGGGCTGGTCGACGGGCTTGCCGGGGGCCTTGAAGACGGCCGTCGCCTGGTCGACGCCGGTGGACTTGGGGGCGTCGTCGCCCTTGTCCGGGGTGTCGCCGGCCGGGGCGTCGTCGTCCGAGGCGTCCGCGGTTTCGGCCTCGGCCTCGGTCTTGGGCTCCGAGACGTCGGCCTTGTCGGGCTCGTCGGCCTTCTCGGCCTCGTCGGCGGCTTCCGGTTCGGCTTCGGCTTCCGCTTCCGCTTCGGTCTCGCCGGAACCTTCCTCCGCCGGCTCGGGGCGCGACTCCGCGTCGCCCTCCGGCTCGTCCGAGGTCGCGACCCACGCCGCCACCGCGTTGCGCAGCCGCGCGTCGCCGTTCGCCTTGCCCTCCGCCTCGCCCTTCGGGGCTTCCTTGGGGCCGTCGCTCTCCTCCGGGTCGTCGGAGCCGTCGGAACCGGCCGCCGCCTCGGCGACGTCCTTCGTCGAGAAGACGGCGGTCGCCCGGTCCTCCCGCACCTGCGGCGTCTCGCGGGTGATCGCGAGACGCGGGTCGCGTTCCTCCGGCGCCGGCTCGGAAGACTCCGCCCCGGTCGGGTTCCCCGACGACTTCCGCTGCTTCGATCTGTCGGGGGTCTCGCCCGCCACCGATGCCTCCTCGTACGCCATGCCGTTTGCCGATACTGATGCTTGCCGTGTGCTGACCGTGCGCCAAATCCGGCCGGACGCCAGTGTCCGAACCGTGTACCAGTGTCCTGTGTGAGGGCTTAACCCCCGTGGTAGACGAGAACGACATACCTACTGGTTCCCGTACATCCCGCCCACGCGCTCTCGACAGACCAATGTGAGAGGGGTCACCCTGTCATTCATCCACGCGGGGAGGCATGGATGGGCAGGAGCCGCAGAACAATTCCGGAGGAGCTTCTGCTGCTCGCTTTGGACCCGGCCACGGGCACCACAGCGCAGCCGCAGTCGCTCGACCTCGGTCTGGCCGGAGCACAGCTAGTGGAGCTGGCGCTGGCCGGACGGATAGCCCCAGACGGGGATCGTATCGCCGTGGTGATGCCACGGCCGACCGGAGATCCGACATTGGACTCCGCACTGGAACTGCTGCGCAGGCGCGGCAGCCCGGTCCGGGCGGTCCACTGGATCGGCGGGCCCCGACTGGGGCTCCGCCAGACGTACCTCTCGCACCTGGAGCGGTGCGGCATGGTTCATGCCGTGGCGGGCCAGATGTGCGGGGTGCTGCCGACGACGCGCTACCAAGCGACGGAGACGGCCATCAGCCGGGAAATCAGGTCCCGGCTCGATTCGGCGATCCGCACCGGTGTACCGCCGGACCCGCGGACCGCCGCGCTCGCCGCACTGGCCCACGCGGTCGGTCTCGGCAAGCATCTGTACCCGGGGAACGAGGGGCGTTCATCGCGCTCCCGGCTCCGGGACCTCATCAGGCACGACCCCATGGGCGGCCTCGTGGCGCACGCCGTGATGGACGTCCAGAACGGTGTGGCGGCTCAGCCGCGCCGCAGCGCCGCACCGGCGGGTCCCCAGGGACCGGGCGGTGGCCGGCAACCGGCCAGGGCGACAGCGGACCCCGGCGGGGTGCCGATGCAGCCGCGCCGCGGATCCATGGCACGCGCCGTCGCTCACTGAGCACGGCTCGGCACCGTCCCGTCACGCGCACCACGAGTACGACACCACGCACCACCATCGCGCAACCGCTCAGCACCACCCGTATCAGCGCCGCACCGCAGTCCCCCAGACCCGGTTCGGGAGCCGCTGAGCCGCGCGGGGAGTGGCACCGGACCGTCCGGACGACGACACCCCGGTGCCACCGCCCCGCGCGGCCGCACGTCTTCGGCGCCGCAGGGCCGCACCCTTCGCACATCCGCCCGCACGTTCGCATCATCCGCTGTTTCCCAGCGGTGCCGGCCTCGTTGGTGGCACTCTGCTGAGCAGTAGATACGCAAAGTAGAGGCAGGCAAGCCGGAGGTGCACGTCCCGTGGCGTCCAATGTCAATCCCACTGTCAGGCGACGCCGGTTGGGCCAGGAGCTCCGTCGGCTCCGCGAGCTCAAGGGCATGACGGCCGAGGAGGTGGCCGAGCGCCTGCTCGTCTCGCAGTCGAAGATCAGCCGCCTGGAGAACGGCCGCCGCTCGATCAGCCAGCGCGACGTCCGCGACCTGTGCGGTGTCTATGAGGTGGAGGACCACCGGGTCGTCGACTCGCTCATGCAGATGGCCAAGGACTCGCGCCAGCAGGGCTGGTGGCACTCCTTCGGCGACATCCCCTACAGCGTGTACATCGGCCTGGAGACGGACGCCGCGTCCCTGCGCGTGTACGACCCGCAGGTCGTCCCCGGTCTGCTCCAGACCCGCGCGTACGCGGAGGCGCTGATCACCGGCGCGCTCCCGGAGACCACGCCGACCGACATCGAGAAGCGCGTCCAGGTGCGCATGCGCCGTCAGGAGCGCATCGCGGCGCCGGACAATCCGCTGCGCCTGTGGACCGTCCTCGACGAGTCGGCGCTGCGCCGCGTCGTCGGCTCCCGGCATCTGATGCGCGACCAGCTGGAGCATCTCGTCGAGCAGTCCCAGCTGCCGCACGTGACGGTGCAGGTGATCCCCTTCGAGATGGGCGCGCACCCGGGGCTCAACGGCCAGTACGCGATCCTGGAGTTCCCGGACGCCGCCGACTCCAGCGTCGTCTACATCGAGGGCGTCACCAGCGACCTGTACCTGGAGAAGGCGAACGACGTCCAGCAGTACAGCGTCATGTACGAGCATCTGCGGGCCCAGGCGCTCAACGTGGAGCAGTCCAGACAGCTCATCGCGGACATCGCGAAGGACTACGCCCGCTGAGGGCTGCGGTCACTGTTTTCCGGGCTTTTTCGAGGGAAGCGCCGCACGGTACACCCTGGCCCGGCCGGTGCGTAAGACCCCACTGGAATATGCCATCCGGTTGAGTGAACGATCCCTTCACGCCACGATGTTGGCGAGTAGCGTCATTCACGCCATCGAGCAAGAGCGTTGGCGCCGCCACCGCAGAGTTTGCGGCGGCAGCTACTCATCGACTGGAAAAACCGGAGCGAACATGGCGATTCAGCAAGGTACTTCGCACACGTGGGTCAAGTCCTCCTACTCCACCGGAAACGGCGCGTGCGTCGAGGTCAAGTCCCCCGTGCGGCACGGCATCTCCGTGCGCGACTCCAAGGTCGTCGAGGGCCCGGTCCTCGCCTTCCCCGCCGAGTCGTGGAACGCGTTCGTCAGCGAGGTGAGCCGGGGGGCTGCCGGGCTCGCGTGAGACGACTGCGCACACCAGCGAAGCACCAGAAGGAACAACCGCATAGGCAGTACCGCACAAGCAGTACCGCACCAGCAGTTCCGCAGTGAGCCCTCTCGACTGGCCCGCCGTCCCGGCCGAGGGGGCTCGGCTCTGCCCCCGGCCGGCGTCCGGTCCGCGTCCGGTCCGGCGCGGGGCTCCGGTGCGGGACCCCGTCAGCGCAGCGCGTCGACGTAGGTGTCCGTGCCCGGCACCGTCGGAATGAACGGCGCGACCAGCTCCACCCGCCCGAGCCCCGACTCCGCCACCGCCTCGTCGCGCCCGGTGAAGCGCGCCTCCCAGCACTCCCGCGGGTCCTCCGCCAGGAACCACAGCAGCGTCAGCCGGGTGTCCACGCCCTCGACCTGTTTCACGTACGTCATGCGGTCCCCCGGCAGCGGCGTCGGCCGGAACAGCGTGACCATCGCGGCGGGCGAGCCGGCGAGGGCGCGCGGCAGGTGCCGGGACCGCAGCCACTCCAGCAGTTCGGCCCGCTCCTGCGGCCCTTCGGCGTCGATGACTTCGAGGACGAGGCCGCGGTACGGATGGTCGAGCGCGTGGAAGTCGCGCGGTCCCGCCGCGCCGTCCCGGTAGACGGTCGCCTCGTGGTCCTGGAAGGCGGTGAAGACGTGCGTGCGGTCCTGGTAGACCCGGCCGTCGCGGTTGAGCCGCTTGTTGATGCCGACGGTCCACTTCATGTGGTCGTCGTAGCGGCCGTCCGTCACCCAGTACGTGGAGAGGTAGCACCCCGCGGTGACCGGCTCGGCCACCGCTGACTTGGCGGGGTAGCGCAGGAGCTGGAGCTCGCGCGTGGCCACCCAGCGGCGCCCCGCGTACATCCAGGGCATGGCCATCGCGCCGGCGTAGTAGTGGTCGTCCTCGTACCAGCGGTTGTACGCGAACTCGTGCCCCGGGTGCGGTTCGACCATGGTGATCAGGGCGTGCCCCGGGTGCACGCCGTAGGGTCCGACGGCGGCCAGCTCGGCGTAGACGTCGCTCCGGGTCTCCTCGCTCATGCCTCTCCCTGCCTTCCTCTTCGGACCTCTTCCGTTCTCTTCCGTCCTCCGGCGTGCGCCCATACTCTGACGCCCCGTCAGTAAAACCGCCAGAGCCGGGAGGCGCCCCATGCCGTCGTCGCTCCTCGAAGGGAAGACCGTCGTCGTCTCGGGCGTCGGCGCCGGGCTCGGCCACCAGGTCGCGGCGGCCGTCGTGCGCGACGGCGGAAACGCCGTGCTCGGGGCGCGCACGGAGGCGAACCTCGCCAAGTGCGCCGCGGAGGTCGACCCGGAGGGCGCGCACACCGCGTACCGGGCGACGGACATCACCGACGAGCGGCAGTGCGAGGCTCTCGCGGCGCTGGCCCGCGACCGGTTCGGCGGGATCGACGCGGTGGTCCATGTCGCCGCCTGGGACAGCCACTTCGGCGGACTGGAGGACGCGGACTTCGTCACCTGGCAGCAGGTCCTCGACGTCAATCTGCTGGGCACCCTGCGCATGACGCGTGCCTGCCTGGGCGCGCTCCGGGAGCGGCGGGGCGGTTCGGTGGTCATCATCGGCACGCAGTCGGCGATCGCGGCGCCCTCACAGGTTCGGCAGGCCGCGTACGCGGCGTCGAAGGGGGCGCTGACCTCGGCGATGTACTCGCTGGCGCGGGAAGTGGGCCCGGACCGGATCCGGGTCAACACGGTGCTGCCGGGATGGATGTGGGGGCCGCCGGTGGAGGCGTACGTGCGGTTCGCCTCGCAGAGCGAGGGGGTCTCCGAGGCGGAGGTCCGGGGGCGGCTCGTCTCCCGGATGGCGCTTCCGGATCTGGCGACGGACGGGGATGTCGCGGACGCGGTGGTCTTCCTTGCGTCCGATCGGGCTCGGGCCATCACGGGGCAGTCGCTGTTGGTCAATGCGGGGGAGATCATGCGGTAGGGCTCTTTGCCTGCGGGTCCGCTTGGGCTGGTCGCGCCCACGCGGTGGAACCGCACATGTAACAGCCTCGCGCCCCTTAAAAGGGCCCCTTAAGGGGGCCCCTTTTGCATGCCCGGGCGCCTTACCTCTCCACATACGTGAACGAGGATCAGCTAACCGAACGATTTTACTTGCCCTTGACCTTCCGTACCGTTGTCGCCGCCGGGCCCCCGAACCCACGATGAGCGGGCACTTCTGGGCCGCTCTCGTCGTCATCGGCCCGTTCACCAGGCGGACCCCTGGAGGGCCATATGAACAGTCTCGACTGGGCCGTGCTCATCGGCTACTTCGGCGTGATGGTCGCGATCGGCGTCTGGTCCCACAAGCGGGTCGACAACGTCAGCGACTTCTTCACCGCCGGCGGCAAGATGCCCTGGTGGCTGTCCGGCATCTCGCACCACATGTCGGGCTACAGCGCGGTGATGTTCACCGGGTACGCGGGCATCGCGTACACCTACGGCGTGACGTCCTTCGTCACCTGGTCCTTCCCGATCGCGCTCGGCATCGCCATCGGCGCGCGGCTCTTCGCTCCCCGTATCAACCGGCTGCGCTCGCGGCTGCACGTCGCCTCCCCGCTGGAGTATCTGAAGAACCGCTACGACCTCAAGACCCAGCAGGCGCTTGCCTGGTCCGGCATGCTGCTGAAGATCGTGGACGTGGGCGCGAAGTGGGCCGCCATCGCGACGCTGCTCTCCGTCTTCACCGGCGTCTCCCTCAACCAGGGCATCCTCATCACCGGCGTGATCACGGCGATCTACTGCACCATCGGCGGGCTGTGGGCCGACGCACTCACCGAGCTGGGGCAGTTCGTGATCCAGCTCCTGGCCGGCATCGCGATGTTCGTCGCCGTGGTGATGGAACTGAACGACATGGGCATCGGTTTCTTCGGCGCCTGGGACGAGCCGGCGCTGCAGGGCCACGAGAAGCCGCTCGTCGGCCCGTACGGCACGGTGTTCCTGCTCGCGTTCCTCTTCATCAAGCTCTTCGAGTACAACGGCGGCATGCTCAACCAGGCGCAGCGCTACATGGCGACCGCCAACGCGAAGGAGGCCGCTCGCTCGGCCAAGCTCTCGGCGATTCTCTGGCTGGTCTGGCCCGTGGTGCTGTTCTTCCCCATGTGGATGTCGCCGCTCCTGGTGGAGTCGGAGAAGGCCGACGGCTCGGACTCGTATGGCCTGATGACCGAACAGCTGCTGCCGCACGGGCTGTTGGGGCTGGTCATCGTCGGCTTCTTCTCGCACACCATGGCCATGTGCTCCTCCGACGCGAACGCCATCGCGGCCGTGTTCACGCGGGACTGCGCGCCGGTGGTTTCGGCGAGGGCGCGCGCCTGGAACGAGCGTTCCGGGCTGATCGCGGCGCGGGTCACGACGGTGGTGTTCCTCGGGCTGTCCATGGCGGCGGCGACGCAGGTCAATTCGCCCGCGTTCGGGGACATCATCACTGTCGTGATCAAGTGGGTCGCCGGGCTGATGGGTCCGATGGCGATCCCGATGATGCTGGGCCTTCTGCGGCCGTTCCGCCGCTCCGGTCCGACGGCGGCGCTCACGAGCTGGTCTCTCGGCCTGCTCGCCTTCTGGCTGGTCAACTACCCGATCAGCTGGAACATCGACGGTGGTGTGCCGCTCCAGTACCAGGTGTCCATCCCCTTGGCGGTGTCCCTGGTCCTCTACATCCTCATCGGCTACCTCAAGCCGGAGGACACGCCTGAGCGGGGTGCGCTCATCGAGCGCATCAACACGGACGACGACGGCGGATCGCCGGGGGCGGCCGCCGTGCCCACTCCTGCGGAGCCGCGGGACGGCGCGGTGGCGGCGCCGTCCACGGACTGACGCCCGCGTCAGGGGGGGGCGCCCCGTAGGGGCGCGGGGAACTGCGCGCTCAGCCACGCAAAAAGCCGCAGCCGCCGCTGCGGGGATCCCGGCAGACGCGACTGCGGCCCGTCCTGGGTTGCTCGCGCAGTTCCCCGCGCCCCTGAAGGACCCTCCGCCCCCGGGCACGTTCCAGCGCCGCCCGCGCAGGGGCGCCCCCAAAGGGGCGCGGGGAACCCGGCAGTTGCGGCTGCGGCTTTGTTGTGGTTGCTCGCGCCGTTCCCCGCGCCCCTTGAGGGGCGATCAGACCCCGGCGCGTTCCGGGGCCGCCGCCGGAGAGGTGGACTCTGCGAGCTTTCGCAGGGGCTGGGTGCGCGGGGCGTGGTGGCGGGTGAGGCCGGCCAGGGCCACCGCGACGACCAGGACGAACGCCGCGCCGGCGATGGCGAAGCTCAGGGTGAACTGGCTTTCCTGCGGGAGCGCGGGCATCCCGGCCGGCAACGCGATCGTCTTCGACGCGAGCAGCGACGTGATCATCGCGCTGGCGACGGCGCTGCCGACGGAGCGGGAGATGGAGTTGATGCCGTTGGCGATGCCCGTCTGGTGGGCCGGGACGCTGGCGACGATGAGCGCGGGCATCGAGGCGTAACCGAAGCTGATGGCCAGGCCGATGACCATGCCCGCCCCGATGACGGAGGCACTGGTGCCGTGCGCCAGGGTCAGCCAGGCGAAGCCGGCGACGCCGAACGCGGCGCCGACGGCGAGCGTGACGCGGGCCCCGATGCGGCGGACCAGGATGCCGCCGAACTGCGCGGCGACGAGCGAGACGACCGTGGTCGGCAGGAGGTAGACGACGGAGGCGTCGAGCACCGAGGCGCCGAACCCGTACCCGGCCAGCTCCTCCGGCATCTGGACGAGGTACGAGACGCCGATGAACTGGGCGAACATCGCGAAGCCGAGCAGCAGTCCGGCCAGGTTGGTGAAGAGGACCGGGCGGTGGGCGAACATCTTCATGTCGACCATCGGCTCCTTGACCTTCAGCTCGGCAAGGACCCACACGACGGCCATGACGACCGCGCCCGCGAAGGCGCCGAGGGTGCGGCCGGAGGTCCAGCCCCACTCGTGGCCCTGCGAGATCGGCAGGAGGAGCAGGACGAGCAGCAGTGCCAGCGTGCCCGCGCCCAGCCAGTCGGTGCGGCCGCCGGTCTTCGAGCGTGAGGCGGGGACCACGGTCACCACGCCGATGAGGGCCACCACGGCGAGTACGACCGCGAGCCAGAACACGCGGTGGTAGTCGGGGTCGGACCCCTGGGTCAGCAGGCCGGCGCCCACCAGGGCGAGGCCGCTGCCGAACGCGAGGGTGCCGCTGACCAGCGCCATGGCGCCGGGCAGCTTGGCCGGCCTGATCTCCTCGCGGAGCACGGAGAGCGCGAGCGGGAAGATCGCGGTGGCGGCGCCCTGCATGACCCGGCCGACGATGAGCCAGGTCAGGGAGGTCGTGGTGGCGGCGAGCACGGAGCCCGCGATCATCACGAGGAGCACGCCGACGAGAGTCGGCTTCTTGCCGTGCTGGTCACCGAAGCGGCCGAGCAGCGGGGTGAAGACGGCGGCGGAGAGCAGGGTGGCGGTGGTCACCCAGCTGACGCCTGACGTGGTGGCGTCCAGGTCGTGCTGGATGATCGACAGGATCGGGACGACCAGCGTCTGCATCATCGAGACGACCATGGCGGCGAGGCCGAGCACCAGGACGAGGGCGGTCTGCCCGGTGGGTTTCGGCGGGGCCGCGTGGTGTGCGTGGGACACGGTGACTTCTTCTCTCCGACTGCTCGGCCAGGGGCCCGGCCGGCTGCTCAACTACTTAAGAATCTCGATACTTGAGTACGTCAAGTAACGTATAAGAAGGTAAGCCTCAATATTTGAGATCGTCAAGTTTCATGGCGTAAGGTGGCTCACATGTCTGGAACTCCCCGCGTCGACACGGCTCAGCTCATGGAGCTGCTTGCGGTCTCCCTCGGCACCTATTACGGAGACTTCACGGAGGCGGCGGCGCGTGAGAACCTCACCGCGAGCCAGGGCAAGACGCTGAGCGTGCTGCGCCGGCGGCCCGCCGCGATGCGGGAGCTGGCCCGGACGCTGTCCTGCGACGCCTCGAACGTGACGGGGATCATCGACCGCCTGGAGAAGCGCGGCCTGGTGCACCGGGAGCCGAGCCCCACGGACCGCCGCGTGAAGAACGTGGTCCTGACCCCCGAGGGCGAGCGTGCCGTCGACGCGATCCGCGCCAACATGCACACCACGCAGGCCGGCCTCGCCGCGCTGGACGACACCGAGCGCGCCACCCTCCACGACCTGCTGAGCCGCACCTTCGAGGCCGGTCAGTAGTCCTGCGGCCCCCGGGTCACGCCCGCGGGTAGCGCGCCAGCCAGCCCGGCGACGAGAGCGCGGGCCCGTGCAGCGCGGGGCCCTGGGTCATCTCCATCGCGAAGTCGTCCGCCAGCTCCAGGATCGTGGGCCGGCCCTCCAGCTCCGTGAGCCACCCCGGCGGCAGCGCGGTCTCCCCGTGCAGCGCGCCGAGCAGCGCCCCGCACAGTGCGCCGCAGGCCGCCGAAGGACCGCCGTGGTTGACGGCGAGCCGCAGCCCGTGCCGGATGTCCTCGCCGACCAGGGCGCAGTACACGGCGCCGGCCAGCACCCCCTCGGCCGTGCCGTCCGCCAGCAGCTCCGTCACGCGCGCGGGCGTCGGCATGCCCTGCCGCACGGCGCCCAGCGCGTGCCGGAGCGCGTCCGTGACGGGCAGGTGTCCCGGGCGGGTGGCGAGGAGCGCGAGGCACCGCTGGATCGCTCCGTCGAGGGACTCCCCGCGGGCGAGCCCGTGCACGATGACGGTGTGGGCGCCCGCCGCGAGGTAGGCGGTGGGGTGGCCGTGCGTCTGGGCGGCGCCCTCGACGGCGAGCTGCAGCACGAGCTGTGGGTCCCAGCCGACGAGGAGGCCGATGGGCGCGGATCTGACGGCGGCCTCGGCGCCGCGCTCCTCGGGGTTCTTGGGGGCGTCGAGGGTGCCCATGGTCGCGTCGCCGAGTCCGACGAGGCAGGCGCGGGACGGGTCGCGCCGCGAGTACAGCCACTCCTCGCGGGCCAGCCAGCCGTCCTCCTTGCGCCGTTCGTCCGGGCCCCAGTCGCTCTGGGTGGCGGCCCAGCGGCGGTAGGCGCGGTGCAGGTCGGTCGGCGGGTGCCAGGCGCCGGTGTCGCGCCGCACCTGGGCGCGTATGAGCCCGTCGACGGTGAAGAGGGTGAGCTGGGTGACCGCGGTGACGGCACCGCGGCGGCCGTGCGCGGGGGCCGGCTCGGTGAGCCCGTCGGCGCCGTGCGCCTCGCGGATCGCGTCGAGGGAGAGCCCGTCGACGGGCGCGCCCAGGGCGTCGCCGACGGCGGCCCCGAGGAGCGTGCCGCGCACCCGGCTGCGGAAGTCCTGCTGCTCGGCGCGGCCCCAGACACCGGTGGCTGCTGCGGTACCCACGCGGGTCTCCCTCCCTGCGGTGACGTGCGGTGACGTCCCTCGTCGCGCCTCGAGCGTCGCGCCTCGACCGGTTGCGACTGCGCAGCACTGTAATCGAACAGGAACGGTCGCTTCAGGCACCAAGTGGTATGCGAGGAGTCACCCTTGAGGTCGCTTTTGAGCGACGTTCACGCGAGCTTCGCAGCCGCTACGGAACCCCGGTGTTCCCGGCGCCGACGGCCGCGGTGCGGGCGGTTTCCGCGTGCCGAGCCTGGAAGGCGTCCCGCGCTGCGGTGAGGCGGGCGAGGCGGGGTGCCAGGCGGGTGGGGTCGACGGCCGGGGACAGGGAGAGATTCAGCAGGTGGGAGACCATCTCGGCCAGGTCGTCCCACTCCAGCTCCGGCAGGACCGGGCCGAGGACGCGGGCGAGGCGGGTGTCCGCCGTGGCCCAGTCGCCCCTGGCCATCGCGGCCAGGGCGTGGCCGTAGTCCCGCCAGGCCGGGTCCGCGGCCGGGGTCTCGACCAGTTCGGTGAACCTGTGCCACAGGGGCCCGGCGGCGGCCGTGTCCCCGGCACAGGTCTCCACGACGGCGAGCAGCACCGTGCCGACCTCGTCGTCGACCGCGCGCAGGCGCCGCGCGGCCGCGCGGGCGGGCGCCCACAGGCCCGCCCGGCAGTACACCTGCGCCCGCTCCTCCGCGCCGTCGTCTTCACCCGTGTCCCCGCTCGTCTCCCCGCTCACCGCCTCGGGCGGCAGCGCGGCGAGCGCCCCGGTCACGTCGCCCAGCCACAGGTGCAGTTCGGCGGTCCGCAGGCGGGCCCACGTCGCGTCCTCGCCCTTCTCGGCGTAGGTGGCGAGGTCGGCCAGGGCCCGGTCGGTCCTGCCGGTGGCCAGCGCGAGTCTGATCCGGGAGAACAGGGCCCAGGTGAAGCCCGGGTCCAGCTCGACGGCACGGTCCAGGGCGGCGAACGCCTCATCGTAGCGCCGCAGGCGGTGCAGGGTGACGCCCCGGCGGCAGAGCGCCGCCCCGTACACGGGGTCCAGTTCGAGCGCCCGGTCCAGGTCGACGAGGGCCTGTTCGTACCGCTTGAGGGCGAAGAGCGTCTCGGCGCGGCGGTAGTGCATCCAGTCGGAGTCGGGGGACAGTTCGAGCGCCCGGTCCTCGTCCGCGAGGGCCCGCTCGTACTCCCCCATGTCGTGCAGCAGCATGCCGCGGCGGGCCCGCACCCAGGCGTGGTCCGGGTCGTGCTCCACGACCGTGTCGAGGTCGGCGAGCGCCTCGGGGAGCCGGCCCACATGGTGCCGGGACACGCCGCGGCCCGCGTACGCCGACCAGTTCTCGGCGTCGAGTTCGATCGCCCTGTCGTAGTCCGCCAGGGAGTCCCGCTGACGGCCCGCCGAGCGGAGGACGTCGGCCCGGCTCCAGACGACCCAGCTCGATTCGGGGCTCAGTTCGACGGCGCGGTCGCAGTCCGCGACGGCCTGGTCGTACTCGTCGCGGTGGGCCCGCACGGCGGCCCGGAAGACCAGCGCCCACGCGTAGTCCGGCATGAGCCGCAGGGCGCGGTCGAGGTCGGCCAGGGCCTCCTCGTGCCG
Organism: Streptomyces sp. NPDC039462; assembly: GCF_055639375.1. Classification (NCBI taxonomy): domain Bacteria; kingdom Bacillati; phylum Actinomycetota; class Actinomycetes; order Kitasatosporales; family Streptomycetaceae; genus Streptomyces; species Streptomyces sp. NPDC039462. The sequence continues at coordinate 311,066 of NZ_JBVKAO010000008.1, forward strand.
CCCCAGCGCGTAGTGAGCGGTGCCCCTGCTGCCCAGCGCCTCCCCGTCCGACGGGTCGAGCTCCAGCGCGCGGTCCAGGTCCTGGACGGCCTCTTCGAAGCGGCTCAGGACACGGCGGACCTCGCCCCGCATCGCGTAGTTCCTGGCGTCCTGCGGCGCGAGCTCCACCGCACGGTCGAGGGCGGCGAGAGCGGCCTCCTCCTCGTCCATGTACCAGTAGGTGACACCCTTTCCGTAGTACGCCCGCTCCTGCTCGGGATCCAGGGCGATGGCCCGGTCGTACTCGGCGAGCGCCTCGGCGTGCGCGCCGCTCTCCCGCAGGTCACGGCCCCGGACCAGCCGCGCGAACGCCTCGTCCCGGGCGTCGAACCCCGCACGCTCGACGAGGAGTTGCAGGGCGGCGGGGCCGCCGCCGTCCGCCAGCGCCCGCAGCAGGTCGCGGCCCCACGCCCCGACCGGCGCGGACTCCGTGTCCTCGCCCGCGTCCACGAGCAGCTGCGCCCACCGCCTGGCCACCGCCGCGTCCGCGTCGCACGCGTCGACGACGTCCCGCAGGACGACCGGGAGCGCGCTGCGGGGCGCCCCGCACAGCAGGTGGTACGACTCCGCGAGCCGCAGCTCACGCCACTGCTCGTCGCCCCAGCACTCGTGCGGCGTGGGGCCGGGCTCGGCCTCCGCGCGCCAGCCCGCGTACGTCTGTGCGAGCAGGCCGTGCAGTTCGGCCCAGCCGCGCGGCGACCGGTGCCGCTGCAGGCGCAGCATCGGCGCGCGCACCACGTCGTGGTACTGCAGCCGGTCGCCCCGGTCGCTCACGAACGGCAGGCTCCGCAGCCAGGCGAAGACGCCCGGCACGTCCGCCGCCGGGCACACGCCGTCGACCGCCGCCGCGACCACGTCCGCGTCGAGCCGCCTCGGCAGCGCGCACGCCAGGGCGGCGGCGCGGCGCACCGGGTCCTGCTCCCACTTCAGGAAGCGCTCCACGGCCGTCGCGCTCGGGTCGCCCACGTCGTCCGGGTCTGCGGGACGGTTCTCGGCGAGGGTGGAGACGAGGACGGGGAGGCCGCCCGAGAGCCGCAGGACCTCTTCGACGACCGGTTCCGCGACCACGCCCTTGCCCGCGAGGAGCCCGCGGGACTCCTCTTCGGTGAAGGGGCCGAGCGGGACGTCCGTCATGTAGTCCGCGTAGCCGCCCCAGCGTGCGGTGTCGAAGGGCTGCTGGCCCGCGGTGACCACGACGACCTTGGCGGGCAGCGCGCCGTGCCGCTCCGTCGTCATCACCTCGTGCAGCCAGCCGTCGAGGAACGGCGCCGTCCGTTCGTACGTGTCGAAGAACAGGACGATCCACGGCACCGACTTCGCGGCCTGCGCCAGCTCCTTCAGGAGGACCGGGGTGAGGACGCGCTCCGGGGAGAGGACCAGCTGGACGTCCTCCTGGTTGCGGAAGCGCGCGCTGAGGCCGGCCCGCAGCCGGTCAGCGCCCTGCGCGAGCTGCGCCGGGTCGACCGCCCCCGCGAGGGCGCCGACGCCGGGCACCATGCCGAGCCCGACGAGGCTCGCGCGGGCCGCCGTCAGGCCCGCCGCGGACGGGGCGGGCGGCGCCGGGGCCTCACCGGGCGGGGGCGCGACCGGCATCGAGTCCGCTTCGTGGCGGCGCTCGCGGTGGGTGGTGAGCAGCTGGTCGAGGTCCTTCGACCGGCGGCCCTGGCGGGCGAACTCGGCGCTGATCGCGGCCATCGCCTCGGGGACGCTGCTCACCCGCTCGTCGACGTACGCGGTCAGGGCGCCGCGCTCGCGGGAGAGCTGCGCCAGCTCGTGGACCAGGGACGTCTTGCCGACGCCGGCGTTGCCGTGGACGTGGAAGAGGAAGCGGTGGCGCAGGTCGGCGGGCGGCACATCGAAGTTCTCCCGGAACGCGGCCAGTTCACCGCGGCGTCCGATGAACCCGGCCCGCCCCCTGCGGCGTATCAGCTCCTGCATGGACGGCTCGTCCGCGTCGGCCGACGCCATCGGAATCCCCCCGTTCCGCACGGTCGTGTACCCCTGCCAGTCTCCCCCGTCAGCCCGCGTCCGTCCCCAGGATCCGCGCCTTCTGTTCCCGCGCCCACCCGTACTCGGGGTTGATCCGCAGCGCCTCGTCGAGGGAGGCGAGTGCCGCGTCCGTGCGGCCGAGGGCCTCCAGGGACAGGGCCCTGCTGCCCCACGCCCACGCGTAGCCGGGGTCGAGGGCGATCGCGGTGTCGTAGGCGGCGACGGCTTCCTCGTGGCGGTCCGCGAAGCGCAGTATGTCGCCCCGGTCGGCGTGGCTGCCGGGCGCGTCCGGGGCCAGTTCGTGGACGCGGTCGAGGTCGGCGAAGGCGCCCGCCAGGTCGCCGACGGACTGCCTGACGCGGGCCCTGCGGGCCAGCGCCCAGGGGTAGTCGGGCCACAGGTCGATCGCCCGGTCCAGGTCGTCGAGGGCCTCGCGGGGGCGGCCGAGCACGAACTTGACCTGGCCGCGGCTGCCCAGCGTCAGCGGCTCGCGGGGGTCGAGGGCGTGCGCGCGGTCCAGCCACGGCAGGGCCTCCTCGGGGCGGCCCATGCGGCGGTACGTCTCCCCGCGGTCCCGTGCCACCCACTCCGCGCCCGGCACCACCTCGTCGGCCGCGGCCAGGTGGTGGAGCGCCGTCTCGTACTCGCCGAGGGCGCGGTAGGTGACCGCGAGACCGTGGTGGCCCCACGGGTCTGCGGGGTCGAGGGCGACGGCACGCTCGTGGTCGACGATGGCCTCGCGCAGCCGGCCGAGGAGGAAGAGCCGCAGACCGTGCGCGTTGTACGCGGCGACGCGGCCCGCGTCGTCGAGCCCGGCGCGCGAGAGGAAGAGCTCAAGCACGCGCAGGGCGCCGAGCCGTTCGTCGGCGAGGGCCGTCCGGCAGTCGTCGGACCAGGACCGCAGCTGCTCGGCGTCCGTGTCCTCGGCGGCGTCCGCCACCGCCCGCGCCCACTCGCGGGCCACCGCCGTGTCCACGCGGCAGGCGTCGATCCCCTCGCGCAGCGCGCCGGGCAGCGCGGCGCGCGGTCCCGCGCACAGCGAGTGGTACAGCTCCTCGACGCGCAGCGCACGCCACTCCGGGCGCATCCACGGGCGGCCCGGCGCACCTCGCAGCTCCTCCTCCAGTACGGCGCGCCGTCGCGCGTACAGCTCGGCGAGCCGGGTGTGGCCCGCACTCCACAGCTCGGGCGCGGTGTTGCGGCGCAGGCGCAGCATCGGGGCGCGTACGACGTCGTGGTAGCGGGCGGTGCCCCTGCGGTCGGCGCGCACGAACGGCAGGGTGCGCAGCCAGCCGTACAGCTCGGCGGGGTCGTCGTCGCCGCGGTGCGCCGCGGCCCGCACGATCTCCTCGTCGAGGCGCCGGGGCAGCGCGCAGTCCAGGGCCGCCGCCCGCCGCACCGGGTCCGGCTCCCACCTCAGGAAGCGCTCCACGGCGGTGGCGCTCGGGTCGCCGACGTCGGCGGGCGCCGCGGGGCCGCTCTCGGCGAGCGTGGAGACGAGCACGGGGAGCCGCCCGGAGAGCCGCAGGACCTCGGCGACGACGGGCTCGTCGGTGACGCCCTTGGCGGCGAGCAGGCCGCGCGCCTCGGTCTCCGTGAAGGGCCGCAGCGGGAGTTCGGCGGCGAAGTCCGCCGCGTCGTCCCAGCGGTCCGGGTCCAGGGGGCGCTGCCCGGCGGTCACCACGACGACGTCGGCGGGGAGTTCGCCGTACCGGTCGGTCGTCATCACGTCGTACAGCCAGCGGTCGAGGAAGGGTGCCGTCCGCTCGTACGTGTCGAAGAGCAGCACGAGCCACGGCGCGACGTCGGCGGCGGCCGCCAGTTCCTCCAGGAGCACCGGGGTCAGCGCGCGCTCCGGCTCCAGGACCAGGTGCGCGTCCTCCTGGCTGCGGAAGCGGGCCCACAGCCGGTCCGCGCCGAGCCCGACGCGGTCCGTGTCGACGAGTCCGGCGAAGGCGCCCACGACCGGCACCATGCCGAGCCCGACGGCGCCCGCCCGCGCCAGCGCCGCGCCGCCCGCCGACGGCACGTCGGGCTCGGACGGTTCGCGGGAGGCGGCCAGGACGGCTTCGTGGGTCCGCTGCCGGTGGTGGGCGAGGGCGCGCTCCAGGGACTTCAACCGCCGCCCCTGCTGGGCGAATTGAGCGGCGATCTCGGCGAGGGCGCCGGGTATGTCCGGTGCCGCGTCGTCCATGTACGCGACGAACGCGCCGCGGTCCGTCGCCAGTTGCCCCAGCTCCCGCACGAGTGACGTCTTGCCGACGCCCGCCGGGCCGTGCACATGGAAGAGGAAGCGGTGCCGCTCGTCCTCCGGCGGCAGCTCGAAGTTCTCCCGGAAGAGCCGGAGCTCCTCGCGCCGCCCGACGAAGCCCGCCCGCCGTCTGCGCCGGATGAGTTCCTGCATCGACACTCTCGTCCGCGCCATCCGGTCCCTCCCGTGCTCCACGGCCCGCGGCCAGTCTCCCGCACACCCGCGCCGCGCGAGGTGAACAGCGGCCGTCGTCCGCCGAACGTCCGGATCACGTAACGGAGTTCCTGTGGTGTACAACCTCTTCTCCCGAACGCCCGTCTCCCGTTGTGTCACAGACGTTCGCCCCAGGAGGACCCGTGCCCCGCCGCACACTCATCAGCGCCATCGCCGTCGCCGCGCTGACCGCCCCGCTCGCGATCTCCGCCACCTCCGGCACCGCCGCCGCGGCCCCGCAGCCGCCCCGCACTCCGGTGACCGACTTCAACCACGACGGGTACGCCGACCTCGCGGTCGCCGCGCCCCACGGCACCGTCGACGGCGTCGAGAAGACGGGCTATGTCTCCGTTGTCTACGGCACGGCCTCCGGCCCCGGCACGGCGAAGCACCAGCTCATCAGCCGGGCCACGCCGGGCGTCCCCGGCGAGCTCGCCGGTACGTTCGCCTTCGGCTACCAGCTGATCCCCGCCGACCTGGACGGCGACGCGTACACCGACCTGCTCGTGACCGGCGGCGACGACGACGGCAACAAGGCGACCGTCCTGTGGGGCTCCAAGGACGGCCTGACCGGCAAGGACACCCTCCTGCCGTACCGGAACTCCGAGTTCGCGACGGGTGACTTCAACGGCGACGGCAAGCGCGACCTGGTCGTCAACGACACCCCGAGCACCGACCCCGACGTCTCCGGGATGACCGTCCAGTACGGCCCGTTCACCCGTGACGGCAAGCCCGCCAAGAAGGACAGCATCACCACGGACGACGGCTCCTCCGGCCTCGCCGACTTCATCACCGGCGACCTGACGGGCGACGGCGTCGACGACATCGTCACCACGCACGGCTTCGAGGAGATGACGCACGACGCCCGCTTCTGGAAGGGCGGCAGGAGCGGTGTCGGCCACACCGCCAAGTCGCTCGGCACCGCGTACAGCGGCACCGTCGGGGACGTCGACGGCGACGGGTACGGCGACCTGATCACCCGCGACATCGGCGACGTCACCGAGGTCATCGACAGCCACCCGGGCAGCATCACCATCCAGTACGGCAGCTCCACCGGGCCGACCGACGCGCGCAAGAAGGTCATCACCCAGGCCACCGCGGGCGTCCCCGGCGCCAGTGAGGAGAACGACGCGTTCGGCGCCTCCCTCAGCGCGGGCGACGTGAACGGCGACGGCAGGGCCGAGGTCGCCGTCGGCGTCCCCGGCGAGAGCCTCGACGCGAGCACCGGCACCGGCGCGGTGGTCCTGCTCAAGGGCGCCTCCAAGGCGGACGGCGGCATGACCGGCAAGGGCGCCGTCGCCTACAACCAGACCACTGCAGGAGTTCCCGGTGTCTCCGAGTCGGGCGACGACTTCGGCCGCCAGGTGGCCCTCACCGACCTGAACAAGGACGGCAAGGCCGACCTGACCGCCACGGCCCCCGGCGAGGACGGCACCTCCCCCGACTCGGGCGCGCTGTGGAACCTCTTCGGTTCCGCGAGCGGCCTGACCACCACCGGGGCGAGCACCCTCAGCCCGGTGAAGCTCGGCGCCCCCGAGAAGGACGCCAAGTTCGGTCTGCTGCTCGGCAGCTGACCCGCACCGCACAACCGAACACCGCACATCGCACATCGCACAACGAACACGGACCATTCACACGCTCTCTGGAGGACCAGTGCGCCGCTCTCTCATCGCCGCCGTGGCCGTCGCCTCGCTCGCGGCCCCGATCGCCCTCGCCACCGCGGGTTCCGCGGCGGCCGCGCCCGTACCGCCCAAGGCCCCGGTCACCGACTTCAACCACGACGGATACGCCGACCTCGCCATATCCGCGCCGGGCGGCACCGCCGGCGCCACGCCCGGCCAGGTCTCGGTCGTCTACGGCTCGGCCACGGGCCCCGACACCGCGCACGCCAAGACCATCACCCGCGGCACGCCCGGCGTGCCCGGCACCCCGGAGAACGGCGACCGGTTCGGCAACCACACGGCCGCCGCCGACCTCGACGGCGACGGCTACACCGACCTCGTCGTCAACGGCGGCGACAAGTCCGTCGTCCTGTGGGGCTCCGCCCAGGGCCTCACCGGCGAGGGCGCCACCGAGCTGGCCTCGAACGGCGCGCGCGTCACCGCGGGGGACTTCAACGGCGACGGCAAGCGGGACCTCGTCACCGCCGAGTACCCGGAGCCCGAGGACCCGATGGACAACGACGATCAGGGCATGACCATCTCGTACGGCCCGTTCAAGCGCGACGGGAAGCCCGCGAGCAGCCAGCAGGTCGTCACCAGCCAGACCTTCGGCCCCGGCGACTTCGTCGTGGGCGACCTCACGGGCGACGGCGCCGACGACATCGTCACCAGCCACGGCTTCGAGGAGATGGCGTACAAGAGCCAGTTCTGGCAGGGCGGCAAGGACGGGGTGGCCACCACCTCGCAGAAGCTCGCGCCCTCGCTCGGCGGCGCGATCGCCGACGTCGACGGGGACGGCTACGGCGACCTCGTCGTCCGCGACATCGGCGACAACTTCGAGGACATGCCGTACCAGAAGGGCACGATCCTCGTCCGGTACGGCTCGGCGGACGGACCCTCGACGCGTACCGCCAAGATCACCCAGGACACCGCGGGCGTCCCCGGCGTCGGTGAGGACGGCGACGAGTTCGGCTCCTCCATCAGCGCGGGCGACGTGAACGGCGACGGCTTCGCGGACGTCGCCGTCGGCATCCCCGGCGAGGACATCGACGCGATCGCGGACGCCGGCAGCTCCGTGCTGCTCAAGGGCTCGCGCGCCGGCCTGACCGGCACCGGCTCCCAGGCCTTCCAGCAGTCCACCGAGGGAGTGCCCGGCGCCGCCGAGAAGGGCGACAAGTTCGGCAGCCAGGTCCTGCTGTCCGACACGAACAAGGACGGCAAGGCCGACCTGACCGTGACCGCTCCGCTGGAGGACGGCGCGTACGCCGACTCGGGCGCCGCCTGGCACCTGCGCGGCGCCGCGGGCGGTCTGACCGTCACGGGCGTCACGTCCTTCGGCCCGGCGGCGATCGGCGCCAACGACAAGGGCGTCCGGTTCGGCGACCACCTGGCCCGCTGAGGAGGCCGGTGACGATGCGTACGCTGCGCCGCCGTCGCTGGTGGCCCTGGTGGACGGCGGCGCTGTGCGTGGCGCTGATCGCGGGCGCGATCGTGTTCGGCTCCGGCAGCGGGGGCGAGGACGAGGACGAGGCGCCCGCGAAGGCGCGCGGCAAGCGGATCGTCACCGACTTCGACGCGGACGGGTACGCCGACCTGGCCGTCCCCGCCCCGCTCTCCACGGTCGGGGGCGTGCGGCGCGCGGGGTCCGTCTCCGTCGTGTACGGCTCGGCGACGGGCCCCGACGTCCGCCGCCCGCAGGTCTTCGACCGCTCGGCGAAGGGCCCGGTCGGCGAACTGGCGGCGCGGGAGGAGCACTTCGGCATGGACGCCGTGGCGCGGGACCTCGACAGCGACGGCTTCACGGATCTCGCGCTCGGCCGCACCGTGCTGTGGGGCTCGCGGGACGGGCTGCGGACCGCGGGCAGGCTGCCCGCGGCCGGTGTCCGGGGCGGCGACTTCGACGGGGACGGCCACGCCGATCTGCTCGCGGCGGACCTCACCGTCCGGTACGGACCGTTCGACCGCGAGGGCAGGCCGCGCAGGACGGGCGGGAAGGCGCACGGCGACTGGGGCGACAGCGAGGTGCCCCGCACCATCACGGTCGGCGACCTCACCGGCGACGGCCGCGACGACGTCGTCACCGGCCAGGGCTTCGAGGAGATGCAGTACCCGGGCCACTTCTTCCAGGGCCGCCCGGCGGGCCTCGCCCTCGAACCGAAGAACGTGAACACCTACAACGGCGTCGGCACCGTGGGCGACGTGAACGGCGACGGGTTCGGCGACCTCGTCGTCCGCGAAGTCGGCTCCGTCTCGGAGGACGCGGTGAGCCACCTGGGCGAGATCCGCGTGCTGCACGGCTCCCCGTCGGGCCCCGGGCGCAAGGCGACCGTCATCGACCAGGAGACCGCGGGCATCCCCGGCACCGGCCTGAGCGGCGACCAGTTCGTCGCCGCGCTCGCCGCGGGCGACGTCGACGGCGACGGCCGGGCGGACGTGGCGGTCGGTGTCCCCGGCGAGGACGGCGCGGCGGGCCGCGTGGTGCTCCTGTACGGCTCCCGCACCGGCCTCACCGGTGCGGGCGCGCGCTCCTACGCCCAGGACACGCCCGGCGTCCCCGGCACCGGCGAGCGCGACGACCGCTTCGGCGGTGCGGTGCGCATCGCCGACCTGACGGGCGACCGGCGCCCCGAGCTGGTGGTGGGCGCGCCCGGCGAGGACGGCGCCCACCCTGATTCGGGGGCGGTGTGGGTGCTGCCCGGCACGCCGGCCGGCCCCGCGGTGCGGGGGGTGGCCTCCTTCGGCCCCGCGGCGCTCGGGGCGCCCGAGCGGGGCTCGGACGACGAGGATCTCAACTGGAGGGGGACGTTCTTCGGCGAGGACTTTCCTGGCTGAGGAGGCGTCTGCGGGGTCGCTCGGGCCAAGTGTTCGTCTGCGGAGTCGCTCGGGTCAAGTGTTCGTCTGCGGAGTCGCTCGGGTCGAGGACTCGTTTGCGGATTCGCTCGGGCTGGGTCTTCGTCTGCGGCGCCTCTTGGGCTGAGCGCGCAGTTCCCCGCGCCCCTTACGGGCCGCGCCCTCCGCGGCGCGGCCCCAGAGGCGACAGCCCCTTTGTGACAGCCCCGCCCTCCTCAGCCCTCCACCAGCGGCAGCAGCTCCGGCAGGTGGCCGTCCGAGGCCAGTGCCGCGCGCTGCCGCTCCTCCGGGACCTCGCCGTACAGCGTCGTGCGCGGCTTCGCGGGGCGGCCTGCCGCCTCCGCGATGGCCACCAGGTCCTCGATGGACCGGTAGGAGCCGTAACTGGAGCCCGCCATGCGGGAGATGGTCTCCTCCATCAGCGTTCCGCCGAGGTCGTTCGCACCGGACCTGAGCATCTCGGCGGCGCCCTCCTGGCCCAGCTTCACCCAGCTGGTCTGGATGTTGGGGATGTGCGGGTGCAGCAGGATCCGCGCCATCGCCGTCACCGCGCGGTTGTCGCGGGTGGTCGGCCCCGGCCGGGCGATGCCCGCCAGATAGACGGGCGCGTTCGTGTGGATGAAGGGCAGCGTCACGAACTCCGTGAAGCCGCCGGTCTCCTGCTGGATCGCGGCCAGCGTCCGGAAGTGGCCGAGCCAGTGGCGCGGCTGGTCCACATGGCCGTACATCATCGTGGACGAGGAGCGGATGCCCAGCTCGTGCGCGGTCTTGATGACCTCGATCCAGGTGGCCGTGGGCAGTTTGCCCTTGGTGAGGATCCAGCGCACCTCGTCGTCGAGGATCTCGGCGGCCGTCCCCGGGATCGAGTCCAGGCCCGCCTCCTTGGCGGCGGTCAGCCATTCCCGGATCGAGAGCCCGGTCCTGGTCGCGCCGTTGACGACCTCCATCGGCGAGAAGGCGTGCACGTGCATGCCCGGCACGCGCTCCTTCACCGCCCGTGCGATGTCGAAGTAGGCGGTGCCCGGCAGGTCCGGGTGGATGCCGCCCTGCATGCACACCTCGACGGCGCCGACGTCCCAGGCCTGCGCGGCCCGGTCGGCGACCTGGTCCAGGGAGAGCGTGTAGGCGTCCGCGTCGGTCCTGCGCTGGGCGAAGGCACAGAAGCGGCAGCCGGTGTAACAGACGTTGGTGAAGTTGATGTTGCGGGTGACGATGTACGTGACGTCGTCGCCGTTGACCGTCTTGCGGATGTCGTCCGCGACCGAGCAGAGCGCGTCGAGCGCGGGCCCGTCGGCGTGCAGCAGCGCCAGCGCCTCGTCGTCGGTGAGCTTCGTGGGGTCGTCGGCGGCCGTGGCGAGGGCGGCGCGTACGTCGCCGTCGATGCGGGACGGCACCATGCCGGGCGCGGCCTGCTCGCGCAGGGCCTCCCAGTCGCCGTACACCTCGTCGAAGTCGTCGCGCCGGTCGGCGGTGCGGCCTTCCGTGTCGATGGTGCGGTGCAGGTCGGTGCGGCCGGAGGAGGCGACGTACCCCTCGTCGGGCTCCTGCCAGGGGTGGCCCTCGACGACCGCGTCGGGCCGGGCGAGGCCGGTCTCGGGGTCGGCGAGCGCCCGCAGGTGCGGGAGGAGCCGCGGGTCGAGCCAGGGCTCGCCGCGCTGCACGAACTCGGGGTAGACGCAGAGACGTTCGGCGAGCGTGAAGCCCGCCGCCGCGGACCGCGCGGCCAGCTCGTCCAGCTTCGGCCAGGGCTTCTCGGGGTTGACGTGGTCGATCGTGACCGGCGACACGCCGCCCCAGTCGTCGATGCCGGCGCCGATCAGCCGCTCGTACTCGCCTGCGATGAGGTTGGGCGGTGCCTGGATGTTGCCCGCCGGGCCCATGATGTGCCGGGCGACGGCGATCGTGGCGACCAGGTCGTCGATCTCCGCGTCGGGCATGCCGCGCATCGCCGTGTCCGGCTTGGCGCGGAAGTTCTGGATGATCAGCTCTTGGACGCCGTGGTACGAGCGGGCGACGCGGCGCAGCGCGAACAGCGAGTCGGCGCGCTCCTCGTACGTCTCGCCGATCCCGATGAGCAGCCCGCTGGTGAAGGGGACGGACGAGCGGCCCGCGTCCTCCAGGACCCGCAGCCGCACGGCGGGTTCCTTGTCCGGGGAGCCGTAATGCGGCATGCCCGGCTCGGACCAGAGGCGGGTGGCGGTCGTCTCCAGCATCATGCCCATGCTGGGCGCGACGGGCTTGAGCCGCTGGAAGTCCGTCCACGTCATGACGCCCGGGTTGAGGTGCGGGAGCAGGCCCGTCTCCTCCAGGATGCGGATCGAGATGGCGCGGACGTACGCGATGGTGTCGTCGTACCCCTCCGCCTCCAGCCACTCGCGGGCCTCGGGCCAGCGGTCCTCGGGCTTGTCGCCGAGGGTGATGAGGGCTTCCTTGCAGCCGAGTTCGGCCCCGCGCCGCGCGATGTCGAGCACTTCGTCCGGGGACATGAACATGCCGTGGCCGTCCCGGCGCAGCTTGCCGGGCACGGTCGCGAAGGTGCAGTAGTGGCACTTGTCGCGGCAGAGCCGGGTGAGCGGGATGAACACGCTCTTCGAGTACGTGATGACGCCCGGCCGCCCCGCCGCTTCGAGCCCCGCGTCCCGCACCCGGGCCGCGGACGCCGTGAGGTCGTCGAGATCCGCGCCCCGCGCCTGCAGCAGGACCGCGGCTTCCGTCACGTCGAGCGCGACGCCGTCCCTGGCCCTCCTGAGCGCGCGCCGCATGGCGTTCGCGGTGGGTCGTCCGGGGCCGGGGGGCTGCGCGCTGTTGGTCATGTCTCTGAGCATACGAGCGAGAACACCTGCCTCCTCCGGATACTTCCGTCCCGCGTACCCCCGCCCGGTACTGCCGTGCTTGCCCCCGTACTTCCGTCCCCGTGCTCGCGCCTGCGCACTCCGGCTCGCGCGCCCGAGAAGCCCGAAGGCCCGACGGCCCGACGGCCCGACGGCTCGACGGCTCGACGGCTCGACGGCTCAGGGGGTCACGTACCGCCCGAGGCGGTCGAGCGCCTCGCACACCTCCGCCTCCCCGGCCGGCGGCAGCTGCACGATCACCTCGTCCACGCCGAGGCCCTCGTAGTGGGCGAGCTTGCCCGGGTCCGGCTCGACCGCCGTCACCGCCACGTACAGGTCGTCGGCCTCGCGGCCCGCGTCCGCCCACGCCGACCTGAGCACGGGCAGCGCCTCGCGCAGGCCGCTGCCGCCGACGGGCATCCAGCCGTCCGCGTACTCCGCGACGTGCGCGAACAGGCCCGGCCCCGCGGCCCCGCCGATGAGCGTGCGCGGCCCGAACAGCGGCCCCTTCGCGAGCCGCTTCCTGGGCACCCGCCGCGGCTTCGGATGGACCTCGCTCGCCCGTACGGCGCCGAACTCGCTCTCGTACGCCTTCGGGCGGTCCGCCCACAGCGCCCGCATGACCGCCATCCGGTCCCGCACGAACTCCCGGCGCCGCGGCCACGGGACACCGTGGTCCTCGGCCTCCTCCCGGTTCCAGCCGTAGCCGATGCCGAGGGTGACGCGGCCGCCGGAGAGGTGGTCGAGGGTCGCGATCTGCTTGGCGAGGTCGATGGGGTCGTGCTGGGCTACCAGGGCGATGTTCGTGCCGAGGGCGATGCGTGTGGTGACGGCGGCGGCCTGGGCGAGGGCGATGAAGGGGCTGAGCATGCGGGCGCACTCGGGCGGCAGTTCACCGCCCGGGTAGGGCGTCTCGCGCGGGACCGGGATGTGGGTGTGTTCGGGGAGGTAGAGCCCGGCGAAGCCGCGCCGCTCCAGTTCCCGGGCCAGGCGTACCGGCGTGATCGTCCTGTCGGTCATGTGGAGCGTCGCGGAGATGCGCACGGAGCCCTCCGGGAGTGTCGGGGCACTCTTCCTACCCCGGGAAAGTCGGTTGGTCCATGCCTGTGCGCTCATTAACCTGGCCCGCGTGAAGAGACGCCGGCAGAAGAAGCTGACCAGGGAGCTCGTGTTCGCCGCGGCGCTCGGCGTGACGGGCACGGTCCGGGCCCTGCTGCGGGCCGGCGCCGACCCGGAACTCCCCGACACCGACGGCACGACGCCCCTGTACGCCGCCTCGGTGCACGGCGCGGCCGACACGGTGCGGGTCCTGCTGCGGGCGGGCGCCCGGCCCGACACCGAGAGCCGCGGCCTCACCGACGGCACGCCGCTGTGCGGGGCCGCCGCCTGGGGTCACGTCGACACGGTCCGCGAACTCCTCGCGCACGGCGCCGACCCGAACCTCCGCGAGGACGACGGCACGGGGAGCACGCCCCTGCGCTGGGCCCGCCAGGGCGCGTCGGGTCCACATCCGGAGACGGAGGCGGTGCTGCTCGCGGCAGGAGCGGTGGAGGCCTGACCGCAGCGCCAACAAGGCCTGGCCGCAGGCTGGTTGAGGCACCTGGCTAGGCTGCTCGAATGATCACAGACACGCGTCCGGGCGACGGCACCGACCGTACTCCCGCCTCCTCCGTCACGTTCATCAACGTCTTCGAGATCGAGGCGGAGGACGTCGACGCGTTCGTCGGGAAGTGGGAGGAGCGGGCCCGCCTCATGCGGGACAAGCCCGGCTTCATCGACTCCCGCATGCACCGGTCCCGCGCGACGGAGACCCGGTTCCAGCTCGTCAACGTCTCCCACTGGGAGAGCCAGGAGGCGTGGGAGGCGGCCACCGCCGACCCCGACTTCACGGCCCGCACCGATGCCGCGCCCCGGCGGACCAGCCGTCCGGTCACGCCGAACGCGGGGGTGTACGACGTCGTGGTGGACCTCAGCGCACCCCGGACCTGAGCGCACCCCGGACCTGAGCGCCCCCCGGACCTGAGCGCCCCCGGACCTGAGCGCCCCCACAGGTCCGCCCTCCGGGCCACGTCCGTCGGCCACCGGGTGGAAAACCGTCACTCGCCTTCCCTTGCGGCGCAGTTCACGGCTCAATACCAGGGTTGCACGCACCACCCACGTCACCACCGACACCCTGGGGAGCCGCAGCATGTGCGAGAACGACGCCGAACACCCGGCGCACAAGGGACCGAACCGGCGCGGACTGTTCGTGACGGGAGCCGCCGCCGCGATTACGTTGGGCAGCGTGAGCTTCGCCAGTGGCGCCGAGCGGCGCGCTCCCGGGCGGGACAGGGCGCCGGGGAGCAAGGAGACGAGAACGGTGCGCGGCACGCTGCCGCCCGGCTCGCCCGACTTCGTGTACCTGCCGGTCGAAGTCCCGGACGGGGTGGCCGAGTTCCACGCCTCGTACACCTACCAGAAGCCGGCCGTGCCGCCCGGCACCCAGGGCAACGCCCTCGACATCGGCGTGTTCGACGAGCGCGGCACGGAGCTCGGCGGCAAGGGCTTCCGCGGCTGGTCCGGCGGCGCCCGCACGGAATTCTTCATCCGCGCCGACGACGCGACGCCCGGTTACATCCCGGGCCGGATCCGCGCGGGCACCTGGCACATCGCGCTCGGCCCGTACACGGTCGCGCCCGAGGGCCTCCCCTACGAGGTGACGATCACCCTCACCTACGGGAAACCGGGCCACACCCCGAAACCCTCCTACCCGCCGGAGCGCGCGAAGGGCCGCGGCCGCGCCTGGTACCGCGGCGACTGCCACCTGCACTCCGTGTACTCCGACGGCAGGCGCACCCTCGCCGAGATCGCCGCCCTGGCGCGGGCGGCGGGCCTCGACTTCATCAACAGCTCCGAGCACAACACGCACTCGGCGCACGCCCACTGGGCGGAGCACGCGGGCGACGACCTCCTGATCATGCTCGGCGAGGAGGTGACGACGCGGAACGGCCACCTCGTCGCCCTCGGCACGGACCCCGGCACGTTCGTCGACTGGCGCTACCGTGCCCGCGACAACCGCTTCGGCAGGTACGCCCGCAGGATCCGCGACGCTGGCGGCCTCGTCGTCCCGGCCCACCCGCACGCCACCTGCGTCGGCTGCAACTGGAAGTTCGGCTTCGGCGAGGCGGACGCGGTCGAGGTGTGGAACGGCGCCTACACGCCCGACGACGAGGTCTCCCTCGCCGACTGGGACAGCATGCTCGTCACGTCCGTACGCGGCGGGCGCAGGCCGTGGATCCCCGCCATGGGCAACAGCGACGCGCACCGCGACCCCGACCGCATCGGCGGCCCGCAGACCGTCGTCCTCGCCGACGACCTGACCCGCGAGGCCATCCAGGACGGCATCCGCCGCGGCCGCTCCTACATCGCCGAATCAAAATCCGTGGAACTCACCTTCACCGCGGCAGGCGGCAGAGGCAGCCACGCAGGCATCGGCGGCCGCCTCCCCGTCGCCCCCGACACCCCGGTCACGATCCGCCTGGACATCAAGGGCGCCCCCGGCTGCACACCCCGCTTCGTCACCGACCAGGGCGTCCTGCACACGGGCTCCGCACTCCCCGCCTCCGGCACAGGCACCCTGGAATGGCGCACGACACCGTCATACGCGGCCTACGTCAGAGCAGAAGTCCGCCACCCCCCGACGACCCCGCCCCTCCCGGGCCCCCTGTGCGCCTTCACAAACCCGATCTTCCTGGGCGACTGACCGTGGCCTCAGCCCGGCCAGACGAGTGACTGGAGTTCGCTGTATGCGTGGAGGGCGTACGAGCCGACGTCGCGGCCCACGCCGCTCTTCTTGAAGCCGCCGAAGGGGGCCTCCATGTTGCGGCCGATCGTGTTTATGCCGACGCCGCCCGTGCGTAGGCGGTGGGCGATGCGGAAGGCGCGGGCCACGTCGCCGGACCAGACGTAGTCGATGAGGCCGTAGTCGCTGTCGTTGGCCAGGGTGATCGCCGTTTCTTCGGCCTCCTCGGGGGTGGTGGCGTCGAAGGGGACCACGGTGATCACCGGGCCGAAGATCTCCTCGCGGACCGCCCGCATGTCGGGGGTGCAGTCGGCGAGGAGGGTCGGGGCCACGTAGAAGCCGGTCGGGAGTGGGGGGCGTTCGCCGCCTGTGACGAGGCGTGCGCCCTCCTTTCGGGCGTCCTCGACGTATGACTCGATGCGGTCGCGGTGTGCGGCGGAGATCACCGGGCCGACCGCCGTTCCCCGTTCGGCCGGGTCGCCGACCTTCAGGTGGGTGGCGTAGGTCGTCAGCTTTTCCAATAGGGGCTTATATATTGCCCTTTGGGCCAGTACGCGTGTCGGTGCCGTGCAGATCTGGCCGCTGTAGAAAGAGAACGTCGTGCCTATGCCGGCCACCGCCGCGTCCAGGTCCGCGTCGTCGAGGACGATCGCCGCGCCCTTGCCGCCGAGTTCCATCAGCTGGCGTTTCATGGCGCGGCCGCACACCTCGCCGATGCGCTGCCCGACGGCGGTCGAGCCGGTGAAGCTCACCATGTCGACGTCCGGGGACGCGACGGCCGTCTCGCCGACGGCCACGTCCGTGCCGGAGACGACGTTCACCACGCCGGGCGGGACACCCGCCTCCTCCAGGGCCGCCGCCATTGCGTACACCGACAGCGGGTCCTGCGGCGCGGGCTTCACGACGGCCGTGTTGCCCATCGCGAGGGCGGGCGCCACCTTGCCCGCGGGATTGGCCCACGGGTTGTTGTAGGAGGTGACGCAGGTGATGACGCCGACCGGGCGGCGGACCGCGAGCGCCCCCATGACGGCTGCTTTCCCCATCAGCCCCGCCTCGTTGATCTGCGGTGGGAGCGCCGTCTCGACCGGCTCCAGCGCCCCCTTCGCGTACCGCTCGAAGCGCGCCACCGCCACCGCCACCTGCATGCCGTGTGCCGTCGCGGTCGTGGCACCGCTCTCGGCCCGCGCGAGTTCGGCGTACGCGGCCGAGTCGCGCCGCAGGATCTCGGCGGTGCGGGACAGTATCGCCGCGCGCTCCTCGGGCGTCGTGCGCGACCAGCTCGCGAAGGCCTCGCGGGCCGCCGCCGCGGCGGCCAGGACCTGCTCGGTGCTCGCCTCGGGGGCGAGGCCGACGACCTGCTCGGTCGCGGGGTTCGTCACTTCGTGGTGCCCGTGGTCCGGCTCGACCCACTCTCCGCCGATGAACAGCCGCCTGGGCGCGTTCATTTCGTGCTCACCGTCCGGGTGTCCCGCCCCGAGCGCAGCACCTTGCCCGGCACCGCGCCGGTCACCACGTCCTCACGGATCGTCTCGACCCCGTTGACCCAGACCGCGTTGACGCCGATCGCCTTGGAGTCCAGGCGCGGGCTGTCGCCGGGCAGGTCGTGGACGAGGGTCGCCTTGCCCGCGTCGATCCGCTCGGGGTCGAAGAGGACGAGGTCGGCGTGGTAGCCCTCGGCGATCCGGCCGCGCTCGCGCAGCCCGAAGAGCCGGGCCGGATCGTCGGTGAGCATCTTCACGGCCTGTTCGAGGCTCGCCAGCCGGCGTCCGCGCAGGCAGTCGCCGAGGAAACGCGTCGTGTACGGGGCCCCGCACATGCGGTCCAGGTGCGCGCCCGCGTCGGAGCCGCCCAGCATGACGTCCTCGTGCTGCCAGGCCTCGGCGCGCAGGGCCCACGAGGCGGGGTCGTTGTCGGTGGGCATCGGCCACAGGACGGTGCGCAGGTCGTCGGCCGCGCAGATCCCGACCAGGCACTCGAACGGCTCCTGCCCGCGCTCGGCCGCGATGTCGCCGACGACGCGCCCGGTGAGGCCTTCGTTCTCCTCGGAGTACGTGTCTCCGATGACGTACCGGTCGAAGCGGGCGAGCCGCCGGAAGACACCCGCCTCCTTGCTGCCCGCGCGCCGCAGCATCTCCGCGCGCACCTCTGGGTCGCGCAGCTTCGCGATCCGCTCCGGCACGGGCAGGCCCAGGATGTCGCCCCAGCCCGGGATGAGGTTGAGGGCGCAGAACGTGCCGAGCGACATGTTCATGGGCGTGAGGATCGGCATGGTGAGCGCGACGACCCGGCCACCCGCCTTGCGGGCGCGCTCGCTCGGCACGAGCTGGCGGGGCACGCGCTCCGGGACGGCGGCGTCGATGGTGAGCACGTTCCAGTTGAGCGGCCTGCCCGCCGCCGCGCTCATCTCCACGAGCAGGTCGATCTCGTCGTCGCTGAACTGGTCGAGACAGCCCGCGACGATCGCCTCCAGCTGCGTCCCCTCGTGCTCGGCGACGGCACGGGAGAGCGCGAGGAGCTCCGCGGGCTTCGCGTGCCGCGAGGCGACCGGCTGCCCGTCGCCGTCCGAGTGAGTGGACGACTGGGTGGTGGAGAGCCCCCAGGCCCCCGCGTCCATCGCGTCGTGGAAGAGGCGCAGCATCTCCTCCAGCTGGGCGGGCGTGGGCTGCCCCCCGACGGCGTCCGCGCCCATCACGTACCGGCGCAGCGCGCAGTGCCCCACCATGAACCCGGCGTTGACGGCGATGCGCCCGTCGAGGGCGTCCAGATACTCCCCGAAGGAACTCCACGACCACGGCGCGCCCTCTTCGAGCGCCACCAGCGACATGCCCTCGACCTTCGACATCATCCGCCGCGTGTAGTCGGCGTCGCCGGGCCGGTCCGGGTGCAGCGGCGCGAGCGTGAACCCGCAGTTGCCGCCCGCGACCGTCGTGACGCCGTGGTTGAGCGACGGTGTCGCGTACGGGTCCCAGAACAGCTGGGCGTCGTAGTGCGTGTGCGGGTCGACGAACCCGGGCGCGAGGACGCGGCCCCGGGCGTCCTCACTGGTCCTTGCCTCCTCGGTGACGGGCCCCGGCTCGGCGACGACGGCTATGCGCCCGTCCCGTATCCCGACGTCGGCGACGCGCGCGGGGGCGCCGGTCCCGTCGACGACGGTCGCGCCCTTGATGAGGTGGTCGAGCATGACGGGAGGTCCCCTTTCGAAGGGCGAACGGGAAGGGCGGTACGGGAGGGGCGGTACGGGAGGGGAAGGGTGGTACGGGAAGAAGGAGGGCCCCGGCCTCCGTCCGGGAGGGGAAGCCGGGGCGGTCGAGGGGTGCTACGCGCCGGCGGCCTGCCGGAACCGCGTCGTGCGGTGCACCGGATCCGTGTCGATCTTCGGAATCACGTGCTCACCGATCAGCTTGATCGTGTTCTTCGTGTCCTCGGGCGAGATCCCGATCGGCAGCCCGAAGCTGAGCTGGTCCGCCCCGGCCTGCTCCCACCGCTTGCACTGCGTGAGCACCTCGTCCGGGTCGCCGCAGATCATCAGCTCCTCGGCGATGAGCAGCTCGATGAGCTCCTCGGTGTAGTCGGGGAGCAGCTCTGGCCACTCCGGGATGCCCTCGGGCCGGGGGAAGGTGTCGTGGTAGCGGAAGAGCAGCGACTGGAGGTAGTTGAGCCCGCCGCCGACGGCGATCTCGACGGCCTTGGCGTGCGTCTCCGCGCAGATCGCCGTGGACGTCACCATGACGTTGTCGTTGACGAAGCCGCCGATCGCCTCGGCCTCCTTCACGGCCGTCTTGTACGACTCGACGACCCACTCCATGTCGGAGACCTTCTGCACGCTGAAGCCGAGGACCCCGAGGCCCTTCTTGCCCGCCATGGCGTACGAGGAGGGGGACCCGGCGGCGTACCACATGGCCGGGTGCGACTTCCCGTACGGCTTGGGGAGGACCTTGCGGGGCGGCAGCGACCAGTGCTTGCCCTGGAAGCCGACGTACTCGTCCTGGAGCCACATCTTGGGGAATTCGGCGATGGTCTCTTCCCATATCTCCTTGGTGTGGTTCATGTCCGTGATGCCCGGCATGAAGCCGAGGATCTCGTGCGAACCGGCACCGCGCCCCGTCCCGAACTCGAAGCGCCCTTCGGAGAGGTGGTCGAGCATGGCGACCTTCTCGGCGACCTTCACCGGGTGGTTCACGGGCGCGAGCGGGTTGAAGATCCCGGAGCCCAGGTGGATGCGGTCGGTCGCGTGGGCGAGGTAGCCGAGGAAGACGTCGTTGGCGGAGAGGTGTGAGTACTCCTCCAGGAAGTGGTGCTCGGAGGCCCAGGCGTATTTGAAGCCGGACTTGTCCGCCTGGATGACGTACTCGGTCTCCTCGATGAGCGCCTTGTGCTCCGCTTCGGGGTCGACCTTGGCCCGCTGGGCGGGCACGTATCCCTGTACAAAGAGACCGAATTCCAAGGAGGTTCACCGTCCTCGTGAGAGTCTGACGGTTTCTGACGAGCCGTCAGATTGTGATGCGTCGACTGTTCCACCGGCTCGGGAGGGCCGTCAAGGGCCGGGCGGGCCCGGGCGCTGGTTATCTGACGTGACGTCAGAAGATGCTGACCCCGGCGAGCCAGCCGCCGTCCACGACGAACGGCTGTCCCGTGATGTACGCCGAGTCGTCCCCGGTCAGGAAGAGCGCGAGCGCCGCGACCTCCTGCGGGCGCCCGATCCGTCCGAGCGGCACGAGCTTCTTGTACAGCTCCGCGACGGCCTCCCGCGCCTCCGTGGGGTCGGCGGTGGGATCCAGCTGCGCGGGGTTGGTCATGGGGGTGTCGACCGCCCCCGGGCACACGGCGTTGACGCGGATGTTCCTGGCGGCCAGCTCCAGGGCGGCGACCCGGGTGAGGCCGAGAATGGCGTGCTTCGTCGCGGCGTACGCGCCCACGTACGCCATGCCCGTGAGGGCCGTGTACGAGGCCGTGTTCACGATCGTGCCGCCGCCCGCGGCGCCGATCTCGGGCGCGACGGTGCGGATGCCGAGGAAGCAGCCGATCTGGTTGACCTGGATGAGCTGCTGGAACTCTTCGAGCGGGGTGCTGACGATTTCGTTGAACCGGAGGATGCCGGCGTTGTTCACGAGCCCGTCGACCTTCCCGAAGGCGTCCTTCGCGGCGGCCGTGGCGGCCTGCCAGTCCGCCTCCACTCCTACGTCCAGGTGGACGTAGGCCGCGGAGTCCGCACCCAGCTCCTTGGCGAGCGCCTCGCCCTGTTCGTCGAGTACGTCGGCGACGACTACGCGGGCTCCCTCCTCCACGAAGAGGCGCGCCTCCTGCTCGCCCTGTCCGCGCGCGGCGCCGGTCACGATGATGACGCGGCCGTCGAGCTTGCCCATGCCGTGCTCCCTATTCGCTCGTCATTCGGTCATCAGTGGTTCCAGTGGTGCCAGCGGTTTCAGAGGTTGAGATGTGGGGCCACTTCTGTCGCGAACGCCGCCATCTGGTCGGTGAGTTCGGTACGGCTGCGGCTGCGGAAGCGCACCTGGATCTGGTCCACGCCCATCGCGGCGTACTCGCGCAGGGACTCGGCGAGGGCGGCCGGCTTTCCGGAGAGCGTGCGGCGGCCCACGGGGTGGGCCGGCTCTCCCACGTACAGCGCCTCGGTGATCGCGCCGACGGTGACCGGTTCCTGGATCCCCGCCTCCTCCCGCAGCCGCCTGAGCCTGGCGATCTGCGCGGGCAGCGCAGCGCGCGGGTCGCCCTGCGGCAGCCAGCCGTCGCCGCGGGTGGCCGCCCTGCGCACGGCGGCGGGCGAGGAGCCGCCGATCCAGACGGGGACGCGGGCCTGGGTGGGGCGGGGCCGCTGCCCGAGATCCCGGAAGTCGTAGCGGTCACCGTGATGCTCGGGATACTCGTCCGGGCCGAGGGCCGCCCTCAACGCGTCGATCGTCTCGTCGAGGACCGGGCCGCGCCGCGCGAATTCGACGCCGAGTGCCTCGAACTCCTCCTGTACGTGGCCGGCGCCGACCCCGAGGATCAGGCGGCCGCCGCTGAGGTGGTCGAGGGTGGCGTACTGCTTGGCGGAGAGGAGGGGGTGACGCAGGCCGACGATGGCGACGTGGCTCAGGAGGCGGACGTTCTCGGTGACGGCGGCGAGGTGGGCGAGGGTGGCTACGGGGTCGTACCAGACGGTGCCCATCGCGTCGGCGAGGCGGCGCGGGATGGCGACGTGGTCGCAGGTCGCGAGGTAGGCGAAGCCGGTGCGGTCCGCGGTGCGGGCGATCTCGACGAGGTCTTCGGGGCCGGCTTGGGCTTCCCATGGTTCGGCGTAGAGCGAGCTCTGGGACTGGATCGGCAACTGCATCCCGTAGACGAGCACGGGCACCCCACCCTTCGTCTTGACCTGACGCCCCGTCATGTGGGGCGCCGCCGTCATGGTGCGGCCTGACGCCCCGTCAGACAACCCCTGCGGGCTGTCTGCGCGCGGCGTCGCGTTGTGCGGGTCGCGCCTTGGGTCCGTCTGTGGGTGCGGGGCCGCGGGGGTATGTACGTACTCGCCATCACTGCGCGCCACGCCTCAAGAACAAAGACGCCACAGTGCGCTCAGTGCTCCGTGCGCACATACCCCCACGTCCCCTCCCGTCTCGACCGCGGCGAACGGCCGGTGGGGGGCCTTGTCCCTTCCCCTGCGGGCCGTCGCGGGGCAAGCCCCACCCGCCCGTCCTCACCCCCCCCCGGGCGTCGCGGGGAACACCGGCCCACCCGCCCCACTCCCGGCGCAGAGCAGCCCCCACCCCGCCCGTCCTCACCCCCCAGGGCGTCGCGGGGAACACCCGCCCACCCGCCCCTACCCCCGCAGGACGGCGCGGGGCAAACGGGTGGGTGGGTGGGGAACATCCGCCGCGCAGCGGCGGGCTTGGGGCTCCTACCCCGGCAGGACGTCGCAGGGAGGCCCCCCACCCGCCCCCGGAGGGCAAGGTCACCGGCCGGGCCAGAGGCCCGACTCCGTCAGGCCGAGGAGGCCGACCGCATTGCCGCGGACGATGCGGTCGACGACCTCGGGAGCAAGGTGACCCATCTGCGCCTCCCCCACCTCCCGCGACTTGGGCCAGGTCGAATCGGAGTGCGGATAGTCCGTCTCGTACAGCACGTTCCCGACCCCGATGGAATCGAGGTTCCGGAGCCCGAACGCGTCGTCGAAGAAGCACCCGAAGACGTGTGAGGAGAACAGCTCGGACGGCGGCCGAGTCACCTTGTCCGCGACGCCGCCCCACCCCCTGTTCTCCTCCCACACCACATCCGCCCGCTCCAGGATGTAGGGGATCCAGCCGATCTGCCCCTCCGCGTACATGACCTTGAGGTTCGGGAAGCGTTCGAACTTGCCGCTCATCAGCCAGTCGACCATCGAGAAGCAGCAGTTGGCGAAGGTGATGGTGGAGCCGACGGCGGGCGGCGCGTCCGCCGAGGTCGACGGCATCTTGCTGGACGAGCCGATGTGCATGGCGATGACCGTGCCGGTCTCGTCGCAGGCGCGCAGGAAGGGGTCCCACTCGTCGGTGTGGATGGAGGGGAGCCCGAGGTGGGGCGGGATCTCGGAGAAGGCGACCGCCCGCACGCCGCGCGCGGCGTTCCTGCGCACCTCCGCGGCGGCGAGCTCCGCGTCCCAGAGGGGGATGAGGGTGAGGGGTATGAGGCGGCCGTGTGCCTCGGGGCCGCACCATTCCTCCACCATCCAGTCGTTGTACGCCTGGACGCAGAGGAGCCCGAGCTCCCGGTCCTTGGCCTCGGTGAACGTCTGGCCGCAGAAGCGCGGGAAGGTGGGGAAGCAGAGGGCGGACTGGACGTGGTTGACGTCCATGTCGGCGAGCCGGTCGGGGACGGAGAAGGAGCCGGGACGCATCTGCTCGTAGGTGATGACCTCGAGCCGGATCTCGTCCCTGGCGTAGCCGACCGCGGTGTCGAGGCGGGTGAGGGGGCGGTGCAGGTCCTCGTAGATCCACCAGTCCCCGATGGGTCCTTCCTCCCCCTGCTCCCCCATGACGGGGGCGAACTTCCCGCCCAGGAAGGACATTTCCCGCAGGGGTGCGCGGACGATCCTGGGGCCGCGGTCCCGGTACTTGGACGGGAGCCGGTCCCGCCAGACGTCGGGGGGTTCGACCGTGTGGTCGTCCACCGAGATGATCTTCGGGAAGGTCCCCGATGCGGTCTCCGAGCTCTCCGTGGTCTCCATGAATGCCACGGTAGCGCTGATCTGACGGTCCGTCAGCTAGTCGTACGCGGATGACCGCCCGGGCGAACGCGCGGGCACCGCCGCGGCCCGTGGCGGGAAAGCGATGCGGAATGTCGTGCGAGGACCCTGTGAGAGCCGTCTCCCACGGCTGACGCATCCGCCATGGACAAGGCAAACTGGCGGGGAGCAGGAACCGGGGGCACGACGGACCGGGCAGAACCGAAGGACCGCAGGGCTGCATACGAACCACCGCGGGCGGGCAGACCCGCGACCGGCATGATTGGGAACGGCAGGGCGGCAGGGGGAGCGATGGTCGATGTACCGCGAGTACCGGAGCAGCGGCGTCCGGCCTCGGGGAACACCCCCGAGGAGCGGACCGAGGGGCACCCCCCCGAGGTCCGGACGTCGCGCTTCAGCGTGCTCGGACCGGTGCGCGCGTGGCACGGCTCGGAACAGCTCAACACCGGATCCCCCCAGCAGAGGGCGCTGCTCGCGGCCCTCCTGCTGCGGGACGGCCGCACGGCCACGGCGTCGGAACTGATCGACGCGCTCTGGGGCGAGGAGCCGCCGTCGCAGGCACTGGCAGCGGTACGTACGTACGCGTCCCGGCTCCGCAAGGTGCTGCCCCCCGGGGTCCTCGTCAGCGAGGCCGGGGGCTATGCCGTCCGGGTCGGCGACGGCGCGCTGGACCTGGCCATGGCGGAAGACCTCTGGGCGGCCGCCGAGAAGGCCCGCAGCGTCGGCGACCTCTGCCAGGCGCGCACGCTGGTGAACAAGGCGCTCGGCCTGTGGGACGGCGAACCCCTGGCCAACGTCCCGGGGCCGTACGCCGACACCCAGCGCACCCGCCTCGACGAGTGGCGCCTGCAGCTCGTCGAGACCCGTCTCGACATGGATCTGGAGCAGGGCTGCCACGCGGAGGCGGTGTCGGAGCTGACGGCCCTGACGGCGGCGCATCCGCTCCGGGAGCGGCTGCGCGAACTGCTGATGCTGGCGCTCTACCGCAGCGGACGCCAGGCCGAGGCCCTCGCCGTCTACGCGGACACGCGCCGGCTGCTCGCCGACGAGCTCGGCGTGGACCCGAGGCCGGGCCTCAAGGAGCTCCAGCAGCGCATCCTCCAAGCCGACCCCACCCTCGCCGAGCCCACCGCCCCCGACCAGGAACCCATCACGACGGCGGTACGCCCGGCGCAGCTCCCGGCGACGGTCCCCGACTTCACGGGCCGCGCGTCCTTCGTGGACGAGCTGAGCGACATCCTCTCCACCGCCGAGGGCCGCGTGATGGCGGTGTCGGCGCTGGCGGGCATCGGCGGTGTCGGCAAGACGACGCTGGCCGTGCACGTCGCGCACGTCGCGCGCACCCACTTCCCCGACGGCCAGCTGTACGTGGACCTCCAGGGGGCGGGCGCGCGGGCGGCCGAGCCGGAGGCGGTCCTCGGCGCCTTCCTGCGCGCCCTCGGCACGGCCGACTCGGCGATCCCGGACTCCCTGGAGGAGCGTGCGGCCCTCTACCGCTCGGTCCTCGACGGCCGGCGCGTCCTCGTCCTGCTGGACAACGCCCGCGACGCGGCACAGGTCAGACCCCTGCTCCCCGGCATGGAGGGCTGCGCGGCGCTGGTGACGAGCCGCGTCCGCATGGTGGATCTGGCGGGCGCGCACCTGGTGGACCTGGACGTGATGTCCCCCGAGGAGGCGCTGCTCCTCTTCACCCGCATCGTCGGCGAGGAGCGGGTGACGTCGGAGCGCGAGGCCGCCCTGGACGTGGTGGCCGCGTGCGGTTTCCTGCCGCTCGCCATCCGGATCGCGGCGTCCCGCCTGGCGGCCCGCCGCACCTGGACGGTCTCCACGCTCGCGGCGAAGCTGGCGGACGAGCGGCGCCGCCTGGACGAGCTCCAGGCGGGCGACCTCGCGGTCAAGGCGACCTTCGAGCTGGGGTACGGCCAGCTGGAGCCGGCCCAGGCCCGTGCCTTCCGCCTCCTCGGCCTGGCCGACGGCCCGGACCTCTCCCTCGCGGCGGCCGCCGCGGTCCTGGACCTTCCCCTGGAGGAAACGGAAGACCTCCTGGAGTCCCTGGTCGACACCTCCCTGGTGGAGTCCGCGGCCCCCGGCCGCTACCGCTACCACGATCTCGTACGCCTCTACGCGCGTGCATGCGCCGAGCGGGACGAGCAGCCCCCCGGCGAACGGGACGCGGCGATGTCCCGCCTCCTGGACTTCTACCTGGCCTCCGCCGCCCGGGTCTACGCGATCGAACGCCCCGGCGACCGCACGGTGGACCACCTGGAGCCCACGGAACACGCGGGCCAGGACTTCACGGACGACACGAAAGCCCTGGACTGGCTCCACTCGGAGGCGGCCTGCATCCTGGCCTGCGTCCAGCAGTCCCTGGGCCCGAACACGCTCCGCCGCGCGGTGGACCTGCTGCTGGCTTCCAAGGATCTGGCGGAGTCGGGGGCGAGTTCGCTGCGGTACGAGTCGGCGACGTCGGCTGCGCGGGACGCGGCAGCGGCTTTGGGGGACGCCCACGCGGAGGCTCGGGCGCGGGTCACGCTCAGCCAGGTCCTCGGCAACTCGGGGCGCTTCGACGAGGCCATTCCCGAGGCCGACCGGGCCGCCGAGCTCGGTCCGCTGACCGACGACCCCTGGACCCGGGGCAACGCCCCGAACGAGCAGGGCATCGTCGCGTACTGCTTGAAGCGGCACACCGCCAGCGAGGCGTACCTGCTGAAGGCGGTCGAGGCATTCCGTGCCGACGGCAACCGCCCGGGCGAGGCGAGCACCCTGTGCAATCTCTCCCGGGTCCTGGTGGACGTGGGACGCACCTCCAAGGCCATCGACCTCGCGCGTGAGGGGGTGGCCATCTACGACGAACTCGGCCTCACCTTCCGTCTCGCCAACGCCAGGTACGCGCTCGCGATCGCCCTCAGTCACGCGGGCCGCTATGAGGAGGCGCTCGACCAGCTCACCGAGGCACTGCACGTCTTCGTGGAGAACCGCCAGCGCCTGTGGGAAGGGACCACGTACTTCCGTATCGCCCAGGTCCACCTCGCGGCCCGGCGGTCCACCGCTGCGGCGCAGCACGCCGAGCAAGCCCTCACGACCGGCTGCATCGGCGGCGACTGGATGCGCGCCAACGTATTGCTGCTGCTCGGAAGGTCCCTCGACAATCTCGGGCAGGCCGATCGCGCCCGGGCCTGCTGGCGCGAGGCGCTGTCCATCCACGAGCGAGCGGGTGCCCCGGAGGCCGCGGAGGCACGGGCGCTGCTCTCTCCTGTCGCAGCGGCCTGACACCCCCGGCCCAGGCGTTCATCGAACGTTTATGAGTGGCTGCCACTCTCTACTTGTCGATCCGTCGCGTCGGGGGGCAGACGGGTCGCCTTGGGCCCCACAGATAGGGTGAGCGGCCCTGGAACGCCCGTTCGGCGACCCTCGGGGGAGTTGCCGAGCGGGCGTTCTGCCCCAGCGAACCGTCGAACCCGAGGAGCCCGGCATGAGCGACGCCAAGCAGAACACGCAGATCACGACCATGGGCGACAGCCACATTCCCGCCCCGCCCAAGGACGGCCAGATCACCACGCAGGGCGACAGCCACATCCCCGCCCCGCCCAAGGACGGCCAGATCACCACGCAGGGCGACAGCCACATTCCGGCTCCGCCCAAGGACGCCTAGAGCTGCATTCCTGACGGGGGAACGATCGGCCGCGGCGGCGCGGAGGGGGAGCCGCCGCGGCCGACGCATGCCCGGGCCCGGTTCAGGCCAATCAATGGCGGGAACCACGCAAGCAACCCGAACAACCGTGCCCTTCACAAGTAGCGTCCCCGACGATCATCAGTTGCACTTTTCAAGGGAGTTGGAATGACCCGCACCAAGAAGGCCTTCGTCACCCTGGCCGTCGCCGCCGCAGTCGCGGGCGGCGCCGCGAGCCCCGCGCTCGCCGACAGCCACCTGCCGGTCTCCCCGCAGAGCGACAGCCACCTGCCGGCCCCTCCCGGTGACAGCCACCTGCCGGTCACCCCCCAGGGCGACAGCCACCTCCCGGCTCCCCCGCAGGGCTGAGCCGGGCAACGAGCTGCGGTGGCCCCCCGCGCGCGCCAACGCCGTGGCTCCCCTCCGGGGTTGGCGCGCGCCTGGCCTCACGGCTTCGGGGCGTGCGGGAGAACGTCCCGGTCGGGCATGCCGCGAGGGCAGCGGACCGGAGCCGTTCAGGTCGGTGGCACGGCTCCGGCGTCCGGGGTCCGGGGACTGGGAAGAGCGGCGACTGCGCTGCCATGCTGCCGCGCGCTCTCCTTCTTTGTGAGGCTAGGCCCGTCTGCGGCGGGGCGGAAGGCGCGACGCTGCACCAGACGGCCTGCGTCAATCGGCCCACTCCGCCAGGGACCTTTTCAGTGCCGCCACGAACGCGTCCCGCGTCTCCTCGTCCAGGAGGTCCAGGGAGAGGTAGGGGTTGAGGTCTTCCAGTTCGACCAGCAGCAGCTCCCCGGCACGGGTCCTGCACGCGTCGACCCGCTGGATGCCGTGGTCGATGGCGTTCCACTCGACGAAGCCCCGGGCGAAGGCCAGGTCGGCCTCGGTCGGGACGTAACGCTCCAGGTGCCAGCGCTTGGCAGGGTCGGGCGCGTACAGGGCGTACTGGAAAGCGTGGTCCACGAAGTAGAACGAGACCTCG
The DNA here is from genome assembly GCF_055639375.1 of Streptomyces sp. NPDC039462. NCBI lineage: Bacteria > Bacillati > Actinomycetota > Actinomycetes > Kitasatosporales > Streptomycetaceae > Streptomyces > Streptomyces sp. NPDC039462. The sequence goes on from NZ_JBVKAO010000008.1 coordinate 339,545, forward strand.
TACGTGAAGTCGACGCACGGCTGGATCAGGATGCCGGACTCGGCCCGCAGCTCCGCGAGGCCCTCGCGGCTCACGAACTCCAGGCCTATGGAGTCCGCGCCCGCCTTCGGCTTGACCACGTACCTGTCCGTCTCGGGGAGGCGGCCGACGTCCCGCGGGTCGTCGACCGTGGGGATCACGGGGTGGCCGCCCGCCGTCAGGGCGAGCAGGTACTGCTTGCCGACCATGTCGGCCTTGCCGCTCAGCTGGTTGTAGACCCGCGCACCGCGACGCCCCGCCCGCTCCTTGAAGTCCTCCCACTGCGCCTCGTAGTGGAGGACGGGGCCGCTGTTGCGGACCACGACGGTGTCGAAGGCGCCCGTCTCCATCAGGGAGGCCGCGTCCAGCGGGTGGCACAGGGCCACGTCGAAGTCCTCGCGGAGGCGTGAGGAGAGGTAGATGTCCTCGTCGCAGTAGCGGCGGCCCTTCGCCTGGTAGGCGAGGTCCGTGACGAAGAGGATGCGGGGCTGTCGTGCGGTGTGCATCGGACAATCCTGGCAGAGTTGTTCGCTCGCCTGTCCGGCCGACGCACAGTCGTCCACGCTGTCGTGGCACAGTCATGGGCATGGTCACCTCGACGTACCGAACCCACCGAAGACGCCTCGGTGCCTGCGCGCTCCTCCTCGGCTCCGCCCTCGCCCTCACCGCCTGCGGCGACGAGCGGCCCGCCACGGACGCTGCGGCCCCCTCCACCGGCACGCCGTCCCCACCCCCCACGCCATCCACATCCCCCACGCCCTCGGAAGCCCCCGGCGCCTCCCCCTACGTAGAGCCCGGAGTCGTCGACGGCGCGCCCCACTACGGCGAGAACAACGCCTACCGCCGCCCCGGCGATATGTCCGTGGACTCCGCGGAGGCCGCACGCGTCGAGGCCGCCCGCGTCCGGCCCGTCCTGAAGCGGCTGTGGAAGGCGAAGAAGTGGGACCCGGACAGCGTGCGCGCCGCCCTCACCGGCGAGCTCGGGTACGAGGTCCGGAAGACGACCAAGGAGGGTGAGCTGATCGGCGGGCAGCTCGACGTGCAGGCGATGAACTCCCGTTACGGGGACGGGGATTACGTCACGCCCGAAGGCGCCGTGATCGGCCTCTACGTAGGCGACGACGCCTGCGTCACCGGCTTCGTCCAGAAGTCGAACTTCGAGGTCAGCACGAGCGGGCGCTTCATGGAGACCGGCTGTTTCGAGCCGCCGTCCGGGCACTGACCGCCCCGTCCCGGGCGAATTCCCGTGGACAACTCCCGCCCCCACAGCGGAGAGTGCCGGCCATGACTTCTCTCGTGCGCCACCTCACGTTCGACTCCCACGACGCCTACCGCCAGGCCACCTTCTGGGCCGAGGTCCTCGGCGGCAAGGTCTCCGACGACGATGCCCCCGGTGACCCTGAGGCCCTGGTCGAGTCGGCAAGTGTCACGCTGCTCTTCGTGACCGTGCCGGACACCAAGACCCTGAAGAACCGGCTGCACGTCGACCTCCAGCCGCAGGACCGCACCCGCGACGAGGAGGTCGAGCGGCTGCTCGCGCTCGGCGCGAAGCTGTACGAGGACCACCGGCGGCCCAGCGGCCGCGGCTGGGTCACCCTCACCGACCCGGAGGGCAACGAGTTCTGCGTGGAGTGCGGCGAGGCCGAGCGGGCCGCCCTCATCGCGGCCGGCGCCGAATAGCACCGGCAGTGCCACCCCGCAGCTCCCCCTTGACCACCTTCCCGCTCGCGTTCCGCGGCAGTTCCGGCACGAACTCCACGGCTCTCGGCACCTTGTAGTTGGCCATCTCCCGGCGCGCCCACGCGATCAGGTCGTCCGCCGTCACGACGGCCCCGGGCCGCCGCACCACGTACGCCTTGCCGACCTCGCCGAGCCTCGGGTCGGGCACGCCGATCACGGCGACGTCCGCCACCTCCGGGTGCAGGCCGAGGAGTTGCTCTATCTCGGCCGGGTAGGCGTTGAAGCCGCCGACGATGAACATGTCCTTGATGCGGTCCGTGATGCGGAGGTTGCCCGCCTTGTCGAGGACGCCCACGTCACCCGTCCGCAGCCAGCCGTCGGGCGTCAGGCACTGTGCCGTGGCGGCGGGGTCCTCGAAGTAGCCCCGCATGACGTTGTGGCCGCGGACGAGGATCTCGCCCGGGTGACCCGGCCCCAGCGGCTCCCCGGCGGGGCTCACCACCCGCACCTCCGTGTCGGGGATGGCCCGGCCCGACGTCGCCGCGATGACGTCGGGCGGGTCGCCGCGGCGGCACATCGTGACGATGCCGCTCGCCTCCGAGAGCCCGTACGCGGTGAGGACGGTGGCGATGCGGAGCTCCGTGCGCAGCCGCTCCACCAGCCGCAGCGGCACCACCGCGGCGCCCGTCACGACGAGCCGCAGCGCGGACAGGTCGTGCTGGTCGCGCGAGGGGTGGTCGAGGAGCGACTGGTGCAGGGTGGGCGGGCCCGGCAGGACCGAGATGCGTTCGGCGGCGACGTTGGCGAGGACCGTGTCCACGTTGAAGACCGGCTGGGGGATCATCGTCGCGCCCCGCATCAGGCAGGCGATGATCCCGGCCTTGTAGCCGAAGGTGTGGAAGAACGGGTTCACGATCAGATAGCGGTCGCCCTCGCGCAGCCCGGCGAGGTCGCTCCACACGTCGTAGCAGCGCAGGGTCTGGGCGTGGGTGATGACGGCGCCCTTGGGGCGGCCCGTCGTGCCCGAGGTGAAGATGATGTCCGAGGGCGCCGAGCCGTCGACGGACGCCGCCCGGGCGCGGACCGTCTCGCCGGGCACCCGGTCGCCGCCCGCCAGGAAGTCCTTCCAGGTGCGGAAGTCCTCCGGGGCGTCGTCCGCGAGCACGACCACGTCCTCCAGGTGCGGCAGGCCCGGCAGCGGGCCGGACCCGGGCCCCTCGGCCGCGGCGCGGCGCAGCGAGGCGACGTACGACGTGCCGAGGAACGTGCCCGTGACGAAGAGGAGTCGCGCGCGGCTGCGCGCCAGGACGTCCGCGGCCTCGGTGCCCTTGAAGCGGGTGTTGAGGGGGACGAGGACCGCGCCGGCGGAGACCGCGCCGAGCGCGGAGACGATCCAGTCGAGGGTGTTGGGCGCCCAGACGGCGACGCGGTCGCCCGGCTCGACGCCGTTGGCCATGCAGGCGGCCGCCGCGTGCTCCACGCGCTCGCCCAGTTCCGCGTACGAGACGCGGGTGCGGCCCTCGACGACCGCCTCCCGCGAGCCGTACCGTCCGGCGGCCGCCCGGACAAGCCCCGGGATGCTGCCCCACTCCAGGTCGCCGCGCATCGCAAGCCCCTCCCGCAGAGAACCCAGTAGCTGACTAACCGTCAGATTAGCTGTAGCCTGACGCGCTGTCAGCAGCCTTGACACGCTCGCGACAGGCGGAGGTGCCGTTGCCCATGGCTTCACTCAAGGACGCTACTGCGATCGTCGGGATCGGCCAGACCCCGTTCGCCAAGCAACTCGCGCAGAGCGAGAAGGAGTTGGCGTGCCGGGCGATCGTCGACGCGCTCGACGACGCCGGTATCGCCCCGTCCGAGGTCGACGCCTTCGCCTCGTACACGATGGAGGAGACCGACGAGGTCGAGGTCGCCAAGGCCATCGGCGCCGGTGACGTGACCTTCTTCAGCAAGGTCGGCTACGGCGGCGGCGGTTCCTGCGCCACGGTCGGCCACCTCGCCTCGGCCATCGCCACCGGCCAGGCGAGCGTCGGCATCGCCTGGCGCTCCCGCAAGCGCGGCAGCGGCCCGCGCCCCTGGAAGAACACGACCGTCCAACTCCCCACCCCCGCCCAGTGGACGCGCCCCTTCGGCCTCCTCCGCCCCGCCGACGAGATAGCGATGCTCGCGCGCCGCTACATGCACGAGTACGGCGCGACCCGCGACCACCTCTTCAACGTCGCCCTCGCCTGCCGCAACCGCGCCAACCAGAACCCCGCCGCGATGATGTACGAGCGCCCGCTGACCCGCGACATGTATATGACTTCGCGCTGGATCAGCGAACCGCTCTGCCTCTTCGACAACTGCCTGGAGACGGACGGCGCTCTGGCCTGCGTCATCGTCTCCGCCGAGCGGGCGCGCGACTGCCGCCAGAGGCCCGTGTACGTCCACTCCGTCGCCCAGGGCCTGCCCGCCCAGCACCACGGCATGGTCAACTACTGGAACGACGACCCTCTCTCGGGCCCGGCCTGGACGGCGGCCCGACACCTGTGGAAACAGGCCGACTTCGGACCGCAGGACGTCGACGTGGCGCAGATCTACGACGCGTTCACCCCGCTCATCCCGCTCTCCCTGGAGGGCTACGGCTTCTGCGGCCGCGGCGAGGGCGGCGCCTTCACGGAGGGCGGCGCGCTGGAGAGCGGCGGCCGGCTCCCCATCAACACGGGCGGCGGCGGCCTCAGCGAGGCGTACGTCCACGGCTTCAACCTCATCAACGAGGGCGTGAAGCAACTGCGCGGCACCTCCACGGCCCAGGTCCCGAACGCGACGACGTGCCTGGTGACAGCAGGCGAAGGGGTCCCCACCTCAGCACTGCTGCTGCGGTCCGCATAAGCGCCCTGGGGCCCCGCAGGGGCCTTCCAGGGGCGCGGGGAACTGCGCGAGCAACCAAAACCAAACCCGCACCCGGCAAAGGACAGCACATGGCAGACGCAACCCCCGACCCCCTCCTGACACCCACCATGGACGACGACGGCGCCCCCTTCTGGGCCTACGCCGCCCGAGGCGAACTCCGCATACAGTCCTGCACCGCCTGCGGCGAGCCAAGGTTCCCGCCCAGACCCTGCTGCCCCCACTGCCAGTCCTTCGAGAGCGACTGGCGCCGCATGAGCGGCCGCGCCCGCATCTGGTCGTACGTCTTCCCCCACCCACCCCTCCTCCCCGCCTACGCCGCGCAGGCCCCCTACAACGCGATCATCGTCGAGCTGGCCGACGCCCCCCGCATCCGTCTCGTCGGCAACCTCGTCGCTACGCCCGACGGCGAGCTGAACTCCGTACCCCCGGAGCGGCTGCGCATCGGCGCGAAGGTGCAGGTCGTCTTCGCGGACGTGGGCGGGACCGTCGTCCCGCGCTGGCTCCTGGAGCGCCCGTGACGTCCCCCGCCGCCCTGCGCACGGCGGTCGACGAGGGCACCGGCGTGGCGGTCCTGACCCTGGACCGCCCCGAGCGCCACAACGCCATCGACGTACGGACGGCGGACGAACTGGCCGCGACGTGGCGGCGGTTCCGGTACGACGACACGGTCCGTGCGGTCGTCGTGACGGGCGCGGGAGAGAAGGCCTTCTGCACCGGCATCGACCGGGACGCCGACGTGCCGCAGCCCAGCTCCCCGTACACGATCGACGATCCGCTGATCGCGATCGGCCCGAAGGCGAACGACCTGTGGAAACCGGTGATCGCCGCGGTCAACGGCATGGCGGGCGGCGGCGCCTTCTACCTCATCGGCGAGGCGGAGTTCGTCGTGGCCGACGAGCACGCCACGTTCTTCGACCCGCACACCACGTACGGCATGGTCAGCGCGTACGAGACGATCCACCTGGCGCAGCGCATGGCGTTCGGCGAGGTGGCGAGGATGGCGCTGATGGGCACGGCCGAGCGGGTCTCCGCGCGGCGGGCGTACGAGACCGGCCTCGTCTCCGAGCTGACGCCGCCCGGCGGCTCCATAGGCGCCGCAATCCGCGCCGCTGAGACCATCGCCTCGTACCCCACGGAGGCGGTGCAGGGCACCGTGCGGGCCGTCTGGTCGGCGAAGGAGGCGGCCCGCGCGCAGGCGCTGGCGCACGCACCCCATCTGATCGCCCTCGGGAACCTGCCGCCGGACCGCCAGGCGAAGCTGTTCGCGGAGCGGCCGCGGCGGGGCGGCGACTTCCGTATGCGGTAGCGAGGAGGGGCCTCGCGATCTACGCGTCCCTTCCCGTGGCGGGGTTCACGCACTCGGCGTAGCGTCGATCTTGAGAGACGCGTACGGATGCGCACAGCGAGTCGCACGCCAGGAGGAGGCCCGTTCATGGTCCGCAACGTCCTCGGGTCGATCCTCGCTCTCGCCGGAGCGACGGCCGCCGTATGGAGCCCCTTCCGAGCCTGGTACGACGGCCGTCCCGGACGTGACTTCCGCATTGGTGAGCTGTTCTCCGGCGGGGTCACCGACGCCAAGGCGGAGCTCTTCGGCTCCCTCTTCCTGCCGTTCGCCTTCGCGGCGCTCGTGACGCTGATCGGTCTCGTGCTGAGGTCGCGGCTCCTCGTGGCGCTCGCGGGCGTGCTGGTGCTCGGCTTCACGGTGCTGTGGATGGTCCGGCAGGGCCAGGCGGAGGGCAGTCTGGCGGTCGCGGGCGACGGCTCGGGCCTCGGCCTGGGCGTCCTGCTGAGCCTCGCGGGCGGTCTGGTGCTGCTGCTCGCGGCGGCACTCATGGCGGGGCGGCGCCGCAGACGCGGGCGCGGGCGCCGCAGAGCGACGGACCAGGACACGGTCCCGGCCGCTCCGGCACCGGCACCGGCACCCCCGGAGCCCTCCACCTACGGGGACCTTTACGGCGACCCCAACTATCCGGCGGACCCGTACCCCCCGCCGGACCCGTACCCGACGGAGCCGATCCCGACGTACCCGACGGACACGCCCCCGGCACCGTGGCAGGCCCCGCAAGCCCCGCAGAACCGGCCGGACCCACCCGACCGCCCCCGCGGCCAAGACGGCTAGACGGCCAAGACCGCTAAGCCCTCGGCGACGTCCCCGTCCCCCGCTCCGCGTCCAGCGCGTACACGCACCGGTCCTTGCTGCACGCGTAGACCACGCCGTCCCGCACCACGGGCGCGCCCGTGATCTCGCCACCCGTGGCCAGCTTCCAGCGGAGGCGGCCGTCGTCCGCCTTCAGGGTGTAGAGCAAGTGGTCCGTGGAGCCGAAGTGGATGCGGCGGTCGGCGACGACGGGTGCGCCCACGACCTCGCCGCCCGCCTGGAAGCGCCACTTCGGCGTGCCCGTGACGGCGTCCAGGGTGTAGAGCCCCTTGCCGCTGCCCACGTGCACGTGGCCGTCCGCGACGAGGACGGGCTCGATCGAGGAGCGGGACTCCGTGGCGATGCGCCAGCGGTCGCGGCCGTCGGTCGCGTCGAGGGCGTACACCGTCCCGAGGTAGTCGGCGAGGTACACGCCGCCGCCCGTGACGGCGGGCCCGGGCGCGAAGGCGGGCGGGCAGAGGAAGGCGGCGGGCGCCTCGAAGTGCCAGCGGACGTGGCCGCTCGCGACGTCGATCGCGAGGACGCGGGTGCCCGCGGCCACGTACACGTACCCGTCCTGCCCCTGGGCGAGCCGCACCGGCACGCCGCCGCAGGAGGCCGCGTCGCCGACGGGGTACGACCAGCGTTCCTCACCGGTCCGCGCCTCCAGCGCCCGCAGCCTGGCGTCCTTCCAGACGTACACGGTGCCGTCGAGGACGAGGGGACCGGCCTCGGGCGTCTCGAAGTCGGTCTGCGCGCCGGTGATCTCCCAGAGCTTCTCGCCGTTGGCCGCCTCCCACGCCTGGACGCCGCCGCCGCGCGTGCCGGTGACGACCGTGCCGCGGTCGGCCTGGAGGGAGTACACCCAGGCGTCGGTCGGCAGCCGCCACAGGTCGGAGCCGTCGGCGCCGTCGAGGGCGTAGAGCGTGGGCCCGTCGGAGGCGTGGATACGGCCGTCGGCGACCGCCATGGACCAGGCGACGTCCCGCGTCTTGAAGCTGCGGCGGCCCGTGGCGACGTCCAGCGCGTGGACCTCGAAGGACGTCACGTAGACGAGGTTCCCGGCGACGGCGGGGGTGCCCCAGACGTCGTTGGACATCCGGAAGCGCCACGGCCGCCACGACGAGGCCGCGTCCGGGGCCGGGGCGGGCGCCGGGACGGCGGGCGCCGGTTCCGCGCCGTTGCCCGGGGCCCGGTGGCCCGCGGACCGTGACCAGGAGGCGGCGAGCGCGGCGGCGCCGGGCGCGACGGCCGGGCGGGCGCCGGCCACCCGCGGTCCCGGGCCGATCGGCACCTTCGCCCCGGCGAGCCGCACGGGCCCGGAGTCGGGGCTGCCGCCGAAGGGCGACCGGGCCGGCGGCGCGGGCGGCGGCTGCTGCGGGGGCGGCGGTGCCGTCACGGGCGCGGCGGGGGCGGCGGACACGGCGGGGGCGGCGGCCCGTCCCGCGCTGCGCCCGGCGGAGGCGGGGACCCGGGCGGGCGGGCGGCCGCCGCGGCGGGCCTCGATGAGCGCGACGGCGCGCTCCGGCAGCCACGCGGACGCCGTGCCGCTGTCGTCGTTGTCTGCGCTCTCGGAGGCGAAGAGGTGCGGGGCGAGCTGCGCCTGGAGATCGGCGGGGGACGGCCGGAGGGCGGCCTCCATCTGCATGCACGACTCGATGAGGGGCCGCAGGTCGCTCGGCAGCCCTTCGAGGTCCGGGCCCTCCCTGAGCAGCATGAAGACGGTCTCGACGGGGTTGGCGCCGTGGAACGGGGCGTGCCCGGTGGCGGCGAAGACGAGGGTCGAGCCGAGCGAGAAGACGTCGCTCGCGCCGGTCACGCTGCGGGAGTCCTTGGCCTGCTCGGGCGACATGTAGGCGGGGGTGCCCACGGCGACGTTGGTCATGGTGAGCCGCGTGTTGGAGACGCCGGACGCGATGCCGAAGTCGATGACGCGCGGGCCGTCCTCGACGACGAGGACGTTCGACGGCTTGAGGTCACGGTGGACGAGCCCGGCGCCGTGGATGGACTCCAGGGCCTCGGCCACGCCCGCCGCCAGCCAGCGCACCGCCTGGGTGGGCAGCGGCCCGTGTTCGTTCACTATTTCTTCGAGGGAGGGCGCGGGGACGTACGCGGTGGCGAGCCAGGGCACGGCGGCCCGCGGATCGGCGTCCACCACGGCCGCCGTATAGAAACCGGACACGGCGCGGGCCGCCTCGACCTCGCGCGTGAAGCGGACACGGAACAGCTGGTCCTCGGCGAGCTCGGTCCGCACCGTCTTGATCGCCACGCGCCGCCCCGACGCGGAGCGCGCGAGATAGACCAGGCCCATGCCACCGGCGCCCAGCCTGCCGAGGACCTCGAACGGGCCGATCCGCCTCGGATCGTGCTGCGTCAGCTGATCCACCACTTGCCCTGCCACCTCCCCGTACGCGGCCGCCGAAGAAGACAGCCCCGTGCAGCGTCTCACCACCGAGCCGCTACGGCGGCACGCACCCTGATTCTTCCTGTCCGGGGCGGCGGTGGCGAACCCGGGGCGCGATCGGGGTGTCTCCGGACAAAATGCCGTGTTGCCTGGTCCGGCGGGCGGTTTCGAACGGTCTCTCAGTCCTGGAGGACCGCGAAGGTGGCCCCTTGGTTGTCCGTGAAGACCGCGATCCGCCCGTACGGGGTGTCGTGGGGCGGCGCCTGCACGCGCCCGCCGAGCCGGGTCACCGCGGCGGCCGTCGCGTCGGCGTCGTCGACGTTGAAGTACACGAGGAAGTGGGCGGGCATCTCGTCGGGGATCCGCAGCCGTGCGCCCGGGCCGGCGGCGGCCGGGATCAGGCTGCGGCCGCCGATCGCCGTGTCGGGGCCGGGTTCGGCGCCCGCGGGCGACCAGGTGCGGAAGTCCTCGCCGTCGAGGTCGAGGTCGAAGCCGCCGTATCCGAAGACGCGCTCGTAGAACGGGTCGACCAGGTCCTTGTTCCGCGAGTACACCTCGGCCCAGCAGTACGACCCGGGCTGCTGCCGCTTGCCGAAGCCGTGGTGCGTGCCGGGCTGCCAGAGGCCGAAGACGGCGCCCTCGGGGTCGGCGACGAGCGCCATGGTCCCTGCGGCCCCGGCCGGCCGGGGCTCCGTGATCACGGAGCCGCCCGCGTCCCTGACGCGTTCGGCCAGGGCGGCCGCGTCGGGGGTGGCCATGTACACCGTCCATACGGTGGGCATGCGGCCGTCGGCCTTGGGGGCGAGCGCGGCGACGGGCAGGCCGTCGCTGTACGCCTCGGCATGGCGCCCGTGCTCCGGCCCGCCTCCCTGGCCGAAAGTCCACCCGAAGAGCTCACCGTAGAACCGCTTGCCGCCCTCGACGTCGGGGAGCATCGCGTCGACCCAGCAGGGCACGCCCTCGTAGTCCATACCAGTCAAACTAACCGCCCGCCCGGGCCTCCGCAGCGCAAAGATTCGAACGTATGGCCAATTTCCACGGGATTCCTCCGGGCGGGCGCCGAGGTGCGCCCCGCGCCGTGCTTCCGCGCCCCAACCCCATTTGCACTCGGCCGAATCGCGCTCCGATCACCCCTCGGTAAGCTGACGGCATGACAGGACAAGTACGTACCGTCGACGGCCGCGTGGCCGGCCGGCGCGGTCAGGCGACGCGTCAGAAGCTGCTCGACTGCCTCAGCGAGATGCTCAGCTCCTCGCCCTACCGGGACGTCAAAGTCATCGACGTCGCCCGGAAGGCGGGGACTTCACCAGCGACCTTCTACCAGTACTTCCCCGATGTCGAGGGCGCCGTCCTGGAGATCGCGGAGCAAATGGCCGCCGAGGGCGCCGAGTTGACCCAGCTGCTCGACGGGCGCTCCTGGGTCGGCAAGGCCGGCTGGCAGACCTCCCAGGACCTTGTCGAGGGCTTCCTCGACTTCTGGCGCAAGAACGACGCGATCCTGCGGGTCGTCGACCTGGGCGCCGCCGAGGGCGACAAGCGCTTCTACAAAATCAGGATGAAGATCCTCAACTCGGTCAACAACTCCCTTACGGACACCGTCAAGGAGCTGCAGGCCAAGGGCAAGGTCGACAAGGACGTCAGCCCGGCGGCCATGGCGGGCTCCCTGGTCGCGATGCTCGCGGCGGTCGCCTCCCACCAGCGGGGCTTCCAGACGTGGGGCGTCAAGCAGACCGAACTGAAGCCGAACCTGGCGATGTTGGTACATCTGGGCGTCACCGGCAAAAAGCCGACGAAGTAGCCCGAAGAGCTCCGGGCTCCCTGTGCCCGAGCTCTCTCCCGGTCCTGTCAGCCCGACGGCGGATCACCTCGGTGGTCCGCCGTTGTGGTCGGGACGGGCACCAGGCGCCGGGACCGGCACCAGGCGGAACAGCCGTATCTCCCGCTCCACCCGGGCCTGGTACGCGGCATACGGCGGCCAGAACTTGAGCGCCGCCTCCCAAGCCGCCGCCCGCTCCTCCCCCGTGAGCAGCCGCGCCCGCACGGGCACGTCGGCGCCCCGCCAGTTCACCTCGGCATCGGGGTCGGCCAGCAGATTGGCTGTCCACGCGGGATGCCCCGGGCGCCCGAAGTTGGACCCGACCAGCACCCAGCTCTCGCCACCCTCCCCGCCCTCCTCCGGCATGCAGGCCAGGGGCGTCCGCCTCGGGAGACCGGTCTTCGCGCCCCGCGCGGTCAGGATGAGCCCGGGCAGCATGCGCGCGCTGAGCAGCACCTTTCCCCTGGTCAGCCGGTGCACGGCCCGGTCCATAGCGGGCACGAAGTGCGGCGCGACCTTCGCGAAGGCCCGGGTGGCCGACACCTTCTGCACCAGCCGCAGCCCGGCCGGCATCAGACGGCCTCCTGGACTTCGGCGGGCTCGAACAGTCCGGCGCGGTCCGCCGCGCGGGCCCGCAGCCGGTGGACCGGACCGAAGAGCAGTTCGTCACTGGATGCCCGCTTGAAGTACAGGTGCGCCTCGTGTTCCCAGGTGAAGCCGATGCCGCCGTGCAGCTGCACCGCTTCGGACGCGGCGGTCCGCAGCGCGTCGAGCGCCTGCGCGAGCGCGAGCCCGCCGGCCCGTTCGGCGCCCTGCCCGCCGAACCCGGCGGCCTCCGCGCCCGCCGCCCACGCTGCGTAATAGGCGGCCGACCGCGCCGCCTGCACCTGCACGTACACGTCCGCGAGGCGGTGCTTGACCGCCTGGAAGGACCCGATCGCGCGGCCGAACTGCTCACGCTGCTGTACGTAGTCGACGGTACGTTCCAGGGCTCGTTCCGCGGCTCCGACGGCCTCGGCGGCGACGACGGTGGCGGCGACGTCCCCGACCGCACCGAGCGCGGCCGGCACATCGGCCTCGTCGACCCCCAGCAACTCGCCCTCCACATCGCGTAGTTCCACGCGGGCCTGGGTGCGGGTCTCGTCCAGCGCGGTCTGCCGAGTCCGCACCATGCCGGACGCCCCATCGCGCACGAGGAAGAGGAGCGTACGGGACCGCGCGAAGCCCCCCGCGTGCGCGGCGACCACGAGCAGCCCCGCGCTGTGCCCGTCGATGACCTGCTCGGCCTGCCCGTACAGCCGCCACACCCCGTCGGCGAGCCGCGCCTGCACACCGCCCGCACGCCCGCCGCCCGCCCAGTCGCCCCGGTTGTCGCCGACGAGCCCGAGCGCCGTGGCGAGCCCCGAGCCGGGGACGGCGAGGGCGGCGGTCAGCTCTCCGGCCGCTATGCGGGGCAGGAGCGCGGCGCGCTGCTCGTCGGTGCCGAGCGCGAGGATCAGCGGGGCGGCGAGGACGGCGGTGGCGAACAGCGGCGTGGGCGCGAGGGCGCGCCCCAGCTCCTCGCAGCCGAGGGCGAGCTCGGCGGAGGTGCAGCCGACCCCTCCGTACGCCTCGGGAAGCGCGAGGCCGGGCAGCCCGAGCTGTTCGGCGAGGGCGGTCCACAGGGCGCTGTCGTGGCCGTCCGGGGTGCGCACCGCCGCCTTGACCTCGTCGGGACCGCACCGCTTGGTGATGACCTCGCGCAGGGTGCGGCGGATCTCGCTCTGTTCCGCGCTGAAGGCGGCGTCCATCGGCAGGCTCCTCCCCCCGGCGCCGGGCAACGGCGGCCCGGCCCTAGAACTGACGGGCCGTCATGTTAGGGCGGGGGCGTCGATATGCACAGGGGGTGGACGACGCTGCACCCCTCTCCCGGGTCGGCTTATCTGATGTACCGTCAGATTCATGTCTGCTGCCATCCGTTCAGGCTCCGCATCCGGCCGCAAGGTCGCCGTCGTCGGTGTCGCCCTCTCGGACTGCGGCCGGGTCGACGAGGCGACGCCCTACGCCCTGCACGCCCAGGCCGCCCGCCGCGCGCTCGCCGACTCCGGGCTCGGCCGCGATGTCGTCGACGGCATCGCGTCGGCCGGCCTCGGCACGCTGGCCCCGGTGGAGGTCGCCGAGTATCTGGGCCTGAAGCCCCGTTGGGTGGACTCGACGTCCGTCGGCGGCGCCACCTGGGAGGTCATGGCCGCGCACGCCACGGACGCGATAGCGGCGGGCCACGCCAACGCCGTGCTCCTCGTCTACGGCTCGACGGCCCGCGCCGACATCAAGGCCAAGCGGCGTACGTCCAACCTGTCGTTCGGCGCCCGGGGCCCGCTCCAGTTCGAGGTCCCGTACGGGCACACCCTGATCGCGAAGTACGCGATGGCCGCGCGCCGCCACATGCACGAGTACGGCACGACGCTGGAACAGCTCGCCTCGGTCGCCGTCCAGGCCCGGGCCAACGCCGCGACCAACCCGGACGCGATGTTCCGCGACCCGATCACGGTCGACGAGGTGCTGGACGGCCCGATGATCGCCGACCCCTTCACCAAGCTGCACTGCTGCATCCGCTCCGACGGCGGCGCGGCGGTGCTGCTCGTGGCCGAGGAGTACGTACGGGACTGCGCGACCGCCCCGGTGTGGGTACTCGGCGCGGGCGAGCACGTCTCCCACACGACGATGTCCGAGTGGGACGACTTCACTATCTCCCCGGCGGCGGTCAGCGGCCGCCTCGCCTTCGAGCGGGCCGGGGTCACGCCGGACGAGATCGACGTGGCCGAGATCTATGACGCTTTCACGTACATGACCTTGGTGACGTTGGAAGACCTCGGCTTCTGCGCGAAGGGCGAGGGGGGTTCCTTCGTGGAGAAGGGACGCCTACTGCGGGATGGCACGCTGCCGACGAACACGGACGGCGGCGGGCTCTCCGCCCAGCACCCGGGGATGCGGGGCTTGTTCCTGCTGGTGGAGGCGGTACGCCAGCTCCGGGGGCAGGCGGGCGACGGGCAGGTCCGCCGCCCCGACGGCAGCCTGCCCGAGCTGGCGGTGGCGTCCGGGACGGGCGGGTGGTTCTGCTCGTCAGGGACGGTGGTACTCGGGCGCTGACCTGAGGAACGCGGTCCACGCGGTGGGCGTGACCGTGAAGGTGGGCCCGCCCTCGTGGGCGGTCTTGGAGTCGCGGATGTGGACGGCGTGGGGGCAGGTGGCTACCTCTACGCACTCGCCGCCCTCGTTGTCGCTGTAGCTTGACTTACGCCAGGTGTAGGCGACTTCAATGCAATCGCCGCCCTCGTTGTTGCTGTAGCTGCTCTTGAACCACGCCAGCTCGGCGTTCATAGCTGCTCCGCCATCCTCTCGATCAGTTCCGCGGATGCCCGGGGCGTGAGCGCCTGGGCTCGCAGTGCGCCGAAGCGGTCGATGAGCTGGTTGACCTCCTGCGGCTTTGAGATCAACCTACCGCTGAACTGTCCGTCGTCGTAGGCGAAGTTGCGGCCTTCCGGTGTGCTGAGCAGCTTGATCTGCCCCGACACCCCTGCGTGCTCGCGCGTCTCCGTAGGCATCACCTGCAGTTTTAGGTGATGGAGACTGCGTACGCCGTCCAACACACGCAGTAGCTGCTTCCGCAACACCTCGCGGCCTCCGATGGGACGCTTGAGGACCGATTCCTCGATGACGTACCCGATCATCGGTGGCGGGGTGCGGCTCAGCAACGTCTGGCGCTCCAATCGTGCTGTCACGTTCTTCTCGATCTCGGCCTCGGTCAGCTGCGGCACTCGCTCCTCGTACAGTGCCCGGATGTAGTCCTCGGTCTGCAGCATGCCCGGGAACAACATGGGCTCGTACGCGCTGATACTCGCCGCCGTCTTCTCCTGCCGCACCCACCCCACGAACGTGGGCGGGTACTTCTCCTCCTCCATCAGCGGAATGCAGGACTTCAGCGCGCCCCGCGCGTCCAGCACCGTGTCCGCGTCTTCGAGGTAGTTGGACGTGGGGATGCGCTCGGCCCTCTCGTACGCCCCCGCCAGGGACTCCGAGACGAGCAGACGCCCGGCCACATCTTTGCGGGACAGCCCCGACCGCTCGCGGAAGTTCCTCAGCAGGCCACCCACGAGGCGTCGCGCCGGGGACGGGACGGCCGTCTCCGCCCGCTCGGTCGTCGTCTTCTCGCTCATCACCACAACGCCACCGCCCTCTCCACGCCCTGCCGATGTGTCCCCTGCGCCTCTGGTAACGCTACGCAGTCACCCCGACCCTCGTAGTCATGACGAGCGAACTCACCCCTGATTGGGTACCCGCCCACGGCCACCAACTTCGCCTCACCGGCGTGCACTTTGACGCGATCCGGGTCAGGGGCGTACGCGGCGAGGCCGTCCTGCACCACCTCGCCATGCTCACGGAGGGCGACCCCGGGCCCGTCATCCGCGAGGTGTCCGGGGGCCGCTGGAACTACTTCCTGCTCGCGCCGGGGACGAGCAAGGACTTCGACTGGCCGCCGGGCGCCACGTGTCTCGGGCCCGCCGCGCGGGACCAGTACGTCGGCGTCCCCGCCGCGCACGGCAACACCTATCCGCTGAGCTGGCGGTGCGGGGCGCCCCGGGAGGGGGTGTTCGTGGACGGGGAGCTGCTGCACGGCGTCCTGTTGGCCCAGCTCGTCGGAGGGCCGGAGTGACGGGAGCGGCGGGGCGATAGTGGCGGGGCGGGAGTGGCAGGAGGTCACAATCGACGCATGACATCACCCGTTCCGCAGGAGACCTTCCGTACGCTGCTCCGGGCCCAGAAGGTCTGGGACGTAGAACTCCCCGCCTTCGACCCGGCGCGCGCCCCCGCCGCACCGCTGCCCCTCTTTCACGCATGGTTCGCGGAGGCGGTGGACGCCGGGCAGCCCGAGCCGCACACGATGCAGCTCGCGACAGTGGCGGAGGACGGCGGTCCCGACGTGCGGACCGTGATGCTGCACGACGCCGACGAGCTCGGCTGGCACTTCGCCTCGCACGCGACCAGCACGAAGGGCCGCCAGCTCGCTGCCAGGCCCGAGGCCGCCCTGCACTTCTACTGGGCGGCGCAGGGGCGGCAGATCCGCGTCAGGGGCCGGGTCACCACGGCCCCGCACGCCGAGAGCCTCGCCGACCTGCACGCCCGGTCGACCGGTGCGCTTGCGGCGGCGCTGGTGGGCCGGCAGAGCGAAGTCCTGCCCTCCTCGGAGGAGTTGGCGCGGTCCTCCCAGGCCGCCTGGGAGCGCGCGCAGGCGGAGCCCGACGCGGACGCTCCGACCTGGACGCTGTACGTCCTGGACCCGCTGGAAGTGGAGTACTTCCAGGGGGACGCGAGGCGCCGCCACGTACGGCTGCGCTACCGGCGGCAGGCGCAGGGCGACGGCGGCTGGGCCCGGGAACTCCTCTGGCCGTGACGGTCAGCGGGCGAAGTCGTACTGCGCGAAGTCGCCCACCGGCCGGTACCCGATGCGCTGGTAGAGGCCGTTGCTCGTCGGGTTGGCCAGGTCCGTGAAGAGCAGGACCTCCGCCGCGCCCGCGTCGAGGGCGGCGCGGGTGACCGCGACGGTGGCGGCGCCTCCGTAGCCCCGGCCGCGCAGGTCGGCGGGGGTGTAGACCGGGGCGACGCGGACCTGGCCCGCGACGCGGCGGGTGGCACCGGCCATCGCGAGGGGGGTGCCGTCGGGGGCCTCCCAGAGGGTGACGCCGCCGTACGCGATACGGGTGTCAGCCCAGTCACCGGCGTTCATCGAGGTCGACTCCCCGACGGCCTCGCCGAACTCCCTGCACCAGCGCACAAGCAGCTCCCAGTCCGCCTCCCCGGCGACGCGGGCGCGGCCGGCCGGGGCGGGCTCGGGCGGCGTGAGCTCACCGAGCCGGTAGAG
Organism: Streptomyces sp. NPDC039462; assembly: GCF_055639375.1. Taxonomy (NCBI): domain Bacteria; kingdom Bacillati; phylum Actinomycetota; class Actinomycetes; order Kitasatosporales; family Streptomycetaceae; genus Streptomyces; species Streptomyces sp. NPDC039462. Next base: position 356,391 of record NZ_JBVKAO010000008.1, read on the forward strand.
GCGCTGCCGGGTGTCGAGGGTCGCCTTGGCGCCGGTGTGCTTCTCCCAGGCGCGCGCGAAGGCTTCGGCGGTGGCGTGGTCGGCGCCGACTCCGGGCAGGTCCGGGCTGACGTCGGCGAGCTGCCGGGCGAGCGCGTCGACGACCTCGCGGCCGAGCGGGGCGATCGGGCTGACGGACACGCGATGCGGTGGGGTCCGCACGAAGGCGCCGAGGGCGGCACCGGAGGCGTCGGTGTACGTACCGAAGAGGGGCGCCCCCTCCCCGTACGCCTGGAGCCCTCGCACGCGGAGCGTGTCGGTGACGGTGAGCAGGACGGTGTGCAGGGCCGGTTCGGACCGCAGATACGCCCCGCTCCGGGTCAGGAACCCGTCGAGGTCGGTGGTCAATTGCCAGCCGGGGGTGGGGGACGGGGTCACAGAGGGCGTGGAATCGGCCGGGGTTTCTGGAGACATGGCCCATGTTCCCTCGGGGGCCGGGCCGACTGCCTCCCGTTTTTCACCTCCGCGTTCGGCCTCTGCTCCTGGGATGCGGGGTGCGGCTCACCCTTCGGCGCGCGTCGGCCGGAACACCGGCACCGCCACCCCCTCCGCCGCCTCCCGGAAGGTCACCTCCACCGCCATACCGACCCGCAGCGCCGCCCCCTTCTTCTCGCACTCGACGATCTCCGTCATCATGCGGGGCCCCTCCGCGAGGTCGACGACGGCGGCGACGTACGGGACGCGGCTGCCGAACGGCGGCAGGTCGTTCCGGTGCACGACGGACCAGGTGTAGAGCGTGCCCCGCCCGCTCGCCTGCTCCCAGGTGACGTCCTCGCTCCAGCAGCGCGGACAGAACTCACGCGGATAGTGATGCGCCGAGCCGCACGCCCCGCAGCGGCGTATCAGCAACCGGCCTGCGGCGGCCGCGTCCCAGTAGGTCCGGGTGAAGGCATCGGTCTCGGGGAGGTCGAAGCGGGGTTCGGCAGCACGCTGGTCCGTACTCACGTGGGACTCCGATCAGGAGAGAGGGTCGGCTGCGGGTCGGGCGGGGCCGGCGTCCGCGCCTTGGGTCCGTCTGTGGGTGCGGGGCCGCGGGGGTATGTACGTACTCGCCATCACTACGCGCCCCGCCTCAAGAACAAAGACGCCACAGTGCGCTCAGTGCTCCGTGCGCACATACCCCCACGTCCCCTCCCGTCTCGACCGCGGCGAACGGCCGGTGGGGCGTGCCGCGCGCCCGGGGCGCTTCTGACGCTACGTCAGTTCAGCGTGCGGGGTGGCGGGAGCGCAAGAGACGCGCATCCCGCATCCCCTCGTGATCTATTCGCAACCGGTTTCGGACTTGACCGTCACCCATCAAGTAATCACGCGGTTACTCTCCAGTCATGGCCGACTCGATCCCTCCGCTTACGCTCATGCAGGATCGTCCCGTGTACGTCATCGGCGGCGGACCCGGCGGGCTCGCCGTCGCGGCAGCCCTGCGCGGACGCGGTGTCCGCGCGGTCGTCCTGGAGAAGTCCGACCACGTCGGTGCCTCTTGGCGCGGCCACTACGACCGGCTCCGCCTGCACACGACGCGCCGTCTGTCCGGCCTGCCCGGACTGCCCATGCCCCGTTCGTTCGGCCGCTGGGTGGCGCGCGACGACGTCGTCCGCTACCTGGAGAAGTACGCCGAACACCACCGGCTCGACATCGTCACCGGGGTCGAGGTGACCCGCCTGGAACGCACCGCCGACGGCACGGGATGGCTGCTGCACGCCACGGGCGGCCGCGAACTCACCGGCAGCGCGGTGGTGGTCGCCACCGGCTACAACCACACCCCCCACCTTCCGGACTGGCCCGGCCGAGACACCTACACCGGCGAACTCCTGCACGCCGCCCGCTACCGCAACGCCCTCCCCTACGCCGGCCAGGACGTCCTGGTCGTCGGCGTCGGCAACACCGGCGCCGAGATAGCCGTCGACCTCGTGGAGGGCGGCGCCGCCCGGGTCCGCCTCGCGGTGCGCACCGCCCCGCACATCGTGCGCCGCACCACGGCGGGCTGGCCCGCCCAACGCGCCGCCATCCTGTGCCGCAGGCTCCCCGTCGCCCTGGTCGACCGCCTCGCGCGGCCGATCACCAGGCTCGCCGTCCCCGACCTCACCTCGCGAGGACTGCCACGCCCCGACACCGGCCTGTACTCGCGGGCGAAGCAGGGCTCGGTCCCGGTGCAGGACGTCGGCCTGATCGACGCCGTACGCAAGGGGCGGGTGGAGCCGGTCGCCGCCCTGGAGTCCTTCGAGGACGGCAAGGCCGTCCTCGCCGACGGGACGAGGATCGCCCCCGACACCGTCATCGCAGCCACCGGCTACCGCCGCGCCCTCGAAGGCCTTGTCGGCCACCTCGACATCCTCGACCCCAGGGGCCGCCCAACCACCCACGGCCGCCACACCCCGCCCCACGCCCCCGCCCTGTACTTCACCGGCTTCACCAACCCCATCAGCGGCACGCTCCGCGAACTCTCCCGAGACGCCGAAAAAATCGCCAAGGCAGTAGCCCGCCTACCCCGGTAGCCCCGGCCGTTCCGGCAGCTCCGGTCGCTTGGGTAGCTCCGGCACCTCCGGTCGTTTCGGTAGCTCCGGCAGCTCCGGTCGTTTCGGTAGCTCGGGCAGTACGGGTAGGCCCGGTAGTTCCGGCAGCGCCGGTGGGCCGGGCGCCCCGGGAAAGGCCACCCGCAGGATGCGCCTTTCAGGCGCGGGGGGGCTGTCGGGGGGGCTATCGGGGGAGGCCGCCCGCAGGGCGCCTCCCAGGGGCGCGGGGAACTGCGCGACAAGCCACAACCAACCGGCAGCCGACCCACGACCGGGGAAAGGCCGCCCGCAGGGCGCCTTTCAGGGGCGCGGGGAACTGCGCGCCCAGCCACAACCAACCCGCGCCCGACTCACAACCGGGCAAAGGCCGCCCGCAGGGCGCCTCCCAGGGGCGCGAGGAACTGCGCGTCCAGCCACAACCAACCCGCGGCCGATTCACGACCTTGGCACCACACGGATCCTGCGCTTCCGTAGACGAGGCGGACGACCGCGCCCCACCCACCCCGCCCCGCCGGAGGCTTTACGTGCAGCACCGTTCCTGACGAAGCGTCAGTTGCGTAACCTGACTATGCGTCAGATACGTGCTGTCACACAGGAGCGGGCGGACCGATGCTTGGATCGACTCACGGCACCTTCACCACCGACCCCCGCCGCGCACACGTCGTGGCCTGCGGCGAACTCCCTCCCGGCGCCGTCCACGGCCGGGCCGTCACGGCGGACGACCTGGACGTCAGCGGACGCCCGCTGTACTCCGGCGTACCCGACCTGGACCGCTTCTTCCGCCCGAACTCCGTCGCCGTCATCGGCGCCTCGGACGCCGAGGGCCGGCCCAACACCGGCATCACCCGCCAGCTCATCGCCTGGGCCGAGCGGGTCGGCGCGCGCCTGCACCCCGTGCACCCCACGCGTCAGTCGGTTTTCGGCATCCCCTGCTTCCCCTCTGTCGCGGACCTGCCGGAACAGGTCGACCTCGCCGTCCTGCTGGTCGGCGACCCGCTGCCCGTCATCGAGCGGCTCGCCGAGGAGAAGGTGCGGTTCGCCGTCGCCTTCGCCTCCGGGTTCGCCGAGACCGGCGAGGAGGGAGCCGCCGCCCAGGCCCGCCTCGCCGCCGCCGTCCAGCGCTCGGGCCTCCGGCTGCTCGGCCCGAACACCAACCTCAACGCCTTCGAGCACTTCCGTGAGGACCTCGAAGGGCCCGCCGTCGCCCTCATCACCCAGTCCGGCCACCAGGGCCGCCCCGTCTTCGCGATGCAGGAGCTCGGCGTCCGCCTCTCCCACTGGGCGCCCACCGGCAACGAAGCCGACCTGGAGACCTCCGACTTCATCTCCTACTTCGCCGAACGGCCCGAGGTCGGCGCCATCGCCTGCTACATCGAGGGACTCAAGGACGGCCGCGCCTTCCTGCTCGCCGCCGACCGGGCGGCCCGGCGCGGCGTGCCCGTCGTCGCCGTGAAGGTCGGCCGCACCGAGACCGGCGCCCGCACGGCCGCCTCACACACCGGCAAACTGACCGGCGCCGACACGGTGGTGGACGCGGCGATGCGGCAGTTCGGCGTGATCCGCGTCGACGGGCTCGACGAACTTCAGGACACTGCCGCCCTGTTGGCGCGGGCCCGCACGCCGCTGGCCGACGGGGTCGCCGTCTATTCGATCTCGGGCGGCACGGGCGCGCACTTCTCGGACCTGGCGACGGAGGCCGGCCTCTCCCTGCCCACCCTCTCCGCCGCCAAGCAGGCGGAGCTGCACCAGTGGGTACCCGAGTACCTGAACGTCGCCAACCCCATCGATAACGGCGGGCACCCCGTCGGCGACTGGCGCGGCCGCAAGATCATCGACGCGATCCTCGACGACCCGCAGGTGGGGGTGCTGATCTGCCCGATCACCGGCCCCTTCCCGCCGATGAGCGACAAGCTCGCGCAGGACCTGGTGGACGCGGCGGAGCAGACGGACAAGCTGGTGTGCGTGGTGTGGGGCTCGCCCGTCGGCACCGAGGACGCCTATCGCAGGACGCTCCTCGGCTCCTCGCGCGTCGCCACCTTCCGCACCTTCGCCAACTGCATCACGGCGGTGCGCGCGCATCTGGACCACCACCGCTTCACCACCGGCTACCGCTCCCCCTTCGACGAGGCGCCGCGCACGCCGTCCCCCTCCTTCCGCAAGGCGCAGGCCCTGATGCGGCCCGGCCAGCAGCTCAGCGAGCACGCGGCGAAGCAGCTGCTGCGCGCGTACGGCATCAGGGTGCCTCGGGAGCAGTTGGTGACCAGCGCGGCGGCGGCCGTCCGGGCGGCCGGGCTGGTCGGCTATCCGGTCGTCATGAAGGCGTCGGGGCCGCAGCTCGCGCACAAGACCGAGCTGGGCCTCGTGAAGATCGGGCTGACCTCGGCGAGCCAGGTGCGGGACGCCTATCGGGAGCTGACGGACATCGCACGCTACGAGGACGTCCCGCTGGACGGCGTCCTCGTCTGCCAGATGGTCGAGCCGGGCGTCGAGATGGTCGTCGGCGTCACGCACGACGCGCTCTTCGGGCCGACGGTGACGGTCGGGCTCGGCGGCGTACTCGTCGAGGTGCTGCGGGACGTGGCCGTGCGGGTGCCGCCCTTCGGCGAGGACCAGGCGAAGGCGATGCTGTCCGAGCTGCGCGGGCGCGCGCTCCTCGACGGCGTCAGGGGGGCGGCTCCCGCCGACGTCGACGCGCTCGTGGAAGTCGTCCTGCGGGTGCAGCGCATGGCCCTTGAACTCGGTGACGACCTCGCGGAGCTGGACATCAATCCCCTGATGGTGCTGCCGCGCGGGCAGGGAGCCGTCGCCCTCGACGCACTCGCCGTCTGCCGCTAGGCCATGCGCGCCCCGCGCCCGGAGCCGCCCGCACACCGTCCGCGCCAATACCGACATCAACGCCCGTGTCCGTGCCCGCACCCGTCCCCGTACACAACGGAGCCACTCCCCCATGACAGCCTCCCCCGGACCCGTCGAACCCCTCGAACCCCTCGACTCATTGATACGGCACACCACTGACAACGCCGTCTCGTGGATCACGCTGAACCGGCCGGAAGCCCTGAACGCCCTCACCCCTGACCAGCGCGAACGCGTCATCGGCCTCCTCGGCGAGGCCTCCGGCGACCCCGCCGTGCGGGCCGTCGTGATCACCGCGACCGGCAAGGGCTTCTGCGCGGGCGCCGACCTGCGCGGGGCGAGCGGGGCGCCCGGAGCGCCCGGAGCGCCCGGAGCGCCCGGAGCGCCCGGAGCATCCGGGGCCTCCGGAGCGTCCGGTTCGGGCGAGCGCGTGCCCGGTGACGTCGCCCGCACCATCCGCCAGGGCGCGCAGCGGCTCGTCGCCGCGGTCCTCGACTGCGAGAAGCCGGTGATCGCCGCGGTGAACGGCACCGCCGCCGGCATCGGCGCCCACCTGGCGTTCGCCTGTGACCTGGTCATCGCCGCCGAACCGGCCCGATTCATCGAGGTGTTCGTGCGCCGCGGCCTCGTGCCGGACGGCGGCGGCGCCTATCTGCTGCCCCGGCTGATCGGACCGCAGCGCGCCAAGGAGCTGATGTTCTTCGGGGACTCCCTGTCCGCCGCCGACGCAGAACGAATGGGGCTCGTCAACCGCGTCGTACCGGCCGACGAGCTGGAGAAGACGACACGGGAGTGGGCGCAGCGGCTCGCGGCCGGACCGACCCGCGCCCTCGCCCTGACCAAGCAACTGATCAACGCGTCCCTGGAGTCGGACCGCGCGACGGCCTTCGCTGCCGAGGCGGCGGCCCAGGAGATCAACATGACCACGGCGGACGCGAGGGAAGGCGTGAGCAGCTTCGTCGAGCGCCGCACCCCGTCGTACCGGGGCCGCTGACGCCCACCCGCAACCGGCTGCCCCTCTCCCCCTACCCCCCTATCCCCTCCACAAGATCTCGACGTCGGGAGAGTCCGGGTCGCCCGAGGTCACGAAGAGTTCGAGGTCGTCCTGCGTGCCCCCGATGATCCAGGCGGGGCTCGCCCCGCACTCCGCGCCGCGCCCTTCGAGCAGGACCGCGGGCCGGTGCAGGACGGTGTCGACGCCCACCTTCCAGGCGGCGTCGGCGTCGCAGCCGCGCAGCTCCGCACGGCCGCTCCCGTACAGCCGCAGCTCGGCCTCGCCTCCCTCGCCGCGCCAGACGCCGGCCAGCTGACCGGTGGTCGGCCGCGGGGGCTCGTACTCCTTGATGAATCCGGTCAGCGTGGCCACGACGGCCGCGCCGACGACCGTGGCGCACAGGCCGAGCGAGGCGAGTCCGGAGAGGATCCAGACCTTGCGCAGGGGCCTGCCGAGGCGTTCCTCGCGCCGTCGGCAGTACGCGACGTTCAGTGCGGGCACCACTCCGCTCGCCGCGATCCACAGCGCGAGGGCGACGAAGGGGGCGCCGAGCGCGGCGAAGGGCGCAGCCCACGCGGCGCCGACCGGCAGCAGACAACCGAGCGACCAGGCCCACTCCGGGCCGCGTCCGCGTCCCCACCGGGTGGCGGCGGCCCGGCGTCCGAGCCGGCAGGCCGGGAGCGTCAGCACAGCCGCGTGCAGCAGGCCGAGGAGCGGCAGGAGCAGCGGCGCGAAGAGGACGACGCACGCCAGACCGATGGCGGGGCCGCCCGCCGCGCCGTACGTGTCGTCGTCGAGCGACAGCACGAAGGCCACCGCTCCGGCCACCGGCAGCTGTGCCGCGCACGCCGCCCCGGCGGCCCGCATGTTCGCATCGCCCCAGGTCCGGCGCGTACTCCCCCGCTTCATGGGGCTGAAGATACGCGTGGGCCTGCAGCGATTCGGCCACACCCTTCCCATCTGACGCCCCGTCAGCTTCAATGGGCGATGTGATGGGACACGCAGGGATGGCGGCCACCGCTGTTCGATACCTCAGGTCGGTCGGGGCCCGCACCACCACGGCCCCCGTCGAGGCGCTACCCCGCCCTCAGCTGCGCGCGGTCGGCGACGACGAGCGGGCGCCGCTCGACCGCGGCGAGTTCCGGCGCGTGCTCGGGAACTTCGCGACGGGCGTCACCGTGATCACGGCCCCCGCCCCGGTCTCCTCCGCGGCGGACACCGGAGCCGGCGGCGAGGACCCCGGCGGCCCCGCCGGCTTCGCCTGCCAGTCCTTCGCCTCGCTCTCCCTCGACCCGCCCCTGGTCTCCTTCATGGTGGCGCGTACGTCGACGACGTGGCCGCGCATCGCGCGCGCGGGCGTCTTCTGCGTCAACATCCTCGGCGCCGACCAGGGCGAGCTCTGCCGCGCCTTCGCGGTGAGCGGCGCCGACAAGTTCGCCGGGGTGGAGTACGACGCGGCGCCGGTCTCCGGCTCGCCGCGCCTGGCCGGGGCGCCGGCCTGGGTCGACTGCACGATCCAGGCCGTGCACACGGGCGGCGACCACCTCATCGTGGTCGGCAGGGTGGACGCCCTCGGCGCGGCCGAGGGCGACGCCGACCCGCTCCTGTTCCACCGGGGCGCGTTCGGCCGCTTCACCCGCTGACGCTCCCGGGACCGCTCAGGCGGCCACCGCCGCGGGCTCGGACTCACGCCGCCGGATCACCAGCGCCATCAGCGCCGCCGCCGCACACAGCGCCCCGGAGGCGTACCAGACCACGTCGTACGAGCCGAAGGCGTCCCGCGCCACACCCCCGAGGAACGCGACCAGGGCCGCGCCCACCTGGTGCGAGGCGAGGACCCAGCCGAAGACGATCGCGCTGTCGTCGCCGTACTGCTCGCGGCAGAGGGCGAGGGTCGGCGGGACGGTGGCGACCCAGTCCAGGCCGTAGAAGACGATGAAGAAGATCATCGGCGGGTGGACGGTCGGCGCGAGCAGGATCGGCAGGAAGAGGAGTGAGACGCCGCGCAGCGCGTAGTAGACGGCGAGCAGCCGCCGCGCGTCGAAGCGGTCCGTGAACCAGCCCGACGCGACGGTCCCGATGATGTCGAAGACGCCGATGACCGCGAGCAGCGACGCGGCGGCCGTGACGGGCATGTGGTGGTCGTGCGCGGCGGGCACGAAGTGGGTCTGGATGAGTCCGTTCGTCGAGGCGCCGCAGATCGCGAAGGTGCCCGCGAGCAGCCAGAAGGGGCCGGTGCGGGCGGCCTTGAAGAGGACGGTGACGGCGCGGCGCGCGGCGCCGGGGACGGGCGCCGGCTTGGCCACGAACTCCTTCGAGCCGTACGGCTTGAGGCCGACGTCGGCCGGGTGGTCCCGGAGGAGCAGCCAGACGAAGGGGACGACGACCAGGGCGGCGAGGGCGACCGTCACGGTGGCGGGCCGCCACTTGTGCGTCTCGACGATCCAGGAGAGGAGCGGCAGGAAGATCAGCTGGCCCGACGCGGAGGCGGCGGTGAGGATGCCGGTGACGAGGCCGCGCCGTTCGGTGAACCACCGGTTGGTGACCGTGGCAGCGAAGGCGAGCGCCATCGAGCCGGAGCCGAGCCCGACGAGCAGACCCCAGCAGAGCAGCAGCTGCCACGCGGAGTCCATCCACACGGTGAGGCCGGAGCCGCTCGCGATCACGATCAGGGCGACCGCGACGACCTTGCGGATGCCGTAGCGGTCCATGAGCGCGGCGGCGAACGGCGCGGTGAGGCCGTACAGCGCGAGGTTGAGGGAGACCGCGAGCCCGACCGTGCCGCGCGACCAGCCGAATTCGTCGTTCAGCGGGTCGAAGAGGAGACCGGGCAGCGAGCGGAACGCGGCGGCGCCGATGATCGTCACGAAGGTGACGGCGGCGACGAACCACGCGCGGTGGATACGAGGGGTACGGCGCCGGGGCGTGCTGCCCGGCGGGGTGCTGCGCGCGGGCGTCTCGGTTGTCTGGGTCACGTCATTCAGGATCCGAAAACGGTACGTCCCGAACGAGTGGCCCGAGGGACAGCATTCGCTAGGATCGGGCCATGCCCTCATCGCCCGACCGGCACCGCGTCGTCGTCCTCGCCCTGGACGGGGTGATCCCCTTCGAACTGGGCATCCCCCAGCGGATCTTCAAAGGGGCGCGTACGCCCGAGATGCGGCGCTTGTACGAGGTCGTGACGTGCTCGGTGCGTCCACCGGGGCCGATCCGCACGGACGCCGACTTCTCGATCCTGGTCGAACACGGGCCGGAGGCGCTGGCCACCGCGGACACCGTCGTGATCCCTGCGTCGTACGAACTCGGCCCGGTGTACGAGGAGGGCCGCCTCACCGAAGAGCTGACGGCGGCCCTCGCCCACATCAGGCCGGGCACCCGGCTGGTCTCCATCTGCACCGGCGGCTACATCCTGGCCGCCGCCGGGCTCCTCGACGGCCGCCCCGCGACCACGCACTGGTCGTCCGCCGAGCACTTCCAGCGGCTCTTCCCCAAGGTCAGGGTGGACGCGGACGTGCTGTTCATCGACGACGGCGACGTCCTGACGTCGGCGGGCGTGGCCGCGGGCATCGACCTCTGCCTCCATGTCGTACGCCGGGACCACGGCACCGCCGTCGCCAACGAGGTGGCCCGCCGCACCGTCGTACCGCCCCACCGCGACGGCGGCCAGGCGCAGTACATCCACCGGCCCCTGCCCGAGCCGCAGGTGGCGACGACGCGGACGGCACGGGCCTGGGCGCTCGGCCGCCTCGACCAGCCGCTGCAACTGCGCGACATGGCGGAGCAGGAGTCGATGTCGGTCCGCACCTTCACGCGGCGGTTCCGCGAGGAGGTCGGCATCAGCCCCGGCCAGTGGCTGACGCAGCAGCGCGTGGAACGGGCACGCCACCTCCTCGAATCCACCGACCTCTCCGTCGACCAGGTGGCGCGGGACGCGGGGTTCGGCACGGCACAGTCGATGCGGCAGCACCTACAGGCCGCGCTCGGAGTCACCCCCACCGCCTACCGCCGCACCTTCCGCGACGTCACCCCCGCCTGAGCCCCCGCCTTCCAGCGGTTTCACTTCCCCCAGCACACCGATCACGGTCAGTACGACGCCGAGCGCCACGCCCGCCAGAATCGCCGTCGACGGCGAGACGGCGCTCAGCAGGCCACCGGCCAGCGAGCCGCTCGCGGCGTAACCGGCGCCCACGGCCGCGTACATCACCGAATAGCCCGCGGCGAGGGCGCTGGGCGGCAGCAGCTCGCGCAGCGACAGGTTCCGGGTCAGCATGGCGCCCGCCTGCAACACCCCGGCGACCCCGAGCACACCGAACATCCACCCGACGCCCGGCACCACGGCGACCAGGCCCAGGCACCCGCAGAGACCGGACATCAACACCATGCTCTGCGTCCGCAGCCGCCCCGGCCACCGCCGCAGCCCGTACACGAACGACCCGGCGGCCGACCCCACCGCGAGCCCCGCAAGGAGCGGGCCCGCCCACCCGACGGCGATGCCGCGCTGCTCCAGCAGGGCGGGCAGCACCAGCTCCGCGAGAGCGAGCATCGACAGGCTGGCCGCCCCCGTCACGAAGACGGGCCAGGCCCGCACGAGGATCCGCGCCATGGACTCGCCGCCCCGGTCGTCCGCGTCCGACTCCCACCCCGCGGGCAGCATCCACAGCCCCGCCACGGACGCACCCATGAGCAGCCCGGCCAGCAGCAACGGCAGCACCGCCGAGACCCCCAGCGCGAGCCCGGTGACGGCGGCCGGCGCCACCGCCCAGATCGCGAAGGTCAGCATCGACTCGACCGCAAGCGCCTGGGCGACGGCCTTCTCCGGCACGAGACCGGTCAGCAGCGCGCGCAGGCCGCCGGGCGCGGCGGCGGGGCCGGCACCGGCGAGGAAGGCGAGGCTCCCCAGCACGACGGGGTGCGCGTCCGGCAGGGCGCCAAGCCCCATGAAGGCGAGGGCCCCCACACCGAGTCCCACAGCCAGCTGCGGGCGCGCTCTCTCGGCCCGTATCCGCATCCCGAGCAGCGGGGCGCCGATGATCTCTCCCACGACGTACGCCGCGGCGAGGGCCGCGCCCAGGACGTAGCCGCCCGGGCGCTCCCGTACGAGGAAGACGAGGGCGAGGGGCGCGGCCGCCACAGGCATCCGCGCACCCACGGCCACAATCCCCCACCGCGCGACTCCCCCTGACACAACCTCCCGATATCCCATCCCCCGACGCTAACGACCCCGGCGCCTCGGTCACCTCCGAATAACGGGCCCCGCGAGGTCCTGCCGGGGTAGGGGCACCAAGCCCGCCGCTTCGCGGCGGATGTTCCCCACCCACCCACCCGTTTGCCCCGCGCCGTCCTGCGGGGGTAGGGGCGGGTGGGCGGGTGTTCCCCGCGACGCCCTGGGGGGGGTGGGGACGGGCGGGGTGGGGGCTGCCCTGCGCCGGGAGTGGGGCGGGTGGGCCGGTGTTCCCCGCGACGCCCGGAGGGGGTGGGGACGGGCGGATGGGAATTGCCCCGCGACGGCCCGCAGGGGAAGGCGCAAGACCCCCACCGGCCGTTCACCGCGATCGAGACGGGAGGGGACGTGGGGGTATGTGCGCACGGAGCACTGAGCGCACTGTGGCGTCTTTGTTCTTGAGGCGTGGCGCGTAGTGATGGCGAGTACGTACATACCCCCGCGGCCCCGCACCCACAGACGGACCCAAGGCGCGGACACAAGCCCCGCCCGACCCGCAGCCGCCAGAACCCCCTCAGAACGTCAGCACCCCCCGCGCCACCCGCCCCGCCCCCGCGTCCTCCGCTGCCTTGGTGAAGTCCTCCAAGGGGTAGGTCGCCGTCACCAGTTCGTCCAAGAGGAGTTGGCCGTTGCGGTACAGCTCGGCGTAGAGGGCGAAATCGCGCTGCGGGCGTGAACTCCCGTAGCGGCAGCCCAGGATCGACTTGTCCAGGAACATCGACGCGACCACGAACGACGCCTCGGCCGTCGCCCCCGGCATCCCGAGCAGCACCGCCTGCCCGTGCCGGTCCAGGAGGTCCACCGCCTCCCGCACCAGTTCCACCCGCCCCACACACTCGAACGCGTGGTCCGCCCCGTCCGGCAGCACATCGCGGACGCCCTCCGTGGAGGGCAGGAAGTGCGTCGCCCCGAACCTCCGCGCCACCCCCTCCTTCTCCGGATTCGCGTCGACCGCCACGATCGTGCCCGCCCCCGCGATCCGCGCCCCCTGCAGCACATTGAGCCCGATCCCGCCCGTGCCGATCACCACCACGGAGTCCCCCCGCCCGACCCGGGCGCGGTTGAGCGCCGCCCCCACCCCCGTCACCACGGCGCACCCGATCAGCGCCGCCGACGTCAGCGGCACGTCGTCCGCGATCTTCACGGCCTGCACCGCCTTGACGATGGTCCTCTCCGCGAAGGCGGAGTTCGCCGCGAACTGGTACACCGGCTCCCCGCCCCGGGAAAACGGCTGATCCGGCATCCCGATGGCCCGCCGGCACATCGTCGGCCGACCCCGATGACACTCACCGCACGTCCCACAGTTGGCGATCGTGGAGAGAGCCACATGGTCCCCGGGCGCCACATGCGCCACCCCCTCCCCCACCGCCTCCACGACCCCCGCCCCCTCATGCCCGAGCACCACCGGCGACGGAAACGGAATCGTCCCGTCGATCACCGAGAGATCGCTGTGGCACAGCCCCGCCGCGGCCATCGCGACCAAGACCTCCCCGGGCCCCGGCGCCCGTATCTCCAGGTCGTCGACAACCTCGACCCGCACCCCGTCGAACACGACACCCCTCATCACGCACACCCCTCACCGAGGCCCTCTGGCCTCTCTCGGCAGACCGAGCACGCGCTCGGCGATGATGTTCCGCTGCACCTCGTCCGACCCGCCGTAGATCGTGTCGGCCCGGCTGAAGAGGAACAGCCGCTGGGTGGGGTCGAGTTCGTACGGTGTCTCCGACGACCAGTTCCGCGGTCCCACGGCAGCGGCAGCCCCCCGCACCTCCATCGCCAGCTCCCCGAGCCGCTGATGCCACCGCCCCCACAGCAACTTGGCCACACTGGGTGCCCCCGCGCCCCTTGGGTCCACCGAAGCCGAACCCCCCAGCGTCCGCAGCGCGTTCCAGCGCATCACCCGCAGCTCGGCCCACTGCCGCACCATCCGCTCCCGGACCACCGGGTCCCCCACCGCCCCGGACGCCACGGCCTCCCGTACGACGCCCGCCAGTTCCTCCGCGAAGCCGATCTGCTGGACGAGCGTGGAGACACCCCGTTCGAAGCCGAGCAGGCCCATCGCGACCCGCCACCCGTTGCCCACGCCGCCCACCACGTGCTCGGCACGCGCGCACGCGCCGTCGAAGAAGACCTCGTTGAACTCGCTGGTCCCCGTCAGCTGCCGGATGGGCCGCACCTCGATCCGGCCGGGCTGGTCCATGGGCACCAGCAGGAGGGACAACCCGCGATGCCCCGCCCCCTCACCTCGCTCCTCCGTCCGCGCCAGCACGAAGCACCAGTCGGCCTCCTGCGCCAACGACGTCCAGATCTTCTGCCCGGTGACCCGGAAGAACCCCGCCCCGTCCCGTACCGCCCGCGTCCGCACGCCCGCCAGGTCGGACCCGGCCCCGGGCTCGCTGTACCCCTGGCACCACAGCGCCTCGCCCCGGGCGATCGCGGGCAGGAACGCGTCCCGCTGCTCCTGACTCCCGTACGCCAGGAGCGTCGGCGCGAGGAGGTTCTCGCCGATGTGCCCGTACCGTCCGGGCGCCTTGGCCCGCGCGTACTCCTCGGCCCACACCACCTGCTGGGTCAGCGTCGCTTCCCGGTTGCCGTACGGGCCCGGCCCCCACCCGAGGCCGATCCAGCCGCCCTTCCCCAACTCCCGCTCCCACGCCCGCCGCGCCGCACCGCCCTCGTGCTCGCTGCCGGGGCCGCCCCGCCCCACCGCGGCGGCGAACTCACCGGTCAGGTGTTCCGCGAGCCAGGCCCGCGCCTCAGCGCGGAACGCCTCGTCCTCGGACCCGAATCCGAAATCCACAGCCCTGCCCCGCTCTGCCCTCCCCCGCCCGCCTACGCGTCCGGCCGTTCCCGGCCGGCCTTCGCCTCCGCCGCCGCCTTCGCCATCGCCTCCAGCTGCGCCAGCATCGGCATCGGGTCGGTGCCCACCGTCCCCGGCAGGAAGTCCGCGATCTTCTCCGGGGTCCACGCCCCCTCGGCGTAGCCTGCGCGCAGCTCACGCGGCTGTGCCCATACGGCGATCTTGGGACCGGCGATCGTGTAGACCTGCCCGGTGATCTCCTCCTCGCGGGCGCGGTCGCTCAGCAGATAGACGACCAGCGCGGCGACGTCCTCCGGCTCCCCGATCTCCTTCAGCTCCATCGGTACGTTCGCGGACATCCGCGTCCGCGCGACGGGCGCGACCGCGTTGGCCGTCACCCCGTACTTGTGCAGGCCCAGCGCGGCACTCCGCACCAGCGAGATGATTCCGCCTTTCGCGGCGCTGTAGTTGGCCTGCGCGACGGATCCCTGGTGGTTGCCGCTGGTGAAGCCGATCAAGGTGCCCGAGCCCTGCTTCCGCATGACCGCCGACGCGGCGCGGAAGACGGTGAAGGTGCCCTTCAGGTGGGTCGCGACGACCGGGTCCCACTCCTCCTCGGACATGTTGAACAGCATCCGTTCGCGCAGGATCCCGGCGACGCACACCACTCCGTCGACGCGCCCGTACTCGGCGAGCGCGACGTCGACGATCCGCTGCCCGCCGGCCATGGTCGAGATGTCGTCGGCGACGGCGACGGCCTCCCCGCCGGCCGCCTCGATCTCCTTGACGACCGCGTCGGCCACCGCGCTGGTCGGCTCGGCGCCTTCCATGGAGACGCCGTAGTCGTTGACGACGACCTTCGCGCCCTCGGCCGCGGCGGCGAGCGCGACGGCCCTGCCGATACCGCGCCCGGCGCCGGTCACGGCCACCACCTTGCCTGCCAAGAAGTTCCCCACGCCGGCCCCTTCCCGCGGTTTCTGACGGACCGTTAGATTCTATGGCCCGTCAGATACCGGAAGACAAGCCCCGGGGAGCACTCATGTCAGACGCAGGCCCATCGCCACTGCCCGCCGAGTTCCACGACATCGCCAAGCGCGTGAACAACTGGGGGCGCTGGGGCGCCGACGACGAGCTCGGCACCCTCAACCTCGTCACCGACGAGGTCGTACGCGCGGCCGCCGCCGAGATCCGCTCGGGCCACCGCGTCCCGCTCGCGCTCCCGCTCAAGGAGGACGGCGTGCAGACGGGCCTGATCCCGGGCCGCGTGAACCCCCTGCACACCATGGTGCAGATCAACCAGGAGCTGTTCGGCCCCGGCACGGTCGCCACCAGCGACGACGCGGTGACGATGGGCCTGCAGACGGCCACCCACTGGGACGCCCTCACCCACGCGTCGCACTCGGGGAAGATCTACAACGGCCGCCCCGCGCACAGCATCACCGCCCACACACGGGCCCGGTTCAGCGGCATCGACAAGGTCCCGCACATCGTCTCGCGCGGCGTCCTGCTCGACGTCGCACGCGCCAAGGGCCTCGACCGGCTGCCCGGCGACCACGCCGTCACTCCGGAAGACCTGGACGAGGCCGCGGAGTTCGGGGGCGTGACGGTCCGTGCGGGCGACATCGTGCTCGTACGGACAGGACAGCTCCAGGTCTATCTCGCGGGCGACAAGCACGCGTACGGCCATCCGTCTCCGGGCCTCTCGCTGCGCACGCCCGAGTGGTTCCACGCGCGGGACGTGGCGGCGGTCGCGAACGACACCCTCACCTTCGAGATCTTCCCGCCGGAGGTCGAGAACCTGTGGCTTCCCGTGCACGCCCTCCACCTGGTCGAGATGGGGATGCTGCAGGGCCAGAACTGGAATCTGGAAAACTTGTCCACAGCCTGTGCACAAGTTTCCCGCTACACCTTCCTGCTGTCCGCGATGCCCGAGCCTTTCGTCGGCGGGACGGGCACGCCGGTGGCGCCGGTCGCCGTACTGTGAACACCGGTCCCGCCGACGCCGCTTCCACCAGGACCGCTTTCGCACCGGACGGCGGCGCGTCGGCCTGCGCCCCGAGCGCGCCGCCGCGCACGCCGCCGTCCGGTTCCGGCACTCGGTCCCGTCCTGTGCACCTGCGCGGCCACGAAGGGACTGACGCCGAACGCGCGACCCACACTTCGTCAAGGATCTCCGTCACCGGGCACCCTCGACGTCCCCTCGCAGCGAATCGCTGCACACAAGCGTGATCAATCGGACACGGCACGTCAACAGCGCACCGTGGCACACGACGGCGCATACGGGCTCGAAGTCAGACCGTAAGGACGTCAGGCTGTCGGCACGTCGGGCTGTCGGGACGTGAGGCTGTCGGCACGTAAGGACGTCAGCACGTCAGGACGTCAGACCGCTTCGTAGGCGACGGCGACGTCGCCATAAGCCGCCCTGTTGTAGACCGTCCTGCCATAGACCCCGTACACGCCGTAGGTCTGCCCGCCGTAGACGGCGCCCGCCCCGTCGCACGCCGTCACGCCATGGGGCGCCACGCCGTGGGCCGTGACGTCGCAGCCCACCGTGTCGTAGGCCGCCGTGTCGTAGACCGCTGTGTCGTGGGCCGCGGCGTTACAGGTGACCGTGTCGCAGCCCGTCGCGTCGTACGCCGCCGCTTCATGGGTCGTCCCCTCGAAAGCGACCGCCGCGACACCGGGCTCGCACCGGTCCACCTCGCACCAGATGCTCTTGCCCGTGCCCTCCGGGCGCCAGCCCCAGCGGTCGGCGAGGCCGTCGACGAGCTCCAGGCCGCGGCCATTGGTGTCGTCGCCGTGCGCATGCCGCTGCGCCGGGGGCCGGGCGCTCCTGTCGACCACCTCGACCCGGACCGTCCCCGCCCCGTCGCCCGCATCGGCCGCGTCGGCCGGGGAGCCGGGGAGCAGCATGCGCAGTACAGCCGGACACCCGGTGTGCACCACGGCGTTGGTCACGAGTTCCGAGATCAACAGGATCAGGGTCTCGGCCACTGGCTCGTCGGCTTCTATCCCGGAGCCCGCCAGTCGTGAACGGGCCCAACGCCTGGCCCGTCCCACTTCCGCGGGGTCGGCCCCGACCTCCAGCTGAACTTGAAGCACCTGCACCGCTCACACCATCCGAACCGGCGGACACATCGCCTCGCGACTCCACAGGGTCACCGAACGTGATCCCCTTGGGAGACAGCATGATTGACGTTCAGTCACCCCAACAAGCGCTTCGGGCATATTCCAGCGCGAAGGAGTACGCGTGCTGCATACTGTGCGACGCGCGCCGCGGGGGGTCGAACAGGCGGCGGCGTAGCCCCGCCCTGTCCTGCGAACGGCGCGCACTGCCGGGTCCGGGGCCGCCCCATGGGCAACACCGGCATGGCTCGGCCTCAGAACCATTCGCATCTCACACAAGGTACCCGAGCCGGACACCGACTCCATGCCGTGACGAGTCTCGCGTAGGACACAACCCGATATCGACGCTGAGTAGTCTTCGCGCGGGCGGGGTTCGCCCCATGGAACACCGGGGCAAATCACCCGATATCGGGCAGACCAATTTCTCCGCGACACCGCCGAACACACCTCCCCCCTACCTCAGAGCGCCGCGGCCAGCTCCTCCTCGGCGTCCCGCGCCGACCGCCCCAGCTCGGCCCGCACCCAGGCCCGCTTGAGGTGCAGGTGCACCTCGGCCTCCCAGGTGAAGCCCATGCCGCCGTGCACCTGGAGGCAGTCGCGCGCGTTGCGCACGGCCGCGTCGTCGGCGAGCAGCTTGGCGGCCGAGGCGTCGAGCGCGTCCCCGGTCACGGCCGCCGCGTACACGGCGCTGCGGGCCAGCTCGGCGCGTACGAGCATTTGTGCGCAGAGGTGTTTCACCGCCTGGAACGCGCCGATCGGCCTGCCGAACTGCTCGCGGCGCCGGGCGTGTTGGACGGCCGTCTCGCAGCTGCGGGCGGCGCTGCCGAGCTGTTCGGCCGCGTAGAGGAGGACCGCCGGGGCCCCTCCAGCTCCCCGGGTGGCGCCCCCGGCGTCCGGGACCCGGTGCAGCGGCGTCAGCGGGTCGACGGACCGCAGGGGTACGGCGCCGGTGGCGTCGCCACGCACCACGTCCGCCTCGGCCAGCCACGGCACCAGGGGGCCGTCGACCGCGGTCACGACGGTCTCCCCCGTCGCGGCGCCCGGCACGTCCCCCGCCGCGAGGAACGACGCCACCGCGGGCCCCGGCAGCAGCACCCGCCCCGCCTCCTCGAACACCAACACGGCCTCCGGGAGCCCCAGTCCGACCCCGCCCTCCGCCTCGGGAAGCGCGAGCGAGAAGAAGCCGGCCTTTCCCAGTTCGCGCCAGAGCGCCCGGTCGAGGCGGTCCGTGGCGTCCCGCAGGGTGAAGCGGCCGTGCAGGAGCTGCCGCATGCTGTCCCGCAAGGCCCGCTGGTCGTCGGTCAGTTGGAAGTCCACGCGGTCCTTCACCGCCCCTTCGGGAGGCCGAGAATCCGTTCGGCCACGATGTTCTGCTGGATCTGCGAGGTCCCCGCGGCGATCGTGTACGAGAGCGAGGAGAGCCGGTCGAGGGTCCACTCGTGCCGCAGGTCGAGGGAGCCGGGGCCGATGACCTCGGCGGCGGCGTCGTACAGCTCCTGGCGCGCGTGCGAGTAGCGCAGCTTGAAGACCGAGCCGCCCACGCCGGGCACCCCGCCGGTGCGCTGCGCCTCGCTCACGTTCCACTGCGTGAGCCGCCACAGCGCCGAGAACTCGGCGCTCAGCCGGCCGAGCCTGCGCCGCAGCGCCGGATCGTCCCAGCGGCCGTTCCCGCGAGCCTCGCGGGCCAGCTCGCCGAGGACGCGCCGGCAGGCCACCACCTCCCCGACGAAGGCGGTGCCGCGCTCGTACGAGAGGGTCACCATGGTCACGCGCCAGCCGTCGTTCTCGTCCCCGACGCGGTTGGCCACCGGCACCCGTACCTCGTCGAGGAACACCTCGGCGAACTCGGTCGAGCCCGCCAGCGTCCGCAGCGGGCGCACCGTGATCCCGGGGGCGTCCATCGGCATCGCGAGCCAGGTGATGCCCCGGTGCTTGGGCACGGCCTCACTGACCGGGGTGGTGCGCACCAGGAGCTCGCACCAGTCGGCCACCTCGGCGTGGGAGGTCCAGATCTTGGACCCGCTCACTACGTAGTGGTCGCCGTCGCGCCACGCGCGCGTGCGGAGCGACGCGAGGTCGGACCCGGCGTCGGGTTCGCTGAATCCCTGGCACCACACCTCGTCGCCGCGCAGGACGGGCGGCAGCCACCGCTCGCGCTGTGCGGGCGTGCCCTCGGACGCGATGGTGGGGCCCGCGTGCAGCAGGCCCACGAAATTGGCGCCTACGTAGGGGGCGCCCGCCTTCTCCGTCTCCTCCAGGAAGATGAGCCGCTGTGTCGGGGAGGCGTCCCAGTGGACCTCTCCGTAGCCCGCGTCGTGGAGCATGCGCTGCCATGCGGTGTCGTAGGCGCGGCGGCCCGGCCAGTCCTGCGGGGAGGGCTTGGCGGGGAGTGTCGGCAGCACCGCGGCGAGCCACTCGCGCAGCCCGGCCCGGAAGGCTTCCTCCTCGTCGGTGTACGTGAGGTCCATGCGGCTCCTACGCGTCCGGCAGGCCACCTGACGTGCCGTCAGATGACGTCTGACCGCAGGCTAGCCCCGCACCCCTGGACCGACAAGGCGCCGGGGCTTACGCTCTCGGCACGATCTGACTAGTCGTCAGGTCGGGCTTCGCGGGCTTGGAGGGGATCGCATGGGATCTTCGGAGGAAGAGATCGCGTACGCGCTGGGTGAGTCCCGCACTCTCTGGGAGCTGATCGCGCGCCGCGCCGACCTCACCCCCGAGAGGCCCGTCCTCATCCAGGCCGCGGCCGATCCCGCGGACGACCGCACGCTCACCTTCGGCGAGCTGCGGGACCGCGCCGAGCGCGTCGCCGCCGGGCTGTACGGGATGGGGGTGCGGCCCGGCACGGTCGTCGCCTGGCAGCTGCCGACCCGGATCGAGACGGCCCTGCTGTCCTTCGCGCTCGCCCGCATCGGCGCGGTCCAGTCGCCGGTCATCCCCTTCCACCGGGACCGCGAAGTCGGCTTCGCGCTGCGGGAGTCGAAGGCGGAGTTCTTCGCCGTGCCGGGGGTCTGGCGCGGCCACGACCATCTGGAGATGGCGTACCGGCTCGGCGCGGGACGCGACTTCGAGGTGTTCGAGGCGTACGCGTCGCTGCCCGACGCCGACCCGGCCGTCCTGCCACCGCCGCCCTCCGACGGCACGTCGGTGCGCTGGATCTACTGGACGTCGGGCACCACGTCCGACCCCAAGGGCGTCCTGCACACGGACCGTTCCCTGATCGCGGGCGGCTCGTGCCTGGCCCACGCGCTGCGTCTGAAGGCGTCGGACGTCGGCTCGATGGCGTTCCCCTTCGCGCACATCGCGGGCCCCGACTACACCGTGATGCTGCTGCTCTACGGCTTCCCCGCGGTGATGTTCGAGCACTTCGCGCTGCCCGCGTCGCTCGACGGATACCGGCGGCACGGCGTGACCGTGGCGGGCGGGTCGACGGCCTTCTACTCGATGTTCCTCACCGAGCAGCGCCAACTGCCCGACGGCGAGAAGGTCATCCCGACCCTGCGCCTCCTCGCGGGCGGCGGGGCGCCCAAGCCGCCGGAGATCTACCACGCCGTCGTACGGGAGATGGGCTGCCGGCTCACCCACGGCTACGGCATGACCGAGGTGCCGATGATCACCATGGGCGCTCCGGACGACACCGCGGAGAACCTCGCGACGACCGAGGGGCTGCCTCCGGAGGGCATGGAAATCCGCATCACGGACGCGGCGGGCAACGAACTGCCGCCCGGCACGGACGGCGAGGTGCGGCTGCGCGGCGAAGCCGTCTGCCAGGGCTATGTCGACCCGGCGCAGAGCGCGGCCGTCTTCGACGCCGACGGGTTCCTGATCACCGGGGACCTCGGCCACCTCAAGAAGACGGGCCATCTCGTCCTCACCGGACGCGCGAAGGACATCATCATCCGCAAGGGGGAGAACATCTCCGCCAAGGAGATCGAGGACCTGCTGCACCAGCACCCGGCCGTGGGCGAGGCCGCGGTCGTCGGGCTGCCCGACCCGGAGCGCGGCGAACGGGTCTGCGCGGTGGTCGAACAGCGGGCGGGGACCGGCGTACTGACGCTGGAGGCGGTCACCGCGTACCTGCGCGGGGAAGGCCTCGCCCCCTACAAGCTGCCGGAACAGCTGGAGGTGGTCGAGGCGCTTCCCCGCAACGAGACGCTGCGCAAGGTGCTCAAGTACAAGCTCCGGGAGCGCTTCTCCCGGCCCTGACGCCCACTCGGACACCTGGCGGCGCGTGCTGCTCGGGCGCGTGCTACTCGGGCACGGTGAAGTACTGGGCGAAGGCCGTCACGATCTCCTCCTCCGAGACCCGGCCGTCGTGGTCCACGTCCAGGGCCGCGGCGACCCCCTCGGCGACGTCCTCGGGCACGCCGAGCGCCTTGAGCGCGCGCTTGGCCTCCACCGGCGTCACCGCGGCGTCCGCGTCCCCGTCGGCGACGTCGATCGCCGCGTGCAGGAACGGCCGGGCGATCTCGGCGAACCGGCCAGGGTTGTCCCGCAGCCGCTTCACCGCGCCGCCCACGAACTCGTCGCGGGTGATCCGCTGGTCGCCGTCGCGGTCCGCGATCCCGGCCATGCCCTGCCAGAACGCCTCGGCTCCGATGTAGAGGGCCTGCCCCTTCTCGGAGCGCGCCGTCGCGTCGAACTCCGTGCACAGGGCTGCCGCCGCCGTACTGAAGTCCTCACGCGAGATGTAGCCGTTGCCGTCCTGGTCGAAGGTGGCGAACCGGGCCGCGATCCTACGCTCGTACTCGGCACTGTCCATGATCTTCGGGCCGCCTCACTTCCGCGGTTGGATACTTGCTCGGGGGTGTTCTCCCCGGCTGCGAGCGTACGTGGTGGACGGCTACCCGGAGGCGGGAAAGCGACGCTTGTGGCAAGACCGCCGGAATTCCGGGACACGGGTGTGCCACGGGCGGGGTGTGCTGCACTGTCCTGCGTGGAAGCGGTAGCGGCGAGTGTCATAGCGGTGCTTGGAACCCTGCTGGGTGCGGGTCTCACCCACTCCTTCCAGCGGAGGGCGATCGAACGGACGGAGCGGTTCACGCGCGGCGAGAGGCTGCGGCAGGAACGGATCGACGCGTACTGCGCGTACGCGGGAGCGCTGGTCAACTACCGGCGGATACTGGTCGACCGCTGGTTCAGCAGGGCGGAGAACCGGCACGACGAGAGCGAGGAGGCCCGCTTCCGCTCGTACGAGATGCGCTCGGAGGCCCAGGAGGCGCTGTTCCGCGTGCAGTTGCTCACCAGCAACGACGAGCTCGTCCGGCTCGCGTGGGAGACCCTCGACCACGTCGCCGATGTGCACAGGGCCGACGACCGCGACGAACTCGCCGAGCGGCGGCGCGTCTCGCGGGACGCCATCAACTCCTTCGTGGCCGAGGCCAAGCGGCACGTGTAGGAAGAGCCGGGCGAGAGAGCTAGGCGGAGAGCGGTGTCGCGCCGTCGTCCAGGGCCGCCGGCACGTCCGGGAAGACCTCGAAGAGCCTGCGGACGCCGAGCGCCGCGAGGACCCGGTTGACGTGCGAGCCGTCCTCGGCGCCCTGGGCGGGCAGTATCAGCCGCAGCCGGCCCTGGAAGGAACGGATCAGCCGTCGTGTGGCGATCAGCACCCCGACGCCGCTGGAGTCGCAGAACAGCACTTCGGAGAGGTCGAGCACGATGCGGCGGCGGCCGTCGGCGACGGCGTCGTGCACGCGCTGGCGCACCATCGGCGAGGTCATCAGGTCCATTTCGCCGGAGACGCACAGCACGGCCCAGCCTGCCTGCTCGCTCACCATCACCTTGAGCGTCACACGCCACGCCTCTCGCTCGCCCTCGCCTGCCCCGCCGTTGCGGAGTGATCCGGAAGCAGTCCTTACGTTTCGTTCAGCTTCGGCTGCCCCATCGCTGCCTCCATGAAACACCAGCAGGCCACCGTCAATATCATCCGGCCTCCGCCGAGGTGCGCGCTTTGCCGCAATCAAGAGTGTGCTGTCAGCGGCGCCGACTACATTCGAGAGAGTTCCAGGAACAGGGACAGCAGCGTGAGCGCAGAACTCGAAGTACCGTTCGAGTAGCGAGTAGCCAGTACGAGCAGTCAGGCAGGCAGCACAGGGCAAGCGCACGAGGGGGCCGCATGCCGAAGGAAGCGCCGCGGCGCTGGGACCGCCGGATGCAGCAGCGGCTCGCGCACGGGGAAGCCGCCGCGCTGGGAGAGCTGTACGACCGCTTCGCCTCGCTCGTGCACGGCCTCGCGCACCGCGTCCTCGGCGACGTGGGCGCCGCCGACCGCGTCACCCGAGAGGTCTTCGGCCACGTCTGGGAGAACCCCGACGCGTACGACCCGCGACAGGGCCCCCTCCGCTCCTGGATCGCCACGCTCGCCCACCAGCAGGCCGTCCGCAGGCTCCGCGAGACCGAGTCCGCCGCCCTCGCCCGCGGCGGCGAGGGCACCAAGGAGGACCTGGAGCGCAAGGTCCGCCGCGCGTCGGCCGCGGCCCGCGCGGACTACATCGTGACGGCCATGCCCACCCCGCTGCGCGCCGCCCTCGAGCTCGCCTACTTCCAGCGCCGCGACTACCGCCAGACGGCGGCCGACCTCGGCGTCACCGAGGACGAGGCCCGCCGCAGACTCCGCCTCGGCCTGCAGCTCCTCGCCACGGCCAACGACACCCCCGCGCCCGCCACCGGCCTGCCCCACGACACCTCGCCGGGCCCCGGAGCCGCGCTGTGACCGGCGCCGACCGCCCCGAGCCGCTCGACGGCCCCGACGGCCCGGGACCCGACCGCCCCGACGGCACCGCGCCGCGCATACCACCGCCGCGCGCCTCCCTGGAGGACACCGGACAGCCCCTGCCCGACCTGCCCGATCCGCCGCCGGCGCCCGCGCCGCTCGTCCTGGAGCACCGCGTCCTGAAGTCCCTGCTCGGCGCCTGGGCGCTCGCCGCCTGCTCCGCGGAGGAGGCCACCGCCGTCGAGGAGCACCTGGGCGGCTGCGGCCCCTGCGCGGAAGAAGCCCTGCGGCTGCGCGACGCGGTCGGCCTGCTCCACCCCGAGGAGAGCCTCGACCTCGACCCGGGCCTGCGCACCCGCGTCCTGGAGAGCTGCCTCGGCCGCCGCCCGCCCCGCATCCCGGTGCCCGAGTGGGCCGTGCCGTACGACGCGGAGACCGCCCGCCTCGACGCCCTCCTCCAGGACATCGGCGACGCGGAGTGGCACGCCCCCGTGCGGCTCCGCTGGTTCGAGGGCGACGGCCCGGTCAGCAGGAAGACCACCGTGGCCGGGGTCATCGCGCATCTCCTCGCGGTCGACGGCATGGTCGGGCGCGCCCTCGGCCTCGACGACCCGCTCGGTCCTGAGGCCGGCGTCCCGCAGGACCCCTCCCACCGCACCGAGGCGTACTGGCGCGCCTCGCACTTCCCGCCCACGCGCGCGGTGCGCACCCCTTGGCGCGACCAGACGCACGAGCTGATCCGCACGGTGTCGTTCGCGGCCGGCGGTCCCTCCTCGGGCTCCGGGGGCGGCTCGGGCCGGCTCCCGGTGCCGTACGGGACAGTGGCCGCCCCGGGAGGCGGCGGCGCCGGGCCCGGGCCGCGGCTGACCGTCGAGCTGCCGCTGCGCGACTCGATGGTCGACCGCGCCTTCGAGTGCTGGATCCACGCGGGCGACATCGCCGACGCCGTGGACTATCCGTACGCGCCGCCCGCGCCCCGGCACCTCCACCGCATGATCGACCTCGCGGCCCGGCTGCTCCCCGGCACGCTCGCCGAGCGCCGCCGCTCCGGGCTCGCCACGCCGCCCCGCCGGCTGGTCGCGGCGGGCGCGCCGGGCCGCAGTCTGCGCCTGGAGATCGAGGGGCTCGGCGGCGGCGAGTGGCTCATCCCGCTCGACTCCCCCGCGGCGACCGGTTCACGGGAGCACGAGGTGGCCCATGTGGCGCTGGACGGCGTGGAGTTCTGCCGCCTCGCGGCGGGCCACGTCTCGCCGGAGGAGGCGGCCGCGGGCCAGGACGGCGACCGCGAGGCGATCCGCGACGTGCTGTTCGCGGCGGCCTCCCTGAGCCGGATGTGAGCCCCGGGCAGCGGGGACCTAGGCGAAGACGACCGTGCGGCGGCCGTTCAGCAGGATCCTGCGCTCCGCGTGCCACTTCACGGCACGCGCAAGGGCCTGGCACTCCACGTCACGGCCGACCGCGACCAGCTGGTCGGGGGTGACGTCGTGGCCGACGCGCTCGACCTCCTGCTCGATGATCGGCCCCTCGTCGAGGTCGGCCGTCACATAGTGCGCGGTCGCGCCGATCAGCTTCACACCGCGCGCGTGCGCCTGGTGGTAGGGCTTCGCGCCCTTGAAGCTCGGCAGGAAGGAGTGGTGGATGTTGATGATCCGGCCGCTGAGCTCCTTGCACAGGTCGTCCGAGAGCACCTGCATGTAGCGGGCGAGGACGACCAGCTCCACGCTCTCCTCGCGGACGATCTCCAGGAGCCGCGCCTCGGCCTGCGGCTTCGTGTCCTTGGTCACCGGGATGTGGTGGAAGGGCACGCCGTACGAGGCGACGAGCTCGGAGAAGTCCGTGTGGTTGGAGACGACCGCGGCGATCTCCACCGGCAGCGCGCCGATCCGGGAGCGGAACAGCAGGTCGTTCAGGCAGTGGCCGAACTTCGACACGAGCAGGACCACCCGCATCTTGTCCTCGGCCCGGTGGATCTGCCAGTCCATGTGGAAGGAGTCGCCGATCGCGGCGAAGCTCGCCCGCAGCTTGTCGACGGTCACCGGGGCCTCGGCCGAGAAGTGCACGCGCATGAAGAACAGCCCGGTGTCGTGGTCGCCGAACTGCTGGCTGTCCTCGATGTTGCAGCCGGTCATGAAGAGATAGCTCGACACGGCGTGCACGATGCCCTGCTTGTCGGGGCAGGAGAGGGTGAGGACGTACTGCTCAGCGGGGGCGGCGGGCGCGGTGGACTGCTCGTTCATGCGGCCAAGGTTCCCACAGCGGGGACCGCGGACGGCAATCGTCCCGCGGGTCGGACCGTGTCACCCCGGGGACGTGCCCGGAAGGGTGCCGTCAGGCGGTCCGCGTCATGATCCGCAGCACTTCGAGCGTCTGCGGCGGTACGTCGGGGTCGTCGCCGTCGCCCGCCGCGAGCCGGACGTGCGCGTCGCGCGCGGCACGGACCGCCTCGGGCCAGCCGGGGTGCTCCAGATAGACGGAGACCAGCGCGTCGGGCCCCACCTCGTGCATGATCCGCAGGACCCGCAGCACGGCCGTGTCGACGAGGGCCGCCTCCTGCGGGTCGCGGAAGATCGTGCCCACGTACTTCTCAGCGGACCAGTTGTCCAGCCACGTGTCCTCGACCAGCCGGTACACGGCGTCGGTCACGTCCCCGTACTCGTCACGCCCCGCGAGCCAGCACTCCCGCTGGAACGCGGGGTCGGAGAGCATGTGCAGCGCCGAGCGCACGTTGCTGCGCCAGCGCCACCACGGCATGTCGTTGGTCGGCATGCCACCCATGGTGCTGGAGCGACGGCCGCGACGGGAAGACTTCTCCGAACCTTGCACGGTCATGGATCGTACGTTCCCACGCCGTGCACGCGAACCGGACCCCGCCCGTTCACCTTCATGTCACTGTCCGTTGAGAACGCGTCACTCCACGGTTGGCCACGTCACGGAATCGTGCAGGGACATGACCGGCTGGCGACGCACCTTCCTCCCCCGCCCCTCCCGAACCGCAGCACTCTCGGCGGCCGCTGTGGCGGCGTGTACGTCCCTGATAACCGGCTGCGGGGTCATCCCCGGAACCACGGGGGGTTCCGGGGACGACCCCATCACCGTCATGACGTGGGCCCCCGAGAAGACCAAGGCCACCAACAAGCCCGGCGTCCCCGCCATGGCGCAGGCCTACGCCCGCTGGGTCAACGCCCACGGCGGCCTCGGCGGCCGCGAGCTGAAGGTCCTCACCTGCAACGACCACAACGACTCGGTCGGCGCCGCGAACTGCGCGCGCGAGGCCGTCGAGAACGACGTGGTGGCGGTCGTCGGCGCGTACAGCCAGCACGGCCGCTCCTTCCTCGGCCCCCTCGAGGTCGCAGGCATCCCCTACATCGGCGGCTACGGCATCACCGACGACGAGTTCAGCAGCCCGCTCTCGTACCCGGTCAACGGCGGCGAACCGGCGCTCCTCGCGGGCAACGGCCGGCAGCTCGCCGCCCGCTGCGCCCGCGTCTCCCTCGTCCGCCCCGACACCCTCGCCGGCGACGAGCTGCCGAAGCTCCTCAACCAGGGCCTCGCCGACGGCCACCACAAGCCCGTCTCCGACATCCGCGCTCCCGAGGACGGCACCGACCTCACGCCGCAGGCCGAGCGCGCCCTGAAGGACGCGGGCGCCTCCGACGGCTGTGTGACGGCCGCGCTCGGGGCGCGTACGGACACCTTCTACGACTCGTTCCGGCGCACCAAGGACGACTATCCGCCGGTACGGATCTCCTCGGTGCTCGGCAGCGTCGACCAGTCCCTCATCGACCGCACCGGCGGCGCGAACGGCCCCTATGAGGGGGCGTACGTCACCGGCTGGTACCCGGCGGCGGGCGACGCCAGGTGGGACCGGATGCGGGACGTCATCCGCGAGCAGGCGTTCGGCGACAACCGGGTCGACCCGGCGGACGCGGGCGTCCAGACGACGTGGATCGCGTACACCGTCCTGAAGCAGGCCGTCGAGTCGCTCGACGGCGGCGAGGTGTCGTCCCGCACGCTGCGCCGCGCCCTCGACGGCGGCCTGCGGGTCGAGACGGGTGGCCTCACACCGCCGCTGAGCTGGCGCTTCGAGGACCTGCTCGCCGCCAGCGAGTACCCGCGCCTGATCAACTCTGGCGTCACGTTCCAGGTGGTGCGGGACGGGCGGCTCGTCCCGGCCCGCGAGGGCTTCGTGAACGTGGAGAAGACACTGGAGCAGACGGCGTAGGGACGGACGGGCGGCGCCCGACTTGTGTCCTCCGCCCGTCAGAGCTGGGTCTTGGTGCGCTCGGTCAGGCCGTACTTCCGCGCGATCGCGTTCCAGTGGTTGGCGGCCTGCTCCTTGGCCGTCGTCGCCGCGCCGCTCTGCCGGTTGCCCGCAGCGGTCTGCGAGGTGTTGCGGGCGTGGCCCTTCCGGCAGCCCTTCTTGCCCGCCACCTGGTCCGCCCACGCGGCGTAGTGGTTGTCCGCCGCCGCCGACGCCTTCCACGCCCTGTTGAGGGAGGCGGTCAGCTGGTCGTTGGCGGGGAGCTTGTCGACCTTCAGGGCGGCGAGGCGGGTGACGAGCCCGTTGCGCTGCCGGGCCGCGCCGCGCAGGTCCTTCGCCGACTGGCTGAGGTTCTGGCACTCTCCTACGTTGCGTACGGCGGCGATGACCGTGTCACGGCTGTTGTTGCTGTCGGCGAGCAGCTTGTCCAGGGCGACGGCCTGGTCCTTGGCGGGGTCGGCGGTGGGCGAGGGCCGCTCGTCGGGCTCGGAGGAGGCGGAGACGGGCTTGCCGTCGTCGCTCTTCTCGTCGTCCCCGCCCCCGGAGCTGAGGAGAGCGCCCGCGCCGACGCCGAGGAGGGCGATGCCGACTCCGACGGCGGCGATGAGCGGCACCTTGGATCCGGTGCGGTTGCGCCGGCCGCCTCCGCCGCCGTGGCCGCCGGCCGCGGGCTGGGGGACGGGTGCGGGGCCCTGCGCCTCGACGCGGGGCATCTGCTGGGTGGAGGCGGGGCCCCCGGATTCCGCATCGCTGTCGCTACGGAAGAGGCTGTCGAACTCGGCGGGCGGCTGTCGGTCGCCGGGGGCGCCGGGCCGGATGCCGTAGGGGGCGGAGGCCGGCTCGGGCGGCGGGCCGTCGGCGGGGATCGGCGCGATGAACTGAGTGGGATCACTGTCCGAAACGGACGCGGGCGGGGGCGCGGACGCGGATGAGCTGGTCCGCCCCAGGAACTGCGTGGCGTCGGCGGCGGGAGCCTCGGGCGGCAGCGCACCGGGTCCCACCGGGGGTATGTACTGCGTGGCCCCCTCGTCGGTCACGGGGGCTATGTACTGCGTCGCCTCACTGTCGGAGGGCGCGGGCGCTCCCGGCGCGGCGACGGGAGGCAACGGCATGCTCTGCGGGGCGGGGGCGACGGGGGGCAGCGGCTGGGCCCCTTGCGGTGCGGCATGCGCACCGTGCGCACGCTGCGACGCGGGCGGGCCCGCCTGGCCCCCCTGCCCCGACTCCGACTCCGACGGCGCGGCGTGCGCGCCGTGTCTCGGCTGTCCGGCCTGCCCACCCGGCGACGGCTGCCCCGGCTGGGGGGACGCGGCATGGGCACCGTGCGCCTGCTGCGGCGCGGCATGGCCACCGTGCGCCGCCTGCGCCCCGTGCGCGCCCCGCCCCGTGGCAGCACCCGGTGCGGCGCCGTACGACGCCCCACCCTGAGACTCCCCACCCGCCCGCCCGTACTGCCCCTGCGGACCGTCGTACCCGGGCTGCGGGGCGCCTTGCCCTGCCTGCGGGTAGCCGTACCCGGGCTGCGAAGCACCCTGACCCGGCTGCGGGTAGCCGTACCCGGGCCCCGGCGTGCCCTGACCCGGCTGCGGGTAGCCGTATCCGGGCTGCGGGGTGGCCCCGGGACGAGACCCGCCCTGGCCCGCCTGCTGCGAGCCGTACCCGGACTGCGAAGCGCCCTCGCCCGGCTGCGGATAGCCGTACCCGGGCCCTGGGGTGCCCTGGCCCGCCTGCTGCGAGCCGTACCCGGACTGCGAAGCACCCTGACCCGGCTGCGGGTAGCCGTATCCGGGCTGCGGGGCGCCCTGACCCGACGGCGGATAGCCGTACCCGGCCCCTGAGGTGCCCTGGCCCGACTGCGAAGCACCCTGGCCTGACTGAGGGGTGCCCTGGCCCGACCGCGGGTCGCCATACCCCGGCAGCGGGGCGCCGTACCCGGACTGCGAAGCGCCCTGGCCCGCATGCTGCGCGCTGTATCCGGCCTGCGGAGCACCCTGACCCGACTGCTGAGCACCCTGACCCGGCTGCGAAGCACCCGGACCAGACTGCGGATAGCCGTACCCGGCCTCCGGCGTGCCCTGCCCCGGCTGCGAAGCGCCCCCGCCCTGTTGCGGATAGCCGTACCCGGGCTCTGCGGTCCCGTGGCCCGGCTGCGAAGCACCCTGACCTGACTGCGGAGCACCCTGACCGGACTGCGGGTAGCCATACCCGGGCCGCGAAGCGCCCGCGCCCGCGCCCGACTGCTGCACGCCATACCCGGGCTGCGAAGCACCCTGACCCGGCTGCGAAGCACCCCCGCCCTGCTGCGGCGGGTAGCCGTACCCGGGCTGCGGAGCGGCTGGGCCCGGATGCGGGTTGCCGTAGCCCGGCTGTTGGCCTCCGTAGGAGGCGTCGTACGAGGGGGTGGGGGTGTTCTCCGGGGGGAGGGGCTGGGCGGGGGTAGAGGTTTCGGGGCCCCAGGGGTCGCCCCAGGGGGTGCCGCCCGTGGGGGCGCTGCGGCCCGCGGTGGTGGGGAACAGCGGCTCGCTGCCGTCCGCGGGCAGCACCACGCCTTCGTGGGCGGGCCGCTGCTGCGGATCGGAAGAAGCAGCGCCCTGACCGCTCTGCTGCGTCACCGGGACTCCTACACCTGGGGGGACCTACGGAACCGTCGGGTCACGCTACCGGGTCCCCACATCGCTCTGCCACGCAGCTCAGAACGCCGCCCTCCGTCCGCCGTCCGCCCGGTGTCGGGTGTAACAGAACCTTTCCGGCCGGCGCTGTTCACGGGGACGTTCCCCTGTCTCACGCCGCCTGGACCTCGACGCGCGCCCCGAACTCCCGTACCACCGGCTCGTCCCGGTACGGCTCGAGGCGGTCCTGGAAGTCCTCCAGGTACTCCGCGCCGCGGTTGGAGCGCAGGGTGCCGAGGAGTTCGACGGCCTTCAGGCCCGTGTGGCAGGCCTGTTCCACCTCGCGCCGCTGCACCTGTGCCGTGGCGAGGAGGACGAGGCCGATCGCGCGACGGCGCGCCCGGCTCTCCGGGTGCCCGTCCAGGGACTCCTGAGCGCTGCGTGCCGCCGCGTCGGCCTGGCCCAAGTCCCGGTGACAATGCGCCATTTCATCGGCCAGATACGCATGGTCGAAGTGCCGGATCCAGACCGGGTCGTCGCCGGAGTCCGCCGTGCCGGACGCGCGGTCCATCGCCCCGGCCGCCCGCCCCGCCACGACCTGCGTGGCCCGCGCGTCACCGAGCAGCGCGTGCCCGCGCGCCTCGGCGGCGTAGAACATCGCCTCCGCGCGGGGCGTGACCCTGCCGCGCGTCCCCTCCTGTGCGGCCCGCGCCAACTGCGCGATCTCGCGCGGGTTCCCGAGCTGGGCGGCGAGGTGGCTCATCGACGCCGCGAGCACGTACCCGCCGTACCCCCGGTCGCCCGCCGCCTGGGCCAGGCGGAGCGCCTGGATGTAGTAGCGCTGGGCGAGTCCGGGCTGGCCCGTGTCGACGGCCATGTACCCCGCGAGTTCGGTCAACCGCGCTACGGCGGCGAACAGTTCGCGTCCGACCGCTTCCCGGTAGGAGCCCGCGAGCAGCCCGGAGACCACGGAGTTGAGGTAGTGGACGACGACCGGCCGCACGTGACCGCTGCCGAACTGGTGGTCCAGCTTGGTCAGCGCCTCCGTCATCGCCTTGACCGCCGCCACGTCCGCCATGCCGACGCGCGGCCCCGCGGCCCGGCCGACCTGCGAGTCGGGCGACGAGATCAGCCAGTCACGGCTGGGTTCGACGAGCGCGGACGCGGCCACGGACGACCCGGAGAGGAAGTCCCTGCGGCCCACGTCGCTGCGCCACAGCTCGCAGACCTGCTCGATGGCGCCGAGAACGGTCGGCGAGAACTGCAGCCCCACGCCGGAGGCGAGGTTCTTGCCGTTCGCCATGCCGATCTCGTCGATGGTGACGGTGCGGCCCAGCTTGCGGCCGAGTGCCTCGGCGATGATGCCGGGTGCCCGGCCGCGCGGCTGTTGCCCGCGCAGCCAGCGGGCCACGGACGTCTTGTCGTACCGCAGGTCGAGACCGTGTTCCGCACCGCACATGTTGACCCTGCGGGCCAGTCCGGCGTTGGAGCAGCCGGCTTCCTGGATGAGCGCCTGCAGCCTTTCGTTGGGCTGTCGCGCGACGAGCGGCCTTGCGGCCATGGCGTACCCCCTGTGTGCACCGTGGACCATCGGATCGGTCGGCCGCCATGGGCCGCCTCACGATGATCAATGCCCTTGAGGCGAGGCGAAGATGCGCCACAAAAGAAGCAAAAGAAGGCATAAAGAACTATAAGAACTACAAATGCTTCTCCGAGGCGTTCTCTGTCTGCCGTGACCTGGTTACCCGCACCCGGGAGCCATTCCTCCTGCGCGCCCCCACCCATGCACCCATGCGCCCCAGCCGCAGGATCGATGCTCCTCCCCCGCCCTCGCGTGCGCCCGTAACCCGCGGTGGCACCGGGAGTTGAGAACTCCGTGGAAGAGACCATCGGAGTCACGTCAGCCGCGCAGATCCCGAAGCAGCGCGGAGAAGCCTTGCTGGACACGGCCGTGCGGTACGCGGAGGAGCGTCACTGGGACGTGTTTCCGGGGACCTGGCTCGAGTCCGTCGAAGGGGTCGAGCAGTGCTCGTGCGGGGAGATCCCGTGCGATGCGCCCGGCGCACACCCCGCCAGGGAGGACTGGGCGACCCAGGCCACCGGCAGCGCGACGGTCGCCCGACGGCTCTGGCAGAAGCAGCCCAAGGCGTCGATCCTGCTCCCCACGGGGCGTACGTTCGACGCGATCGACGTGCCCGAGACGGCCGGCTTCCTCGCCCTCGCCCGCATGGAGCGCATGGAGCTCACGCTCGGCCCCGTGACCCGCTCGCCCGACCGCCGCATGCAGTTCTTCGTGCTGCCCGGCGCCACCGCCAAGGTCCCCGACCTGGTCCGCAAGCTGGGCTGGCCGCCCGCCGCCATCGACCTCGTCCCGCTCGGCGAGGGCACCTATGTGGCCGCGCCCCCGACCCGCTTCGGCACCTCCGGCGCGGTCCAGTGGGCCTGCCGCCCCACCGCCGCCAACCGCTGGCTGCCCGACGCCGAGGAGATCATCTCCCCGCTGGCGTACGCGTGCGGCAGGGAAGCGCGCCGCTGACCGGCTGACCGCCCCCGGGACCGCCACCGACGTATCGTGCGGACACGGCGGAAGCGGCGAAGGGCGGCACGGTGACCGAGGCGGCGGCGGTACGGATCCAGGGACTCTGGAAGCGGTTCGGCGAGCAGGTCGCGGTGGCCGGCATCGATCTCACCCTCCCCGCGGGCAAGTTCATCGGTCTGGTCGGCCCCAACGGCGCGGGCAAGACCACCACACTCTCCATGGTCACCGGCCTCCTCAGGCCCGACCACGGCACCGTCGAGGTCGTCGGCCACGACGTGTGGCGCGACCCCGTCGAGGTCAAGGCCCGCATCGGTGTCCTGCCCGAGGGCCTGCGCCTCTTCGAGCGGCTCTCGGGGCGCGAACTCCTCGCGTACACCGGACGGCTGCGCGGCCTGCCGGGCGCCGAGGTCGACAAGCGCGCCACCCAGCTCCTCGACGTACTCGATCTCGCGGGCGCCCAGCACAAACTGGTCGTCGACTACTCGACCGGCATGCGCAAGAAGACCGGCCTCGCCGCGGCGCTGCTCCACAACCCCGAAGTCCTCTTCCTCGACGAGCCGTTCGAAGGCGTCGACCCCGTCTCCGCGCAGACCATCCGCGGCGTCCTGGAGCGCTACACCGCATCCGGCGCCACCGTCGTCTTCTCCTCGCACGTCATGGAGCTCGTCGAGTCGCTCTGCGACTGGGTCGCGGTCATGGCCGCAGGCCGCATCCGCGCCCACGGCACCCTCGCGGAGGTGCGGGGCGACGCCCCCTCGCTGCAACAGGCCTTCCTCGAACTCGTCGGCGCGAACAGCCGCGACGCGAGCTCCGACCTCGACTGGCTGGGCGGCGGCCTCCGATGACCACACCGCCCGCGACCACCACCCCCGTCACCTCCGTCACCCCCGTCACCTCCGTTCTCGTATCGCTCAAGCTGTCCCTCCTGCGCAACGGCCTGCGCCAGTCGGCGGGCCGCCGCGCCGCCTACATCGCGTCCGTCGCCGTCTCGCTCCTCTTCGCCGCGCTCCAGCTGCTCGGCCTCGTCGCGCTGCGCGGCAACGCCCACGCCGCCACCGTCTGCGTCCTGCTCGTCGGCTTGCTCGCCCTCGGCTGGGCCGTCATGCCGCTCTTCTTCCCCAGCGGCGACGAGACGCTCGACCCGACGCGCCTGGTGATGCTGCCGCTGCGCCCCCGCCCGCTCGTACGGGCACTCCTCGTCGCGTCCCTCGTCGGCATCGGCCCCCTGTTCACCCTCTGCCTCGCGGCCGGTGCGACGGTCGCCCTGGCCCACGGCGCGGCGGCGGCCCTCACCGGTGTCGTCGCCACCGCCCTCGCCCTCCTCCTCTGCGTGGCGCTGGCCCGCGCGGTCGCCGCCGCCAACATCCGGCTCCTCACCAGCCGCAAAGGGCGCGACCTGGCGGTCCTCAGCGGCCTCGTCATCGCCGTCGGCGCACAGGTCGTCAACTTTGGGGCACAGAAGCTCGGTTCGTCCGGCCTCGACACGCTCGACCCGGCGGCGGACGTCGTGCGCTGGATCCCGCCCGCCGCGGCGCTCGGCGCGGTGGACTCGGTGAGCGGGGGCGCGTACGGGACGGCGGCGGCCCAACTCGCCCTGTCCGCGGCCGCTCTGCTGGCGCTCCTCGCCCTCTGGCAGCGCAGCCTCACCCGTCTGATGACGACACCGGACGGCTCCACGCTCGCCGCGGCGGAACCGGACAAGGGCACCTCCCGCGCCTCCGGCGCCCTCGGCGCACTGCTTCCCCCCGGCCGCACCGGCACCGTCATGGAGCGCAGCCTGCGCTATGTGTGGCGCGACCCGAAGACCAAGGCGGCCTGGGTGACGTCCCTGGCCATCGGCCTGATCGTGCCGCTCTTCAACGCCCTGCAGGGCACAGGGTCCGTCTACTTCGCGTGCTTCGCCGCGGGGATGCTCGGCATCCTCATGTACAACCAGTTCGGCCAGGACACGTCGGCGTTCTGGATGGTGGCGATGACGATCTCTTCGACGCGCGACGCGTACGTGGAGCTGCGCGGCCGGGCCCTCGCGCTGCTCCTCATCACCCTTCCGTACGCCACCCTTGTCACCGTCCTCACCACCGCGCTGCTCGGCGACTGGCCCGCCCTGCCGGAGGTCCTCGGCCTGTCCTTCGCGCTGCTCGGCGCGATGCTGGCCACGGGCGCGTGGTCCTCGGCCCGCTTCCCCTACTCGATCCCGCAGGAGGGCTACAAGAACGTCGCGCCCGGCCAGGCGGGACTCGCGTGGATCTCCATCCTCGGCGGCATGGTCGCGGCGGCCCTGCTCTGTGCGCCCGTCCTGGCTCTCGCGATCTGGCTGCACGCCTCGGGCGCGTCGTCGTGGAGCTGGGTGCTGCTCCCGCTCGGCGCGGCGTACGGCGCGGTGGTCACGGAGCTGGGCACGCGGCTCGCCGCCCCGCGGGTCGCGCGGCGCCTGCCGGAGATCCTCACGGCGGTGAGCAAGGGCTGAACGGCTGCGGCCGCCCGCCCCCAGAACGCAGGCGACCCGCGAGCCGTGGTTCCTGCCGCCGGGGCGGAGGAAGCCGGCCGGACGTACCGGCGGCTCGCGGGTCGGGTGACTGCTTGGGAATAGGGCCGGCTGCGCGCACATCACACGCGCTGGTCCGGCGCCGAATTCGAGTTGCGACGACGGGCCGCTAGCCCGCAGTCACCTCACGCGTCCGGTTTCCATACATCTGCCGAACCACCTCCCTTCTCGTGTGCACGCCACCCTAGGAACCGCCCCGCGGGCCGCACAACCGAATTTCCCCGCACGATTTTCTGT
This sequence comes from Streptomyces sp. NPDC039462, assembly GCF_055639375.1. Lineage (NCBI taxonomy): Bacteria > Bacillati > Actinomycetota > Actinomycetes > Kitasatosporales > Streptomycetaceae > Streptomyces > Streptomyces sp. NPDC039462. The sequence continues at coordinate 392,837 of NZ_JBVKAO010000008.1, forward strand.
CCGACTTCCGGGAACTTCCTGTGGGGTGCGTCACGTTCCAGTTGAATGATCTGACATGCGGTACAGGCAGGCGGCCTGTAGGGGGTGCCACGTGAGTGCTTCGCGGCAGAGCGGAACCACTGACGAACTGGGTCCTGAAGAACCCGAGCCCGGCGGAGCCGAGTTGCTCGCGGCACTGCTCGACGGGATGGACGCGGCCCTGTGCGCGTTCGACGCCGACGGTGTGGTGACGCACTGGAACCGCGAGGCCGAGCGGATCCTCGGGTGGTCGGCGGCGGAGGCCGTCGGGCGGCGCGGCTTCGCGGGGTGGGCGGTGCGCGCCGCGGACGCCGGGGAGGTCGAGGAGCGGCTGCTGTCCGCGATGGACGCGCCGGGGCGGCAGGTGCACGAGTTCGCGCTCGTGACGAAGGACGGCGGGCGGGTGCTGGTGCGGATGCAGTCGGCGTCCGTGCGGGGCGGTGACGGCAAGCCCTCGGGGGTGTACTGCGCGTTCAGCGAGGTCCACGCGCAGATAGACCTGGAGCGGTCCATCGCCCTCAGCGAGGCCCTCTTCGAGAGCGCCTCGTGGGGTGTGGTGCTCGTCGACGCGGACCTGCGGCCCGCCGTGGTGAACGAACACGCGGCCCGCGCCTTCGGGGTGGGCCCCGCCGCCGTCCTCGGGCGGCCGCTCGCCGATCTGCTCGGGACGGGCGTCGAGGAGCTGGAGAGCGCGCTGACCCATGTCCTGGCCGAGGGCACGCCGCCCGCGCCCGCCGAGATGTGGGTGTCGCTGCGGGCCAGTGCGGGGCAGTCCGGTGCGGGTCAGTCGGGAGCCGGGCAGTCCGGGGCCGGCCAGGAGGGCGGAGGTGAACGGCGCTGCTGGCGCAGCGGCTTCCTGCGCCTTGCCTCGCCGCTCGCGGAGGAGCCCGTGCCGCTCGGCGTCGGCTGGCTCTTCCTCGACGTGACCGAGGCCAAGCAGGCGGAGCAGGAGGCCGCGCAGCTGCGGTTCCGCTCCCAGCAGCTGCACCGGGCGGCGCGGGCCACCGCGGAGTGCGAGAACCCCATGGAGGCGGCGACGGTCCAGCTCGACTTCGCGCTCGCCGGGTTCGCCGACCACGCCCTGGTGGACCTGGTGGCCGGCGGGGACCCGGTGCGGCTCGTGCGGGTCGCGGCGACGCCCGCGGGGCCGCCGGGCCCTTGCCTGCCGGTCGCCACGGCGGGCGTCCCCGTCCGCTACCCCGAGGGGCACCCCGCCCCCCAGTGCGTGGAGCGCACCGGCTCGGTGCGGGCCAGCGCGGGGGCGGCGGCCGCGCCGGAGCGGGCGCGCCAGTGGGCGACGGTCCGCCAGTGGCCCGAGGAGGCGGTCCACGCACTGTGTGTGGTCCTCCGAAGCCGGGGCCGCACCCTGGGCGTGCTGACCTTCCTGCGGGGCGCGGCGCGCGGACAGTTCGACCGGGGCGACGCGACATACGCGGAAAGCGTCGCCTCCCGCGTCGCCGCATCCCTGGACTTGGCGCAGGCCTTGGCGCCCTGAGGGCCTCCGGGAACCCCTGCCACCGCAGGCGAGCCGGGCATGCCCCCCGCCTCCCGGGGGGCGGCCCGTGGGGAGTCCGATCGCGGGGACGCCACGCACGCCAAGAGCGCCGCGCCCCCGGTCACCTGGCGCAGGCCTTGGCACCCTGAGTACGCGGAGAGCGCCGCGCCTCCCGGTCGCCCGGGGCAGCCCCCGGCGGCCTGATAGCCGTGCCGCCGCAAGCGGCATTACGTCGCGTGGAGTGCCAGCGTCGGGGAGAGGCGGGCCGCTCGGATCGCCGGGTACAGGCCCGCTGCCGTGCCGATGGCCAGGGTGGCCGCGAAGCCGCCCGCCATCGACCAGGGAGGTACCACCCACGGCAGGCCGCCGGAGACCGCGTACGCCGCCGTCGCGGCCGCGCCGAGCGCCACGCCCGCCGCGCCGCCGAGGCCCGACAGCATCAGGGACTCGGTGACGAACTGGACGCGGATCTGGCCCCGCGTGGCGCCCAGGGAGCGGCGCAGGCCGATCTCGTAGCGCCGCTCCAGGACCGAGATGATCATGGTGTTGGCGACGCCGACCCCGCCCACCAGCAGCGCGATCCCGCCCAGGCCGAGCAGCAGCGTGGAGAACGCCCCCTCCGTCGCCGCCTTCGCCCGGAGCGCCGACGACGGGTCCGTCACCTGGACGTTGCGCGGGTTCGCCGGGTCGATGGAGGCCGCGAGCAGCTTGCGGACCGTGTCGACGGAGGCGTCCGTGGAGCGTTCGTACACCGATGTCGGACGGCCGTCGAAGCCGAGCAGCTTCTTCGACGCGGACCAGCCGGTCAGCGCCGACCGTTCGATGTCGGGGGCGAGCGGCAGGGCGTCGAGGATGCCGATGACGGTGTAGTACCGGTCGTCGATCCAGACCTGCTGCCCCGGCGAGGTGATGCCGAGCCGCGCGGCCGCGACGTGGCCGAGGACCACGGACGGGTAGCGGCTGTTCGCCGCGTTGAACCAGCTGCCGTGTGCCATGCGCCCCCGCAGCACCTTCAGCAGCCCCTCCGTGGAGGCCTTCACGGAGATGCCGCCCGTCTCGTCCTCCGGGATCTTCTCGCTGCGCCGCACGGACCGCTCCGCGAGGTCGCCGGTGGCGCCGACGTCCTGGACTCCGTCGACCCGTGCGACCCGGCCCGCCGCGTCGGGCGGCAGCGTCACCTGCTCCCCGGAGAACATCGCCTCACCGGGCGACGCCACCAGCATGTTCGTGCCCAGCGCGTCGAGTTCCCTGATGAGCTGGGCCTTGCTGGAGGACGAGATGCCCACCACCGCGACCATCGTCGCGATGCCGATGGCGATGCCGAGCGCGGAGAGGACGACCCGCACGGGACGGCTGCGCAGCCCCGCGGAGCCGACGTGCAGGACGTCGCGGGGGCCGAGCCGCGCCGCCTTCAGGACGTGCCCCTTCGCACGCTTCCCCGCCCTCACGCCGCGACCTCCGCGCCCCGCGTGTCCGCGACGAGCCGCCCGTCCCTGATCCGCACCTGCCGGGGCAGGCGTCCGGCGATCTCCGTGTCGTGGGTGATGACGGCGATGGTCGCGCCCTCCGCGTTGAGGTCGTGGAGCAGGGCCATGACGGTCTCGCCGGACTCGGTGTCGAGCGCGCCGGTGGGTTCGTCGGCGAGGAGCAGGTCGGGTTCGCCGACGACCGCGCGGGCGATGGCGACGCGCTGTTTCTGCCCGCCGGAGAGTTCGTGCGGCCGGTGCCCCATGCGGTCGGCGAGCCCGACGCGCTCCAGGGCGTACGCGGCCCTGCGGCGCCGTTCGGCGCGCGAGAGGCCGGAGTACAGCAGGCCCTCGGCGACGTTGTCGCGGGCGCTGACGCCGGGGACCAGGTGGAACGCCTGGAAGACGAAGCCGATGTGCCGGGCGCGCAGCGCGGAGAGGCTGCGGTCGCTGAGCGCGGCGACGTCGTGTCCCGCGATGGCGACGGAGCCGGCGGTGGGGCGGTCGAGGGTGCCGACGATGTGCAGGAGGGTGGACTTGCCGGATCCGGAGGGCCCGACGATGGCGAGGAGTTCACCGGCGGCGACGGTCAGGTCGATGCCGCGGAGGGCAGCGACCCCGCCCGGGTACTCCTTGGTGACGCCGGCCAGCGCCACGACAGGGGGTGCGTCCTCGGGTGCGCCCTGGGATGCGCCCTGGGGTGTGTCCTGGAGGGTGCTCATGTCTTCGGCACCCCGACCTTCGCGCCCTCCCGCAGCCCGCCGCCGCGCACCTCGACCCTGCCCTGCCCGAACATGCCGAGCTCGACCTCGACCTCCCGGGTGCGGCCGCCGTCGACGACCTGGACGCCGAACCCGCCGCCCGGCAGCGCGAGGAGCGCGTTGACGGGGACGGACAGGACGTCCTCGCGGGTCTCGCCGGTGAGGTGCACGGTGACCGGCGACTGGTCGAAGCCGCCGACCTTGCGCGGGTCGTCGAAGGTGACGGTGACGGGGATCTTGGGGGTCTTGTCGGACGGGTCGTCGCCGGGCTTGGCTGTCCTGCCGACGGCGGAGACCTTGCCGCCCGCCGTGGAGCCGTCCGGGAGCGTGACGGTGACCTTGGTGCCCTTCTTCGCCGTGCCCGCCTCCGCCACGTCGAGCTGGACGCGTACGACGCGTTCCGAACCGGTCGTCGAGAGCACCGGCCTGCCCGGCGCGACCTGGTCGCCGACGGTGGCCCCGGTGGACTTCACGCGGACCGCGGACGGCTGGAAGGAGACCTGGTCGGGACCGACGCGGCCGGTCCGCTCGCGGTCGTGGGCCTGCTGCCACCGCTTGACGGCGGCCGCCGTGCCGTCGGTGTACGTGTCGTCGACGGCGAGCCCCGCCCCGTACCCGAGCGCCACCAGGTTCTCTTCGAGCTGGCGTACGTCGTTGCCCTTGGCGCCCGGCTTCAGCGTGCGGTACATGGGTTCGGTGCCGTACATGAGGCGGACGGGGACGCCGTCGACCTCGTAGAGCCGGCCGTCGCGCCGGATGGTGGAGCCGGCCTCGGCGGACCAGGTGAGCGTGCCCGCCGTACCCGCGTTGACCTTGCGTTCCTTGGCGTAGCCGAGCGTGCCGTCGACCTGGGTGCCGCTGCTGAGGTCGCCGCGTTCGACGGGCGCGGTGGCCGGTGGCAGGCCCGTGGTCCGGTGGCCTGCGTCCGGTGTGCCGCCCGCGTCGGCGAGGGCGGTGACGGCTATGCCGCCGCCCGTGACGGCGAGCAGCGCGACGACGGTGGAGACCACGGCGGTGCGGCGCCTCATCCGACGATGCCCTTGCACGCCTCGGCGGCCTTCTCCATCTTCTTGGCCTCGGCGCCCTTGGGCATGGGCTGGGCCTGCATCGCGCCGCCGTCGAACTTCGGGTCCGGCATGTCGAAGCCGTTCTTGCGCATGCACTGCGCGTACTTGAGCATCTTGTCCTTGTCGGCCTGCGAGACGCCGCCGCCCTTGGAGCCGCCGCCCAGGCCGCACTTCTCCATGGCGGCCTGCATCTTCTCCTTGCTCATGTCGCCGCCGATGGTGATGCCGCGGCTGTCCTGGCCGCTCTTGGGCTCGGGCACCTTCAGGCCCTGCTCGCGCAGGCATGCGCGTTCCTTGAACGCCTTGTCGGCGTCGGCGCCCTTGCCCCCGTCGGCGCTGTCGCCCTTGGCACCGGACCCCGAGTCCGAGCCGGCCGAGCAGCCCCCGGCGAACAGGGCGAGCGCGGCGAAGGCCGACGCGACGGCCACTGAGCCGGTACGGGTACGGGTACGGGTCCGGGAGACGGTCCTTGTCTTCATGGCTTCCCCTTCACATGTGGCGTGAGTGACGCGCACAGGCTGGCGGGGAGCGGGGTTTCGTTTCTCTCAGCGGAGACGCTTACACCGGCGAAAGGTCACTCTCGGGTACACAGGGCGGCATGCGCGTACTGCTGGTGGAGGACGAGGAATTCCTGGCCGAGATGATCGCCGACGGGCTGCGCCGCGACGCGCTCGCCGTCGACGTCGCGGCCGACGGACTGACCGCGCTGCGGAAACTGCAGCTCGGCGAGTACGACGTGCTGATCCTCGACCGCGATCTGCCGGGCGTGCACGGCGACGAGGTGTGCCGCCGGGTCGTCCGGCAGCGCCTGCTGACCCGGGTGCTGATGCTGACGGCTTCGGGCACGGTGCGTGACCGCGTGGCGGGTCTGGGCCTCGGCGCGGACGACTATCTGACCAAGCCGTTCGCGTACGACGAACTGCTCGCCCGGGTCCTCGCGCTCGGCCGACGCGCGCGCCCCGCGCTGCCGCCGGTGATCGAGCGGGCCGGTCTCGTCCTGGACACCGCGCGCCGCCAGGCCAGCAGGGACGGCCGCCATCTGACGCTGTCCCGCAAGGAGTTCGCGGTCCTGGAGGCCCTGCTGCGGGCGGACGGCGCGGTGGTCAGCGGCGATGACCTGATCGAGCAGGTGTGGGAGGAGGACACCAGCTACCGCACCAACGCGGTCCGCGTCACCCTCTCCAAGCTCCGCGCGAAGCTGGGCGAGCCGCCGGTGGTGGAGACGGTGCCGGGGGCCGGGTACCGGATCGCGGGGCAGTCCCTGTGAAGGTGACGGCCGGCGGCGAGCGGGCCCGGCTGACCGCCCTGTACGGCGGGCTGCTCGTGCTGGCCGGGGCGCTCCTGACAGGGCTCGTGTACCTGCTCGTGCAGCAGGGCCTGTACACGTCGATCAGTACGGCGGTGACCACGGCGGTGCCGCGCGGCCCGGTCCCGCCCTGGAACACCGGCCCGTTGCCCGCGGCCTCGGCGGTGCCCGCCCGGCGCATGGAGGGCGTACCGGTCGACCTCGACAAGGGCCTCGTCGTGACGAAGATCAGCGACCTCGCGGGAGAGGCCGCGCTCAACCGCCTCCTCAGCGTCTCGGTGATCGTCCTCACCGTCTACGCCGTCCTGTCGATCGCCCTCGCCTGGTGGATGGCGGGCCGGGTGCTGCGCCCGGTGTCGGTCATCGCGGAGACCGCGCGCCGCCTCTCGGGGGCCAACCTGCACGAGCGGATCGCGCTGGACGCGCCGCCGGGCGAGCTGAAGCACCTCGCCGACACGTTCGACGAGATGCTGGACCGGATGGAGCGGCTCGTCGGCGCGCAGCAGCGGTTCGCGGCCAACGCGGCGCACGAGCTGCGCACCCCGCTCGCGGTGCAGCGGGCGGCCGCCGAGATCGGTCTCGCCGGGGAGCCGGACGCGGAGCGCGTGGCGCGGATCCGTACGAAGCTGATCTCCGTCGCCGACGACAGCGAGCACCTCATCGAGGGGCTGCTGCTGCTCGCCGCGTCGGAGCAGGGCCTGGAGCGGCGCGAGCCCGTCGCGGTGGATGTCCTCGCGCACGCCGTCGCGGACGGCCTGGCCGAGGAGGCCGCCGGGCGCGGCGTCACGGTGTCCGTGCGGGCGGAGCCGCTGACCGTGGCGGGTGACGGGGTGCTGCTCGACCGGCTGGTCCACAACCTGGTGGCGAACGCGGTGCGGTACAACACGCCGGAGGGCCGGGTGAGCGTCCTCGTCACCGGCGACGGCACGCTGGAGGTCGCCAACACGGGCCCGGAGGTCCCGCCGGACACCGTCCCGCAGCTCTTCGAGCCCTTCCGGCGCCTCGCCGAACGCACGCACGGGCGTGGTGAGGGCGCGGGTCTCGGCCTGTCCATCGTGGCGGCGATCGCGCGGGCGCACGGCGCGGAGGTGTCGGCGGAGGCGAACCGGCGGGGCGGCGGCCTCACCGTGCGGGTGGGCTTCCCGGGCGCCGCGGTGGCCGGTGGGTGACTCAGTGCCGGTAGAAGATCCGGTCCCCGTACTCCTGGAAGACGCGGCCGTTCCAGTCGTGGCCGCCGTCCACGTTCCCCGACCTGAGGAGTGGCGGCTGGATGCCGCGCTCGGCGAGCTGCTCGACGGCCGCGGCGGTCATGGCCTGCATCAGCGCGTTGGTGACGACGCTGGAGGCGGGCCCGAAGGGGGCGTCGACCCCGTCGAGGGACAGCTCCGCGTCACCGACGCCGATCTTGGAGTCGACCACCACGTCGCAGTGGTCCTTCAGGAAGGTGCCCGAGACGTGCCGCGACCTGGTCTCCGTCGCGTACGCCACCGAGGTGACGCCGATGACCTTCAGGCCGAGCGCCCGGGCGTTCATGGCCATCTCGACCGGCAGCGAGTTCCGCCCGGAGAGCGAGACGATCACGAGTACGTCGCCGGGGCGGGCCGGCGAGGAGTCGAGGACGGCGCCCGCGAGGCCGTCGACCCGCTCCAGGGCGGAGCCGAGGGTGGCGGGCATCACGTCGACGCCGACCACGCCGGGCACGGCGAGGAGGTTGACGAGGGCGAGGCCGCCCGCGCGGTAGACGACGTCCTGCGCGGCGAGGGAGGAGTGCCCGGCGCCGAAGGCGAAGAGGCGGCCGCCGGCCTCGACCGCGTCGGCGAGCAGCGTGCCGGCCTCCGCCACATTCCCGGACTCTTCGTCGCGGACCCTCTGGAGCAGTCCGATCGCGGCGTCGAAGTACTGACCTGCCGACTTGCTCTCGCTCTTGCTCTCGCTCTTCGAGCTCATTCGCATCACGTTGCGGTCTGGACCAGTGCCCTGTCAACACCGTCGCAGGCCCTCACAGGCCGGTACTGGGCGGGAATTCCACCGGCGCGGCACGGTTGTCAGTGGTATGCGTCAGAATTGAGGGCAGGGCCAGCGCACGAGCGAATTCTGAGGGGCACCCATGTCGGGGCTGATTGACACCACTGAGATGTATTTGCGCACCATCCTCGAGCTGGAGGAGGAAGGTGTGGTCCCCATGCGCGCCCGGATCGCGGAGCGGCTCGACCAGAGCGGACCGACGGTGAGCCAGACCGTGGCGCGCATGGAGCGCGACGGCCTGGTGGCGGTCGCCAGCGACCGGCACCTGGAGCTGACCGAGGAGGGCCGCCGCCTGGCCACCCGCGTGATGCGCAAGCACCGCCTCGCGGAGTGCCTGCTCGTCGACGTGATCGGTCTCGAGTGGGAGCAGGTGCACGCCGAGGCCTGCCGCTGGGAGCACGTGATGAGCGAGGCGGTGGAGCGCCGCGTCCTTGAGCTCCTGCGCCACCCCACCGAGTCTCCGTACGGGAACCCGATCCCGGGCCTGGAGGAGCTGGGCGAGAAGGACGGCGCGGACCCGTTCCTGGACGAGGGCATGGTCTCCCTGACGGAGCTCGACCCGGGCTCCGAGGGCAAGACGGTCGTGGTGCGCCGCATCGGCGAGCCGATCCAGACGGACGCGCAGCTGATGTACACGCTGCGGCGGGCCGGCGTGCAGCCGGGCTCCGTGGTGAGCGTGACGGAGTCGGCGGGCGGTGTCCTGGTGGGCAGCAGCGGCGAGGCCGCGGAGCTCACCACGGAGGTCGCGTCGCACGTCTTCGTCGCCAAGCGCTGAGGCCGTCCGCCACCGGGCACCGACCTCTCGGCACCGCCGGTCGCCGGGCTCTCGGCACCGCCGGTCGCCGGGCTCTCGGGCCCGGTCGCCGCGCTGAGGTCAACTTCCGTTGCGGATGAGGTAGTTGACGGTTCTTCATGGTCTCCACGCGATTTTGCGGAGTCCAAGATTCAGTGTGCGGAATCGCAGCGCCCGAGCGTTTTGCGTGCGAGGCTGTCGCGAGAGGCATATGACCTGAGGGCTCTTGACCGTGTCGGCGCCAGGTCTGGCCGGTCGGCCGGAGAGGGGGCTGGAGGATGTGCCCGTCTGGTGAGCGCGAGCAAGGCGAGGGCCCCGGCGCTCAAGAGCGCCGGGGCCTGTCCTCCCCTGTGCTGACCCGGAGCCCCGAGCTCTCAGGGTCATTCCCCTCGGACCGAACTCCCCGAGCGGCCCGCCTCCCGATGAAGATCTCCCCTCGGCCGCGCCGGTCAATCCTTGAGCGTGGTCACCCGAAGGTGGGGTGTTATCGGCGAACCGGCCGATTTCGAAAGGGAGTTCGATAGCGTGCGGGGGTGTGAAGCAGGACCAGGCGTGAAACCCGAGCGGAACCAAGGGGGGTGCCAGGAACCATGGTGCGGCGCATCGACGTGACGGGTGCGGGTGGCGTACGCCTCGCCGCCTGGGAGTACGCCGACCCTCCCAAGCTCAGGGAGGCCGAGGGAGCGTCCGGCGGGGTGCTGTTGCTGCACGGCCTGATGGGCCGCGCCTCGCACTGGGCGGGCACCGCCCGCTGGCTCGCCGAGCGGCACCGCGCGGTCGCACTCGACCAGCGCGGCCACGGCAGGAGCGAGAAGCCCGCCGACGGCCCCTACACCCGCGACGCCTATGTGGACGACGCCGAGGCCGCCCTCGTCCAGCTCGGCCTCGCCCCCGCCGTCCTCATCGGCCACTCCATGGGCGCCCTCACCGCCTGGCAGCTCGCCGCGCGCCGCCCCGACCTCGTCCAGGGCCTCGTCATCTGCGACATGCGGGCCTCCGCCCTCGGGGCCGCGTCCCAGCGCGACTGGGAGGACTGGTTCAAGTCCTGGCCGGTGCCGTTCGCGACCCTCGCCGACGTACGCAAGTGGTTCGGCGAGGACGACCCCTGGGTGGAGCGCCCGAACCCCGCGCGCGGTGAGTTCTTCGCCGAGGTGATGGCCGAGGGCCCGGACGGCTGGCGGCCCGTCTTCGACCGCGCCCAGATGCTCAGCTCCCGCGAGACGTGGGTGCACGACGCGCATTGGGAGGAGCTCATCCAGGTCCGCTGCCCCGCGCTCGTCGTGCGCGGCCAGGACGGCGAGCTCGGCAGGGCCGAGTCCCAGGAGATGGTCCGCGTACTGCCCCGCGGGGAGTACGCCGAAGTGGCCGACGCGGGGCACCTCGTGCACTACGACCAGCCGGACGCGTGGCGCGCCGCGGTGGAACCGTTTCTGGACGGGGTCCTGGCCGGCGGGTGACGTGGTGCCCCGTGCGGTGCCCGGCGTGTGCGGCGCCGTCAATCGTGGCCTTCGGCCTACTCGTCCTCAAACGCCGGACGGGCTGACATCTACGGGCTCAGCCGCTCGATGCGCCACCCGGTGCCGTCCTCCGTGCGCACGTACCGCAAGCGGTCGTGGAGTCTGTCCACGCGGCCCTGCCAGAACTCCACCGCCTGCGGTCTCACCCGGAAGCCGCCCCAGTCCGGCGGCACCGGGACCTGCTCGCCCTCCGGGTAACGGGCCGCCAGGTCGGCGTAGGCGCGGTCCAGTTCGGCGCGCGAGGCGAGCACGGAGGACTGGGCGCTGGCCCAGGCGCCGAGCTGGGAGCCGTGCGGGCGGGTGCGGAAGTACGCGACCGTCTCCTCGCGCCCGACGCGCTCCGCGGTGCCGGAGACGATCACCTGGCGGGCCACGGCGTGCCAGGGGAAGAGCAGCGAGACGTGCGGATTGGCGGCGAGCTCGCGGGCCTTGCGGGAGCCGTAGTTGGTGTAGAAGACGAAGCCCCGCTCGTCGAAGCCCTTCAGGAGCACCGTGCGGGAGCTGGGCCGGCCCGCCTCGTCGGCGGTCGAGACGACCATGGCGTTCGGCTCCGGGACGGCGTCCTTGTCGCGTGCCGCCTCCTTGAACCAGAGAGCGAACTGGTCCATGGGCGCGGCCGGCAGCTCGGCCTCGGAGAGCCCTCCGGTGACGTACTGCTCACGCATGTCAGCCGGTTCCGGAAGAGGAGCACTGGAGTCGGTCACGCGGTCATCTTGCCGTATGAGCCTTGAACACAGGGCTGCCCGAAGAGGCACGTGGCGCCACGGAGAGGTGACGTGTGGCACTGAGTGCCGCATTCCATCGCCAAAGGTGGCACCAAGGGATATCGTCCCTCTGCCGTATCGGTTGGGTGACCGCCGGCCTCACGGGGCATCACCGGGATACGTTCCGGTCCGCGAGTCGCCGAAGCCGCCTCTCTCGCCACCATCATGTCGAACCCATCACGAGGAGCCGCCTGATGTCCGACTTCGTACCTGGTCTTGAAGGAGTCGTCGCGTTCGAGACGGAGATCGCCGAACCGGACAAGGAAGGCGGCGCCCTGCGCTACCGCGGCGTCGACATCGAGGACCTGGTCGGCCACGTCTCCTTCGGGAACGTGTGGGGCCTGCTCGTCGACGGCGCCTTCAACCCCGGTCTGCCGCCCGCCGAGCCCTTCCCGATCCCGGTGCACTCCGGTGACATCCGCGTCGACGTCCAGTCCGCCCTGGCGATGCTCGCGCCCGTCTGGGGCCTGCGGCCGCTGCTCGACATCAGCGAGGAGCAGGCCCGCGAGGACCTGGCGCGCGCCGCCGTCATGGCCCTCTCGTACGTCGCCCAGTCGGCCCGCGGGCAGGGTCTGCCGATGGTTCCGCAGCGGGAGATCGACAAGGCAGGGACGGTCGTCGAGCGGTTCATGAAGCGCTGGCGCGGCGAGCCCGACCCCAAGCACGTGCAGGCCGTCGACGCGTACTGGACGTCGGCCGCCGAGCACGGCATGAACGCGTCCACGTTCACCGCCCGCGTCATCGCCTCCACCGGCGCGGACGTGGCGGCGGCGCTGAGCGGGGCCGTCGGCGCGATGTCCGGCCCGCTGCACGGCGGTGCGCCCTCCCGCGTCCTCGGCATGATCGAGGAGATCGAGCGCACGGGCGACGCGGTCGCGTACGTGAAGCAGGCCCTGGACAAGGGCGAGCGGCTGATGGGCTTCGGGCACCGGGTGTACCGGGCCGAGGACCCCCGCGCGCGCGTGCTGCGGCGCACCGCCCGTGAGCTGGGCGCGCCCCGCTTCGAGGTCGCCGAGGCCCTGGAGAAGGCGGCCCTCGACGAGCTGCACGCCCGCAGGCCCGACCGTGTCCTCGCCACGAACGTGGAGTTCTGGGCGGCGATCGTCCTCGACTTCGCCGAGGTGCCGGCGCACATGTTCACGTCGATGTTCACGTGCGCGCGGACCGCGGGCTGGTCGGCGCACATCCTGGAGCAGAAGCGGACGGGACGGCTCGTCCGGCCTTCCGCCCGCTACACCGGGCCCGGCAGCCGCTCCCCGCAGGCCATCGAGGGGTACGACGAGATCGCCCGCTGACGGCACCGTGTGCTGACGTCCCGGGGCTCTGCCCCGGACCCCGCTCCCCGATCGCCGGAGGGGCTCAATCCTTCGTCCTCAACGCCTCCTCCACCAGCACCGTCCACTGCGCCACCACCCGCTCCCGTCTCGTCCCGTCGTCCGTCAGCAGGTTCGCGAGGCCCAGGCCCCGCGCCATGTCCAGGAGGCCCTGGATCGTCTCGCGGACGCCGGGGCGGGACTCGTCGGCGTCGAGCAGCTCCACCGCGATGCGGTGCGTCTCGCGGCCCACGCGGGATTCCAGTTCCGTGACGCGGGAGCCGAGCTGCGGCTCGTTCGACGCGGCGACCCACAGGTGGAGCGCCGCGCGGAAGAGCGGACCGGTGTAGAGGTCGACGAGGGCGGCGACCACGGACGCCCTGTCCTGGGCGGGCAGGGCGCGCAACGCCGTGGAGCGCTGTTCGGCGACGTACTCGACGGCCGCTGTGAACAGGTCCTCCCGGGTGGGGAAATGGTGCTGAGCCGCGCCCCGCGAGACGCCCGCCCGCTCGGCGACCACCGAGACCGTGGAGCCCGCCCAGCCGTGCTCGGCGAGGCAGGACACCGCCGCCTCCAGGAGTTTCTGCCGCGTCGCGCGGCTGCGGTCCTGCTTCGGCGCACGCTCCTGCTTCGCGGCACGCTCCTGCCGGGGCGCGCGGTCGTCGGCGGTCACAGCACCCATGGGCGCTCCCGTCGTTCGAGGAACGCCGTCATGCCGTCGCGCGCCTCGGCGGAGCCGAAGAGCCGCGCGGACAGGGCCGTGAGGGCGTCCGATTGGTCGTCGAATGCGTCGAGCACCCTAGCCGTGAGCAGCTTCTTCGTCTCGGCCAGGGCGCCCGGCGCCGCCGCGCGGAACCCGTCGAGCAGCGGTTCCAGTGCGGCGTCGACGTCGGCCGCGGCCACCGTGACCAGGCCGGTCCTGGCCGCCTCCGCCGCGTCGAAGCGCTCCCCGGTGAGGTAGTAGCGGGACGCGGCGCTCGGGTCGAGGCGGGGCAGCAGGGGCAGGGAGATCACGGCGGGGGCGACGCCGATGTGCACCTCCGTGAACGCGAACGTCGCCCCCGGGCCCGCGACCGCCACGTCGCAGGCGCCGAGCAGCCCGAGCCCGCCCGCCCGCACATGCCCGTCCACCCGCGCGGCGACCGGCTTGGGGAGCGCCACGAGCTGCCGGAGCAGCGCCACGAAGTCCCGCGGGTCGGGCGGCGCCTTCAGGTCGGCGCCCGAGCAGAACGTCGTGCCGGTGTGGGTGAGGAGGACCGCGCGCGTGTCGCGGTCCTCGCCGAGGTCGCCGAGCGCCTCGGCCAGGGCGCCCACCAGCTCCGCCGAGAGCGCGTTGCGCCGCTCGGGCGCGTCCAGCGTGACGGTGGTGATGCCCCGCACCGGTGAAGAGACGGAAAGACTCACGGGAGCGCTCCTCAGTAGGACTTGGGCAGGCCGAGCGTCTGGTGCGAGACGTAGTTGAGGATCATCTCCCGGCTCACCGGGGCGATCCGCGCCACGCGGGACGCGACGATCAGCGAGGCGAGGCCGAACTCCTTCGTCAGGCCGTTCCCGCCCAGCGTGTGCACGGACTGGTCGACGGCCTTCACGCAGGCGTCGGCGGCGGCGAGCTTGGCCATGTTGGCGGCCTCGCCCGCGCCGACGTCGTCGCCCTCGTCGTAGAGCCTGGCGGCCTTCTGCATCATCAGGCGGGCGAGTTCGATCTCGACGTGGGACTGGGCGAGGGGGTGCGCGATGGCCTGGTGGGCACCGATCGGGGACTTCCACACGCTGCGTTCCTTGGCGTACTCGACGGCGCGGGACAGCGCGTACCGGCCCATGCCGAGTGCGAACGCGGCGGTCATGATGCGCTCGGGGTTGAGGCCCGCGAAGAGCTGGAGGAGCCCCGCGTCCTCGTCGCCGACGAGCGCGTCGGCGGGCAGCCGCACATCGTCGAGGGTCAGCTCGAACTGCTTCTCGGCGGCCTGGAGTTCCATGTCGATCTGCCGTCGCCCGAAGCCCGGGGCGTCGCGCGGGACGATGAACAGGCACGGTTTCAGGTTGCCGGTCCGCGCGTCGGACGTACGGCCCACGATGAGTGTCGCGTCGGCGATGTCGACGCCGGAGATGAACACCTTGCGGCCGGACAGGAGCCAGTCGCCGGAGTCGGGGTCGCGGCGGGCCGTGGTGGTGATGCGGTGGGAGTTGGAGCCCGCGTCGGGCTCGGTGATCCCGAACGCCATGGTGCGGGAGCCGTCGGCGAGGCCGGGCAGCCAGGCCCGCTTCTGCTCCTCGGTGCCGAAGCGGGCGATGACGGTGCCGCAGATCGCGGGCGAGACGACCATCATGAGGAGCGGACAGCCTGCGGCACCCAACTCCTCTAGGACGATGGAGAGTTCCGCGATGCCGCCGCCCCCTCCCCCGTACTCCTCGGGCAGGTTGACGCCCAGGTAGCCGAGCTTGGCGGCGTCCGCCCACAGCTCGTCGGGGTGGCCGCCGGCGCCCGCGACGCGGGCCAGGTAGTCGCGGCCGTACCGCTTGCCGAGCGCGGCGACGGCGGCGCGCAGGGCCTGGTGCTCAGCGGTTTCGAGGACGGTGCTGCGAGCGGTGCTCATGAGGCGTTCTCCTCCGGGACGGCGGCTTGGGCGGCGGCTTGGCCGGTGGCCTGGGCTGCGGCTTGGACGACGGCGAGCAGCGTGCCGACCTCGACCTGGCGGCCGGGCACGGCGTGCAGGGCGGTGAGCGTTCCGGCGGCGGGGGCGTAGATGCGGTGCTCCATCTTCATGGCCTCCAGCCAGACGAGGGGCTGTCCGGCCGCAACCGGCTGCCCTTCGGCGAGCCCCTCGGCGACGCGGACGACGGTGCCGGGCATCGGGGCGAGCAGCGAGCCGGGCGCGCGGCGGGCGGCCGGTTCGGGGAGCAGCGGCAGCGGGGTGAGGGCGGTGTCCCCGTCGGGTGTGCCGACGTGCACGCGGTCTCCGTACCGGTGGACCCTGTACTGCCGCCGCACGCCGTCCACTTCGAGGACCACGAGTCCGGGGCGCACGTCGATCACGGTCACGCCGTCGGCGGCCGGCCCCTGCCGGGTGTGGTGGTAGCGCACCTCGTGCTCGGTGCCGTCAGGCTCGGTGCGGTAGCGCTTGAGGTGGGGCTGGGAGCGGAGGTTGCGCCAGCCGCCGAACCGGGAGCGGCCGTGCGCGTCGGCGAGGGCGGCGGCCAGCGGGGCGTGCGGGTCGGGCGCCGGGGCGGTGAGCGCGGCGGCGTGCCGGTCGTAGAAGCCGGTGTCCATGCGGCCCTCGGTGAACTCGGGGTGCCGCAGGGAGCGTACGAGCAGGTCACGGTTGGTCACGGGGCCGTGGACGGCGGCGCGTTCCAGGGCGCCCGCCAGTTTGCGCACGGCCTCGGCGCGCGTCGGCGCGTACGCGACGGCCTTGGCGAGCATCGCGTCGTAGTGCACGCCGATGGTGTCGCCCGCGGTGTACCCGGTGTCGAGGCGTACGCCGCCGGGCACGTCGATGCGGTGCAGGGTGCCGGTCTGCGGGGCCCAGTCGGCGGCCGGGTCCTCGGCGTAGAGGCGGGCCTCGACGGCGTGGCCGTGCGCGGCCGGCGGGTCCTTCTCCAGGGCGAGGCCTTCGGCGATCCGGATCTGCAGCGCCACGAGGTCGATGCCGAATACGGCCTCGGTGACCGGGTGTTCCACCTGGAGCCGGGTGTTCATCTCCAGGAAGTGCGCTCGCCCTCCGGCCACCAGGAATTCGACGGTGCCCGCGCCGCGGTAATCGGTGACGCGGGCGGCGCGCACGGCCTGCGCGTGCAGCTCTGCGACCAGTTCCGGCGTGAGGCCGGGGGCCGGGGACTCCTCGATGACCTTCTGGTGGCGGCGCTGGAGGGAGCAGTCGCGGGTGCCGAGCGGCCACACGGTGCCGTGCGCGTCCGCCATGATCTGCACCTCGACGTGCCGGCCGCCCTCGACGTACGGCTCGACGAACACCTCCCCGTCGCCGAAGGCACTGGCGGCCTCGGCCCGGGCGGCCGCCAGCTCCCCCGGCAGATCGGCGATGTCCCGTACGACGCGCATGCCGCGCCCGCCGCCGCCCGCCGCAGCCTTGACGAGGACGGGCAGGTCGGCCTCGGTGACGTCGCCGAGCGGTTCGACGCCCATCAGTTCCTTGGCGCGCGTCTTGGACGCCATCGCCTCGATCGCGGCGGGCGGCGGACCGATCCAGGTGAGGCCCGCGGCGAGGACGGCCCGCGCGAAGTCGGCGTTCTCGGAGAGGAAGCCGTAGCCGGGGTGGACCGCGTCGGCGCCCGCGGCCTGCGCGGCCTTCACGACGAGGTCGCCGCGCAGATACGTCTCGGAGGGCGCCGCCCCCGGCAGCCGTACCGCCGTGTCGGCCTCGCGTACGTGCAGGGCGCCCGCGTCGGCGTCGGAGTGCACGGCGACCGTGGTGATGCCGAGATCGCGGCAGGTGCGGAAGACGCGGCAGGCGATCTCGCCCCGGTTGGCCACCAGCAGGGTGGAAATCATGGGGTGTTCTCCTCACATCCGGAAGACGCCGAAGCCGCCGCGTGCGCCCTCGTAGGGGGCGGTGTGGATCGCGGACAGGCACAGACCGAGGACGGTGCGGGTGTCGCGCGGGTCGATGACCCCGTCGTCGTAGAGCCGCCCGGACAGGAACATCGGCAGCGACTCGGCCTCGATCTGCTGCTCCACCATGGCGCGGAGCCCGGCGTCGGCCTCGTCGTCGTACGGCTGTCCCTTGGCGGCTGCGGAGGCGCGCGCCACGATCGACAGGACGCCCGCGAGCTGCTGCGGGCCCATGACGGCGGACTTGGCGCTCGGCCAGGCGAAGAGGAAGCGCGGGTCGTAGGCGCGCCCGCACATGCCGTAGTGCCCGGCGCCGTAACTCGCCCCCACGAGCACCGACAGGTGCGGCACGCGCGAGTTGCTGACCGCGTTGATCATCATCGCGCCGTGCTTGATGATGCCGCCCTGCTCGTACTCCTTGCCGACCATGTAGCCGGTGGTGTTGTGCAGGAAGACCAGCGGGATGTCGCGCTGGTTGGCCAACTGGATGAACTGTGCGGCCTTCTGCGACTCCTCGCTGAACAGCACCCCCTGCGCGTTGGCGAGGATGCCGACGGGATAGCCGTGCAGGGCGGCCCACCCGGTGACGAGGGAACTGCCGTACAGCGGCTTGAACTCGTCGAAGTCGGAGCCGTCGACGACGCGGGCGATGACCTCGCGCGGGTCGAAGGGCTTCTTCAGGTCGCCGGGGACGATGCCGAGGAGTTCGTCCTCGTCGTACTTGGGCGGCTCGGCGGGGCCCGGATCGGCGTACGCCTTGCGCCAGTTGAGGCGCGACACGACGCGGCGGGCCTGGCGGAGCGCGTCCCGCTCGTCCTCGGCGAGGTGGTCGGCGAGGCCGGAGGTGCGGGCGTGCATCTCGGCGCCGCCCAGCGACTCGTCGTCGCTCTCCTCGCCGGTCGCCATCTTCACCAGCGGCGGCCCGCCGAGGAAGACCTTCGCGCGCTCCTTGACCATGATCACGTGGTCGCTCATGCCGGGGACGTACGCGCCTCCGGCGGTCGAGTTCCCGAAGACGACGGCGATCGTCGGAATCCCGGCCGCCGAGGACTGCGTGAGGTGTTTGAAGAGGGCGCCGCCCGGGATGAAGATCTCCTTCTGGGAGGGCAGGTCGGCGCCTCCGGACTCCACGAGGTGGATGGAGGGCAGCCGGTTCGCGTGCCCGATCTCGTGCGCCCGGAAGGCCTTCTTCAGCGTCCAGGGATTGGAGGCGCCGCCCCGCACGGTCGGATCATTGGCGGTGATCAGACACTCCACGCCCTCGACGACGCCGATGCCGGTGACCATGGACGCGCCGACGGGATAGTCGCTGCCCCAGGCGGCGAGCGGCGACAGCTCCAGGAAGGGCGTGTCCGGGTCGAGGAGCAGCTCGATCCGCTCCCTGGCGAGCAGCTTGCCGCGCTTGCGGTGCCGCTGGACGTACTTCTCCCCGCCCCCTTCCAGCGCCTTGGCCTGTTCGGCGTCGAGCTCGGCGAGCCGGTCCAGCATGACCTGCCGGTGCTCGGCGTATTCGGCGCTCGCGGGGTCGAGCGCGGAGGCGAGGACGGTCACAGCAGTACCTCCTGTGTCACAGCAGTACCTCCGGTATGTCCAGGTGGCGGGCGCGCAGCCACTCGCCGAGGCCCTTGGCCTGCGGGTCGAAGCGGGCCTGCGCGGCCACGCCCTCGCCGAGCAGCCCCTCGACGACGAAGTTCAGGGCGCGCAGGTTGGGCAGGTCGTGGCGGGTGACGTGCAGCCCCGCGGTCTCCGGCAGGAGTTCGCGCAGCCGGTCCACCGTCAGCTCGTGGGCGAGCCACCGCCACGCGTCGTCGGTGCGCACCCACACGCCGATGTTCGCGTCGCCTCCCTTGTCGCCGCTGCGGGCCCCGGCGACGAGGCCGAGGGGGGCGCGGCGGGTGGGGCCGGGCGGGAGGGGCGCGGGGAGCGGGGGCGGGGGCGGATCGAGGTCTTCAGGTACGGGGCGGTCTTCCGGTACGAGGGTGTCTTCCCGTACGAGGGTGTCGGCGCCGGACGGGATCGGGCGCCGCTCCCCGTCCGGCAGGACCGCCACGTGCTGGACGCTGTCCCGGTCGACGTACGCCGCCTCGAAGACCCCGTAGGGCGAGCCCTTTCCGGGCGGTGCCGTGACATGGAAACCGGGATAGCTGGCGAGGGCCAGCTCGATGGCGGCGCCGCTGAGGGTGCGGCCGACCGTGTCGGCGTCGGTGTCGCGCACGACGAGGCGGAGCAGGGCGCTGGCGCTCTCCTCGGTGGGCGCGTCCTCGCGGTCGGTGCGGGCGAGCTCCCACCGGACGTGCGCGGGGCGGGACTTGGCACGGTCGAGGGCGTCCTCGATCTGGGAACGGACGAGGGCGGCCTTGGCGTCGATGTCGAGCCCGGTGAGCACGAAGACGACTTCGTTGCGGAACCCGCCGAGTCGGTTGAGGCCCGCCTTGAGGGTCGGGGGCGGTGCCTCACCGCGCACGCCGTCGATCCGGACGCGGTCGGGGCCTGCCTGGGTGAGGGTGACGGTGTCGAGGCGGGCGGTCACATCGGGCCCGGCGTACCGGGCGCCCTGCGTCTCGTACAGGAGCTGCGCGGTGACGGTCCCGACGTCGACGAAGCCGCCGGTGCCGTCGTGCTTGGTGATGACGCACGAGCCGTCCTCGTGGATCTCGGCGAGCGGGTATCCGGGATGACGCAGGCCGTCCGCCCCGTGCTCGGCGAAGAAGGCGTAATTGCCCCCCGTGGCCTGCGCACCGCACTCCAGCACATGCCCGGCGACGACGGCACCCGCGAGCCGGTCGTACTCCGTCGGCCCCCACCCGAAGTGCGCGGCGGCGGGCCCGGTGACCAGGGCGGCGTCGGTGACGCGCCCGGTGACGACGACGTCGGCGCCCGCGTTGAGGCACGCGGCGATGCCGGCGCCGCCGAGGTAGGCGTTGGCGGTCAGCGCGCCGGGGAAGCGGGCGCCGAGGTCGTCGCCCTCGACGTGCGCGACCCGCGTCTCCCCGAGCCCGAGCCGCCCGGCCAACTCCCTCACGGCCTCGGCGAGTCCGCCCGGATTGAGCCCACCCGCATTGACCACGATCCGCACGCCCCGCTCCCGGGCGAGCCCGAGACACTCCTCCAGCTGCCGCAGAAAGGTCTTGGCATACCCGCGCCCCGGATCCTTGAGCCGGTCCCGCCCGAGGATGAGCATGGTCAACTCGGCGAGATAGTCCCCGGTGAGGACATCGAGTTCCCCACCGGTGAGCATCTCGCGCATGGCATCGAACCGGTCCCCGTAGAAACCGGAGCCATTGCCGACACGGAGAGGTCGGGGTCGTACGGTCACTGTCCGGGTCCCTTCGTCGGACGGCCGGGTGGGGTCACTGGGCCGGGGTCTTCCGGGGGCGGCCGGGGCCGGGTGGGCCTGCGAAGGCCTGGGCGATGTCGAGCCAGCGGTCGGCGTCGGGGCCCTCCGCCCTGACGGACAGGTCGGCGCGGTGGGCGCGTCGGGTGACGAGCAGGCAGAAGTCGAGTGCCGGGCCGGTCACGCGTTGCGCGGCGCCCTCCGGGCCGTACGACCACACCTCGTCCGTCACCGGTGAGGTCAGTTCGACCCGGAACTCCTCGCCCGGGGCGCTCAGTCCGCGTACGGCGAAGGCGAAGTCACGTGCCCGCACTCCGATCCGCGCCACGTGCCGCAGCCGGTCCGTCGCGGCCCGCGTCACGCCGAGCGCGTCCGCCACGTCCTGGCCGTGCGCCCAGGTCTCCATGAGCCGCGCCGTCGCCATGGAGGGGACGGCCATGGGCGGCCCGTACCAGGGCAGGCGCGTACCGGCGGGGGCCTCGCTCAGGACCTGCCACAGCTCGTCGCGCCCGGCCCGCCAGCGGGCGAGCAGCTCGGCGGGCGGCAGCGCGGCGCCTTCCTCCGCGCCCTCGTCCACGAACGAGTCGGGTGCAGCCGCGGCCTTCTCGACCTCCGCCGCGAAGGCGTCCGGGTCCGTGGCGGCGAGCAGCGCGGCCCGGTCCGTCCAGGTCAGGTGCGCGATCTGATGGGCCACGGTCCAGCCGGGCGCGGGCGTTGCGAGGGACCACCGCTCCTGGCTCAACTCCGCCACGAGGCGGTCGAGTTCCTCGCTCTCGCTGCGCAGGTCGTCGAGCACGGGCAAGGCATCGGACACGGAACGCTCCCCTCGGGGCACGGTCGGGTCCCCCCTGCCCGAACCAGGTCAAGGGCTGAGGGAAGTGCCTCGGAGCATGGCAGCGCTCATAGAAACAAGCAAGCGTGCTTGCATTACTTTTCGGACGGCCGCCCGACGGGTTCGGCGCCCGGGGTGGTGTGGACAGGGCCCGGGTCGGCGGGGGTCGCCGCGGCCACCCCCGCAACAGGATCCACCCCCGCGACCGGGTCCGCCCCTGCCACCGGCTCCGCACCCACACGCCTCCGCCGCCGCCCCACCTGCGTCCGCACCGCGCCCATGCTCGCCGCGATGACCAGGCTGATGGCGACGGCCTCGACGGCGGAGAGGGCCTGGCTCAGGACGAGGAACCCGGCGACGGACGCGATGGCCGGTTCCAGGCTCATCAGGACCGCGAAGGTGTGCGCGGGCAGCCGCCGCAGGGCGAGGAGTTCGAGGGTGTACGGCAGTACGGACGACATCACCGCCACGGCCGCGCCGAGCGCCAGCGTGCCCGGCTGGACAAGGCGCGACCCGGACGCGGCGACGCCGAGCGGCAGGAAGAGCACCGCCGCGACCGCCATCGCGAGGGCAAGACCGTCGGCCTGCGGGAAGCGCCGCCCGGTGCGCGCGCTGAAGAGGATGTATATCGCCCACATCGCGCCGGCCCCCAGGGCGTACGCGACACCGACCGGGTCGAGGCCGTCGAAGCCTCCCCCGCCGCCGAGCAGGAAGACACCGCAGAGGGCGAGCCCCGCCCAGACCACGTTCACGGCGCGGCGCGAGGCGAGGACGGAGAGCGCGAGCGGGCCGAGGACTTCGAGGGTGACGGCGGGGCCCATGGGGATGCGGGCGACGGACTGGTAGAAGAGGCCGTTCATCCCGGCCATGGCCACGCCGAACGCGACGACCGTCCCCCAGTCGGCCCGCGAGTGCCCGCGCACCTTCGGCCGGCACACGACGAGCAGCACGAGCGCGGCGAAGACTAGCCGCAGCGCCACGATGCCGACCGCGCCGACCCTCGGCATCACGCTCACGGCGAGCGCGCCGCCGAACTGCACGGAGATGCCGCCCGCGAGCACGAGCCCGACGGGGCCGAGCGAACCGATGCGCCCGCGGAGCCCCGACGCCCCGTGGCCCGACGCCCCCTGGGAGGTCGCCTCGGGTGCCGCCTGATCGCTGCGGGAGACATTCACGGCGAGCCCTTCCCCGAAAAGTTCAGTATCCTGCACTACGCCAGCCAAGGTAGTGCACCAAGACAGGATTGTGGAGCCGTTTCACTGCTGTACGCAAACCACGTCCACATGTCGAAGCTACGGCGCCCGGCACGGCTTGAGAAATACCGATTGCGCTCCGGTTATGCTCCGCGGACATGACCGATCCGCCGCCCGGTACGCGCGCCGTCGAAGTGCGTCACCTGCGCTGTTTCCTCGCCGTCGCCGAGGAGGGCAGCGTCACCCGCGCCGCCGCCCGCCTCCACATCACGCAGCCCGCCGTGTCCCGCACGCTCGCCGCGCTGGAGGACGCGCTCGGCGTACGGCTCGTGGACCGTTCGACGCACCACCTCACGCTCACCGCGGCGGGGCAGGATTTCCGGGACCGGGCGGCGGTCGCCGTCGCCGCGTTCGAGGACGCGCTGGACGCGGGCCGCTCGGTGCGCCGACCGCTGCGGCTCGGGCACGCGTGGTCGGCGGCGGGCCCCTACACCACGCCCCTGCTGCGCCGCTGGCGCGCGGCGCACCCCGACGTCCCGCTGGAACTCCTCCGCATCGACGACCGCACGGCGGGGCTGACCCGTGGCGCAGTCGACGTCGCGCTGCTGCGCGGGCCGGTCGACGCGCCCGGCCTGGTCACCGAGCTCCTCCACACGGAGCGCCGGGTGGCCGCCGTCCCCGCCGACAGCCCTCTCGCGGACCGTGCCGCGCTGGCTCTCGCGGACCTGGCGCACCGCACGATCGCCCTCAACCCGGTCTCCGGCACCACGACGCTCGACCTGTGGCCCGCCGACGCGCGCCCCACGTCCACGGTCACCGTGGCCAACACCGACGACTGGCTGGCCGCGATCGCCGCCGACCGCGCGGTGGGCGTCACGACGACGGCGACCCCCGACATGCACCCGCACCCGGCGGTCGCCTACGTCCCCCTCACGGACGCCCCGCCCCTCCCGGTCTCCCTGGCCTGGCGCGACGGCCCGCCCCCACACCCGTACGTGAGGGAACTGGTGGAGCTGGCCAGGGAGATCACCCGGGGGTAGCCGCCTCCCCGGCACCCACCTCCCCGGCACCCACCTGACGCTCACCCGCCCCCGGAGCCCCGCTCGTGGTGCTCACCCCCGGAGCCCCGCTCCCGGTCCTCGCTCCCGGCGCCGGCGTGGCGCAGTCCCTCCGCGAGCACCTCCGCCAGATGCCGCCCCCGCACTCCCGCAAGCTGGTCCAGCTGGGTACGACAGGAGAAGCCGTCGGCCAGAATCACCGCGTCCCCGTCCGCCCCCGCCTCCGCCTCCGCCACCGAGGGCAGCAGTTGTTCCTCGGCGCAGGCCTTCGACACGTCGTAATGGCCGCGCTCGAAACCGAAGTTCCCGGCGAGTCCGCAGCAGCCGCCGCTCAGTTCGCCCGTCAGGCCCGCCTTCGCCCGCAGGCGCCGCTCCGCCGCGTCGCCCAGGATCGCGTGCTGGTGGCAGTGGGTCTGGCCGGCGACGGGGCGGCCGAGGGCCGGGGGCTGCCACTGCGGGGCCAGTTCCTCGACGGCCTGCGCGAAGGTGCGGATCGCGGCGGCGAGCCGTGGGGCGCGGGGATCGTCGCCGAGGAGCTCGGGCAGATCCGACTTCAGCGCGGCGGCGCAGCTCGGCTCCAGGACGACGACCGGGGTGCCGGCGTCCAGGAGCGGCTCCATGCGGTCGAGAGTGGCGCGCAGGACGGCACGGGCGCGGTCGAGCTGACCGGTGGAGACGTACGTCAGGCCGCAGCACACGCCGCGCGGCGGCACAGCGACGCGGAGCCCCGCGTCCTCCAGAACCGCCACCGCGGCCTGCCCCACGGACGGCGAGAGGTGCTCGGTAAAGGTATCGGGCCACAGCACGACGTCGGCCGCCTCCGCACCCCGCGACCAGCTCCCGCCGTCCGACTGCCCCCCGCCCCGCGCCCAACTCCCGCCCCGCAACCCACTCCGGACCCACGACTCAGCCCCGACCCGCGCCCGGCTCCGGCCCCGCAACCCACTCCGGACCCACGACTCAGCCCCGGCCCACGACCAGCCCCCGGCCCGCAACCGGCTCCGGCCCCACGAGTCACCGCTGACCCGCGACTCACTCCCGTCCCGCGGCTCACTCCCGTCCCGCGACCAGCTCCGGGCCCCAGCTCCGGCCCTGCTCCCAGCCCCCAGGCCGCCCCCACTCCCGCCCCCACCCCCACTCCTCTCCCTGCTCCCCCACCACTGCCGGAACGTTCGCGGCGCCACCCGAGGGAGTGGCCGCTCCGGGGTTATGCCGCCCAGGCGCTTGGCGAGTGCGGCCAGCGGGGTGACGCGGGAGAGCGTGTTGACGAGCCGGGCCGTGCGGGTCGTCGCGACGGCGCGGAGCCAGCGGGGGAGTCGGCCCATCGTGTAGTGGGCGGCGGGTCGGCGGCGGCCTTCGTAGTGGTGGTGGAGGAACTCCGCCTTGTACGTGGCCATGTCGACGCCCACCGGGCAGTCCGAGCGGCAGCCCTTGCAGGAGAGGCAGAGGTCGAGGGCGTCCCTGACCTCCGTGGAGCGCCAGCCGTCCGTCACCACCTCGCCTGCGAGCATCTCGTGCAGGAGGCGGGCGCGGCCGCGCGTGGAGTGCTCCTCCTCGCCGGTGGCGCGGAAGGACGGGCACATCACGCCGGTGGGCGAGGCCGGTGCCGCGGTCCGGCACTTGGCCACGCCGACGCACCGCCTGACCGCCGCCGAGAAGTCGCCGCCGTCCTGCGGGTAGCCGAAGACGACGTCGACGGGTTCGCGGGGCAGGGGTGCGAACCGCAGGTCGGCGTCGAGGGGCGCGGGCCGCACCAGCATGCCCGGGTTGAGCAGGCCCGCGGGATCCCAGAGGTCCTTGACGCGTTCGAAGAGGCGGATGAGTCCGGGGCCGTACATCTTCGGCAGGAGTTCCGCGCGGGCCTGTCCGTCGCCGTGTTCGCCGGAGAGCGAGCCGCCGTGCGCGACGACCACGTCGGCGAGGTCCTCGGAGAAGCGCCGGAAGCGGGCCACGCCTTCGGTGCTGAGCAGGTCGAAGTCGATGCGTACGTGAATGCAGCCGTCCCCGAAGTGCCCGTACGGCGTGCCGCGCAGCCCGTGTTCGCCGAGCAGGGCCCTGAAGTCCCGCAGGTAGGCGCCGAGTCGGGCGGGCGGCACCGCGCAGTCCTCCCAGCCGGGCCAGGCCTCGGACCCGTCCGGCATGCGGGTGGCCGTCCCGCTGGCGTCCTCGCGTACCCGCCACAGCGCCCGTTGCCCCGCCGGGTCGTCGACGACCACGGCGTCCACCGTGTCGGCGGCGGCCGCCCGCACGATCGTGACGGCACGCGCGCGTGCCTCGGCCGGGCTGTCGCCGCCGGTCTCCACGAAGAGCCAGGCGCCGCCCTTGGGCAGCCCGTTCTCCCGGGCGGCTCCGCGTACGAGGTCGGCGGCCATGCCCTCGACGGTCAGCGGCCCGTGCGGCAGGAGTCCGGCCGCGGCCTCGGCGGCCGCGCTCTCGTCGGCGTAACCGAGCACGGCGAGCGCACGCGCGCGGGGCGCATCGACGAGGCGTACGACCGCTTCGGTGACGACGCCGAGCGTGCCCTCCGAACCGCAGAAGGCGCGCGCCAGGTCCGGGCCGCGTTCGGGGAGCAGCGCGTCCAGGGCGTAGCCGGAGATGCGGCGCGGCAGGTCGGGGAAGCCGGTGCGCAGGAGCGCCAAGTCGCCGTCCACGAGCGCGCGCAGGCCCGCGGGGGCGCTGTCCCATCCTCTGGCGAGGTTACGGGGGACGCCCGCGCCGTCGACCACGGAGAGGGCGGAGACGTTGTCGGCGGTCGTGCCCCAGGCCACCGAGTGGGAGCCGCAGGAGTTGTTGCCGATCATTCCGCCGAGGGTGCAGCGGCTGTGGGTGGAGGGGTCGGGGCCGAAGGTGAGGCCGTGCGGGGCCGCGGCGGCGCGCAGGTCGTCCAGGACGACGCCCGGCTGCACCACGGCTGTGCGGTGCTCCGGGTCGAGGGCGACGACGCGGTTCATGTGGCGGGTGAAGTCGAGGACGACGCCGGTCCCCGTGGCCTGCCCGGCGATGGAGGTGCCGGCGCCGCGCGGCACGACCGGCACGTCCCGGTCGCGGCAGACCGCAAGGACCGCGGCGACGTCGTCGGCGTCGCGCGGGGCCACCACCGCGGCGGGCACCCGGCGGTAGTTGGAGGCGTCCATGGTGTGCAGGGCCCGCGCGGTGACGGAGAGGTCGACGTCCCCGCGCACGGCGGCACGCAGCTCCCGCCCGAGGCCGTCCGCGCCTCCCCGCGCCGGGGCCGCCCGCTCCTGGTCCCCCCGGTTCCCCGTCGGGCCGTCGGCGTCCGCGTCGAGATCGCTCATGTCGAACAGGATGCCCCCGCGGAGGCCTCCCGCGGCCACCCCGCCCCACCCGATTTCGCACGATCCGGACGGGAAGGTTCCCAAGCCGGTCTCTAACTCTCCTATAGTGATCCCGACTTGAGCAGAGTGTGTCGCTTCCGATCGAGGACCCCGATTGATGACCGCGCAAACCCCCCTCGCGCGCCCCGGGACGAGTGGGGTCTCCCCTGCTCGAGCGGAGACAGGAACGGCGGAAAAGCCCCCGCTGCGCCCGGCCGCGCTCGTCCTGCTGGCCTGCGCCCTGACCACCGCGGCCCTCACCGGAGCCGCCGTGGCCGTCGCGCCCGGCTCCGTGCGGACCCCCCTGGCGTGGGGCGCCGGCGCCGCCTCCCTCGCGCTGAGCGTCGCCGTGACGCTTGCCTTCCACTTCTTCCGCGCCGCCGCCCTGCTGCGTCGCCGCGTGGCCGCCGCGCGCCAGGACGCGGAACGGCTCGTCCATGAACAGGCCGCCCGCACCGCGGAGTTCACCCGCGAACGCACCGCGCTCACCGAGTACTTCGCCCGGGAGCGGAACGAAATGACCATGCGGGCCCGCACCGCCGAGTCCGAGCGGGCCGCAGCCCTCGCCGCCTGCGCCAACGCCGCGGGACGCATGCAGGCCCTGGCCACCGGCATGCTCGCCGACCTGCGCGAGATGGAGGGCAGGCACGCCGACGAGGACGTCCTCACCGACCTCCTCCACCTCGACCACAGGACCGCGCAGGCGGGCCGCATCGCCGACTCCGTCGCGGTGCTCACCGGCGCCCGTTCGGGCCGCCGCTGGTCCCGGCCCATCGTCATGGAGTCGATCCTGCGCGGCGCGATGGGCCGCATCGGCGCCTACCAGCGCGTGCGGGTCCACTCGGCGAGCGAGGTCGCCGTCGCGGGCCACGCCGCCGAGGGCGTCATGCACGCCCTCGCCGAAATCCTGGACAACGCGGCGAACTTCTCGCCGCCCACCTCCGAAGTGCACGTCTACATCGAGGAGGTCGCGGCCGGCGTCATCGTCTCCGTCGAGGACAGCGGCCTGGTGATGGGCCCCGTGCAGCAGCGCCGCGCCGAGCGCGCCGTCTCCGGCGAGACGACGGGCCTCAGCGGTCTGTCCGGCACCCGGCTCGGCCTCGCGGTGGTCGGCAGGCTGGCCCGCAAGCACGGGCTCACGGTGTCGTTCCGCCCATCGGCCCGCGGCGGCACAGGCGTACTCCTGCTCATACCGCAGGAGCTGCTCTCCCGCCCCTCGGAGCCGACGGCACCGGTCGCCGCCGCCCTTCCGGCGAAGACCCCGGCCGAACTCCCCTCGCGGACGCGGTCCGAACTCCCGCCACTCGCAGGCGCACCGGCCACGGAGTCCAGCCCAGTCGCAGAGGCCACCCCGGACACCCACGCCCTCGAAGCCCCCCTCGACCGCGTCGACCCGGACCCCGTGCCCACCCACCAGTCGGCCGCGCCCACCCCCGCCCCCGCCCCCGCGGAGGCCGCCGAAGTCCCTCTCCCCAAGCGGCCCCGTGGTCGTACCCTCGCCGCTGCCGAGCGCGCCCGGGCCGACAGTGACACCGGGGAGACGCGCAGGCCCCGCGCCCCCGGCGCCGCGAGCACCGCCGACCGCTTCAGCAGCTTCCGTCAGGCCGTCCGCACCACTCCGGCCGAGGCCGCCACTCCCCCGGCTCCCCCGGAAGCCACGGACGCCCCCGCAATCCCCCAGCACCCGGAAGGCGACACCCCCCGATGACCACCGGCACCACCGGCACCTCCCCCGGCAGCACCACCGACGCCAAGCTGACCTGGCTGCTCGAAGGACTCCTGGAGCGCACCCCCGGCGCCCGCCACGCCCTCGTACTCTCCCGTGACGGCCTGAAGCTGTGCCGCACCCCCGAGCTCTCCGTCGACCAGGCCGACCAGCTCGCCGCGATAGCCGCCGGCATCCAGTCCCTGTCGCACGGCGCGTCCGCCGAGTTCGGCGACGGCACCGGCGGGGTCCGCTCGGCGATGGCCGAGTTCTACGGCGGCATCCTCTTCATCGTCGAGGCCGGCGAGGGCGCGCACCTCGCCGTCATCGCCGCCGAGGACGCCGACGCGGGTCTCGTCGGCCACACCATGAGCGAGCTGGTCGAGCAGCTCGGCGAGCACCTGCGCGCCGCGCCCCGCGCGGAGGACGCTCCCCGCGGCCGGCCCGCGTCATGAGCCGCCCCGGCCGGGACGACTCCCCCGACCGGCTGTACACCCTCACCGGGGGTCGCAGCCGGTCGGCGCCCGACGCGCCCTTCGACCTGGTGACCCTCGTCGTCGCCGAGTCCGCGCCGGTCCCCGGCATGCAGTCCGAGCACGCCGCGATCCTGCGGATGTGCGCGCTGCCCACCGCGGTCGTGGAGATCGCCGCCGAGCTCCGCCTGCCGGTGAGCATCACGCGCATCCTGCTGTCCGACCTGCTCGACGCGGGCCGGATCAGCGCGCGTCACCCGCGTTCGGGCCCCGCCCACAGCCTTCCCGATTCCGACCTCCTGGAGCAGGTGCTCGTTGGACTCCGCAACCTCTGAACGCAGCGCCGCCGGGACCGCCCCGGCGGCCGGGCCCGCCCGCACCGAGCTGACCGCCACCGCCGACAACGGCCTGAAGATCGTCGTGGTCGGCGGCTTCGGCGTCGGCAAGACGACCCTGGTCCGCTCCGTCAGCGAGATCCGTCCCCTCAACACCGAGGAGACGATGACGCAGGCCGGGCGGGGCATCGACGAGACGGGCGGCCTCGAAGGGCTGCGCGCCAAGACGTCCACGACCGTCGCCTTCGACTTCGGCCGCATCACGCTCGACGCGCACAACGTCCTCTACCTCTTCGGCGCCCCCGGCCAGGAGCGCTTCTGGTTCCTGTGGGACCGCCTCTTCGCCGGCACGCTCGGCGCGGTCGTCCTCGTCGACACCCGCCGCCTGGAGGACTCCTGGTACGCGATCGACCGCCTGGAGCGCCACGGCACGCCGTTCATCGTGGCCCGCAACGACTTCGGCGGCCCCGCGCACACCACCGAGCAGCTGCGCGAGGCGCTCGACCTCGACCCCGGGGTGCCGCTCATCGACTGCGACGCCCGGTCCCGGCAGTCCGGCAAGGACGTGCTGATCACCCTCGTCGAACACCTCCAGACGCTGTACGCCGCCCAGCGCGCCGACCAGCCGCACACGCACCGGGAGACCGCCCAGTGACCTGCCCCGTGACCGGCGCCGGACAGGGCGCCGCCCCCGGCCCCGTCCCGCTCTCCGGCCCGCGGTTCGCCACCGAACCCGCCCAGCTGTACCGGGAGATGCGACGCGACCACGGCCCCGTCGCCCCCGTGCTCCTCGACGGCGGCATACCGGCCTGGCTGGTGCTCGGCTACCGCGAACTGCACCAGGTCACCGGCGACCCGCTGCTCTACAGCCGCGACTCCGAGCTGTGGAACCAGTGGCCGAACGTCCCCGCCGACTGGCCGCTGCTCCCCATGATCGGCCACAAGCAGCCGTCGATCCTCTACACCGTCGGCGAGCGCCACACCCGGCGCGCCGCGGTGATCTCGCACGCCCTCGAAGCGATCGACCCCTTCGAACTCAAGGCGCACGCCGAGACGTTCGCGGACGAGCTGATCGACCGCTTCTGCGGCAAGGGCACCACGGACATCATCTCCGAGTACGCGATGCTGCTCCCGGTCCGCGTCCTCGCCCGTATCTACGGCTTCTCCGACGAGCAGGGCCCCGGCCTCGTCACCGCCATGAACGACATGATCGACGGCCGCGAGCGGGCCCTCGCGGGCCAGCAGCACCTGGCGGGCTCCATGATGCGGCTCATCGCCGACAAGCACGCGAAGCCGGACCAGGACGTCGCCTCGTACATGATCGAGGCCCAGCTCACCGAGGACGGAGCGGACTTCACCGACGAGGAGATCGCCCAGGACCTGATGGTGATGATGGCCGCGGGCCACCAGCCGTCCGCCGACTGGATCGGCAACTCGCTGCGCCTGATGCTCACCGACGACCGCTTCGCCGCCTCCCTGTTCGGCGGCAGGCACAGCGTCGCCGAGGCCATGAACGAGGTCCTGTGGGAGGACACCCCGACGCAGAACGTCGCGGGCCGCTGGGCCTCCCGCGACACCCAGCTCGGCGGCCGCCGCATCAACGCGGGCGACCTGCTCCTCCTCGGGCTCGCCGCCGCCAACTCCGACCCGCAGGTCCGCACCGACGGCTCCGCGCTGACCGGCGGCAACAGCGCCCACTTCTCCTTCGGCCACGGTGAGCACCGCTGTCCCTTCCCGGCCCAGGAGGTCGCCGAGGTCATCGCGCGGACCGGCATCGAGGTCCTCCTCGACCGCCTGCCCGACCTCGACCTCGCGGTCCCGGCCGCTTCCCTGACCCGCCGCCCTTCGCCGTGGCTGCGGGGCCTGACCGAACTGCCGGTGAGCTTCACCCCGACCCCGACCTCAGCGTTTGGAGACTCCAGATGACGCGCATCGCCCTGGACCCGTTCGTCACCGACCTCGACGGCGAGAGCGCACGGCTGCGGGCGGCGGGCCCGCTCGCGGAGGCGGAGCTGCCGGGGGGCGTGCCGGTGTGGGCGGTCACGCACCACGCCGAGGCGCGGCAGCTGCTCACCGACAGGCGCCTGGTGAAGGACATCGAGGTCTGGGGCGCCTGGCGGCGCGGCGAGATCCCCGCCGACTGGCCGCTGATCGGCCTCGCCAACCCCGGCCGCTCCATGCTGACGGTCGACGGCGAGGAGCACCGCAGGCTGCGCACGCTGGTCGCACAGGCGCTGACGCCGCGCCGCGTGGAGCACATGCGCGGCCGCATCGAGGAACTGACGGCGGGCCTGCTGGCCGGCCTCCCCACGGACGGGCGGGCCGTCGACCTGAAGGCGGAGTTCGCCTACCCCCTCCCCATGTACGTCATCAGCGACCTCATGGGCATCGACGAGGCGGACCACCCCCGCCTGAAGGTCCTCTTCGACAAGTTCTTCTCCACGCAGACGCCCCCCGAGGAGGTCGTCGCGACGCTCGGCGAACTCGCCAGGATGATGGGCAAGGTCGTCGCGGCCCGCCGCGCGGAGCCCGGCGACGACCTGACGAGCGCGCTGATCCAGGCCTCCGAGAACGGCGACCACCTCACGGACGCCGAGATCGTCTCCACCCTGCAACTGATGGTCGCGGCCGGCCACGAGACGACGATCTCCCTCATCGTCAACGCCGTCGTCAACCTCTCCGCCCACCCCGACCAGCTCGCCCTGGTCCTGTCCGGGCAGGTCGGCTGGGACGCGGTGATCGAGGAGACCCTGCGCTACGCCACCCCGACCTCGCACGTCCTGATCCGCTTCGCGGCGGAGGACGTCCCCGTCGGCGACAAGGTGATCCGTGCGGGTGACGCGCTGATCGTCTCCTACGGCGCGATAGGCAGGGACGAGCAGGCGCACGGGCCCACGGCTGGCACCTTCGACATCACCCGCACGTCCCCCACCCGCCACATCTCCTTCGGCCACGGCCCGCACGTGTGCCCCGGCGCAGCGCTCTCCCGCCTCGAGGCGGGCGTCGCCCTCCCTGCCCTGTACGCCCGCTTCCCGGACCTGACCCTGGCGGTCCCGCACACATCCCTCCGCAACAAGCCGGTGGTGACGCAGAACGATTTGTACGAGCTGCCAGTTGTGTTGGGTCGTTCCAGCCCCTCCGGCGTTCATGGAGCGGGGCCGGGCGCGGGGATTTGAGCCTGTCCGGCGATTGAGGACGAGCGCGGAGCGCGAGGGGGTAGCCTCTCCGGCATTTGAGGAGCGGGGTCCGGGGCGGAGCCCCGAGGTGCGATCTCAGTCGCCGGACTGGTCGAGGCCCAGGGGCCAGGAACCGCTAGGCTCGCTTCGTGGCTGAGATCCAGATTCCCGCTGACATGAAGCCCGCCGACGGCCGTTTCGGCGCGGGCCCCTCCAAGGTGCGTACGGAGGCGCTGGACGCCCTGGCCGCCACCGGCACCTCCCTCCTCGGAACCTCCCACCGCCAGGCCCCGGTCAAGAACCTGGTCGGCCGCGTGCGCGAGGGCGTCAAGGACCTCTTCTCCCTCCCCGAGGGGTACGAGGTGATCCTCGGCAACGGCGGCTCCACCGCGTTCTGGGACGTGGCGACGCACGGCCTGATCGAGAACAAGTCGCAGCACCTCAACTTCGGCGAGTTCTCCTCCAAGTTCGCGAAGGCGGCGAAGCTCGCCCCGTGGCTGGCCGAGCCGACCGTGATCGCCAGCGACCCGGGCACGCACCCCGACCCGAAGGCGGAGGCGGGCGTCGACGTCTACGCCTTCACGCACAACGAGACCTCGACCGGCGTCGCGGCGCCCGTCAAGCGCGTCGCGGGCGCCGACTCCGGCTCCCTCGTCCTCGTGGACGCCACGTCCGGCGCGGGCGGCCTCCCGGTCGACATCGCCGAGACGGACGTCTACTACTTCGCCCCGCAGAAGTCCTTCGCGTCGGACGGCGGCCTGTGGATCGGCGTGTTCTCCCCGGCGGCGATCGAGCGCGCCGAGCGGATCCACGCGTCGGGCCGGCACGTCCCGGAGTTCTTCTCGCTCCCCACCGCGATCGACAACTCCCGCAAGAACCAGACGTACAACACCCCGGCGCTCGCCACGCTGTTCCTGCTCGCCGAGCAGCTGGACTGGATGAACTCGCAGGGTGGTCTCGACTTCACGACCGGCCGTACGGCCGCGTCGGCGCGGGCGCTGTACGGGTGGGCCGAGGAGTCCAAGTACGCGACGCCGTTCGTCACGGATGCGGCGAAGCGGTCGCAGGTCATCGGCACGATCGACTTCTCCGACGAGGTCGACGCGGGTGCTGTCGCCAAGGCGCTGCGCGCCAACGGCATCGTGGACACGGAGCCGTACCGCAAGCTGGGCCGCAACCAGCTGCGCGTCGCTATGTTCCCGGCGATCGATCCTGCGGATGTCGAGGCGCTGACCAAGTGCATCGACTATGTGATCGAGCGCCTCTGACGTTTCGCTGCGCGGCCGGCTGCGGGTTCGTCGTGGCTGGTCGCGCAGTTCCCCGCGCCCCTGAAGGGGCGCCCCCAGTACCTAGCGGCTGAGCCCCTTGAACCTTCGTACCGCCAGCGGCAAGAACACCAGTGAGATCACGATTGGCCACACCACGGCCATCAACACCGCGTGTTGCTCCACCCAACTCGCGCCGCCCGCGCCCGGGTTGCCGAAGAGCTCCCGGGTAGCCGTACCCGTCGACGAGACGGGGTTCCATGCGGCGACCGGTGCCAGCCAGTCCGGCATCAGGGACGGTGCCACGAAGACGCTGGAGATCATCGTGAGCGGGAACGCCACCGCGTAGAGGCCGCCCGCCGCCTCCGGGGTCGGCACGACGAGGCCGAGGAAGACGCCCACCCAGATCAGGCTGAACCGCAGGAACAGCAGCAGCCCGAAGGCGAGCAGCGTGTCGGGCACGCCCGCGCTGGAGCGCCAGCCGATGGCGAGCGCGGTCAGCGCGAGGATGGTCAGCTCGGCGCAGGCCACGATAAGGTCGGCGAGGCCGCGCCCCGACGCCACCGCCGAGGGGGCCATCGGCATCGAGCGGAAGCGGTCGATGACGCCCTTCGCCGAGTCCGTGACGACGCCCATCGCGGTGTTCATGAAGCCGAAGGCCATGGTCATCACGAACATGCCGGGCATCAGGAACTGCTTGTAGTCGCCGTCCTCGCCGCCGCCCGGCACCTTCATCGCCTCGCCGAAGACGAAGCCGTACAGCAGCACGCTGATGATGGGGAAGCCCAGCTGCCAGGCGATGGTGACGGGCTGGCGCAGGAAGTGCGTGAGGTAGCGGCGGGTGACGTTCCAGCAGTCGGAGAGGGCCCAGAAGAGGCGCCCGCGCGCCGCCTGCGAGGTGCCGGTGGTGAGGGCGACGCTCATGCCGCGGCCTCCGCTTTCTCGTCGTCCTTCTCGGATGTCTGTCCCGTCAGGGATGTCTGTCCCGCCAGGGATGTCTGTCCCGTCAGGCGCAGAAACACGTCGTCGAGGCTGGGCCTGCGCAGGCCGATGTCCTCGACGTCGATGCCCTCGTCGCGCAGGTTCCGCGCCACCTCGGTCAGCGCGCCGACCCGGTCGGTCACGGCGGCCTGCACGCGGCGCTCCACGTCGACGGTGAGCGGCTCGCCGTCGCAGACGCGGGCGACGGCCTTCACCGCGGCGGGCAGGTCGGCGGTGTCGCGGACCACGACGTCGAGGTGGCTGCCGCCGACCGTGTTCTTCAGGCCTTCGGGGGTGTCGTCGGCGATGGCCCGGCCCCGGTCGATGACGGTGATGCGGGAGGCGAGCCGGTCGGCCTCTTCGAGGTACTGGGTGGTGAGCAGCACGGTGGTGCCGCGTGCGACCAGGTCCCTGACGGTGTCCCACACTTCGAGGCGGCTGCGGGGGTCGAGCCCGGTGGTCGGCTCGTCCAGGAAGAGGACGGCGGGCGCGAGGATCATCGAGGCGGCGAGGTCGAGCCTGCGCCGCATGCCGCCGCTGTACTGACCTGCGCCCTTCTCCGCCGCGTCCTGGAGGTGGAACTGTGCCAGGAGTTCGTCGGCGCGCTGCCGGGCCCGCCTGCCGCCCAGGTGGAAGAGGCGGCCGAACATCTCCAGGTTCTGCCGCCCGGTGAGGATCTCGTCGACCGCCGCGTACTGCCCGGTGAGGCCGATGCGGCCGCGGACCAGGGCGGGTTCGCGGACCACGTCGGCGCCGGCCACCTCGGCGCGGCCGCCGTCGAGCCGGACGAGGGTGGAGAGGATCCGGACGGCGGTGGTCTTGCCCGCGCCGTTGGGTCCGAGGAGTCCGTGCACCGTGCCCTGCTCGACGTGCAGGTCGAAGCCGTCCAGGGCGCTTTTCTCCCCGTACCGCTTCTGGAGCCCTTCGGCCCGTACCGCGTAGCCGCTCCCGTTCATGGACTGCCCCTTCTCCGCCATCTGAGTACGCCGTACCCAATAGAGAGTACACCGTACTCAGTTTCGTGGGTACGCCGTACTCAATTTCTGGCCCTGCGATTAGGGTGAGAGCCATGACGAGCACGAACGGCAGCGGCGGCGGGGACGACCGGCGCACCGGTGACGACATCGCCCGCAGCCTGGAGCTGCTCTGGGGCGAGGGCGGCCGCCCGACCCGGGGGCCCAAGCCGGGCCTGACGCTGGACCGGATCGTCACCGAGGCGGTGCGCCTCGCGGACGCGGAAGGCCTCTCGGCGGTCTCGATGCGCCGCCTGTCCACGGAGCTCGGCACCGGCACGATGTCCCTGTACCGGTACGTGCGCGGCAAGAGCGAGCTCGTCGACCTGATGCTGGACCGCGTGTACGCGCCGCCCGAGGAACCCGAGGGCGCGGCCCCCTGGACCGGCACCTGGCGCGAGGGCGTCGAGCAGTACGCGCGGGAGACCCTGGTCCTCTACCGCCGCCACCCCTGGCTGCTCCAGGTCAACCAGGCCCGCCCGGTGCTCGGCCCCGGCGCCGTCGGCGGCCTGGACCGCACCCTGTCCCGGATCAAGCCGATGGGCCTGACCGACCCCGAGCTGATCGGCGTGATCGTGATGACGGAGGGGTACGTCACCGGGATCGCCCGCACCCAGGTGCACGAGGTGGAGGCGACGAAGAACACGGGCCTGTCGGACCAGGCGTTCTGGGAGGCGCAGACCCCGGTCCTCGAACGCGTCATGACGAGCGGCCGCTACCCGACCCTCGCGGGCCTCTCCGAGGACTCCTTCGGCCCGGACTTCGACCACTTCGAGTTCGGCCTGCAGCGCCT
Source organism: Streptomyces sp. NPDC039462 (assembly GCF_055639375.1). Classification (NCBI taxonomy): domain Bacteria; kingdom Bacillati; phylum Actinomycetota; class Actinomycetes; order Kitasatosporales; family Streptomycetaceae; genus Streptomyces; species Streptomyces sp. NPDC039462. The sequence goes on from NZ_JBVKAO010000008.1 coordinate 429,422, forward strand.
GCTCGACGGCTTGGACGTGCTGGTGGCCAGTCGCGCCCGGAAGTGACCCCGGGGCGGGCCGCTACCTGCCTCCGCGCCGGCCCAGCCGCTTCAGCCCGAACACGGCGAGCAGGACGGCCCCGAGGACGATGGCACCCGTCTTGACGTTGCCGTCGATCCCGGAGTCCCCGCCCCCGTCACCGTCGGCACCGCCGCCGCCCGACGACGAGCCGCCGGACCCGCCGCCCGACCCGCCCGGCGCCTCGACCGGCTCGACGTCGCTCTGCTCGCCCTCGGTGCCGTACATCAGCGTGGTCCCGTCGGGCGTGTAGGTGACGGACTCGCCCTGCCGCTGGAGCGGCACGCTCAGCCGACCCTTGCGCTGCGGCTTCTTCCCTTCGCCCTGCCACGCGTACCAGATGCCGCCGAAGTACCCGCGCAGCGCGAGCTGTTCGCCGTCGGGCGAGAAGGCTCCGTCGGTCACCCAGAGGTCGATCTCGGACACGCGCTTGAAGACATTCGTGCCCGAGGCGGACATGCGCTCCGGGCCCTCGTACAGTCCGCCGCCGTCCTCGTTCTTGCTGACGATGTAGATCCGCCCGGTCTTCGGGTGCACCATCAGCGCCTCCGCGTCCCGCGCGCCGTCGGCGTACTTCACGACGTACTGCGTGGCGCGGACCGTCTGGTCCTTCAGCTGCTTCGGCTCGGGCAGCTTGTAGACCCAGACGTTCGGCCAGGTGCCGTTGAGGTTGTCGCCGATGTCGCCGACGTAGATGTTCCCGTCGCCGCCGACCGAGATCGCCTCGACGTCGCGCGGGGCGCCCACGCCGGTCATGGTCACGGTGGCGACGGTCTCCCCCGTCTTCGAGTCGACCGCGTAGAGGAAGGCGCCCTTGTCCTGGTCGTTGTGCGTCCAGTAGACGCCCGGGTGGGCGCGGGACGCGGCGAGGCCGCTGGACTCGACGATCCGCGGGTCCTTGATGGTGAACCCGTCGTGGTCGTCGGCCGCGGCGGGCACGGCGGACACGGCCGTGGCGAAGACCAGCACGGCACCGGCAGCGGTGGCGGCGAGGACAGACGGAACAGCCCGAAGCGAACGCATGCGCCCAAGAGTGCCATCCGCGCTTCCGGGCGGAGTGCGCAGCCTCACATCGCAGGCGCGGGCCGTGATCCGGGATGATGTCCGGATGCTCAGGTTCATGTTCGTCGGCGACTCGATGACCATCGGAAGCGCCGGGGAACACACCTGGCGCCACCGGATGTGGCAGCACCTGCGCGCCACCCTCGGCCCCGAGGGCTTCGCCGTGGTCGGCCCGCGCACCGCCCTCTACGACAAGGCGGCGGGAGAACCCCTCTCGTACGACTACGCCGACCCGTCCCCCGACTTCCCGCGCCACCACCTCGCGGGCTGGGGCGAGGGCTGGCTGCACATGGCCCCGCGGATAGCCGAAGCCCTGCACCGCGACCCCGCCGACATCCTCCTCGTCTCCCTCGGCCTCATAGACCTCGGCTTCTACACGAACGCGGACCAGACGACGGAGAACGTCCGCGCCTTCATCACGGCGGCCCGCTCGGCGAACCCGCACGTCAGGATGGTCCTGCTCCCCGTGATCCCGAACGTCCGCGCGGCATCGGACGCCCCGTTCGCGGAGGAGGTGTCCCGCTTCAACGAACTCCTCGCGAAGACGGTGGCGGACCTGGACACCCCCGCCTCCTCCCTGCTCCTGGCCTCACCCCCACGCTCGTACGACATCCGGCTCGACACGTACGACGGCACGCACCCGAACGCGAGCGGCGAGCACAAGCTGGCGGCCGCGTTCGGGGACGCGATGGCGCAAGCGTGGGGGATCGGCGGCCCGGGTGCCGCCCTTGCGGGCGAGAACACCCCGGCGGGGACGACTACCGGATCTCACCGAAGACCATACGGAGACCGCGGGCTGTGTCCACGTACTCCCGAACCCGGTGGATCAGTCCGTCCCGGAGTTCGATGACGAAGCAGTAGTCGTTGCTGTAGTGGTTGCCGTTGGAGAGCGTCGCCGTCATGGCCGCCTCCACAACCACCCGCTCGCCGTCGACGTGCACCCCCTGGAAGGTGAGCGCGACGTCACGCACGTACAAGCGGGGGAAGTCCTGGGCGAACAAGCGCACGATCGCCTCCCTGCCCACCATGTGGTTGGTCCTCTCGAGCGCGACGGCGACGGCGTTCCCGGGCGGCGACAGCCATTCGGCGTCCTCGGTGAGGACCGCGGAGATCCGGTCCGGATCGTTACTGGCGAACGCCTGGAACGCGTTCTGGATGATGTCGTGGCTCATGAACCCACTGTCACCTTCGGCACATGCCCCCGTATTGGACAAATGTTCCCGTCGGTGCCCGCCTAGAATGAGGGGGTGCGATCCACGCGATCCTCCCAATCCGCGCGATCCCCCGTGCACGTGCACGAGCATGACGCGGTGACCAGGTGGGAAGTCGCGAGGCCGACGTGGACCAGCCGGACCGTCGGCGTCGGCCTGGCCGGATTCCGCGACCGCGACGCGGGCCCGGCCGACATGCGGGTGGTTCCGCACCCGGCCGTCACGCTGGTTCTGGAGTTCGGTGACAGTCCGCTCGTGGTGGATACCGCCATGGGCCGGCAGCAGCTGCCAAGCCTTGTCGCCAAGTTCGCGCACGGCGCTCTGCACGTGCGGGGCGAAAGCATCAAGTGCGTGGAGGTACGCCTGTCCCCAGTGGTCGCGTACGCGGTATTGGGCACCTCACCCGCGGAGTTGGCGGAGTCGGAGCAAGTGGTGAGCCTCGACGACCTGTGGGGCCGGAGCGCGTCACGGATACGCGAGCAACTCGGCGAAGCCCGATCGTGGCAGGACCGCTTCGCCCTGACCGAGGACCTGCTCGCCCGCCGGGTCGCGGCGGGGCCGTCCGTGGACCCCCGGGTGGCCCGGTCCTGGGACCGGATCGTCGGCAGCCGCGGCCGGGTCCGGGTCCACGAACTGGCGGCCGAGGTCGGTTGGAGCCGCAAACGTCTGTGGTCCAGGTTCGGGACGCAGATCGGCCTCCCGCCCAAGCGTGCCGCGAAGCTGGTCCGCTTCCACCATGCCGTCCGCCGCTTGGCGGCGGGTGAGGACGCGGCCCGGATCGCGGCGGACAGCGGCTACGCCGACCAGTCCCACCTGCACCGCGACGTCCTGGAGTTCACCGGGTCGACTCCGGCGGCCATGGCCCGCGAGCCAGGGCTGGCGGTGGACGACATCGCGTGGCCGGACACGGCGTCGGTGGAAACATCGTCGGCGGGAAATTCGGACTGACCGCTGTCGCGCGGCCCGGGACCGGAACGGCCCAGCGCCCGCACGGAACTTCTGGTCCGGGTGCAGTGAACTCGTCCGTCACACCTTCACGTTGGCCAGCCGGTCGCGCCACGGCAATGGCCGCGCACGACGGTCGTCCGCCGCGCCGGCGGCTCCATCAGCCCGGCACCGGCCGCACCGCGACTCCTCCCCCACCGGACGGAACACGTGCTCCGCCCCCGGCCCCGAACACGTGACGAGGCCGGGTCTCACCGCCTCCCCCGCAGCGGGCACCGGTCCCGCACGGTCCGGCAGCTTCTGCACCAGCCGATGCCGTACGAACCCGACCGCCGACCGGACCCCACCCGCAGGCAACCCAGCGGTCAGCGCCTTGCGCAGGTCACCCGCCGGAACGCCCCGTCGCAGCCACTCCGCCGCCGACCCCGCCAGGGCTCTCGCCTCTCGTACGCCGAGCAGCAGGTCTCGGTGCACGTGGCGGAGGGACAGCAACACCCTTTCGGCCTCGGCCAGTTCCGCGTCGGCTGCGGGCTCCGGGGCCGGGTCTTCGGGTGGGGGGTGGGGAAGATTCTTCTCCCGTTGTTCTTCCGGGTAAGAGCCGCCGGGTTCCCGCGTCCCCGGCCCGCCGACCGTCGGACCCTGCGTACTCGGCGGCGGCCCGTCTCCGACCCGGGCCCGCCCCGCCTCCTCACCCGTCAGGGTGACGTTCGCCAGGAGCTGTTCCGTGACCCAGCGACCCCGCTCCCCCTGCCACCGCCAGGCGTGCAAGTAGCCGGATTCGGTGAGGAGTTGCTTGGCCCGCTGGTAGGCGCGGCCCTTGATGCCGAGTCGCGCCGCGTGTTCGCCGAGCGATCTGGCGAACGCGTCCGCCTCGGAGAGCCCCTGCACGTACAGGAGCAGGATCTTCGCGTCGCTGTTCAGACACTGATGCCGTACGACGTCGTGCGAAGCCTTCGTGTAGCGCCGGGTGGGCGCGATAGCATGCCGAAGCATCCCGGTGGACCTCTGATCCATTCGGTGGTGAAGGTCCTCGGGCGGTGTTGCTAGCACCTCCGGGGACCGCTCCATGCCCGGACGGGCACAGAGCGTGATGACGCGGTCACCGTACCGCACGTTTAGTCGTCTCGTGCAACAAATCACCCTCCACGAAGGGGACTTCACTCGTGGGGCGTGACCTCCAGTCCAGCGGCCACGTGTAGCCGTCCAACGCGGGCACACCCACGTACGCGAGGTTCCCCGCGCGCCTGCTCAGCGCACGCGCGCCGACCGGCCACGTGTAGGAGTCCGCCGTCTGCGGGGGTAGCAGGAAGTAGAGGTAGCGCCCGCCCGTCGCCTCGCGGACGATCGGGCCCGCACGGAACTCCGTGAACTGCATGAGGTCGTACGCGACCTGCTCGCCGAGTGCGCCCTCGATCCGTACCGCGTCGAAGTGAATGCCCGCGTGCCGCAGGGCGTGGCCCGTCGCCGGGATCCAGTCGTGGACCCTGAGTGATGACGTTTCCGAGTTCATGCAGCAGATGCTGTCGGGCGCTCACATACTGTGACCAGGGATTCGCAGGTGGCGTGCTGCGCTGTGCACTTGGGGAGGACGTTGTGCACTCCGGTGAACGAGGTTCGGAGACGTTCGGCGCACTGTTGCGGTTCTACCGCGAGCGAGCCGGACTCACCCTTGAGGCGCTGGGCGCGCATGTCCAGTACTCCAAGTCGCAGGTGGCGATGGTGGAGCGCGGGGAGCGACCCCCCAAGGGCAAGTTGGTCGAGATCGCTGATGAGGTGCTGGGTGCACAAGGTGCACTGACGCTGCTCGCGGAGAAGGAGTTCGGGGGCAGTGGGCTGCGGCCGTGGACCGAGGACTATCTGGCCGAGGAGAGGAATGCGTCGTCCATTCACTCGTACCAGAGCCATGTGATCCCCGGACTGCTCCAGACCAGGGCATACGCGCAGGCGGTCTACAACAGCAGTTGCTTTCCCTCACTGGACGACGACGAGGTCGAGAAGCAGGTTGAAGCCCGACTGAAGCGCCAGCAGCTCATCCATCGCAAGCCACCACCGAACCTGGGGTTCGTGGTGGAGCAGAGTGCACTGACCCGCCCCCTGGGTGGCCCCTCGGTCCTCAAGGAACAGCTGCACCACATCCTCGACGTGGGCCGACTTCGCCACGTCGAGATTCAAGTCATGCTGCACGACCGGGAGACCCATGCCGGGCTGGCGGGTCCCCGGATCCTCCTGGAGACAGCGGAACGCCGCCAGCTCGCCTACATCGAAGGACACAAGGGTGGCTACTTTGTCAGCGAACAGCCGGACCTGGCAGACCTGTTCGGGCGATATGGCATTCTGCGAGCGCAGGCTCTGACCCCCGAGGAGTCCGCAAAGCTGATCGGACAGGTGGCCCAGGATCTATGAGCACGGACCTCAGTTGGTTCAAGAGCAGCTACAGCACCGACGAAGGCGAATGCCTGGAGGCGGCCCTCAGCTGGACCAAGTCCACATACAGCGGCGATCAGGGCGGCGAATGCCTCGAACTCGCCGCAACGCCCACCACCATCCACATCCGCGACTCAAAGCTGAACCCCACCGGCCCCACCCTCCGGATATCCCCCGCCACCTGGACCGCCTTCCTGGCGCGCCGCGGCGAGGCGGACTGACGCGCTCACACCGCCCGCGTCAGCCGGTTCGCCAGCGTCGACATCGTGTACGTGCCGATGCCCATGACGACTTCGAGGGCGTTGCGCTCGGTGTAGCCGTGGGCGAAGAATTCCTTCAGGGCGGCGTCGTCGACCCCGCCCGCCGTGGCGAGGACGGTGAGCGTGAACCGGCGTACCGCTTCGAGGCGTTCGTCGGGCAGCGCCCGCTCCTCGCGGAGGGCCGCGACCAGCTCGGTCGACGCGCCCAGCTTGCGCAGCTTGCCGGCGTGCAGAGCAACGCAGACGTGGCAGTCGTTGCGCGTCGCGACCGTCATGATGACGACCTCGCGGGCGACGGGGTCGAGGGTCGTCCGGTCGAAGGCCGCCGTCATCTCCAGGAAGCCGTTGAGGAGTTCGGGCGACTCGGCGAGGCGGGCGACCGCGTCCGGCACCTGACCGAAGGCGGCGGCGGTGCGCTCCATCGCGGCGCGTGAGTCGGACGGTGCGGTTTCGAGTGTGTGCGCGGTGAACATCCCGTACCCCCTGCGGGCCTGCCCGGCCCTAAAATGGACAACATGGTTGACGACAAGAAGAAGGTAAACCAGGTTGACGGTTCGGGCAAGGGGCATGACGGTTCGGGCAAGGGATATGAGCTGCCCCTGCTCCTCTTCGCCGGCTTCCGCACCCTCATCGACCGCCTGCACGCCGAACTCGCCCGCCAGGGCCACCCCGACCTCCGCCCCGCGCACGGGTTCGCGATGCAGGCCATCGGGGCGGACGGCGCCACCGCCAGCGAGGTCGGGCGGCGGCTCGGCGTCTCCAAACAGGCTGCGGGCAAGACGGTCGACCGCCTCATCGCCCTCGGCTACGCCGCCCGCACCGACGACCCCGCCGACGCCCGCCGCAAACTCGTCCGTCTCACCCCGCACGGCATCGACGCGCTGCGCCGCTCGGCGGCGGTCTTCGACGAGCTGCGGGCGGAGTGGGCGCAGGCCCTCGGGGCCCGGCGACTCGGCGAGCTGGAGTCGGACCTTCGCACGGTCGTTCCCCCGGACGCGTTCCGCCTCGACGCGGCGGGCTGGCTCGGCGGCTCGTGACCGGACGTGCCCTCGGCTCCGTGCGTATCGTTGTACCGCGCGACCGCGCTCGACCGGGAGCGGTCGGGGAGGAGCGCCACGATGACCGTCGTAGAGACCGACAGGATCGCCATGGCCGAAGACGACGTCGAGTGGGACTTGGACCGATGGTTCGAGCTGCTCGAGCGGATGACCCCCGAGGGAATCAAGGCAGAAGTTGTCGAGGGGGCCGTTTCCATGGTGCCGCAGCGGGACACTCACTGGCAGATCATCCGCAGGATCGTGCGGGCACTGGAGGACCAGTTCGGAATGGACGTCCGGGTGACGTCCGACGTGCGCATCGACTTTCCGGGCCTCGACAACGGCTTCTGCCCGGACGTGGCAAAGCTGCGAGAGACGGCCAAGAAGGACGGGCACGGCCGCTGGCGTCACCAAGACGTGGAGTTCATCGCCGAGGTCATCTCCCGAGGCACCGGAATGAACGACTACGGCCCGAAGAAGGCCGCCTACGCCGAAGCCGGCGTCCCCGTCTACCTCGTCGCCGACCCGTACCAAGGCCGATGCCACGTGTACACCGACCCCAAGGACGGCGAGTACCGCACCGAGTCGAAGTCCGACTTCGGCGAGGAGATCGACCTGACCGGCACCGTCGTCGACCTCATCCTCAAGACCGACGGTTTCCCCCGCGACTGACCGAGCCCCCTTGCCTGGAGCCCACTCCACCCCGTTGGCTATGACCCCATGAGGTACACGCAACTGGGACGCACAGGGCTCAAGGTCAGCCGGCTCACGCTCGGCACCATGAACTTCGGGCCGCTCACCAACGAACCCGACAGCCACACGCTCATGGACGCCGCGCTCGACGCGGGCGTCAACTTCTTCGACACCGCCAACACCTACGGACAGAGCGCCGGCAAGGGCCGCACCGAGGAGATCCTCGGCACCTGGTTCACGCAAGGAGGCGGCCGCCGCGACAAGGTCGTGCTCGCCAGCAAGGTGTACGGGAACATGGCCCCCGACGGGGAGTCCTCCTGGCCCAACCACGACCGGCTCTCCGCGCTCTCCATCCGCCGCGCCGTCGACGCGTCGCTCAAGCGGCTGCAGACGGACCACATCGACCTCTACCAGTTCCACCACATCGACCGGCTGACGCCGTTCGAGGAGATCTGGCAGGCCGTCGACGTCCTCGTCCAGCAGGGCAAGATCCTCTACGCGGGATCCTCCAACTTCCCCGGCTACAAGATCGCCCAGGCCAACGAGACCGCCCGCAGGCTCGGCAGCTACGGCCTCGTCAGCGAGCAGTGCCTCTACAACCTCGCCTCGCGCGACGCCGAGATGGAGGTCATCCCCGCCGCCCAGGACTACGGCCTCGGCGTCATCCCGTGGTCGCCGCTGCACGGCGGACTGCTCGGCGGCGTACTGAAGAAGGAGGGCGAGGGCTCGCGCCGCACCGGCGGGCGCGCCGCCGCCGAGCTCGCCAAGCCGGAGGTCCGCGCGCAGGTCCAGGCGTACGAGGACCTGCTCGACAAGCACGGTCTCGAACCCGGCGAGGTCGCGCTGGCCTGGCTGCTCACCCGGCCCGGCGTCACCGCGCCGATCGTCGGCCCGCGCACGGCGGAGCAGCTCGACTCCGCGCTGCGCGCCGTCGAGCTGGAACTGCCCGCGGAGATCCTCGACGCGCTGGACGAGATCTTCCCCGGGCCCGGACCGTCGCCGGAGTCCTTCGCCTGGTGAGCCAGGACGGACGCCAGGACGGACAGGACGGACGGTGAGGGGCGGTGGTGCCCGCGCCGGCTAACCGCCGAGCGCGGCCGCCACCGCCACCACGACGAACATCAGCACGAGCACACCGGCCATGATCCGGTTTCTGGTCTTCGGGTCCACACCGTCGAGGTTAACCGGCGCCGCCCGGCCCCCGGACGCCGCCTCCCAGAATCCAGCGCCCGACCGCCTCGTACCGGGGCCGCTCCCCCGGCACTCCGCTCCTCGGCAGATTGCTGCGTACGAGCGTCAGCTCCCGTACGGTCCACGCCGCGCCTCGAAGGAGCGGAGCGCTTCGGCGTACGGCCCGAGGTCCGGCTCGCCGCGGCCGCGCGCCACCGTGAGGTGCGGGCGGTAGTGCCGGTGCTGCTCCTCCATCGTGACGCCCGCCTTGCGGGCCGCCGCGTCCGCCCGCGCGGCCAGCAGCCGCAGCGCGGCCACGTCGCCCGCAGCGCCCGCCCACAGCGCCCGGTTCCCGAAGTGGCCGCCGCCGCGCAGGGAGAGGGTGAAGGGCGGCGTGCGGTGCGCGGCCCGCTCCAGGCGGGCGGTGAGGTCCGGCACCGTCCCTTCGTCGACCTCCGCCATGAAGGCGAGAGTGAAGTGCCAGCCGTCACGCGCCGTCCAGCGCAGCTCGTCGCCGCCCGGCAGCTCCTGCAACGCGCCGACGGCGGTGGCCAGTTCGGCGATCGCGGAGTCCGGCGGGAGGACGGCGGCGAAGAGTCTCATGGGACGGAACGCTAGCCTCCCGGCCGCACGGGGCGAACCGATGATCGGTGCCGCCGGTGGAGGCGCTACAGCCCCCTGCTCACCACCGACCACCACCGCTCGCGGGCCGCGGTGTGAACCGTTGCGTGGGCCCGGTGCAGGTGGCTGCGTGGGCTGCGGTGCGGGTCGCGGCGTGAGTCGCGGTGTGGGCCGCGCCTTCATCGCGTACGACGAGAGCAGCGGCTTCACCGCCACTAAGCCCTGCACGGCGCCCGCCGGAGCCGACCCGGCCACGTCCCCGCACAGCGAGTGCGACTGGGCCCGGCACACCACCGGGACCGACGAGAACCGACCCGGCCACGTCCCCGCACAGCCAGCCCAACCGGACCCGGGACCGACGAGAACCGACCCGGCCAGGCCCCCGCACAGCCGGCCCGACCGGGCCCGGCACACCACCGGAACCGACAAGAACCGGCCCGGCGGGCAGGTGCTCGCTGAGGGCCGCCGGCCGGGCCGGCACACTGTGCGGCTACGCCGCCGTCGCCAGTTCCCGCTCCCTCGGCACGAACTGCACGTGCCGGCGGCCGCGGCGCAGGTCCACCTTCAGCCGCAGGTTCGCGGCGCGTCCCAGCATCAGGCCGACGCCGATCGCGGCGAGCGCGCAGACGAGGCCGCCGATGGCCATGCTGACGCGGACACCGTAGGCGTCGGCGAGCCAGCCGAAGAGCGGGCCGCCGAGCGGGGTGCCGCCGGTGAAGACCATCATGAACAGCGACATGACGCGGCCCCGCATCTCCGGGTCCGTGGCCATCTGGACCGAGGAGTTGGCGGTGACGTTCACCGTCAGGCCGAGGATGCCGATGGGCACGATCAGCGCGACGAACATCCACAGGTCGGGCGCGAACGCGGCCGCCATCTGGAGCACGCCGAAGGCGACGGCCGCCCCGGCGAGGAGCCGCAGCCGCGAGGTGCCGCGGCGGGCGGCGAGCAGCGCGCCGGCCAGCGAACCGACCGCCATCAGGGTGTTGAACAGCCCGTACATCCCCACGCCGCCGTGGAAGATGTCGTCCGCGAAGGCGCTCATCCAGATCGGGAAGTTGAACCCGAAGGTGCCGATGAAGCCGACGAGGACGATCGGCCAGATCAGCTCGGGGTTCTTCGAGACGTAGTTCAGACCCTCACGGAGCTGCCCCTTGCCGCGCGCCTTGCGCGGGGTGTGCTGCAGCTCGGAGGTGCGCATCAGCAGCAGGCCGGTGAGCGGCGCGAGGAAGGACAGGCCGTTGGCGAGGAACGCCCAGCCGGGTCCCACGGCGGCGGTCAGCGCGCTCGCCACGGCGGGGCCGACGAGGCGGGCGGACTGGAAGTTGGCGGAGTTCAGCGAGACGGCGTTGCGGACCTGGTCGGGGCCGACCATCTCGGACACGAAGGACTGCCGCGTCGGGTTGTCGACGACGGTGACGAGGCCGGTGAAGAAGGCCGCGAAGTAGACGTGCCAGACCTGGACGTGGCCGCTGAGCGTCAGCGCGGCGAGGAAGAGCCCGCTGAGGCTCATCGCGCCCTGCGTGACGAAGAGCAGGTTCCGCTTGGCGAAGCGGTCAGCGATCACGCCGCCGTACAGGCCGAAGAGGAGCATCGGCAGGAACTGCATGGCCGTGGTGATACCGACGGCCGCGGACGATCCCGTGAGGCTCAGCACCAGCCAGTCCTGGGTGATGCGGGCCATCCAGGTGCCGGTGTTGGAGACGACCGCGCCGGTCGCGAAGAGCCGGTAGTTGCGGATCTTCAGCGAGCTGAACATCGAGGTCTTGTGGGGGCGGACGGTCTTGTCGAGGGTGGTTGGTGCGGGGGCGGAGTCTGCTCCGGGTCCCGTACTCAAAGTAGGTTCGCCTCCTTGGCGTACGTGCGCGTACGTAATGTCTGACGCCTCCCGCCGGTCGACGGGAGGCGCGCGGGGGCGGGCCCCCCACCGGTCGGCAGGGGTCCCGCCGGCGACGGGTTTCCCGCCGGTGGCAGGGCGCCCGCCGGTCGGCAGGAGCCCCGCCGGTGGCAGGAGCCCCGCCGGTGGCAGGAGCCCCGCGGGTGGCAGGGCGCCCGCCGGTCGGCAGGGGTCCCGCCAGTAGCGGGTTTCCCGCCGGCGGCAAGAGCCCCCTGCCAATCGGCAAGAGCCCCGCCGGTCGGCAGGCGCCCCACCGGTGGCAGGAGCCCCGCGGGTGGCAGGGCACCCGCCGGTCGGCAGGGTCCCGCCGGTCGGCAGGGTCCCGCCGGTCGGCAGGGTCCCGCCGGTCGGCAGGGTCCCGCCGGTCGGCAGGGTCCCGCCGGCCGGCAGGCGCCCCACCGGTGGCCGGGGGCCCCGCCGGTCGGCGGGGGTTCCGCGGGGCGCGGGTTTCCCGCCGGGCGCGGGGGCCCCGCAGGCCCCAGGGGTACCCGCGGGGTACTGACGGGAGTACCCGCGGGTTGCCGCGGGACTACAGGTGGGCGAGCTTTTCCAGGACGGGGGCGGCGGCACGCAGCCGCTCCCACTCGTCCTGGTCGAGGTGCTCGACCAGACCCGCGAGCCAGGCGTTCCGCTTGCGGCGGCTCTCTTCGAGCATCGCCTCGGCGGTCTCCGTCTGGGTCACCACCTTCTGGCGGCGGTCCTCGGGGTGCGGTTCGAGCCGGACCAGACCCTTGGCCTCCAGCAGGGCCACGATGCGGGTCATCGACGGCGGCTGCACATGCTCCTTGCGGGCGAGCTCGCCCGGGGTGGCGGAGCCGCAGCGGGCGAGGGTGCCGAGCACCGACATTTCGGTGGGGCTCAGCGACTCGTCGACCCGCTGGTGCTTGAGTCGACGGGACAGGCGCATCACAGCGGAGCGCAAGGCGTTCACGGCGACGGCGTCGTCACCATGGGAGAGGTCCGGCATGTTTGTTAGCGTAACTCATTACCCTAGCTAAGGACCACTCGGTTTTCCCCACTTCCCACGCCGCACCATTTCGTCACCCGAACGAGTGAGGTGACTTCCGAAAGCGACGCGCGGCCCGCGGGGCGCCCGGGACGCTGTCCCGCATGGGATCGCCAGTGCTCAGCCTGCGCATAGACGGTGAGCTGCTCGACCGGCTCCGACAGCACGCGGCCAAAAGAGGAATGAGCGTCCAGGACTATGTGGTCCGGACGCTCATTCGGGACGACTTCGACGAACGCTTCAAGACGTCCGTCGAGGAGACGGAGAAGTTCTACGGCGCGGCCTGAACCGCGCACCGCTACGTCAGATCCAGCGCCGGCATCAGGTAGTAGAAGGCGAACACCGCCGACACCGCGTACATCGCGACCGGCACCTCGCGGCCGCGCCCGGACGCGAGCCGCAGCACGGTGAAGGTGATGAAGCCCATGCCGATGCCGTTCGTGATCGAGTACGTGAACGGCATCATCAGCATCGTCACGAACGCCGGGATCGCGATCGTGTGGTCCGCCCAGTCGATCTGCCGGATGGACCCGGACAGGATCAGGAAGCCGACCGCGAGCAGCGCGGGCGTGGCCGCCTGGGACGGGACCATCGTGGCGAGCGGCGTGAGGAACAGCGCGACGGCGAAGAGCCCGCCGGTGACGACGTTCGCGAAGCCGGTGCGCGCCCCCTCGCCGACGCCCGCCGTGGACTCCACGAAGCAGGTGGTGGCGGAGGAGGACGAGGCGCCGCCCGCGGCGACGGCGATGCCGTCGACGAAGAGGACCTTGTTGATGCCGGGCATGTTGCCGTTGGCGTCGGTCAGCTTCGCCTCGTCGCCGACGCCCATGATCGTGCCCATCGCGTCGAAGAAGCACGAGAGCAGCACGGTGAAGACGAAGAGGACGCCGGTCAGGATGCCGACCTTCTCGAACCCGCCGAACAGGCTGATCTCGCCGACGAGCCCGAAGTCAGGCGTCGAGACGGGGTTGCCGGGCCACTCCGGGGTGGTCAGGCCCCAGGAGGGGACGGACGCCAGGGAGTTGATGATCATGGCGACGATCGTCATGACGACGATGCTGATGAGGATGGCGCCCGGCACCTTGCGTACCAGCAGGGCAAGCGTGAGCAGCACGCCGAGCACGAAGACGAGGACGGGCCAGCCGTTGAGGTGTCCGTCGCCGCCGAGCTGCAGCGGGACGGTGGTGTGCGCGGCGTCCGGCATGCGCGAGACGAAGCCGGAGTCGACGAGGCCGATCAGCATGATGAAGAGGCCGATGCCGATCGCGATGCCCTTGCGCAGGCCGAGCGGGACGGCGCTCATCACGCGCTCCCGCAGGCCGGTCGCGACGAGCAGCATCACCACGAAGCCGGCGAGGACGACCATGCCCATCGCGTCGGGCCACGACATGCGGGGCGCGAGCTGGAGGGCGACGACGGTGTTCACGCCGAGGCCCGCGGCGAGCGCGATCGGGACGTTGCCGATGACGCCCATGAGGAGCGTGGTGAAGGCGGCGGTGAGCACGGTCGCGGTGACCAGCTGCTTGTTGTCGAGCTGGTGCCCGTACATGTCCTTCGCGCTGCCCAGGATGATCGGGTTCAGCACGACGATGTAGGCCATCGCGAAGAAGGTGGCGAAGCCGCCGCGGACCTCCCTGGCCAGGGTCGAGCCCCGCTCCGTGATCTTGAAGAACTTGTCGATGCCGCCCTGCGGGGACTGCGGCTGCGGCGTTTTGGCGTCGACCGGGGCGCTGGCCGAGGGAGACATGCGTGACCTCATGAACTCAGAGAAAGGAAAGATCGTTAAGCGGCGGCTACGGACCGACCATGGGGCGAGTTGTTTCTTCGTACGAAAGCAATCGGCCATTAACGAGCCGTTTCAGTATGAATACATGAGAGCGAAATCGCTATCTCCGCGCGTAGACCCTTGCCGGGCAACGGGTGTACGGGACGCCCACCCCGCCTCGTAAGGTGTACTCATGGCGAAGTGGACCCCACAGCACGAGGCGCCGGAGCCCCTTGAGGGCCCCGTGGTCGCCACCATCACGGGCGGCACGATCCTCTGGTTCGTCCTCTTCCTGGTCCAGCTCCCGTTCTACGGCTGGTTCGACGACCGCGACGCCACCTGGTGGGTGTGGACCTGCCTGGCCGGCGCGGGCCTCGGCCTCATCGGCATCTGGTACGTACGGGGACGCGACGCCGCGATCAAGAGGGCGAAGGCCACCCAGCCCCAGTAGGAAGGTCACCCGGCCCCAGCGGTCCCGTACAACCACGGGACGGTACGACTCCTACCCTGGTCGGATCTTTGGGGCATTCAAGGGGTGAAGCCCCAGGACCACCCTTACCGTCGAATGCATGACGCATATCGACGCGGGCGCCGAGCTCGATCCGGTCCACCCGGTGCCGCCGCCCAAAGGGCGGGCCACCGGCCTGACCACCGCGGAGGTCGCCGAGCGGGTCGCCCGCGGCGAGGTCAACGACGTACCGGTCCGCAGCTCCCGCTCCCTGGGCGAGATCATCCGGGCCAACGTCTTCACCCGCTTCAACGCCATCATCGGCGTCCTCTGGGTGATCATGCTCTTCGTGGCGCCGATCCAGGACAGCCTCTTCGGCTTCGTCATCGTCGCCAACACCGGCATCGGCATCATCCAGGAGTGGCGCGCCAAGAAGACCCTGGACTCGCTCGCCGTCATCGGCGAGGCGAAACCCACCGTCCGGCGCGACGGCAGGGCGGCGGAGATCTCCACCTCCGAGATCGTCCTCGGCGACGTGGTGGAGCTCGGCCCCGGCGACAAGATCCCGGTGGACGGCGAGGCCGTCGAGACCGACAGCCTGGAGGTCGACGAGTCGCTCCTGACCGGTGAGGCCGACCCGGTCGTCAAGAAGCCCGGCGACAAGATGATGTCCGGCTCGTTCGTGGTCGCGGGCGGCGGCGCCTTCACCGCCACCAAGGTCGGCCGCGAGGCGTACGCCGCACAGCTCGCCGAGGAGGCCAGCCGCTTCACGCTCGTCCACTCCGAGCTGCGCTCCGGCATCTCCACGATCCTCAAGTACGTGACGTGGCTGATGGTCCCCACCTCCATCGGCCTGGTGATCTCCCAGCTCGTCGTCAAGGACGACAACTTCAAGGAGTCCATCGCGTACACCGTCGGCGGGATCGTCCCCATGATCCCCGAGGGGCTCGTCCTCCTCACCTCGGTGGCCTTCGCGATCGGCGTGATCCGCCTCGGCCGCAAGCAGTGCCTCGTGCAGGAGCTCCCCGCGATCGAGGGCCTGGCCCGCGTCGACACCGTCTGCCTCGACAAGACCGGCACCCTCACCGAGGGCGGCATGGACGTCACCGAGCTGCGCATGCTGAACGGCAGCGACGAGGGTTACGTCCGCAAGGTCCTCGGCGCCCTCGGCGAGTCCGACCCGCGGCCCAACGCCTCGCTCCAGGCCGTCATCGACGCCTACCCCGACAGCGAGGAGTGGCGCTGCACCGAGTCCCTCCCCTTCTCCTCGGCCCGCAAGTACAGCGGCGCCTCCTTCAGCGAGGGCGACGGCACCGACTCGACCTGGCTGCTCGGCGCGCCCGACGTCCTGCTGCCCGACGGCGACGCGTCCCTCACCGAGGTCGAGGAGCTCAACCAGCAGGGCCTGCGCGTCCTGCTGCTCGCCCGCGCGAGCGGCGCCCTCGACGACCCGGACGTCGCCTCGGGGGCCCGGGCCACCGCGCTGGTCGTCCTCGAACAACGGCTGCGCCCCGACGCCGCCGACACCCTGCGCTACTTCGAGGAGCAGGACGTCGCCGCCAAGGTCATCTCCGGTGACAACGCCGTCTCGGTGAGCGCGGTCGCCGGCAAGCTCGGCCTGCCCGGCGCGGAGAACACCGTGGACGCGCGCAAGCTGCCCGCCGAGCGGGACGAGATGGGCGAGGCCCTCGACGACAACTCCGTCTTCGGCCGCGTCACCCCGCAGCAGAAGCGCGACATGGTGGGCGCGCTCCAGGCACGCGGCCACACGGTCGCGATGACGGGCGACGGCGTCAACGACGTCCTGGCCCTGAAGGACGCCGACATCGGTGTCTCGATGGGCTCAGGCTCGGAGGCCACGCGCGCGGTCGCCCAGATCGTCCTGCTCAACAACAGCTTCGCGACGCTGCCGTCCGTCGTCGCCGAGGGCCGCCGCGTCATCGGCAACATCACCCGCGTCGCCACGCTGTTCCTGGTCAAGACCGTCTACTCAGTGATCATCGCGCTGCTCGTGGTCTGCTCGCAGGTCGAGTACCTCTTCCTGCCGCGCCACCTGACGCTGCTCTCCACCCTGACGATCGGCGTCCCCGCCTTCTTCCTCGCGCTCGCCCCCAACAAGGAGCGCGCGAAGCCGCACTTCGTCCGCAGGGTGATGCGGTACGCGATCCCGGGCGGCGTCATCGCGGGCGTCGCGACCTTCCTGACGTACATCCTGGCCCGGCACCACTACGACGGCGCGGGCGCGCGGGAAGCCGAGACCAGCGCGGCGACCCTGGCGCTGTTCCTGATCGCCATGTGGGTGCTCGCCATCATCGCCCGCCCCTACACGTGGTGGCGGATCGGCCTCATCGGCGCGATGGGTCTCGGCTTCCTGCTCGTGCTCACCGTGCCCTGGCTCCAGGACTTCTTCCAGCTGAAGCTGGTGGGCACGACGATGCCGTGGGCGGCGGTCGCGATCGCGGCGGTGGCCTCACTCGCCATCGAGGTCGTGTACCGCGTGGTGGACCGCCGCTTCCCCGCCTGACGGCGGACGGCTGCTACCGGCGGCTGCTACTGGACGTCGACGAAGTCGCTGGTCGAGGTCACCGACGGGGTCGTGGACGTGCCCGCGAAGACGTAGCGGTAGTAGCCGTCGGCGGAGGCCGTCACCGTGGTCTTCAGGTTGCCCTTGGTGTCGGACTTGACCGTCTTGAGGGTGGTGTAGCTGGTGGCACCCTTCTTCTTGTACTGCAGCTTCACGTCCTGCTTGGTGTAGCCGGCGTACTTCGAGGTGTCCCAGTTGGCGCGCGTCAGGGCGCCGGTGACCGTGAGGGTCTTGCCCTTCTTGATGGGCTCGGGGGAGGCGTTGGTGGTGAGCTTGGCGGCGCGCTTCACCGAGACGCTGGTCGGGTACGAGTCCTGCTGGACGTGGTCGCCGTCCTTGCCCTGCGCGATCGTCCAGACCTTCCACTTGCCGGCCAGGATGTTGCTGTAGATGTTCACGTTCGGGTCGGCGACGACCGTGACGGTGCAGGTCGAGGTGGTCGCGTCCACAGCCGTGCAGTCGCCGTTCTCGGTCTCGGGGACCATCGAGCCGTCGATGTTGTCCTCGTCGAAGGACGTGCCGTGCCACAGGAACGCCACGGCGTCCTCGATGCCGGACGGGTCCGTCGCGGTGACGGCGATCTTGACCGTCTTCTTGGCGGAGGTGCCGACCACGATGTCCTTGCCGCCGTTGACGGTGATCTTCGTGATCTTGGTGTCGCCCACGGCCACGTCGGCCGGAGCCTTGGCGACGAAGGAGGAGAGGTTCGGAGCCTTCGGGGCGTCGTCGGCCTGGGCAGCCGGGACGGCGAGTGCGGAAAGGGCCAGGGTGCCGGACAGTGCGGCCACGGTGGCACGGATGCGCATGTGTTTCCCCAGTTGGAGAAGGGGGCCTCGCGGTGCATTGCCGTCACGCGAGGCCCAAGTGATCTAGGAGTCTGTTGACTCGCAAGATCAGACACGCCACCGAGGCGAACGGTTGTACGACGGGTGAAGGAAATGTGACCGCGTTACGGAATGCCCTGTTCCGCCCCTGAGGTCAGGGCGGAACAGTCCATTCCGAGCTGCGCCGCGTCAGTCGAACCAGCGGTCCCGTGCCAACTCCGCCGTCCGTGAGGGATCTTCGAGCAGCGCCGCCACCTCGAAACGGCGCGGCCACTGGCCCGCCGCCCAGGCGAGACCCGCCGCGACACCCTCCACGGTCGCCGCGTGCACGACACCGTCCGGGGTGCGGCGCCAGTCCAGCTCCACGCCGCCCGCGACCAGTTCGTCGTACTCGACGTACGTCTCCGGAGTCGCCGCCCCGAGCAGGGTCCGCACCGACTCCGGCACCGCGTGCTCGACACCCTCCCCCGACGGCTCCACGGCCGCCGTCTCGCTCAGCCGCCGCACCTGGAACAGCTCCGCCAGGTCCCCCGCCCTGCCGGGCCGCACGGGCAGCAGCGCCACACCGCCGGCCAGCGGCAGCAGATCGGGCGCGTCGGCGACCACCGCGTCCGCCGCGTCGACCACCACGACCTCGCCGTCCACCACCGCGCGCAGCTCGTCCGGGAGCGTCACCTGCTCCGGGTCGAGATCGGCCAGCGCCCCGTACAGGGCGTGCAGCTGGGCGGCCGTGACGGTCCTGTCCGGGTCCGCGAGACGGTCGAGCAGTTCGGCCGCGCCGCCCGGCTCCGCCAGGAGTGCGGCCACGGACGTCCGTACGCCCAGCGCCCGCAGCACCTGCTCGTCGCCGAACCCGGACGCGTCCGCCGCGTCGTAGAGCCCGGCGAGCAGCGGATCGCCGCCCGCCGCGCGCAGTCCGGCGGGCCGGCGGCCGTCGAGGACCGGGTGGCCGCGCAGCCACCACGCCGCGTACGAACGGACCGTCTCCGTCGTCCCGTCCGGCAGCAGCACCCGCAGCGGCTGCGTCAGCGCGTCCCGCAGCGGCGGGCGCGACAGCATCGCCAGCGCCTGCGGCCAGCAGTCGTCGTCGACCAGGTCGAGATCCCGTACGGCGACGATCTCCGTGGCCACCGGCGGCACCGGAGTCTCCGGCAGCCGGTCGAGGACGTCCTCGCACCACACGTCCACGGCGTCGAGCAGACCCGCGTCGTCCGGCTCGGCGAAGTCGCCCTCGCGGGGCTCCAGTTCGTCGGGGTCGAGGACGACATCGGTGGCGCGTACGAGAGCGAACGTGGCGAGCACACCGCAGGCGGCGAGCGGCTGCTCCCCCCACCGCTCGGCCAACTCCTCGTCGACAAGGGCCAATTCACCCTCCCGCATGACCTGCGCGAAAGGACTGCCCGGCAGGACGAGCTCGCCCGCCGGGGAGAGCTCGCCGTCCTCGTCGGGCAGCGCGAGGGCGGCCAGCCACGGCTCGTCGCCCGGGGCGAGGTTCGCGTCCCGCACGAGCGCGAGCACGACGTCCGCAAGCTCCTCGGCGTCCAGCGCGTCCTCGTCCCACGTGTCGTCGTCGAGGGACGCGGCCACGGCCGCCCGGACCTGCGGCGTCGTGAGGACGGCGCGGGGCGTCGCGGGCAGCGCGCCGAGCTTCTCCAGGAGCGGGTGGACGGCGTCCGGGTGGGCGACCTTCAGACCGAGACGGGCCAAGGACGCCGGGTCGCGCTCGTCCCCGGACGCGGGAAGCAGAACCTGCCGGGGTCCGATGGTGGTACGGCTGTCGGCCAATGGCACCGGCAGCCCGGACAGCCGGTCCGGGTCGACCCCCGCCAGGGTGTCGTACAGCCGCCGCCACCAGCCCGGCTCCCGCTCGAGACCCGCGAGACGGTCGATCGCCTCGGTCAGCGGAATCCGCGCGACACCGAGCGTGCGCAGCTCGGCACGGCGCTCGAGCCCCGCGGGCAGCAGGCTGGGCAGCACCTCGGCGAGCACCCGGACGGTGTCCGCCCCTGCGCCCTCCACGACCTCCGCGTCCCGCGGCCGCAGCACCTCCGGCAGCTCGTCCTCCTCGCCCTCGGCGCGGGGCAGGGCCGGCGGCAGGAAGGCGGTGCGGGGCAGCCGGTCCAGGATGGCCTGCCGCAGCGCGCCGTCCAGCTCGCTCCTGCCGAGCGGCCCCGGCACCAGGGAGATGATCTCCTCCGTGACCGGCCGCCAGTCGGCGAGCAGCTCCACGTACGCCTCCGCGGCCCGCTCCACCAGGAAGTCGGTCAACGGCCCCGGCGCCGTGTGCCGTCGTGCGGTGTCCAGCGGGAACGACGCGAGGAGCAGCGCCGGTACGCCCAACGGCTCGTCGCTCGGCGTCGGCGCGTGCACGACGGGGCTGGTGCGGGGCCGCTCCGGAGCGCCGTCGCCGCCCGCGGGCACGGCCCACGTCACGGACCAGTACGGGCGCAGCCGCTCCTCGACGGGCCGGTCCTTCAGGAGGACGGCGTCGAGCGGACCCTGCCGGCTGACGGTGCGCCAGCGGGTGGTGCCCTCCCGGCTGTCCTCGACGATCGTGTACGGGGCCTCGGTCCGGCGGCGCAGGGTGCGGGTCGCCCCGTCCGGCGTCTCGACGGTGACCTCCGCCAGGCCCGGCAGGGCGAGGAGCAGCGCGTCGTCGACGCCGTCGAGCAGCCGCGCCACGAGGTCCTCCGCGGCGGCGTCGCGCAGCGGCAGGATGACGACCGTGTCGTAGCCGGCGGGGGCGGTGCCCTCGGCGGCGAACGGGAGCCGGAGCAGCGGGACGTGGCCGTCCCGCCGCCGTACCTCGTCCCCGAGCCCCGGGCTGAACCTGGCCGTCTCCGCGGCGAGTTCCCGCGCCTCGGAGAGCGACCAGCGGACACCGCCGGTGCGCCCGACGAGGGCGGGCTCGTCGCTGACGGCGAGGACGGCGGCGAAGCCGACGCCGTAACGCCCGACGCTGTGCGCTTGCCCTTGCCCGTGCTCCTGCCCGTGCTCCTGCTGTTGCTGTTGCTGTAGCTGCGCCGGGCTCTCCTCCCGCTTCGCGGAAGCGCGGAGGGTGGAGAGCGACTCGACGCCGGCGGCGTCGAGCGGCGCGCCGGTGTTCGCCGCGGCGAGGACCCCGCCGCGCAGCGTCAGCGCCAGCCGGCCCGGCACGCCCACGCGGGCGGCGGCGTCCGAGGCGTTCTGGGCGAGCTCCACGATGAGACGGTCGCGGTAGCCGCCGAGGGCGAGGTCCTCCTCGGCGTTGGCGTCCTCACGGAAACGGGCCGGCGCCGCCGCCCACGCGTCGAGGACTCCGCGGCGGAGGCGGGCGGTGCCAAAGGGATCAGTACCCTCGGCCGCCGGCCGCACGGTCTTGCTCACGGTCGACTGTCTCCTCTTGTGGTGGCTCTTGGCGCGCGCGTTTCGGTTCCTGGTGATGGTGCTTGGCCTGCGGGCGAACGGTATCGCGTCTCGCCGGGGGCGTCGGGGCAGGACGGGCGGGGCACCCCATGGGGGGCCGCCTTCCCACGGCTCCGCCCCCCCGGCAGCCGGAACGCGCTACGCCGCTGCGCGGCGACTCTCCCACCCACCCACCCGTTTGCCCGGCACCGCAAGGCGGGCGTACTTGCGCCGCTCCGCGGCGGTCTCCCCACCCACCCACCCGTTCACCCCGCACCGCACGGTGGGCGCAATGCGCCGCTGCGCGGCAGGAGGTGGGACGGCTTTCCGCAGTCCGTTCCGTGAGGTGGGCGTTTCTTCACCGCTGCGCGGCGGGGCTCCTACCCGCCCGCCCGTTTGCCCGGCGTCGCAGCGTGGGCGTGTTGCGCCGCTGCGCGGTGGGGCCCGGTCGGTGCCCGCCCGCCCCGGGGTGGGATGGAAGGGTGGGTGGGTGGGGAGAACGCCGCGGAGCGGCGACGCGGGGAGGGAGGGTGCAGGGGGAGTGGGGGCGCCTCAGCCCCGGGCCACCGCCGCCGGAACTATGAGTGGCCGAGATCCTCCCCCGGCCCCTCCCCACTCACCGACCCGGAATCCGCCGCAGGCCGCAGCGGCAGTACGTCCACCCGCGTCTCGTCCAGAACCGGCGGCGCCGGCCGCGGCGGCTTCGGCATGACCGCGGCCTCCGAGTGCCCACCGCACCCGTACGACAGCGACACCACGTGCCCGTCCGCCGGCCCGAACTCATTGCCGCAGATACCGAACGCCTGCCCGAGCGAGCCACCGATCCGCACCAGGAACCCACAGCTCACGCACGCCGCGGGCGCCGCCTGCGCCATCGGCGTCTTCGCCCCGTACGCCTCGTCCCAGCGGTCCGCGGCGACATGCAGCCCGTAACGGGACAGCACCCGCGCCCGCCGCATGCCCAGCTCGTCGGCGACCGCCGCGATGGAACCGCGGGCCGGCGCGACCGGCAGCTCCGCCGGCGACACCGGCGTCACGTCGGCGTCCTCCGCCTCGACGAGCTCGGCCATCTCCTCCGACACCGCGGAGTTCGGCGGCGGCTCCTCCTCGCCCGAGTAACCGGGCTCCAGACGCAGATCCTCCGCGTCCGTCGGCAGCAGGTCACCCGGCCCCATGTCGCCCGGGCGCAGCCGCTCGCTCCACGGCACCCACTCGGGGGCGAGGAGCGCGTCGGGGCCCGGCAGCAGCACCGTCTCGTCCAGGGTGACGATCTTCGCCCGCGAGGCGCGGGCCACCGTAACGGCCCACCGCCAGCCGCGGTAGCCGAATTCCTTGCACTCGAAGAGGTGCGTGACGACGCGGTCACCCTCGACCACGACCTCGACATGCTCACCGACCACACCGGGCGCGGCGGCCTCCTCGGCCGCGGCGCGCGCCAGGCCGACCGCCTCGGCGCACAGGCGGTCGGGGGTACGCGGGGTGCGCGGGGTACGGCTTCGCGTTGTCGCTGCGCTCACAAGTATCGCTTCTCTCCTACGCCGTCTCACGAGTGCGCCACCCTTACGCGGGGGTACGGACGGAGCGGACCAGAGGGCCGCGTCAACGTCCGCGCCCGACGTTCTCGGGCGCACCTACGTCACCCATTCTGCGGGATGACCGAGAGGCGCGCGGCCAAGAACAACCGCCGCAGGCGCGCTACGCACGCTACCTTCTCCTGGCCCCTGGGCCTACACCGACGTACGCCCCCGCGCCCCGACCCACCCCCGGCCCCCTCCCCCACACCCCCCTCACGCCCACCCCCACATCCCCCTGCACCCCCACCCCCCGCGTCGCCGCTCCACGGCGTTTCCCCCACCCACCCGCCCTCCAGCGGGGCAACACGCCCACGCCGCGGCGCGGGGCAAACGGGTGGGCGGGCGGGAAAACCGCCCCGCAGCGGCGAGGCAGCGTCCGCCTCACGGACTGCGGAAAGCCGGACCACCTCCCGCCGCGCAGCGGCACAAACACGCCCACCATGCGGTGCGGGGCAAACGGGTGGGCGGGTGGGGAGACCGCCGCGCAGCGGCGGAGAAGCGCTCGGCTCGGGGACTACGGCGCGCCGGTCGACCCCGCCGCGCAGCGGCGTACCGCGCCCACCATGCGGTGCGGGGCAAACGGGTGGGCGGGTGGGAAAACCGCCGCGGAGCGGCGCAAGCACGCCCACCTTGCGGTGCGGGGTGAACGGGTGGGTGGGTGGGAGAACCCGCCGCGCAGCGGCGGGGCAGCGTCCCGGCTCGCCGGGTGCAGCGGGGCCCAGGCCGCCGGCGGGGAGGGGCGGTGTGCCGCCGGTGACGGAGGACGCCACGGCTCACAGCCAGTATTCGCACTAGTAGTGCCCCCAAGGGGGCACTATGACGGGGTGGCCCCCACCAGGTCGATGTCCGAAGGAACCGTCTCGCCGGGCCCGGCGAGACGAACCGCCCGTGCGCTGGCCCGCGCCCTCCACCTCCCCTTCACCGGCACCGCCCGAGGCATCCGCAAGGCCACCCACGCCCACGGAGCGGGCGAGTCGGGCCTCGGGAAGCTCATCGAGCTGCACGCCGTGAACGGCGCGGGTGACGTCATGATCACCGTCGCCCTCGCCTCCACCGTCTTCTTCTCCGTGCCGACGGACGAGGCCCGCGGCCGCGTCGCGCTCTACCTCGCCATCACGATGGCACCGTTCACGCTCCTCGCGCCCGTCATCGGCCCGCTCCTCGACCGGCTCCCGCACGGCCGCCGCGCCGCGATGGCCGGCGCCATGCTGGCCCGCGCGCTGCTCGCGCTGGTCCTTTCGGGCGCGGTGGTGACCGGCAGCGTGGAGCTCTATCCCGCCGCGCTCGGCGTGCTGGTCGCCTCCAAGGCGTACGGGGTGGTCAGAAGCGCTGTCGTGCCACGCCTCCTGCCACCGGGGTTCTCCCTGGTCAAAGCCAATTCCCGGGTCACTCTCGGCGGTCTGCTCGCCACCGCGGTCGCGGCGCCCGCCGGTGCGGGGCTCCAGGCGCTCGGCCCGCGCTGGCCGCTGTACGGCGCCTTCGTGATCTTCGTCTCCGGGATGTTCCTGTCGTTCTCGCTGCCGCACAAGGTCGACTCGTCGAAGGGCGAGAGCAAGGCCCTCCTCGCCGCCGATGAGGAGCACCTGCACCTGCACGCCCGCGCCGAGGCCGATGCGGACACCTTCCGCAAGCGGCGCCTCGGGCTGCGTACGGTCGGCCCCGCCGTGACCCACGCCCTGGCGGCGAACGCGTCGCTGCGCTGTCTGTCCGGCTTCCTCATCTTCTTCCTGGCGTTCCTGCTGCGGGAGCATCCGCTCGCGGGGCAGAGCGCGGCGGTGTCGCTCGGCATCGTGGGCGTCTCGGCGGGCGCGGGCAACGCGCTGGGCACGGCGGTCGGGGCCTGGCTGAAGTCACGGGCCCCGGAGCTCATCATCGTGACGGTCGTCGCGGTGGTGCTGGGCGTGGCGGTGACGTCCGCGCTGTTCTTCGGAGCGGTGGCCGTCGCCTGTCTCGGCGCGTGCGCGGGCTTCGCGCAGGCGCTGTCCAAGCTGTCCCTGGACGCGCTGATCCAGCGGGACGTCCCGGAGCAGGTCCGCACCTCCGCGTTCGCCCGTTCCGAGACGCTGCTCCAGGTGGCCTGGGTGGTCGGGGGCGCCGTGGGCATCGCCCTGCCGCTGATCGGGACGCTCGGTCTCTCGGTGGCGGCCGGCATAGTCGCGGTGGGTTGGCTCTCGACCGTACGCGGCCTCCTGCTCTCGTCCCGGCACGGCGCCCCCCGCCGCGCCCGGGTGGTGTGAGCCCCCGGGGGACGCGCTCCACGGGCCCGCGGACGCGAGTGGACGGCACGCCGTGCCCCCCGCGTAACAGCACCCCCCGACGCGCCCGATAGCCTTCGCCCATGACCTCCCTGCTCCGCGGCGGAGCCGCGAATGTGAACAGCGCGGTGCGCCGCCGCCGCACCGTGGCCGCCCTTGGCGCCGTCTCCGCCGGATTCCTCGTTCTTTCGGCCTGTGACAAGCCGACGCCGCTGGCCACCGTGACGGTCGGCAGCGACTCGGTGCACACGGAAGCTTCCTGCTACAACGACGGCAAGGAGCTGAAGGAGTCCCAGCTGAAGTCCTGCCTGCAGGACAAGGACGTCAAGACGGTGAAGATCGACCCGGACGAGAAGGTCCGCTTCGGTGTCGACCCGGAGATGGCCGAGAAGGGCTGGACGCTGCTGATGAACGGTCAGCCGCTGACCGAGGCCAGCAAGAAGACGTACGTCGTCATCCCGGGCAGCGTCTTCTTCAACCAGCAGTACGGCGGTGGCGGCAGCAAGTCGACCGTGAGCCTCCTTGAGGGCGGCAAGGGCTCGGAGTCCAAGGCCACGGGTCTGTGGTCGTTCAAGTTCGAGAAGGACTCCTGACCACGTCCGCCCCGCACACCGCGCCCCTCGCGGGCCGCGTCCTCGTCGCCACCGCCGTCTCCGCCGAACGGGACGCGGTGGCCCGAGCGCTGACCGGGAGCCCGGACGCGACGACCCCCATCGACGTCCTCGCCGTCGGCGTGGGCCCGGCCGCCGCCGCGGCGGGCACGGCGACCGCGCTCGCCCGCGCCGCCGCCGCGGACCTGCCCTACGCCCTCGTCGTCTCGGCGGGCATCGGCGGCGGCTTCCCGCCCCACGCGCCCGTCGGCTCGCTCGTCGTCGCCGACGAGATCACCGTCGCCGACCTGGGCGCCGAGACCCCCGACGGCTTCGCGCCGGTCACCGAACTGGGCTTCGGCGCCGTCACACACCGGCCCCCGCCCTCCCTCGTACGGGAGGTGGCGGAGGCCTGCGGTGCCGCGACCGGCACCGTCCTCACCGTCTCCACCGTGACCGGCTCCGCCGAGCGCGCCGCCGAGCTGCGGCTGCGCCATCCGCGCGCCCTGGCCGAGGCGATGGAGGGTTTCGGTGTCGCCGAGGCGGCCGCCCTGCACGGCCTGCCCGTCCTGGAGATCCGCGCGGTCTCGAACCCCGTCGGCCCGCGCGACCGCGCCGCCTGGCGGATCGGCGACGCGCTGGCCGCGCTGAGCGACGCGTTCGGGAAGGCCGCGCCGGTACTGAGGAGTTGGAACCCACATGGCAGCACACACAGCAGCACACATGACTGAGTCCGACGGCCCGGGCCTCGAACGGCCCCTGCGCATCGCGTACTCCCCCTGCCCCAACGACACGTTCGTCTTCGACGCGTGGGCGCACGGCCGGGTGCCGGACGCGCCCGCCCTGGACGTGACGTTCGCGGACATCGACATCACGAACGGCATCGCGGAGAGGGGCCCCGCGGAGTCCGACCTGGACGTCCTGAAGGTGTCGTACGCCGTCCTCCCGTACGTCCTGGACGAGTACGCGCTGCTGCCCTGCGGCGGCGCTCTCGGCCGCGGCTGCGGGCCGCTGGTCCTGACCCGGGAGCCGGGCGTCGACCTGACGGGGAAGACGGTCGCCGTGCCGAGCGAGAAGTCGACGGCGTACCTGCTGTTCCGGCTCTGGGCGGCGGACACCCTCCGCGACGGCGGTGTCGGCGAGATCGTCGTGCTGCCCTTCGACCAGATCATGCCGGCGGTGCGCGACGGCAAGGTCGACGCGGGCCTGGTCATCCACGAGGCCCGCTTCACGTACCGGAACTACGGCCTGCACCGCCTCGCCGACATGGGCGAGCACTGGGAGGCCACGACGGGCCTGCCGATCCCGCTGGGCGCGATCATCGCGAGGCGGAGCCTCGGCACGGCGGCCCTGCGGCACATCGCCGAGTCGGCCCGCGCCTCGGTCCGCATGGCCTGGGACGACCCGGAGGCCTCCCGTCCGTACGTCTTGGAGCACGCGCAGGAGATGGACCCGGCGGTGGCGGACCAGCACATCGGCCTGTACGTCAACGAGTTCACCGCCGACCTCGGCGAGGACGGCTACGCGGCGGTCCGCGGGCTGCTGACGCGCGCCGCGGCCGAGGGACTCGTGCCGCCCCTCGGCCCGGACGCTCTGTCGTTCCCCTAGCGGTTCTCGAGCGGGCGCGCCCGGCGGGATCCGGGCGGCCGGGCGGCGCTACACGTCCAGCTGGTCCGCGACCGCCCGCAGCAGGCCCGCGATCTTCGCGCCGGACGCCTTGTCGGGGTAGCGGCCCTTCTCCAGCATGGGGGTGATGTTCTCCAGGAGGGTCGTCAGGTCCTGGACGATCGACGCCAGTTCGTCCGGCTTGCGGCGCTGCGCGGCCGCCACCGACGGGGTCGGGTCGAGGATCACGACGGAAAGAGCCTGGTCACCGCGTTGTCCCGCGACCACGCCGAATTCCACGCGCTGGCCGGGCTTGAGTGTGTCGACGCCGGCGGGCAGTACTGAGGAATGCACGAAGACGTCGCCGCCGTCGTCGCGGGAGAGAAAGCCGAAGCCCTTCTCGCTGTTGAACCACTTGACCTTGCCGGTAGGCACGTGAAGTCCTCGTCCTCGTACTCGTCGTACTCGTTTATGCCGGGTCCGCCCGTCCGGAACGGCGGGGCGAAAACGGCTCTGGATAGCACTACAGCGGGTCGCACGACCCGCCGAACCCAAGACTATTGGTCCGGGGGCCGGTGACAAGACGTCCCCGGATTCTTCCTACGCGCTGGGAACTACCCTGGTCGGGTGCGTGACAAAACCCAAGCGAATTCCGCCGGTCCCGGCGATGGCATGGTCCGGACCGGAGCGATCGTCTTCTTCGTCGGAGCCGTGGCCACACTGGTCACGGTGGCCCCGCTGTTCCTGGGCACCGACCCCTTTCCCTCCATCGCGTACGCGGTGTGCATGCTGATGGGCGTCGGCTTCCTCATCGCGGGGATCGGGGTGCTGCGCGGCATCGCCTCCCAACGGCGTCAGGCCAGGTCCGGCGTCAGCTGACGGCGCCACGCGCGGCGTACGCGTCGAGCCAGGCGGGGAACTCCGGCAGCCCGCCGAGGACGACGTCCGCGCCCGCCGCGCGCAGTTCCGCTGCGTCGCACGGTCCGGTCGCCACCGCGACGGAGAGCGCGCCCGCCGTACGCGCGCCGCGTACGTCGCCGGTGTGGTCGCCGACGTACACCGCCGCGTCGTGCTCGCGCAGCGCCGCCGCCTTCGCCTCCGCCCACAGCCAGCCGATGACGGCGTCGGCCTCGATGCCGAGGTGCGACAGGTGCAGCTTCGCGTTGGGCTCGTGCTTGGCGGTCACCACGATCGCGCGGCCGCCGTGCGCGTGGACCGCGGCGACGGCCTCGCGGGCGCCGGGCATCGCGAGCGTCGGCTCTATGGCGTGTGTGGGGTAGATCTCACGGTAGAGGTCGGCCGTCTCCTCGATCCTGTCCTCGGGGAACCAGTTCCGCAGCTCCTGCTCCAGCGGCGGGCCGAGCCGCGTGATCGCCAGGTCGGCGTCGACGTACGTCCCCGTCGCCGCGGAGAGCGCCTGGTAGGCGGCCTTGATGCCGGGCCGTGAGTCGATCAGGGTCATGTCGAGGTCGAAGCCGACGGTCAGCGTGTGTGAGCTCATGGGCCCATTCTGCCGACGGCGGCCGCCCCGCCCGCACATAGACTTAGCCCACCCTTACTGCCCCCTCCCCCGTGCCCCGGCCCTCCCCCCTGTCCTCGCCCCCGTGAAACGAGCTCAGCCGATGCGTGTGCCCGTCGGACGCGCCGCCGTGATGACGGCGGCCGTCGTGGCCCTGCTGCTCGCCGTCCTGTTCAGCCTCTCCGTGGGCGCCCGCGCCGTCGCGCCCTCCGCCGTGTTCGACGCGCTGCTGCACGGCGGGGACAGCGGCTCCGCCGGCGTGATCCGCGAGATGCGGGTGCCCCGCACCGTGATCGGCGTGCTCGTCGGCGCCTCGCTCGCGCTCGCGGGGACCGTCCTCCAGGGCATGACCCGCAATCCGATCGCCGACCCCGGCATCCTCGGCATCAGCCAGGGCGCCTCGGTGGGTGTCGTCCTCGCCATCGCCTACGCCGGTGTCCACACCCTGACCGGTTACGTCTGGTGGGCGTTCGCCGGCGCCGGGCTCGCGTCCGTCGCCGTCTACGCCATCGCGGCCGGCGGCCGGGGCGGCGCGACCCCCGTGAAACTCGCCCTCGGCGGCGCCGCGATCAACGCGCTGCTCGTCTCCGTGACGACCGCGATCCTCACCACCAAGGCCTCCGCTCTCGACGAGTTCCGGTTCTGGCAGGTGGGTTCGCTCGCCGGCCGCGACGCCGAGATCGTCGGCCAGATCTGGCCGTTCCTGCTCGTGGGCCTGGTGCTCGTCCTCGCGGTCGCACGCGGCCTCGACGCGCTGGCGCTCGGCGAGGACGTGGCGAAGGGGCTCGGCCAGAACGTCGCGGCGGTACGGATCGTCGGCGGGCTCGGCGCGACGGTCCTCACCGGCGCGGGCGTGGCCGCAGCGGGACCGATCGCGTTCATCGGCCTCGCCGTGCCGCACATCGCCCGCGCCCTCATCGGCAGCGACCACCGCTGGGTGCTGCCGCTCGCGGCGGTCCTCGGCCCGGTGATGCTCCTCGCCTCCGACACGGTGGGGCGGATCGTCTTCCCGCCCAGCGAGGTGCCCGCCGGCGTGATGACCGCGCTGATCGGGGTGCCGTTCCTGGTGGCGCTCGTCCGCCGGAAGACGGTGGCGGCATGAGCAGCGGTACGACTGCCGTGGCCCCGGCCAGGAACCCGGCCCGCGTCCGGCCCGCCGGCTACGCCGTGCTCCGCGTGCGCAAGGCCGCCTTCCTCGTGCACCGCAGGGCCGCCGCGGTGGCCGCCGCCCTCGCCCTGCTGCTCGCCGCGAGCTGTCTCGCGTACCTCTGTGTCGGCGAGTCCTTCGTCCAGCCCGTCGAGGCCCTGAAGGTCGTCCTCGGGCAGCCCTCGCCGGACACGCTGGTCGTCGGCACCCTGCGCGAACCCCGCATGGTGGTGGGCCTGCTCGTCGGCGCCGCGTTCGGCGTGGCGGGTGCGCTCATCCAGACCGTGGCCCGCAACGCGCTCGCCAGCCCCGACATCATCGGCATCAGCCAGGGCGCGAGCGCGCTGACGGTCGGCGCGATGACCTTCGGCATCTCCTCGTACACGGTGCTCCCCTACCTGTCCGTGCTCGGCGGGATCGCCGCGGCCGCCCTCGTCTACGTCTTCGCGTGGCGCGGCGGCCTGCATGCCACCCGGTTCGTCCTGATCGGCATCGGCATCGCCATCGCCCTGCGGTCGTTGACGACGCTCTTCATGACGAAGGGCGACTACCTCGTCGCCCAGCAGGCGCAGATCTGGATGACGGGCTCCCTCAACGGCCGCGGCTGGGCCGAGGCGAACCCGCTCGGCGTCACCCTGCTCGTCCTGCTCCCCTTCGTCCTGTGGGCGGCCCGCGCCCAGCGCGCCGTCAGCATGGACGACGACACGGCGACGGCTCTCGGGACGCGCCTCGGACACGTACGCCTCGGGCTCGTCCTGCTCGGCGTCGTCCTCGCCTCGGTGGCGACCGGCGCCGCGGGCCCCGTCGACTTCGTGGCGCTCCTCGCCCCCCAGATCGCCCGCCGCCTCACCCGCACCGCGCAGCTCCCGCTGCTGTGCTCGGCGCTGCTCGGCGCGCTCATCGTGGTCCTCGCCGACCTCCTTGCGCGCCGCCTCTTCTCGCCCACGGAGCTCCCGGTGGGCGTCCTGACGGCGGCGGTCGGTGCCCCGTACCTCATCTGGCTCATCGTCCGGAGCCGCTCCGTCCGCAATGGAGGCACGTCGTGACAGCCGCCGCCCGCCTTTCGGCCCGCGAGCTGACCCTCGCCTACGAGGACCACACCGTCGTCGACGGCCTCGACCTCGTGATCCCCGACGGCAAGGTCACCGTCATCGTCGGCCCCAACGCCTGCGGCAAGTCCACGACGCTGCGGGCCCTCGGCCGCCTCCTCAAGCCGAAGAACGGTGCCGTCCTCCTCGACGGCGCGTCCCTCGCCAAGCTGCCCACCAGGAAGATCGCCCAGCAGATCGGCCTGCTCCCGCAGACGCCCGTCGCCCCCGACGCGATCACCGTCGCCGACCTCGTCGCGCGCGGCCGCCAGCCGCACCAGCACTGGTGGCAGCAGTGGTCCGACGACGACGAGAGGGCGGTGACCGAGGCCATGGCACGTACCGACGTCACCGCGCTCGCCGAACGCCCCGTCGACGAACTCTCCGGCGGCCAGCGCCAGCGCGTCTGGATCGCGATGGCCATCGCGCAGGACACGGACATCCTCCTCCTGGACGAGCCCACCACCTACCTGGACATCTCCCACCAGGTCGAAGTCCTCGACCTGGTGCGCCAGCTGGCCACGGCCACGCACGACGGCGACCGGGGCCGCACGGTCGCCGTGGTCCTGCACGACCTCAACCAGGCCGCGCGGTACGCCGACCACCTCGTCGCCATGAAGAAGGGCGAGGTCGTCGCCGAGGGAGCCCCCTCGGAGATCGTCACCGAGGATCTCGTACGCCAGGTCTTCGGCCTGGACTGCGTGGTGGTGCCGGACCCCGTGACCGGCTCCCCCCTGGTCGTCCCCGGGGCGCCGTGGTCCGCGCCCTCGCCCGCCCGCACCGCCCCCGCCCGACGGCACGACCCCACCGCATGAAAGGCGTCCCCATGACCCCCTCCCGCTCCCCGCTGCGCCGCCGGGCGCTCCTCACCGGATCGCTGGCCCTGACCGGCGCGCTCGCGCTCTCCGCCTGCGGCTCCTCCGACTCCGACGGGTCCGGCGCCGCCGGCGGCAAGACCCGTACCGTCAAGACGGCCATGGGCGACGTGAAGGTCCCCGAGAAGCCGCAGCGCGTCGTCGTCCTCGACACCGCCGAGCTGGACTCCGCGATCACGCTCGGCGTGCAGCCGGTCGGCTCCACGCACGTCGAGGCCGAGTCCGGCTTCCCGAGCTACCTGCCCAAGGACAAGGTCAAGGGCATCAAGGACGTCGGCGAGATGCTGAACCCCAACATGGAGGCCATCGCCGCGCTCAAGCCCGACCTCATCCTGACGTCGAAGATCCGGCACGCCGCCAAGTACGACCAGCTCAAGGCGATCGCGCCGACCGTCATGACGGAGACGACCGGCTACCCCTGGAAGGAGAACTTCCAGGTCCACGCGGAAGCGATGGGCAAGCAGGCCGAGGCGGCGAAGGTCGTCGACGACTACAAGGCGCACGCCAAGAAGGTCACCACCGCCATCGGCGGCCCCGCCGAGGCCGAGCGGACCGAGGTCAACGTCATCCGCTTCATGGAGGGCGCCGACATCCGCCTCTACGGCGACCAGAGCTACATCGCCACGCTCCTCAAGGACGTCGGCCTCGGCCGCGCGCCGATCTCCGCGAAGGCCAAGGACGGCTTCTCCTACGACCTGTCCCCCGAGAAGATCGACCTCGCGGACACGGACGTCATCTTCCAGTCGACGTACGGCGACCCGAAGAAGGCCAAGCAGACGCAGACGACCGGCAGCGCCCTGTGGAAGAACATGAAGGCCGTGCAGTCCGGCAACGTCCACACCGTCGACGACGCGCTGTGGATCCAGGGCATCGGCTACACCGCGGCGGACAAGATCCTGGACGAGATGCAGACGGCCCTGACGAAGAAGTAGGCCCCTGGCGGGCGGTGCCTCACGGCCGTCGCCGCTGCGATCTCCACAGCAGGAAGAGCGCGGAGGTGACGGCCGCGCCGCGCACCACCCACGGCCAGGTGTCGCCGATGGCGTCGCTCATGTGCCCGTCCGCGATCGGCTCGCCCCAGCCCTTATCGGCGCGCCCCCACAGCCACGTGATGCCCGCGGCCACCGCGAGCCCCGGCAGCCACAGGACGGCGAACTTCACCTCGGCGGGGGTGAGCCTGCGGGAGACGTAGGTGATGAGCCAGCCGACGCCGAGGACCACGAGGTTGCCGAGGACCGCGCCGACGACGAGGAGCGCGGCGGCGAGCAGGAGCAGCGGGTTGCTGAACGTGGGGAGGCCCGGGCCTGCGCCGCCGCCCGCCCGGCCGACCCGCCACCACCGCCGGCGCGCCCCCTCGCCCGCCGCCTCTTCCGCTGCCTCTTCCTCGTAGGCGTACGCGTCCGCCCCTTCCTCGTCCTCGTCCGCCTCTTCGGGGTCCTCCTTGGGCGGGGGCTTGAGTATTTCCGGGATCTCCACACCGCCGACGAAGCCGGGGACGCTGTCGGCGAGGCCGAACGGGCTGCTGTCCACCCGCCACCAGTCGGGCTCGGAACCGCTCGGCCCCAGCTCGTCCGTGCCCGCGAGGTGCGGCGGCGACGCGCCCTCGAAGTCGGCGGGGTGTTCCGGGGCGGCCGGGGCCTTCGAGGAGCTCTCGCGGCGGGGCCCGGGCACGACGCGCCGCAGACTCTGCACACTCTTCGAACTCTTCGAACTGTTCGGACTCCTTGGGCTCTT
Organism: Streptomyces sp. NPDC039462; assembly: GCF_055639375.1. Classification (NCBI taxonomy): domain Bacteria; kingdom Bacillati; phylum Actinomycetota; class Actinomycetes; order Kitasatosporales; family Streptomycetaceae; genus Streptomyces; species Streptomyces sp. NPDC039462. The sequence goes on from NZ_JBVKAO010000008.1 coordinate 463,198, forward strand.
CGGACTCCTCGGACTCCTCGGGTTCCTCGGGCTCTTCTGCCGGGCGGGGGCGCTCTTCTCCGCGGGCGGGTCCTCCGGTACGTCGCCGGACGCCCCGCCCGCCGCTTCGACGACCTCCTCCGGCGTGCCGAGGCGGGCCAGGATGCGGCGGACCGCGGCGGGGCTGTCGCCCGCGGGTCCCGACGACCGGCCCCGGTCGATCCGGTTCCGCAGGTCGGCGACCAGCCGCATCCGGTCGCCGGACGGCAACTGCCGCTGCTGGGCCAGGTCTCCGACCCGGCTCAGATAGTCGTAGACCAGCTGATCGCTCTCGATCCCCACGAAGTCCCCTCCGGGGCGGCTGCGTTGACGCGCCGCGGTTGTGCACAGCGCTCCCGACGTTACCGTCTCAGGGCCACAGGGCGCCCGCACCCTAGGGGTCGCCGTCCGTCTCAGGGTGTACGGGCTCCGCCGTGAGGTGCACCGGAGAGCGAGAGGCGGGTCGCACCGGAGGCCGATGTGCGGAGGGCGCCCGGAAACCATCATGAAGTCATGAGCGCAGCAACCTTCACCCCCGTGTCCGTCCACTCCTCCGCGGACCCCGCCGCCGACGGCCGGGGCACCCGGCACCCGCATCGCGTGAGCGGCGTCCTGCGCGCCGCGAAGGTCCTGGCGAGCGCCGCGTTCGGCGTCGTCGTGCTCGGTGAGTACGCCGAGGAAGCGGGCGTACGACACCGCTGACGCACGCCAAGGAGCGGGCGTACGACACCGCTGACCCGCCCCGGCCGGGCGCCCTCGCCCGCGCCACGAGGTCCATTAAAGTCACGCCGTGACATCACGTGCGGTGACGAAGTCCTCACTCCTCGCAGCCGCCTCGCTGCTCGCGGTCTCCCTCACCGCGCTGGCCGTCCTCTGCGTCGTCCAGGACGTACGGATGGTCGACACCCTGGTCTACCGGGCGGAGGGCGCGGCCGTCGCCAACGGCAGCGACCTGTACGGGTTCACCGTCACGGAGTGGGAACTGCCCGCCACCTACCCGCCGTTCGCCGCGATCCTCTTCGTACCGACGACCTGGCTTCCCGTAGGGGTCCTGAAGGCCGTCTTCCTCGTCGGCAACGCCGGTCTCCTCGCGCTCCTGATCCGCCTCTCCTGCCGTCTCGCGGGCCTCCCCGCGCGCGCCGCGCCCCTGTGCGCCGCCACGGCCCTCGCCCTCTGGCTCGAACCCGTCTTCCAGACCGTCCTGTTCGGCCAGATCAACCTCGCCCTCGCCTGCCTCGTCCTCTGGGACCTCACCCGGCCGTCCGGCGCCCTCGGCAAGGGCTTCGCGCTCGGCGTCGCGGCCGGCATCAAGCTGACGCCCGCCGTGTTCATCGCGTACCTGCTGCTGCGCGGGCGGGTCCGGGAGGCGGCCACCGCGCTCGCCGGGTTCGCGGGCACCGTGCTGCTCGGCGCGCTGGTGCTGCCCGCGGCGAGCGTCGAGTTCTGGACGCGGCGGGTCTTCGAGACGGGCCGGGTCGGCAAGGCGTGGATCGTCGACAACCAGTCCCTTCAGGGTCTGATCGCCCGGCTCCTGCACGACGCCGAACCCGGCGCGGCCTGGGCCGTCCCCGCGGCCATGACGGCCGTCGCCGGCCTCTGGCTGGCCCGCCGCACGCCCGACGAGCCCCGCGCACTGCTCCTGGCCGCGTTCACGACCGTGCTGATCTCGCCCATCAGCTGGTCGCACCACTGGGTGTGGTGCGTGCCGCTCCTCGCCGTCCTGATCGCGGAGGGCAGGCCGCGGGCGGCCGCCGCCGTGGCCGTCCTCTTCACCGCCCGCACCTTCTGGCTGCTTCCGCACCAGGGCGACCTGGACCTGCGCCTGCCGTGGTGGCAGCAGCCGCTTGCGTCGCCGTACGCGCTGCTGGCGCTGGCTCTGGCGCCGATGTTGAGTACGTACCTGAGTACGCGCACCGAGGTGCCCGCCCCGCGCCCGCGGGTTGACTCGCCGCATGCACCCCGAGACGGAGTCCCGCCACGAGTGGGCCGCGCGTAACGCCGCCTACGCCGCCGCCCATCCGGTCCCCCGGCCCTCCCGCGTCCTCGCCCTGGCCCTGGCGACCCCGGTCGTCCTCCTGCTGCTCACGCTCGGCTGGTTCGTGGTCGCGCTCGACGCGGAGCTCGGCGACGCGTCGTCGCCGGAGCACCAGGAGGTGGTCGGCCGCTACGTCCTGGCGACGCTCGGCGGCCTCGGCGGCCTGACGGCGGGCTGGCTCACGCCGCGCGACTCGCGCGCGGCGTGGCTGCGGACGGTGTGGGCGCTGGCCTCGGTGCTGGTGATCCCGGCGGCGATGCTGGCGGGCGCCTAGGACTCTGGCTCGCCTCTACTAGCTACTAGCTACTAGCTACTGGGCCAGGAGCTCATCCGCGTCCACGATCCGGTACGCGTACCCCTGCTCGGCGAGGAACCGCTGCCGGTGGGCGGCGAAGTCCTGGTCGATGGTGTCGCGGGCGACGACGGAGTAGAAGCGGGCCTCGTGCCCGTCGGCCTTGGGCCGCAGCACGCGCCCGAGCCGCTGGGCCTCCTCCTGCCGCGACCCGAACGTGCCGGACACCTGGATGGCGACGGTGGCCTCGGGCAGGTCGATGGAGAAGTTGGCGACCTTCGAGACGACGAGGACGGAGATCTCCCCCTCCCGGAACGCGCCGAAGAGCTTCTCGCGCTGCGCGTTGGTCGTCTCGCCCTTGATGACGGGCGCGTCCAGGTGCTCGCCGAGCTCGTCGAGCTGGTCGATGTACTGCCCGATGACGAGGGTCTGCTCACCGGCGTGCTTCTTGACGAGCGCCTCCGTGACCTTCCGCTTCGTGGCGGTGGTCGCACAGAACCGGTACTTCTCCTCGGCCTCGGCGGTGGCGTACGCGAGCCGCTCGCTGTCGGTCAGATTGACGCGGACCTCGACGCAGTCGGCGGGCGCGATGTAGCCCTGCGCCTCGATCTCCTTCCACGGGGCGTCGAACCGCTTGGGCCCGATGAGTGAGAAGACGTCGGACTCGCGCCCGTCCTCGCGGACGAGGGTCGCGGTCAGCCCGAGGCGCCGCCGCGCCTGGAGGTCGGCGGTGAACTTGAAGACGGGCGCGGGCAGGAGGTGCACCTCGTCGTAGATCACGAGCCCCCAGTCCCGCGAGTCGAAGAGCTCGAGGTGCGGATAGATGCCCTTCCGCTTGGTCGTGAGCACCTGGTACGTGGCGATGGTGACGGGCCGGATCTCCTTCCGCGTCCCGCTGTACTCACCGATCTCGTCCTCCGTGAGGGAGGTCCGCTTCACCAGCTCGTGCTTCCACTGGCGGGCGGAGACGGTGTTGGTGACGAGGATCAGCGTGGTCGCCTTGGCCTGCGCCATGGCCCCCGCGCCGACGAGGGTCTTCCCCGCCCCGCAGGGCAGCACGACGACACCGCTTCCGCCGTGCCAGAACCCTTCGACGGCCTGCTGCTGATAGGGCCGCAGCGACCAGCCGCTCTCGTCCAGATCGATCTTGTGGGCCTCACCGTCCACATACCCGGCGAGGTCCTCGGCGGGCCAGCCCAGCTTCAGCAGCGTCTGCTTGACCTGCCCGCGCTCGGAGGGGTGCACGACGACGGTGTCCGGGTCGATCCGCTCGCCGACGAGCGGCTGCACCTTCTTCGACCGCAGGATCTCCTCAAGCACCGGCCGGTCGGTGGTGGTCAGCACGAGCCCGTGGGTGGGGTGCTTGGAGAGCGTGAGGCGCCCGTACCGCGCCATCGTCTCCGCCACGTCGACGAGGAGGGCGTGCGGCACGGGATACCGGGAGAACTCCACGAGCGCGTCCACGACCTGCTCCGCGTCGTGCCCGGCGGCCCGCGCGTTCCACAGCCCGAGCGGGGTGACCCGGTACGTGTGGATGTGCTCGGGCGCCCGCTCCAGCTCCGCGAAGGGCGCGATGGCCCGACGACAGGCGTCGGCCTGCTCGTGGTCGACCTCGAGCAGGAGAGTCTTGTCCGACTGGACGATGAGGGGACCGTTCACGCGAGCGCCCTTTCCATAGGCCAAACGTCCAGTGTGCCGCATGGGGGCGTGATCACGACCGGGCCACCGCAGGTCGCACGCCGCGTCCGACCCTCCTGCGTACCTGATCGATGGTGTTGCGCGTGTCCACATCCTTCTCTGTGTCGCCGATCTGGTGGTACAGGTCGGCGGCGAGCTCCAAGTTCTCCAGGGCCTCGGTATTGCAGCCCTGCTGAAGCAGCGCACGCGCGAGACTCGTCAGTTCGTCGGCCAGACCGTGATCGTCCTTACCCTCGAGGAATGCCTCCAGCGCAAGGGTGTGCAGCCGCACAGCCTTGTTCCACTTGCCCTGCATCTGACGTGCGAGCGCCATGTTGCCCAGGGACATCGCCTCACCACGGCGATCTCCAAGCTGCCGAAAGATGTTCAGTGCTTCCTGTTGTGCGGCGAGAGCTGCCTCCAGGTCTCCGGCAGCGATCAGCGTTCCAGAGCAGTTGGACAGCTCGACTGCCCTCTCATGGGGCATGAGCAGTCCATCGGCCATATCGAGTGCGCGCCTGTGCAGCTCCAGGGCCTGCCCGGCTTGCCCGTCGTTGCGCACCGCCGTGGCGATACTCCCCAGAGCCTGGGCATACCCGCGCAGGTCGCCGTGTTTACGTAGGATCTTCGCGGCCTTGCGCAGGACATGGGTAGCTTCCTTCCGGCGGCCTAGCTCAGTCAAAGTCTCTCCGGTGTTACTCAGAGCGCGCGCCGCCCCCACCCGGTCGCCGACGCACTTGAACAGCCGCGCTGCCTCGATATGGGCCGCCACGGCCTGTTCGAACCTGCGTTGCTCGTGGAGAGAGAGCCCGAGGTTGTTCAGTGCACTGGCAAGGGCCTCGCGCTTCTTCAGCTCCCGGCAGATCTTGATGGCCTTGTTGTGCGCTCGAACAGACCTGCGCAACTTACGCATGTCCCGGAGCACCACGCCGAGAGCGCTCAGCAGAGATGCCTCATGAAAACGGTCCTTGCACCGTCGGCTCGAACGGATGCCCGCGGACATCACACACCTGGCGTCCTCCAGATAACGCATCTCCATCAAGAACTGCGAAACAGGGACTGTCAGGGCGACACATGTCAGGTCGTCGTCGGCGTCGTGAGCCCAGAGAGCAGCCACGACGAGAGCAGACCGCTCGGACTCCAGCCACTGCAACGCTTCCGCTCGAGTCGTGAAGACGGAATCAGTCGCCGGACGGGTTTCCGCTGGGTCGAAGAGTTTGTCACACGCCAAGGTCGCCATCTTGTGAAAATAGGCGAGCAGACGCATGAGGGCCTTTCCCCAGGCGTCGCTGCCCGACACGAGCCGCCTCCGGGCGTAAAGACGCACCAGAGCATGCTGCCGCCAGCGGCCATAGGGGTCCCGTGGCTCGACCAAGTGCCGACGAGCGAGGTCCAGCAGTAGCCGTTCCGTTTCTGTGCCACTCTCGCCGTACAACGCGGCCGCAGCTTCTACGGAGAAGTCAGGCCCCGGATGCAGGGACATCAACCGGAAGAGCCTTGCCTGATCTCTTGTGAGCGACCGGTAGGACAACTCGAAGGCCGCCGTCACGGCGCGCTCCTCCCGGCTCAGCACATCGAGCCGGGAGTGCTCGTCCTCCAGGTTCCGGCGGAGGTGGGACAGGGGCCGAGTCGGCACGTCCACCAATAGGGAAGCCAAGATACGCAGGGCCAACGGCAGACCGCCGCACAGCGTGACAAGCCGGTCGGCCTCGCTCGCCTCGACCGCCACTCGGGAATCATCCGGCAGCGCCACGCTCAGCACGTTGTCCAGCAGCTCCCGTCCCTCGTCAGCAGGAAGCTCCCTCAAGGTGACCGCCAGGGCGTCCAGCTCTGCAAGGGAGTGCCGCGAAGAGATGAGGGTGGCCGTGCTCGTGTCGCTCGGCAGCAGATGGCGAATCTTGGCAGTAGCCGGTACGTCGTCCAGAACGACCAGGACCCGCCGTCCGGCAGCAGCGAGCGCCCCAAGCGCTGACCGGTACACGAGCGCGCGTTCCTCGGTTCCGGAAGGAATGTGTTCCGGAGGTATGCCGAGTGCCCGCAGGAGGGTGCCGAGCGCCTGCTTCGGAGACACCTTGCGCGTCGCGTCATAACCGTGCAGATCGACGAAGAGGACTCCACCGGGGAACCAGTTGTTTTCCCGCAATGCTCTGTGCGCAGCTTGGAGTATGAGTTCGGTCTTACCCGTACCCGCGAGTCCGGTTACCGTAATGGTGCCAGCCGCCTCTCCCGACTCACTCGGCTCCAGGGCCGTGCAGACAGTTTCCAGCTGGGTACATCGTCCGGCGAAGGTCTCGGATCTTGGGGGCAGTCCGGCGAGCGCAGGGCCCGCTCGGTCCGGCAACGTCAGGTTGACGGTCTGCCCCTGTACGACAAAGCCGAAAAAGACTCCTCCGCTGATGTGGTTCTCGACCGTGCTGGTCATTCCTGGGCCTGCTGGTGCCGGACGATAGCCCTACTGAAGGAAAGGACCTCGGCTGTGGTGAACATGTTCCTGTTTTGCTCTGTGACCACGTATCCGACCTCACGCCAGGCATGGAGGAAGGCCGGGTCGATGCCTATCTCGGCCGCGCGCTCCGCGATTTCCAGCAGCATGGTGTCGAAGTACTCCTTGCTGAGAGGGGTGGGCTCGTCCGCATCGGGGTCAAAAAAGACGGGGTCGTGAGGCCCAGGCTCGCGTCCGAACTTATCTCGAAAGGCCTTCAGTTGGCCTTCCAAGCCCTCCTTCACCTCATCTCCGTACGGCGTGTCGGTGGAGAACCGCACCACAGAGCTGCCGTCGGCGTTCCAGATGCGTTCGGCGGGGTGATTGGACCGGCGACGCGGCGGCTCCGTCCTGCCGGCCCTCTTGCGGACCTTCTTCAGCACCGTCTCGCGAACGGCTTCCCGTCGCTCGGCCCATCCGTCGTCCGACTCGTCCTGCGCGACCTCCGCAACGTCGCTGATATCCGAGCCTTCGAGGTCAGCGGTGTTCTCTCGAGCGATGCTGCGCAAGCGCATTCTGGCGTGCATGCCCACCCAGTCCAGCAGGTCCGGGGTCACCATTCCGGTCAGCGTGGACACCTTGGGAATTCCCAGCTCGAAGGCCAGACGGTGCAGGGCGAGACCAGGAGAGCTGGTCCACAGCAGGGCTTCCGAGGGGATCGGCTCGGTGAAGGCGGGGACGGTGGAGAGACTGCCGAGAGTCTCGGCCACAGACATCTCCAGCTGGGGGGCAAGTAGCAGAGTGTCGAGTACCGGTACCAGCGTTGATGACTCGTCCAGGGACAGCGCCCATGCAGAGGCGTGTTCACCCGAGTCCTCCAGAAGCTCGCCCGGCTTCGCCATCAGCGCCACATACAACGCCGGCAGTAGCAGTCCGGATTCGTCTTTCACCCGTAGCCCGGCCTCGCGGAACCGGCGCAGCCCGTCGCGGAGGATGGCCCGAGGCGTGTCCTCGCCCCCCGAATTCTCGTCAGCGCCTTTCCAGAACTGCCTGCTCCTTTCCTTCGCGTCCACCGGCGGCTCGGGCAGCGGCAGGCTCGAAGGCGGACCGTAGACCGCACGGCAGTTCTGGAGGGCCGCCTCGGGCAGCAGTCGCCGGGGCAGGCTGCGCTGGTCGAGTCCTGCACCTTCAAGTCGCCCGTTGAGCACCAGCATCAGCTCTGCGCCGTCCACCGGGAGATGGAGCTCCTCGCTGGCTGAGACGACCTCGCGGACGAAGCGCTGGATGCCCTTCCCGTGCACAGTGCCGCGCAACAAGCGCAGCCAGGCATCACGCGCGTTGGCGAACTCGAACTCGTCACGGAAAGTCCTGGGGAAGGCAGCCCCCAGGAACAGTGCGTCCAACGGGTCCATGTCGTCATACCAGTGCGGCGCTGAGTCCTCTTGCTGAGCAAGCCACAACTCCATGAAACCGGCTGCGTAGGCAGCGGCCAAGCTGGGCTTTCCTGGGGTGTTTGAGCGCAACAGCCGCACCATTGCAGCCTCGCCGATCGCTCGGGGGCCACCACTACCGTCCAGGACTTCGACTGAAGGGGCTACGGCCACCTTCCGCTCCCGCTTCTTTCTCGATGCTTTGCCCACACCACCCTCCCCTGCACAAGCATGCCGCATCGTGCGGAGGGCGTCCGGTCACTCAGAGACATGGGTGATCCCTGGCCGACCGAACGAAGGGAGGGCTGTGCACGCAAGCGTCTCTCGTAGGCAGAACATCCGGTCTCTCGCACTCGGGTGCGCGGAACGAAGACGTCGGCCACCAGCCCCCTGCCGAGGCTCGACCGCGAAGGTGACTCCACCGGCGGGAGCGCCCGACCCGCTACCGTGAACCGGATGAGCACCGACGAGCCGCAGCCCACGGACAGTGCCGGCGCGAGCGCGCCCGTATCGCCTCGCGGGGCGGAGACGCCCCGCTCCCTCGCCGAAGCGCTGCGGTCGCGGGAGGACGGCGCGCTCGCCGACCTGCTCCGGGTCCGGCCCGACCTGCTGAACCCGGTGCCCGGCGACCTCACCCAGCTCGCCACGCGGGCGGGGACCCGGGCCTCCGTGGTGCGGGCCCTGGAGCGGCTCGACCGGTTCGCGCAGCAGGTCGCCGAGGCGCTCGCCGTGGCGTCGGACCCCGCCTCGTACGAGGAGGTGCGTGGGCTGCTCGCCGGGGACGACGGGGACCCGGCCGTCGAGCGGGCGCTACGGCGCGCCCTCGGCACGCTCCACGAGCAGGCACTCGTGTGGGGGACCGACGACCGGCTCCGGCTCGTCCGCACCGCGCGGGAGCTCCTCGCCCCGTCGCCGCAGCACCCGTCCCCGACCGGCCTCGGCCCCACCGTCGCCGAGGCCACGGCCGGGATGTCGCCGACCCGCATCCAGGACATCGTCGCGGCGGCCGGGCTCCCGACGACGCACGACGCGGTGTCCGCCGTACAGTCGCTGACCGCGCTGTTCACAGACCGTACGCGCATGTCGGCACTGCTCGACGAGGCGCCCACCGAGGCCGTCGAGGTGCTCTCCCGCCTGGTGTGGGGGCCGCCCTACGGACAGGTCACCGCCGACCCGGCCCGGCACCTGCGCTGGCTCCTGGACCGGGGGCTGCTCCTTCCGACCGCGCCCGGCACCGTCGTACTGCCCCGCGAGGCCGCCCTGCACCTGCGCGCCGGCCGCGCCCACCGCACGGTCGAGCCGACGCCGCCGCCCGTCGAGGTCGCGCGCGAACACCGTCCACAGGTTGTGGACGCGACCGCCGCCGGGCAGGCGTACACCGCGCTCGCCACCGTCGAGGAACTCCTGAAGGACTGGGACGAGGGCGGCCCCGCCGTGCTGCGCGCGGGCGGCCTCAGCGTGCGCGACCTGAAGCGGACCGCGGTGGCGCTCGACACGTCCGAGCCGCTGGCCGCGTTCTGGGTCGAACTCGCCTACGCCGCGGGCCTGCTGGCGTCCGACGGCGAGGCCGACGAACGGTACGCCGCGACTCCCGCGTACGACGAATGGCAGGAGCTGCCCGCCCCCGAGCGCTGGGCCGCGCTCGCCGGCGCCTGGCTCGCGGCCACCCGCACGGCGGGGCTCGTCGGCGGCCGCGACGGCAAGGACCGCACGCTGTCCGCGCTCGGTCCGCACCTCGACCGGTCGTCGGCCCCCGAGGTACGCCACCGGGTCCTCGCGCTCCTCGCCACGCTCCCCGAGGGCTCGGCGCCCGACCCGGAGTCCCTCCAGGCCCGGCTCCGCTGGGAGCGCCCGCCCGCCGGCCGCAACCGTCCCGCCGACGCCGCGTCCGCTCCGGACCTGCGCTCCCGGATCGCCCAATGGACGTTGGACGAGGCGGAGTTGCTGGGTGTCACGGGGCGGGGGGCGTTGTCGACGCATGGGCGGGCGCTGTTGCCTGAAGGGAATGGGGGAGCGGGGAGCGGTGCAGGTGCGGGTGCCGGTGTTGGTGCCGCTGTCCCTGCCGGTGCGGGTGCCGGTGCGGGTGCCGCTGCTCCTGCCGGTGCGGCTGCCGGTGCCGGTGCGGGTGTCGGTGTCGGTGTCGGTGCCAGTAGTACCGGCGAGCGTCGGCTCGCCGCTGCCCGTGCCGCCGAGCTCCTTGCGCCGCTCCTCCCCAAGCCCCTCGATCACGTCCTCCTCCAGGCCGACCTCACCGCCGTCGCCCCCGGCCCGCTGGAGCGGCCGCTCGGTGACGCCCTCGCCGTGCTCGCCGACGTCGAGTCGAAGGGCGGCGCCACCGTCTACCGCTTCTCCCCCGGGTCCGTGCGCCGCGCGCTCGACGCCGGGCAGTCCGCGTCCGACCTGCACGCCTTCCTCGCCGCCCACTCCCGTACGCCGGTCCCGCAGCCCCTGGCCTATCTGATCGACGACGTGGCGCGCCGCCACGGCCACCTGCGGATCGGCGCCGCCTCCGCGTACGTGCGGTGCGACGACGAGGCGATGCTCGACGAGATCATGGCGGACAAGCGGGCGCAGAGTCTGCGGCTGCGCCGCCTCGCGCCCACCGTGCTCGCCGCCCAGGCGGATCCCGGGGCGCTCCTGGACGGGCTGCGGTCCATGGGGTTCGCGCCCGCCGCGGAGAGCGCGGAGGGCGATGTCCTGATCACCCGCGCCCACGCCCACCGCACGCCGCCCCGTTCGGCGCCCGAGCCCGTGCCGGACGGGCCGCCGGTGCCCGGGGCGACGCTCATCGACGCGGCCGTGCGGGCGATTCGTGCGGGGGATCTGGCGTCCACGGCGCCCCGGAAGGTGGCGCCGGCGTCGGCCTCTTCCGCCTCGGCGGCGGCGGCGGACGGGCGGCTGCCGCGTACCACCGCTGCCGAGACGCTCGCCACGATGCAGGCCGCGGTGATGACCGGTGAGGCGGTGTGGATCGGTTACGTCAACGCGGAGGGGGCCGCGAGTCAGCGTGTCATCGCGCCGGTGCGGGTCGAAGGGGGCTTCGTGACGGCCTACGACCACACTGCGGATGAGGTCCGCACGTTTCCCTTGCACCGGATCACGGGGGTTGCCGAGCTTGCCGACGAGTGAGGCGTGGCTCCCGGGGGCGGGGGCGTCGTGGTTTTTCGCGCAGTTCCCCGCGCCCCTGGAGAGGCGGCCCCCCGCGGTCGTCTTTCGCGTGTCGCCACGTCGTGGCTGGGCGCGCAGTTCCCCGCGCCCCTGGTGGGTGGCCCCTGGCGCCCGTCTTTCGGGTGCCAGCGCGTCGTGGCTTGTTGCGCAGTTCCCCCCGCCCCTGGGGAGGCGGCCCCCCGCGGTCGTCTTTCGCGTGTCGCCACGTCGTGGCTGGGCGCGCAGTTCCCCGCGCCCCTGGGGGGTGGCCCCTGGCGCCCGTCTTTCGGGTGCCGGCGCGTCGTGGTTTGTTGCGCAGTTCCCCGCGCCCCTGGGGCAGCGGTCCCTGAGGGCCGTTTGCCGAGTGCTGGCGCGTCGTAGCTGGGCGCGCAGTTCCCTGCGCCCCTGAGCGGGCGCCCCCACCCTTGAGGGGAGGGCGGTCCCGCCCTTGAGGGGCCGTCGGGGAAAAAGTCGTTGGCAGGGGCAATCAAGGGGGGCCTAAGATGCCCTCTTCCCCGGCCTCCCGCGCGGAGTGCCGCCGTCCGGACGGAAACCGGATGGCAGCCCGATGAGCCAGCACCACGACACCGCTGAACCGCCGGAGGCACCCCGTGCACGCGCACGCCGAACCCGACCCCCTCGCCCGGGAGCGCGGCCACCTCGCCGCGTCCCGTGCCGCCCTGCGCGCCATGCGTGAGGACGCCGAGGCCCTCGACATCCGTGACGTCACCGCGAACTGGGTGAACGCCACGGTCCTGGAGCGGCAGCTCGACGAACGGATCAAGTCGCTCGCCGATCTCGCCCACACCCCACTCTTCTTCGGGCGGCTCGACTATCTGCACGCGCCCGGCGCCGAGCAGGCGGAGGGCGCCGAGGGCGAGCAGTTCTACATCGGGCGGCGGCACGTGCACGACGCCGGCGGGGACCCGATGGTCATCGACTGGCGCGCGCCGGTCTCCCAGCCGTTCTACCGGGCCTCCAAGAAGGACCCGATGGACATCGCGCTGCGCCGCCGCTTCGGCTACACCGGCGGCGACCTCACCGCGTACGAGGACGAGCACCTCAGCGACCCGGGCGAGGCCGAGCGGACCAGCGAGCTGCTCCAGCGCGAGATCGAGCGGCCGCGCGTCGGGCCGATGCGGGACATCGTCGCCACCATTCAGCCCGAGCAGGACGAAATCGTGCGGAGCGGGCTGAGCGGGAGCGTCTGTGTGCAGGGCGGGCCGGGGACCGGGAAGACCGCCGTCGGACTGCACCGGGTCGCCTACCTGCTGTACGCGCACCGGGAGCGGCTGGCCCGCACCGGCACCCTCGTCATCGGGCCGAACGCCTCCTTCCTGCACTACATCGAGCAGGTCCTGCCCGCGCTCGGCGAGTTGGAGGTCAAGCAGGCCACCGTCGACGACCTCGTCGCCCACGTGGAGGTGCGCGGCACGGACGAGCCGGCCGCCGCCCTCGTCAAGGGCGACGCCCGCATGGCGGAGGTGCTGCGCAAGGCGGTGCGGTCGCACGTCACCATGCCCACTGAGCCGGTCGTCGTCGTGCGCGGGTCGCGCAGGTGGCGTGTCCCCGCGTATGAACTCGAAGAGATCGTCGGTGAGTTGCTCGCGCGGGACATCCGGTACGGGGCCGCCCGGGACGCACTTCCGCAGCGCATCGCGCATGCCGTGCTCGTCCGCATGGAGCAGGCGGGCGAGGCGCCGGACGACCGCGTGCAGGACGCCGTCGCCCGCAACGCCGCGGTGAAGGCGGCGGTCAAGGCCGTCTGGCCGCCCGTCGATCCCGCGAAGCTCGTGCTGCGGCTGCTGTCGGACGCCGACTTCCTCGCCGCGCACGCCGGGGGGATCCTGAGCGAGGAGGAGCAGAAGGCCGTTCTCTGGGCGAAGCCCGCGCGAAGCGTCAAGTCCGCCAAGTGGACCGCCGCCGACGCCGTACTGATCGACGAGGCCACCGACCTGGTCTCCCGGACCCACTCCCTCGGGCATGTCGTGCTCGACGAGGCGCAGGACCTCTCCCCCATGCAGTACCGCGCGGTGGGCCGGCGCTGCACGACGGGTTCGGCGACCGTCCTCGGCGATCTCGCGCAGGGCACCACGCCGTGGGCGACGCGGAGTTGGGACGAGGCGCTGCGGCATCTCGGCAAGGACGGTGCCGTCGTGGAGGAGCTGACGGCCGGTTTCCGCGTGCCGCGCGAGGTCATCGCGTACGCGTCGCGGCTGCTGCCGGACATCGCGCCGGGTCTCACGGCGGTCGACTCGGTGCGTGAGGCGCCGGGTTCGCTGGCGGTGCGCCGGGTGGACGATGGTGCGGGTGTCGAGGGGCTGGACGCGGCCTGCCTGGAGGCGTGCGCGGAGTCGTTGCGGCAGGAGGGCTCCATCGGCCTCATCGCCGCGGACGCCCGGATTCCGTCGCTCGCCGGGGCGTTGGCGGCGGCCGGGATCACGTACCTCTCCCCCGGCGAGGAGACGACGCCGGACACCCGCCTCACGCTGGTGCCCGCGTCCCTCGCGAAGGGGCTCGAGTACGACTACGTGGTACTCGACGAGCCGGCCGCCGTCGTCGACGGCGAGCCCGACGAACGCACGGGCCTGCGCCGCCTCTACGTGGCACTGACCCGTGCCGTGTCGGGCCTGATCGTCGTCCACGCGGACGATCTGCCCAAGCAGCTCGCCTAGCGCCTAGGGCCTAGGGGCCCTTGGGGTCGTCCGCCGGGTCCGCGGGTGTCCCGGCGGATGCCGGAGCGGTGGCGGACGGCAAGTGCGTGACGATCAGGACGATTCCCGTGAGCGTGATCACCCGTGTCGCCGCGTCCAGCCCGTTCCAGGCGTCCGACTGCCACATGGCGAACCACTCGCCGCCGATCCCGATGAAGCCGACGCCGAAGAGGACGAGGATCATCAGCAGGCCGATGCTGCCCGTGCGCCGGGCCCGGTGGAAGCCCTCGGCCCTGCGCGGGCCCTGGGGCCGGCGCAGGGCGCGGGCCCACAGGACCGTCGACGTGCCGAGGACCAGCGCGGCCAGGGTCTCCCAGGCGATGATCCCGACATACGCCGCGTCCTGGAGCGCGGTGGATTCCACCGCGCGCCACTTGAGGCCGTTGTCCTTGAAGGTGGTGTCCATCGCGAGGACATGGCGTACGAATTGCCGGTTGGTGTCGAAGTCCGTGATGTTCCCGAACGCGACGAGCGCGATGTAGAGCGCGACCGTCCCCGTGAGCAGCGTCGCGGCGACGGGCAGCGTCCCGGCCGCGAGTATGCGCTCCGCGGGACGCGTCTTTTCTGCTGGTGTCGGCATGAGGTCCCCTCCGTGTCGAACCAGTTCTATCGCGTCCCGCGGAGAAACGATCAACCGGTGAACGACCCGGAGTCCAGCGCGGCCCGCCACTCCGCGACCGCCGCGGCGGACACCGGCGCCGACCAGCCGTCGGGCCGGGCGGCGCCGCCGATGTGGAAGGCGTCGACGCCGGCCCCCGTCAGGCGCGGCAGGTGGTCGAGGCGGAGGCCGCCGCCGATGAGCAGCTGCGGCCCGTATCCCGGTTCGCCGCGCCGGGCCGCCTCGGCGAGCAGGGTCGGCAGGCCGTCGTCGACGCCGGTCGCGGCGCCCGCGGTGAGGTAGGTGTCGAGTCCGGGCAGGTCGGCGAGCTGCTTGCGCAGGGCGTCGCGGTCGGCGGCCCGGTCGATGGCCCGGTGGAAGGTCCAGCGGCAGCCGTCGAGGGCGCCCGCCAGCGCTTCGACGGCGGGCAGGTCGGGGCCGCCCGCCTCGTCGAGGAAGCCGAGCACGAACTCGTCGGCGCCCTCGCTCCGAAGCTCGTGGGCGCGGCGCAGCAGTTCGTCGACGTCGCCCGCGGCGAATCCGTCGGCCAGCCTGAGCATGACGCGCAGCGGGATGTCGACGGCGGAGCGGATCGCGGCGAAGGTCTCGCGGGACGGGGTGAGGCCGTCCGCGGCCATGTCGGTCACCAGCTCCAGGCGGTCCGCTCCGCCGGCCTGGGCGGCGACGGCGTCCTCGGTGTCGAGGGCGATCACCTCCAGGACTGCACGCTTGCTCATGGATGTCTCTTCCTTCTGCTCGCTGCCCGCATAGGTCTAGTCCAATTACCAGCCTACGCGCAGAACACCCCGGCGCGAGCCGAGTCGCTCACGCCGGGGTGCGGGAAACCTGCGGGAAGGAACGTCAGGCCGGCGGTCAGGCCAGCGGCTTGAACCCCCGCAGGCGCAGGCTGTTGCCGACCACGAAGACCGACGAGAACGCCATGGCCGCGCCCGCGATCATCGGGTTGAGCAGTCCTGCGGCGGCCAGCGGCAGCGCGCCGACGTTGTAGGCGAAGGCCCAGAACAGGTTCGACCTGATCGTACCGAGGGTGCGGCGGGAGAGCCTGATCGCGTCGGCCGCCGCCCGCAGGTCTCCTCGTACGAGAGTGAGGTCGCCCGCCTCGATCGCGGCGTCCGTGCCGGTGCCCATCGCGAGGCCCAGGTCGGCCTGGGCCAGCGCCGCCGCGTCGTTCACGCCGTCGCCGACCATGGCGACCGACTTGCCCTCGGCCTGCAGCCGCTTGACCACGTCGACCTTGTCCTGCGGCATGACCTCGGCGATCACGTGCTCGGGCGCGATGCCGACCTCCGCGGCGACCGAATCGGCGACGGCCTTGTTGTCGCCGGTCAGCAGGATCGGGGTCAGGCCGAGCGCGCGCAGCCGCCCGATGGCCTCGGCGCTGGTGTCCTTGACGGCGTCGGCGACCTCCAGGACCGCGCGGGCCTCGCCGTCCCAGGCGACCGCGATGGCGGTACGTCCCGCCGCCTCGGCCTCGGCCTTGGCGCGCTCCAGCTCCACGGGCAGCCGGATCGCCCACTCGTGGAGCAGCTGCTCGCGGCCGACCAGGACCGCGTGGCCCTCCACCACACCCTGGACGCCGAGGCCCGCGACGTTCGCGAAGTCCTCCGGGGTGGGCAGCTCGCCCGCCGAGGCGGTGGCGCCGGCGGCGACGGCCCGGGCGATGGGGTGCTCGGAGGAGTGCTCCAGGGCGCCGGCCAGCCGCAGCACTTCGGCCTCGGTGGCGTTGTCGGCGGTGTGGGTGGCGAGCAGGGTCATCTTGCCGGTGGTGACGGTGCCGGTCTTGTCCAGGACGATGGTGTCGACCTTGCGGGTGGACTCCAGGACCTCCGGGCCCTTGATCAGGATGCCGAGCTGGGCGCCGCGCCCGGTGCCGACCATGAGGGCGGTCGGCGTGGCGAGGCCCAGGGCGCACGGGCAGGCGATGATCAGTACGGCGACGGCGGCGGTGAAGGCGGCGGTCAGACCGGCGCCGTTGCCGAGCCAGAAGCCGAGCGTGGCGAGCGCCAGGCCGATGACGACCGGCACGAACACCGCGGAGATCTTGTCGGCGAGGCGCTGGGCGGCGGCCTTGCCGTTCTGCGCGTCCTCGACGAGCCTGGCCATGCGGGCGAGCTGGGTGTCGGCGCCGACGCGGGTGGCCTCGACGACGAGGCGGCCGCCGACGTTGAGGGTGGCGCCGGTGACGGAGTCGCCCTCACCGACCTCCACGGGCACGGACTCGCCGGTGAGCATGGACGCGTCGACGGCCGAGGAGCCCTCGACGACCTTGCCGTCCGTGGCGATCTTCTCGCCGGGCCGTACGAGGAAGCGGTCCCCGGCCTTCAACTCGCCGACCGGGACGGTCTCCTCACGCCCGCCGTCGCGCAGCACGGTGACGTCCTTGGCGCCGAGCTGGAGCAGCGCCTTCAGGGCGGCGCCCGCCTTCCGCTTGGAGCGGGCCTCGAAGTACCGCCCGGCGAGGATGAACGCGGTCACTCCGGCCGCGGCCTCCAGATAGATGTTCCCCGCGCCGTCGCTGCGGGCGATGGTCAGCTCGAAGGGGTGCGTCATGCCGGGCGTACCGGCCGTCCCGAAGAACAGCGCCCACAGGGACCAGAGGAACGCCGCCGACGTGCCGACCGAGATCAGCGTGTCCATGGTGGCCGCGCCGTGCCGGGCGTTGGTGTACGCCGCCTTGTGGAAGGGCCAGGCCGCGTACGTGACGACGGGGGCGGCGAGCGTCAGCGAGAGCCACTGCCAGTACTCGAACTGGAGCGCCGGGACCATCGCCATGGCGATGACGGGCACGGAGAGCAGCGCCGCGGTGATCAGGCGCTGGCGCAGGGGCCGCAGCTCGTCGGCGGCGGCCTGCTCCTCGCCGCCGTCGCCGTCGCCGTCCGGCGCGCCGGACTCGGTGCGGGCCGGGGCGGGCTCCTGCGCGGTGTAGCCGGTGGCCTCGACGGTCGCGATCAGGTCCTGTACGGAGACGTCCTCGCCGCGGTAGCTGACCTTGGCCTTCTCGGTGGCGTAGTTGACGGTCGCCTCGACGCCGTCCATGCGGTTGAGCTTCTTCTCGATCCGAGCCGCGCAGGAGGCGCAGGTCATGCCACCGATGGCGAGTTCGACCTCTGCGGCGGGCGCCGCCGTCTCGGCGGCACCGGATGTGGTGGTGGCCATGTCTCGGGCTCCTGTACGCGTCGGGGTCCCGATACCCGGGGCGGGTACCGGTGACGAGTCCATGTATACCCCTGGGGGGTATCAAATGCAAGAGGTTCCTCCCCCGCTCCACCCGCTTGACTTCATACCCCAGGGGGGTATCTTCGGTGTCATGAACTCCGGACTGAAGATCACCGCATTCGCCGCCGCCGTCGCCGCGACCTTCGGCACCGCGTACGGCGTGGGAACGGGCATCGACCCCGTCACCGACAAGGCGCCGACCGCCCGGCACGGGCAGCACGACGGCGACCCGCACAAGGAGAAGCAGCCGAACGGCGAGAAGGAGGGCACGGGAGAGCCCGAAGGGCACGGCGGGGCGGTCCCCGGCGGCCTGCAGGTCTCCGATCGCGGCTACACGCTCGACCTCGAGACGCCCCGCATCGACGCGGGCCGGCCGCAGGAGCTCCGCTTCGCCGTCGTCAAGGACTCCTCGGGCCGGAACGTCACCGCGTACCGGAAGGAGCACGACAAGGAGCTGCACCTCATCGTCGCCTCACGCGACCTGACCACCTACCGCCATCTGCACCCGGCCCGCGCGGCCGACGGCACCTGGTCGACGAAGGTCGAACTGCCCGAGGCGGGCGGCTACCGCGTCTTCGCCGACTTCCGCCCCGAGGGCGCGAAGGAGGGCCTGACGCTGGGCGCGGACCTCGGCGTGGCGGGCTCGTACGACCCGAAGGAACTGCCCGGGCACCGCACCACCGCGAAGGTCGACGGCTACGACGTCGAGCTGAAGGGCGAGTTGAAGACGGGCGCGGGCGGCGACCTCACGCTGAGCGTGGCGAAGAACGGCAGGCCGGTGACCGATCTACAGCCCTACCTGGGGGCGTACGGCCACCTCGTGGCGCTGCGGGCGGGCGACCTCGCCTACCTCCACGTCCACCCGAACGGCGCGCCCGGCGACGGGCGGACGAAGGCTGGCCCCGGCATCTCCTTCGGCACGGCGGCGCCGAGCAAGGGCGCGTACCGCCTGTTCCTCGACTTCAAGCACGAGGGGAAGGTCCGCACGGCGGAGTTCACGGTGCACGCGGGCGGCGGCGCGCACGCCGAGCCCCGTGAGCCGGAGAAGGGCGGCGGCCACGGGCACTGACGGCTTCGGGGCCGGGCGCGGCTCAGGCGGCGGTCGGCGCCACCGCCGCAAGATCGTCCACCGAGCCCGACATGACGGCCCTGACGTGCGCGGTCAGATGGTCGAGAGGCCAGTCCCACCAGGCGAGTTCGAGCAGCCGGGCGATGTCGTCGGCACCGAAGCGCCGCCGGATGAGCTTCGCCGGGTTGCCGCCGACGATGCCGTAGTCGGGCACGTCGTCGACGACCACGGCCCCCGACGCGATGATCGCGCCGTGCCCGATGCGCACGCCCGGCATGACGGTCGAGCGGTAGCCGAACCAGACGTCGTTGCCGACGACCGTGTCGCCGCGTCCCGGCAGCCCGGAGATCAGGTCGAAGTGCTCGCTCCAGGACCCGCCCATGATCGGGAAGGGGAACGTGGAGGCCCCGTCCATCCGGTGGTTGGCGCCGTTCATGATGAACCGGACGCCCTCGCCCAGCGCGCAGTACTTCCCGATGACCAGCCGCTCGGGCCCGTAGTGATAGAGCACGTTCCGCGTCTCGAAGGCGGTCGGGTCATCGGGGTCGTCGTAGTACGTGAAGTCCCCGACCTCGATGAGCGGTGACGTCACGAGCGGCTTGAGCAGCACCACACGCTCCTGGCCCGGCATGGGATGCAGCACGTTCGGATCGGCGGGGACGAGAGGTGCGCCGGAGCCGGCTGCGGCGGGGGTGCCGGGGGTGGCGGAAGCGCCGGGGGTGTCGGAAGCGCCGGAGGTGTCGGAGGCCATCCCTCCATGATCCCCGTCACCCGAAGAGGCACAACTCCTTTTCGGTGACGCCCACCAGCTCGTACCGCGTGCCCGTCAGCGGCCGTCCCGTGCACAGCCGGACCAGCGTCGGCGCGTCACCGATGTAGCGGGCGGGCGGCCGCTTGCCGTCGGTGACGCCCAGGGTCAGCGGCTCGTCCAGGCCGTCGACGTCCGCGTGCAGCGGCGGCAGCGCGGCGGCGGCATGCGCCGACCTGCTGAACTGTTCGAGCAGGGGCAGCGCGTCCGCCAGCCCCTCACCGCCGTACGCACCCGGCTTCCCCCACGCCTCCCGTACGTCACCGGCGTGCACCCACTCGCCGAGCGCCACCCCGTCCAGGAGCCCCTTGGCCGCGGCGAGCACCGGCCCGGCCTCCGTCATGCCACGCTCCAGCTCGTCCACGACACGGGAGTTGGACCAGTCGGCGCGCTCGGCGATGTCGCGTTCGTTGCTCTCGGGCGAGTACACGCCCTCCTCGAACCGGCCCTCCACCACCCGCATCAGCGCGGAGCCGCAGTGCGCGAGCACATGCCGCACGGTCCAGCCCGGACAGCAGGTGCGGATCTCGTACGCCGTGTCGGGGGCGGCCCTCAACAGCGGTATGAGGGCGTCGCGTTCGGTACGCAGGAGGCGTCCCGCGCGGTCGGGTTCGTAGCTCTCTTCGATGGTGGCCATGGCGGCAGCCAACAGCCTGCGGCCCCACATGGCAACATACCCCCCACGGGTAGAAGGCGAACTAGAGTCGCGGCATGGCCGACGAAAAGGACCTCCACGCCCGCTGGGCCGCCGCCCTGCTCCGCGCCGGCGAGGACACCCCGCACCCCGGCGAGGGCACCCCGCACCCCGGCGAGGGCACCCCCGACCCCGCCCCCTACGCGGAACGCCTCCTCGCCCGCTGGGCCGAGCCGCAGCGCAGGTACCACACCACCGACCATCTGGCGGCGGTCCTTGACCACATCGACGTGCTGGAGGACCACGCCGACGACCCCGACCTCGTACGCCTCGCGGCGTGGTTCCACGACGCGGTGTACGCACCCGACCGCTCGGAGAACGAGGAGCGCTCCGCCCGCCTCGCCGAGCGCGCCCTCACCGAAGCGGGCCTGCCGGCCGACCGGACCGCCGAAGTGGCGCGCCTGGTCCGCCTCACCGTCACGCACGACCCGGCCGACGGCGACCACAACGGCGAGGCGCTGTGCGACGCCGACCTGGCGATCCTCGCGGCCTCCCCCGACGCGTACGCCGCCTACGCGGCCGCCGTCCGCGAGGAGTACGGCTTCGTGCCGGACGAGGCGTTCCGCCGGGGCAGGGCCGACGTGCTGCGCCGGCTCATGGCGCTCCCGCGCCTCTTCAGGACGCCGTACGGGGCGGCCAACTGGGAGGCACCGGCCCGCGAGAACCTGGCGACGGAACTGGCCCTGCTGGAAACCTGAGGCCCTTCCGGTGCCACTCCCGTACTCTCTGCCGCATGCTTCTCATGGGTGGGGACCGGATCGACGAGGCCGTCGCGCACGCGGCCGGGGTGCTGCGCGCGGCGGCGGACCGCGACTGGCGTGCCAAGGCGGATGACCTCGACTGGAGCTGCCTCCAGACGGCGGAACACATCGCGGGCTGCCACATCGCGTACGCGGGCCAGCTGACGGGCCGCGCCACGGACGGCTACGTCCCCTTCGAGACGACCCTCGACGAGGGCACGGGCCCCGAAGGCGCGATCCGGGCGATCGAGGCGGCGGGAGCCATCCTGTCCGCCGTGGTCCGCGCGACGCCCCGCGGCGTCCGCGCCTACCACCCCTACCCCTCTGGCGCCGCCGACGCGACGGGCTTCGCCGCGATGGCCGTCGCGGAGGTCCTGCTCCACACGTACGACATCGCCCACACGCTCGGCGTCGACGCGGAACCGCCCGCCGAGCTGTGCGCGTCGGTCCTCGCGCACCTCTTCCCGCACGTGCCGCCGGCCCTCGCGGGCACCACCCCCTGGACGACCCTGCTGGGAGCCACGGGCCGCGGCACCCTGCCGGGCCGCGCCCCCGTCACGCAGTGGCGCTGGCACAACCCGCACTCGCTCCCCGCGGGACCCGTCGCCCTGCGCGAGGTGACGCCCGCGGCCGCCGCGGATCTCGCCGACGGCGGCACCGGCGGACTGACCTGGCTGGACGGCGCCCCCTTCGACGGCACACGCAGGGCCGCGGGCATGCTCACGAAGGCGTACGCCGCCGGGGTGCTCCGCCCCGGCTGGGGCATGTACGCGCTGGTCCGCACCGCCGACGAGCTGGCCGTCGGCGGCATGGGCTTCCACGGCCCGCCGGACGACAACGGCTGCGTCGAGGTCGGCTACGACCTGGTGGAGGCGGCACGCGGCCACGGTTACGCCACACAGGCACTGCGCGCCCTCTCCGACTGGGCCCTGACCCACCCCGAGGTGACGTCCCTCCTCGCGGTGACCGCCCCCGACAACGCCCCGTCCCAGCGGGTGGCGACCGGCGCCGGCTACGTCAGGCTGGCAGACCGCGACACGAACCACGCGTACGGCCTGCAACGGTCCTGAGGCTCGGCTGGTCACTCCAAGGGCCGCAGAAAACGCCGCTCGTAGCGCCGGATGCACCGCGTCCGGCGCGCCAGTTCGAAGGCGGCCTGGCACTCGGGGTCCGTCGTGCTGTCGGTGCGGTACTGCTCGTACGCGGCGAGGCTCGGGAAGGAGAAAAGGGCGTACGCGATGTCGCTGTCGCCCTCGCTCGGGAGGAAGTAGCCGTGGTGGGTGCCGCCGAAGCGGTTGACGAGGTCCACCCAGCGGCGGCCGTACTCCTCGAAGTCGTCGATGCGGTCCGGATCGATCTCGTACTTCAGATGAACGGTGATCATGCGCCCGACCCTAGCGACTAGGCCGGCCGTCCCTTGGGCCTCCGCAGCCCCGCGCCCGTGAGCCGCCGGACCAGTTCCTTGGAGCCGATCTCCACCGCGCCCGCGCGCACCGCGTCCTCGTAGCGCTCGGCGGGTACGTCGTAGTGGTCGCGTTCGAAGGCACGCGGCGGGCAGCCGATGCGTGCCGCGAACGCGTGCAGTTCCTCGAACGAGACGTCGCTGACCAGGTGGGACCACATGCGGCCGTGCCCGGGCCAGGTCGGCGGGTCTATGTAGACGCTCACGTCAGGCCGCCCACCGGCGCCACGACCACGCCCGCCTTGCCGCACACCCAATGCGGGTCGGGCCCCAACTCCGGCTCCACGTCCAGCGCGTGGGGCTCTCCCGTCTCGCACACGGGGCACAGCGGCCACCGTCCGTACCGCTCCAGGAGTGCGTCCTGGACGTCCTGGGCGACGAGCCCCGCGACGTAGTCGACGCCCTCGGGCCACTGCTCGACCCACCAGCGCCGGTGCGCCACCGACTCCTCGACCATCGAGACGACCTCGGCCTCGGCGACCTCGCGGGCGACCAGGTCGGCGAGGACAAGTGCGCGAGCGGCGTGCAACGCCTGCTCCAAGGGGTCGATCGCGTCCATGCAGCCATTGTCCCCCCACCCGCACCACACCGGAGAACCGACGGGACGCACGGGAGACACCCGGCCGACGAGGTCTTGACCGGGCACCTGACCGAAAATACCTTTCAAATGTGACCCATGACGTGAAGGAAATTTTCGCGGACGCCGCGCCCCCCGCCCCCGCCGCCCTCGCGGCGAAGGTGCGGACGCTGGCCCCGTCGATGACCCGGTCCATGCAGCGGGTCGCCGAGGCCGTCGCGGGCGATCCCGCGGGCTGCGCGGCCCTCACGGTCACCGGTCTCGCCGAGCTCACGGGCACGAGCGAGGCGACCGTCGTGCGCACCGCCCGCCTCCTCGGCTACCCCGGCTACCGCGACCTGCGTCTCGCGCTCGCCGGTCTCGCCGCCCAGCAGCAGTCGGGGCGCGCACCCGCCGTGACCGCGGACATCGCCGTCGACGACCCCATCGCGGACGTCGTGGCGAAGCTCGCGTACGACGAGCAGCAGACCCTCGCCGACACCGCCGCCGGGCTCGACACCGTGCAGCTCGGCGCCGCCGTCGCCGCGCTCGCCACCGCCCGCCGCGTGGAGATCTACGGCGTCGCCGCCTCGGGCCTCGTCGCCCAGGACCTCGCCCAGAAACTGCTCCGCATCGGACACATCGCGCACGCGCACTCCGACCCGCACCTGGCCGTCACCAACGCGGTGACGCTCCGCGCGAAGGACGTGGCGATCGCGATCACCCACTCCGGTTCGACCGGCGACGTGATCGAACCCCTCCGCGTCGCCTTCGAGCACGGCGCCACGACGATCGCGATCACCGGCCGGCCGGGCGCGGCCGTCTCGCAGTACGCCGATCACATACTGACCACCTCCACGGCCCGCGAGAGCGAGCTGCGGCCGGCCGCGATGTCGTCCCGCACGAGCCAACTCCTTGTGGTGGACTGTCTGTTCGTGGGTGTCGCCCAGCGGACGTACGAGACGGCGGCGCCCGCCCTCGCCGCGTCCTACGAGGCGCTGGCCCACCGCCACAGCCCGCGCGGCACCAGCCGCTGACACCCCCCCCAACCCCCCGCACCGGACACGAAAGAGCCGCAGCCGCCATGACCTCCACCACCGACGCGAGCGACGCGACCGACCCGACGGGCGCCCCCCACCACCACCAGCACAAGCGTGGCGACGACTACGGCGAGCTCCGCGCCCAGCTGGCCACCCTCACCACCGAGGCGTTCCGGCCCGAGCTCTCCGGCATCGACCGGCTGCCCACCGCCGAGATCGCGCAGATCATGAACGGTGAGGACGCCACCGTCCCCGCGGCCGTCGCCGAGCGGCTCCCCGCCATCGCCGCCGCCATCGACGCCACCGCCGAGCGCATGGCCCGCGGCGGCCGCCTCGTCTACGCGGGCGCGGGCACGGCGGGACGGCTCGGCGTGCTCGACGCCTCCGAGTGCCCGCCCACCTTCAACACCGACCCCAGCGAGGTCGTCGGCCTCATCGCGGGCGGTCCGAGCGCCCTGGTCGAGGCGGTCGAGGGCGCGGAGGACAGCAAGGAGCTGGCCGCCGAGGACCTGGACGGGCTCGGCCTCACCGCGGACGACGTCGTCGTCGGCATCTCCGCGTCAGGTCGCACGCCGTACGCGATCGGCGCCGTCGAGCACGCCCGTACCCGCTACGGCGCACTCACCATCGGCCTCTCCTGCAACGCGGACAGCGCGCTCGCGGCCGCCGCCGAGCACGGCATCGAGGTCGTCGTCGGCCCCGAACTCCTCACCGGCTCCACCCGCCTCAAGGCCGGCACGGCTCAGAAGCTCGTCCTCAACATGCTGTCGACGATCACGATGATCCGCCTCGGCAAGACGTACGGAAACCTGATGGTGGACGTCCGCGCGTCGAACGAGAAGCTGCGGGCCCGCTCCCGCCGTATCGTCGCCCTCGCCACCGGCGCGTCCGACGAGGAGATCGAGGCCGCGCTCGCCGCCACCGACGGAGAGGTGAAGAACGCCATCCTCACGATCCTCGGCGGAGTCGACGGCCCCACTGCCGCCCGGCTCCTCACCGTCTCCGACGGCCACCTCCGCGCGGCCCTCGACAACTCCCGCACCACGGACTAGCCCCCGGCCTCAGCCGGGCCCCCGACCCGCGCCCGAGACGCCGCCCCCTCCTCCTTCACCGCGCCTCCTCCAGTACGGCGGCCAGCCGCAGCGCGGTGTCGAGGTTGCAGCGCCCCAACTCGACCAGGGGCAGCGTGCCCTCGGCCGCCGCCGTCAGCGGATCGATCCGCAACGAGGGCAACGTGACCCCGACCTCCGCGAGCCCCGCCTTCAACTGCCGCACGGCATCCTCGACCGCCCGCACCCGTTCCTCCGCCGTCAGCGCCATGACCTCCACCTCTCACACTGAGTGTTCCCTTCTCATCACCCAGAGTGTCCACCTGCACGTAACCTGAAAAGTACAGGCACTCCAACAACGCTCCGTGTTCGGTGGGCCGGTGACGTTGACGGTCACCGGGGCCGCCCGGGCTTTCCGGAGTGTGGCGCCTCCGGGCCGGCAGTAAAGGGCGCTCCGCTGCGCTGCGCGTCGGCTACGCCGATTCCGCTCCGCTCCACCCTTGACTCCCGCCCCTCCACCGCACGTTGACCTTGACCCGGACGGCCAGGGGTGGGGCCGACGGGTATCCCTGGGATGGGTCATCCCCTTTCGCCGCCGGGTGCGGCCCGGCCCAACGTGCGCCGACGTCACCGTCGGGGCTCGGCTCCCGGCTTCGCCGCTCGGGTCATCGGCTTTCGCGGCCGGGTGCGGACCGGCTCATCGTGGGCGCGGGCCATGCTCGGGGTGCGGCCGCCCGGCGCGGCCCGGCTGGCCGGGCCATCACCCTTCATCGCCGGGCGCGGGACGGTCCATCGCGTCCGGTCGGGCACCTACTTTGGAAAAGTTGTGAATGGAGATGCCGCGCGCCCCCCTGTCACGCCCTGCGCGCCGTCACGCAGGGCCGGTCATCGCGGGATTGTGGCGCGGTGGGCTCGGATGCTGGGGGCGCATGGGCTGCTCAGGGGGGCGTGCGGCGAACGCATTCGCAACTTCGCGAAAGTAGGTCCCCGAGGGGCAGCCTCTCCCGCCTCGGCCGGGACGGCGCATCAGTCGTGAAGAGGGGGCGCGCGGTCACCCCATTCGCAACTTTCCCAAAGTTGGTCCCCGAGCGGCGGCCTCTACCTCCCGGCCGGGGCGGCGCATTGGTCGTGAAGCCGGGGCGCGGGGCTCCTCCATTCACAACTTCGCGAAAGTTGGTCCCCGACAGGCGGCCTCCCCCTCCCAGCCGGGCGGCGCATTAGTCGTGGAGGGGGGCGCGCGGCCTCCTCGTTCAC